>CAJQRD010000016.1 GCA_905480605.1 uncultured Saprospiraceae bacterium | reverse complement strand
ATCGTTTATAATAAACAAGTCCGTTATTATAAATTAACTTTGAAAAGTGACCTAGGTTAACAATAGATATTTTTTTGCTTAAATATCTTTCTAAAAACGCATTTTAATTGGAAATGTATAAAGCACATCTACAAGTTTGCCTCTCTGCCTACCAGCAATCCATTTTGGCGAATTGTCAAAGATTTGAAGAAGTTCTTCATTGCAAGCATCACAATCATTGATAGGCCTTACAAGATTTATATCACTGGTTTTCCCATCCTTATTGACAATAAATTGCACAACGGCCATATAATCGAGAGGCTTACCATTTTCGTCTTTCGTAAATGATACGTTTTTATTTACATAAGCTTTTAGAAGTTGATCTGTACAAAGTCTCTTCTTTTTATTGTCAATTTCCTCTTCCTCACATCCAGCAAACCGAGGCATCTCTTCCACAACTTTAAATACTTCCGTAGTATTTCTATCAATTTGAGGATTTAATTTCCATTCCCTCTTTTCTTCATTTACCTGAGAAAATACATTTATAAAGGAGAGGAATAGAATAAATAAAGTAGTAGCGATTCGTAAAAAAATCATAGTATCTGATTTGATAATGTTATTGTAATAAAACGAAGATGCATTATCTAAAAGTTTTGGTGCAAAAAAACTTAACATACTGCCATATAAGGAAGCGAAGCGACCGCCCATAAAGAGAACAAAGCGACCGCCCGTTAAGGAAGCGAAGCGACCTCCCGTTAAGAGAACAAAGCGACCGCCCGTAAAGAGAACGAAGTGAACGCCCGTTAAGAGAACGAAGTGAACGCCCGTTAAGAGAACGAAGTGAACGCCCGTTAAGAGAACGAAGTGACCGCCCGTTAAGAGAACGAAGTGACCGCCCGTTAAGAGAACGAAGTGACCGCCCGTTAAGAGAACAAAGTGAACGCCCGTAAAGGAAGCGAAAGTGACCGCCCGTTAAGAGAACAAAGTGAACGCCCGTAAAGGAAGCGAAAGCGACCGCCCGTTAAGAGAACAAAGTGAACGCCCGTAAAGGAAGCGAAAGCGACCGCCCGTAAAGAGAACAAAGTGAACGCCCGTTAAGGAAGCGAAGCGACCGCCCGTTAAGGAAGCGAAGCGACCGCCCGTAAAGGAAGCGAAGCGACCGCCCGTAAAGGAAGCGAAAGCGACCGCCCGTTAAGGAAGCGAAGCGACCGCCCGTTTAAATAAAATCCACATCAATTTCACTAGGATTATTAACCAATTGCAACAATGCCTTTCTTACACTATATCCCTCGTAAGCAACTTTATATAACGTATCGGTAATAGGCGCGTTTATCTTAGCGGCAGTTACAATCCGATGTGCAAAATTTATTGTCCTATATCCTTCAGCAACTTCATCCATCAATTCTCTGATTTCTGAAATAGATTTTCCTTCAGCCAAATGCCCACCAAATGTATAATTACGACTTTGTGTACTTGTAGCTGTGGCAATCAAATCTCCTACGCCAGCTGTTCCTAAAAACGGTCTGACCTCGGCACCTACAGCTTGAGCAATGTGTATCATTTCACGAAGACCTCTTGTTATTAGCAAGGCTTCCATATTTTTACCAAATCCCATTTTGTTCATCAATCCCGAAGCAATGGCGATCATATTTTTTAAAGCACCAGCAAGCTCAATACCTTTAAGATTATAAGAACCATAAACAATGAAATTATGGCTGGCCAATACGGATCGTCCCAATTGAATGACTTCGTCAAACTCCGACGCAATCACAGTTGCAGCTGGTTGTCCAGCTAGAATTTCTTTCGCCAAATTTGGTCCAGCCAAAGCTCCTGTTCTAATAACACTAGATTCTTGCGTGATGACCTCACTCATGGTAAATACAGTCTTTTTGATAGTACTTATATCAGTGGCTGATTCAAACTCCGGAGAAACATCAAGACCTTTTGTGCCATGAATCAATAAGTGACCTGGCCCAATGTGGGGTGCTAGGTTTTTAATCACACTTCTAAAGTATTCTGAAGGCAGAATTGGAAATATCAAATGACACTTTTTACCTATTTCAGAAATATCCGTTGTAGCTCTAACGTTTGAATTGAGCTCGTAGTCTTTTATTTTACCCTCGTTGTTTATGCGATCTGCAACTTCTTGTCTTCGACTGTAAATTAAAACTTCGGTGTTCTTAGATAGGATACGTGCTATAGCAGTACCAAATGAACCAGAACCTAAAACACCAACAATTCTTGACATATTCAAAGATAGTTTTGACTTTGAAGAACAAATTACTTTAAGATAACAAAATTATCTCTTCTTCTTTTTCTTTTGTTGTTGGCTCTTCTTCTTAGCTTGAACTTCCTGCTGCTGTTTCATAGCCTCTTCCAATTTGGATGAGAAGCCACCTTTTTTCTTAGGTTTGCTTTTTGACAACATCAATTCTTCACGTAGTTTTTCATCCTTAAACACAAACTTCTTAGTTAATATAGTTTGTGCCACATTGAAAAGATTACTGAAAAACATATAGCAAGTAAGACCAGAGGCATAACCATTGAAGAATACCAAGAATGTAACTGGCATCAAATATTGGATATATTTCATGGCTGGGTTGGCAGCCATGTCCATGTGCTTCATATTGTAATATGAATATGCAACAGTCGAAATCGCCCATAGAATTGTAAATAAACTGATGTGCGAACCGAAGGCTGGGATTTCAAAAGGCAACCAAGCAATGACATCGAAAGATGATAAATCTGTAGCCCATAAAAATGGCTCTTGCCTAAATGTAATTGAGGCTGGGAAGAATCTAAATAAGGCATACCAAATTGGCATTTGCAAGATCATCGGCATACACCCACCCAATGGACTGACTCCGTATTCTTTGTAGATCTTCATAGTTTCCATTTGGACTTTCTGTTGGTCACCTTTATGTTTCTCCTTTAAAGAAGCCAATTCAGGCTTAAGAGCCCCCATTTTTGCTTGAGAATGTAACATTTTATACATCAATGGGTATAACAACATTTTGATTATGAAAATCAAAACGATAATCACTACACCTTTAGAACCTATAATGCGAGATAGGTAATTGAAAGCAGGTCTGATGACCCATCTGTTGATTGTACCAAACAATGATCTACCAAACGGGATGATTCCCTCTAATTCCATATCATAAGCTCTCAATGCCTTAAATTCATTGGGGCCTATGTACATTGCCATTTCTATACTTTCACTTTTGCTTAAATTCAAAGGAATATCAAATTCAGACTTCAATAATTTTAAATCTTCGTTTTCCTTATCTAAGGCTACAGTTTCAAATATGCTGTTTTCAAACTTCACATTTTCTGCCATTAATGAAGTGTTGAAGAACTGATTCACGTTAGATACCCATTCTACTCGTTTTTCAACTTCTTCTTTATCATCCGTTCTACAGTTACAATAATCAGAATCTTCATTTAATTCTTTAAAATAAACTGTAGTATAGTATTGCTCAAAAGTGGTATTCAACTCTAAACGATCCAGGTAATTGTGCCACTTAAATCTTAAGTTTGGGTTACTTCTATCAACTATCTGATCGAAGCCTTCAAGATCAATTCTATAATCAAGGTGATACGAGCTGTCTTTTAAAATATACACATGCTTTATTGATTGTGCAGCTCCAACATTTGCTGTAAAGGTGATTGTATTTCCTTTAGCTTCTGGAGTGAAATATAAGTCAGCACTATTGACTGTACCATTTGATTGCGTTGGGATGTAGTATTCAAACTTGTTTTTTGAATCCTCTAACAATGACAACATGTTTTTAGTCTGCACATGTTCCTCATCTTCTGTGATTTTCATGTAGTTTTTCAGTGTCGCTGTAGAGATACGGCCTCCTTTGGTGTCAAATGCCAAATTAATAAGATTGTTCTCAATATTTACAATCTGAGAATTTCCAATCATTGCTTCACCAAACGACCCAAATGATTGAGCTAAATTGGCTCTTTTTATGGAATCTGGTAATTCTGTTGTTGTAGTCTTGGTTAATGCTTGGCTTGAAGGCGTGTTTTCTTCTAAAACTTTAGCTTGTGCTATAGAGTCCTGCACAAATTGTACACGCTCTAGTTCAACTGCCGTTGGTTTTGTAAACGTATAATATGCTACAAAAACAATAAATAAAAGCGCTATACCTATCCCTTGATTCTTATCCATTTATCTGAGTTGATTATTGATATTGATTCTGTCTTTTTTAAAAATCGTGGCAAAGGTACAATTTTGTCATTTATCAAGCGTCAAGTCAAGGCAAATTAATAATTCTACCCGTTTTTTCGACGAAATACGTGTTGTCAGTGGTCCGATTAAAGGGATTAATGATATAATTTATGAAAAACTTGTTGAATAAGTACGAATAAATGTCCTCTTTGTTAAGAATGTTCATTTTAAGTTGCTAGCAATTCAAGCAATTTAACTGTCCATATTTTAATGAAATCGGGTATCTGATTATAAATGTTAGATATTTCTTTGGAGGATTTTGATCAATTATTATTTGAAAGCTACGAATAAGGAGACTTTCTGAAGTTGAAAAAAAATTGCAGGTATACGAAGTGTATCAAAAAATCGGAATTTCAGGCGTTACCTGAAAATCCGATTTCATTCTACCTTTGAGAAAGAGTAAAAACCTTATTTTCCAATTCGCACATTTCCATCTTCAATTTTAACTACCATCTTGCCATTGCCACTTCCTGAAGTTTTTATTTCCTTATAATGATCTTCATCAGTCAACATATCAAAATCCCTGGATCTAAGTTTAACATCTCCATCATCGCATCTTACTTTAATAATGCCACCACCACTTAACAATTCAATGTCCAAGTCGCCATCATCTAGCTCTATCTTATAATTGGCATTATTTTCCATATGTAAACCCAAGCTAACGTCACCATCATATCCTTTAATATCTATATTTTGGGAATATACATCGTGAGCAACAAAGTCTCCATCATCAAGCGTAACTGATAAGTCTCCTTTTACAACATCTAAATTTATGTTACCGTCTTCTGTTCTTATCTTAGTATCTCTTGTCTCACAATATTTTAAATTAATATTGCCATCGTCAATTTTTACATCAAAATTGTTGATTACACAATCTGTCATAGTAATATTTCCATCTTCTAAACTGGTTTTAAAGTCGCCATTAAAGTTAGCTATGTTAATATTGCCATCATCAGATTTGATATTTATCTTAGGTGAATTGCATTCAAAAATATTTACATTGCCATCTTCGCTTTTTATAATAATTTCGCCATCAATATTTTTGATTTCATAATTGTCATCATCACCTTCTAATTTCAACTTTACATTATGTGGTAGTGAGATGTTGATTGTATATTCCATGATATTTAAATATCCAATAAAATTGACTTTGGATTGCTTTCTCCTCTCAAGAATAAACAAGTCCCCATTCTTTTCTTCAATTTCAAATCCAAAATCTTCCTTTTTAGCAATGCTGCCTTTTGCTTCTCTGTATATTTCAATTGATGCATTTGATGTGTTATTTCCAGATATAATCACATTGGCATCATTGGATGACAAATGCAGTGTTTTTCCGGTTCCAATTTTATGACTGTCATTGTATTTGTAGATCTGTTGAGAAGAAACGGTCATTGAATATGAAAGAGCAATGAGGATTAGTATGTATTTCATTTGGATTTATTTTTATAAGTATAAAGGTAATACGAACCTAGATGGAAATAAGTTACGATATTTTTACAAATAATGATTAATAATGAATAATTGTCTATAGACTTCTTACTGGAGATACCAGGAAAAAAGAGATCAGGCAATAGACTTAAGACACCAGAGATTATAAATCTGACACCCGCCAGCTGGCGCACCTGATACCTAATCTCAGATACCTGATACTTGAGATCTGGTTATTAGAGCATTGAATCATTGTTGACATTGACGCATTGCTGACATTGAAGCATTGAAGATAAAAAACTACCTTTGCAACAATGATCAAGGAAATCCAAATAAAACTCAAGCCACAAGACATCAACAACGAAGATGTCATCAAATCAATATTGAGAAAGAAGCTCAAGATCAAAGAGCATTATGAATTTGAGTACAAAATTGTCAAAAAATCAATTGATTCTAGAAAGGAGCCACTTTTTCTATTGAAGATTATTGTAGGGCTAAGAGAGAAACCTAAGAATGATGCAGACGCTATTAATGTAAAGTACCAGAAATCTGAAAACGGAAAACGCATTTTAATAATTGGGGCTGGTCCTGCAGGATATTTTGCAGCTTTAGAATGTCTCGAGCATGGATTGAAGCCGATTGTCATTGAAAGAGGTAAAGACGTGCAAGCGAGAAGAAGAGACCTCAAGGCAATTCAGCAAGATGGCATTGTAAATCCACACAGTAATTATTGCTTTGGAGAGGGTGGTGCAGGTACATATTCTGATGGTAAATTATATACGAGATCTAAAAAACGAGGAAAGATTTTGAAATCATTAAAAATACTTGTTGATCATGGAGCAAATGAAGATATTTTAATTGACGCCCATCCACATATTGGATCTAATAAATTGCCAAAAATAATTGCAGCCATTAGAGGCACTATTATAAGTCATGGTGGAGAAGTGTTGTTTGATCACCACGTAACTGATTTTATTTTTGAAAAAGATATGTGCCTTGGCGTAGTTGTAAATGATGAAAAAGAAATAAGAGGTGATAAGGTTATTTTGGCAACGGGGCATTCTGCTAGAGATAT
This sequence comes from uncultured Saprospiraceae bacterium, assembly GCA_905480605.1. GTDB lineage: Bacteria > Bacteroidota > Bacteroidia > Chitinophagales > Saprospiraceae > RFSX01. The sequence goes on along the minus strand of CAJQRD010000016.1, from coordinate 227,269 downwards.
TTTTTATCTTTTGAATAAACATAATATCTACATGGAGGCCAAGCCATTTGCATTGGGTATCCGAATTGAACATCCTCAGGAATTAATTGATGAAATACAATACCGACAGAATCCAAGGGAAGAAAATCTACCTGCAGCTTCTTACAAGTTGGTCACTCAAGTAAATGATATTGGTGTTTTTTCTTTTTGTATGTGCCCAGGCGGATTGATCGTTCCTGCTGCTACTGCTCCAGGCGAAATCGTAGTTAACGGTATGAGTTTATCCCGTCGTGATTCGCCATTTGCAAATTCAGGAATTGTAACAGCAATTTCCAATGAAGAACTCAACGCGAATGGCTTTAATGGGCTGTTTGCAAACTTAGATTTTCAAAGAGAAGTCGAGCAGCAATTGTTTGAGTTTGGAGATGGGTCACAAAAAGCACCTGCACAAAATTTGATAGATTTCGTAAATGGAAAAGATATGTTAGATTTAAATGATACATCTTATATTCCTGGACTTTACAAAGCTCCCCTTCATGAGTTGTTGCCTCCTTTTGTATATGATAGACTAAAGCAAGGTATTTTGGCTTTTAGTTTAAAAATGAAAGGATACTTTACAGATGCTGCCAATGTTGTGGCTACAGAAAGTCGTACAAGCTCGCCTATTCGAATTCCTAGAGATCCTGAGAATTTTACACACAGTCAAATTAAGAATTTATATCCATGTGGAGAAGGTGCTGGATTTGCTGGAGGTATTTTATCAGCGACTATGGATGGACAGAGAGTGGTGCAAGCGATTGTAAAATCAATTAAAGACTAAGCAATACATTTAACTGTTTTTCTTCAAAAAGTCAATGATTTGTTCCTTGATTATTGGTCCCTTCAAACGGTGTCCAAATCCTTTTGTGTGTATGAACTTTCCTTTGGTCCAAACCTTTGCTATGTTTTCTGAATCTTTGAACGGTAAGATCGCATCTTCTTTATCATGAATCAATAGGCCTCCAACATTTACCTTTTTAATAAGATTGGCAGAGTCATAATAGTCTAATGGTTGTCCATATGTAGACATAAAATTATCTTCAAAGGCAGATCTCACTTTATCGCTTAAATTTAAAAAATCATAAAATTGTTTCATGAAATCTCGTAGCTTTCCTGTGGGTGCCATTAAAATCAAATTCTTTAAATAGGCAGGTGTTTCTTGTTCACTAGCATAAATAATTGTCGCATAAGCTCCGACAGAATGCGCTATGATGGTGTCAATTTTTTCACGTTCTACAATTGATTTTATAACGCCAGCATATTCTTTTGGACTAAATTTTTTACCATTTGATCTTCCATGAGCTGGAGCATCTACAGCATAAACATTAATATCTAGTTTGTTCAAATCTTTTAAGTATGGTTTCCACCTATAACTGCTGCTTTCCCAACCATGAAGCATTAAAACATTTTTACCATTTCCTTTCCAGTTATAGTAAGGGATAGTTTCCCCGTTATGAATTATAGTCTCCTTTTGATTAGATGCTAAATATATTTTTTGATTTGGAGATAATTTTTGTCCTCTAGGTGTCTGGAAAAGATTCATTGCCATATTGGCAGATCTTTTAGCATTAAAAACAGAAACGCCACTTATAAGTGATGAGTAATAAAAAACCGCTGATCTTTGAAGTAACTTATTCAATATATTGTGCTTTTATTTAATTTGTATGCAAAAGTATTAAACATCCTATTAATAGAAATAAGGGTTTTAACTGATTTTCGATGTTGCTTATTTCAATTAAAGTATATTTGCGACCTAATTTTGCAATAGTCAATTCATATTAATACGATTTATGTGTTATGAAAGTTGACTTAAAGACTGGAATGATGAAGAATACTGCGGACCTAGTAGGGCGTTTATTGATAGGATTATTTTTCTTTTATGAGGCTTTTGATACAATGGTTTTCTTTGATGAGACAAGGAATACATTGACAAATTATGGCATCACATTCGCTCAAGATTGGTTAATCGTAGCTTCGATAATCATACTTTTGTTGGGCGCAATCATGGTAATTATTGGGTATTATGCCAGTATTGGAGCACTTTTACTGCTCATTTATTGGTTTACATTCACAATGATTGTCTATTCCTTCTGGAATGATCCAGTTGATGTTAAAGGCCTCCATCTTAAAGCTTTTATGCGAAATCTGGCACTTTGCGGTGGTCTCTTTATTATGGTAGCCAATGGTGCTCGGAATTGGGGCGTGAAGCGGATTCTTCATGTATTGCGATTGCCTAAGTAATTTAAATTGTCAAGTGATATGCAGCAGTTTGATTGGTTGTTATTCGATCTGGACAATACCATTCTCGATTTTGGTAAAAGCTCCAAATATGCTTTTAAAATGCTTTTGCAAAGTATAGATCCAGACCTAGATTCAGATGTATTGTATCCCATTTACAATGAAATAAATCATGAGGTATGGGATAAGAGAGAAGCAGGTCTAATCTGTCATAGTGAACTGAAATGGAAGCGGTGGGATCTATTTTTTAAGGCTAAAAATATAGATTCTAACCCACATATAGCCAATGATGTATACTTCGACGGCATTAAAGAATATCCATTTTACGTTGATCACGCATTGGATATGCTGGAAGATATCAAGCCACATTTTAATTTGATGATGGTAACCAATGGACTCTCTGAGGTACAATGGCCAAGAATAAAAGCCAAGAATCTTGAACCACATTTTGAGCATATAATAATCTCAGACGAAATTGGTGTTGCGAAGCCCCAACCTGCTTTTTTTGATCATTGTCATGACCTCTTGGGGAAACCTGAAAAGGATAGGGTATTGGTTATAGGTGATACACTTAAGTCTGATATTTTGGGTGGAAATAATTTTGGATATAAAACCTGCTGGTATAATTATTATGGTAAGGAAAATACAACAGGTATTAAACCAGATTTCAAGATTGACTCTATCAAGGATCTGAAAAATGATGTGCTACAAATTAATTATTAACGAACAAATAATGTTGGAATTGAGGTATTGGAGCATTGTTGATACTGTTTACATTGTAAACTAATGATCCAGCGGATGCATCTTATTTCCACAGGTCTTACAGAATTTTGCTTTGAAATGGTGCTCATCATCCATGCAGTGTGAGCAAAGTTGTGTATTTATAATTTCCTTTTGTTTTTTTCTTCGATAGGCTCTAGTTACTTCACTTGAGACAATACCCGTAGGCACAGCAATAACAGAATAACCCAAAATCATTATAATGGCTGCAATAAACTGGCCCAGTGGTGAAATTGGAGAAATATCTCCATAACCAACTGTTGTTAATGTTACAACTGCCCAATAGACAGAGCGTGGTATGCTGTCAAACGCTTCATTTCCAGCAGCTCCTTCAATCAAATACATTATACTGCCGAAAATGGAAACAATAATCAAAATGAAAAACATGAAAACGGTTATTTTATTTCGAGATTCCTTTAAGGCTTTTATTATAATTTGTCCTTCAAATAAGAATCCTCCCAATTTGAAAATTCTAAATACCCTAAGTAGTCTAAGAGCTCTTATAACCATCAAACTGTGAGTTCCATAGAGTAATAGACCAATATATGTTGGAAGAATTGATAGTAAATCTACAATACCGAAAAATGAAGTCATGTACTTTTTGGGACTGTGGACTGTATATATTCTAGTAAAGTATTCTAAAGTAAAGAAAACTGTAAATACCCATTCAAGACCTTTAAAGAGAGCTCCATATTTAGCATTAAGATTTGGGACGGTTTCAAGCATTACAGATATGACACTGAATAAAATGAAAACGAGTAAGATGACGTCAAATGCCTTACCCAAAGGGGAATCTGCTTCAAAAATTATCTCGTACAATCTTTCACGAAAGGGACTAAATGTCTTTTCGTTTTGATTTTCATTTTTAGCCATAAAATCTAAAGTAGTAATAATAATGATAGCTGCCAAACTATCCTATAATATTGACAGTCTTAAGTATGTAGAGGAATCATGTTTTGGATTTACTTGATATGGATTAAAAAACCAATAAAGCCTAGAAGTGAAAAAAGAAAACCACACACTACCCAGTTTCATGGGATGAGAAAAAATTAATTTTCTCGGTTTTTGGAATGACCCTGGCTCAGCTTTCGCTAATCGTAGTGTATAGTTTTCAAATATATGGACTCTGGTTGTCTAGTTTTCGTTAACCCAGAGTGCAAATGTAAAGAAAACGCTGTCTTATAAAAGAATAGTTATTAGGTATATTTCATATATAAATTACGTAAATATAAGTTAATCATATGTCAATCATATGTTTATATGTTACAGATATATGTAATGCGTATAAATGTCACTTTGTGATTTACATAGAAAATGGTATTCATTTATCTTATTCTCCCAGAACTTCTAAGATCTTATCAACAATATCTTCAACTTGAGGCTTACAAAAATAATCACCATCCGATCCAAAGGCAGTTCTATTTTCAGATGCAGATAAAGTGGCTGGTTTGGCATCAAGGTAATAATAGCCGCCTTGCTCCTCTAAAACTTTTTGCATCATATAAGAAGTAGACATACCTGGTACATCCTCATCCAAAAACAAGACTCTGTTGGTTTTTTTAAGTGATTCCACAATTGTATGCTCTAGATCAAAAGGAATCAATGTCTGTACATCGATCAGTTCAATTGATTGAGGTAAAGCAACCAATTTCTCAATAGCTTCTTGGGCATATTTTACATTAGGACCATAAGTCACAATTGTCAGATCATTTCCTTCTGTAATGATTTCAGGAACACCTAACGGTACTGTATACTCCCCAAGATTATCAGGCATTGTTTCTTTATGTCTGTAACCATTTAAAACCTCAATTACAATAGCTGGGTCGCTTGACTGAAGCAATGTATTATAAATTCCTGCGGCCTGAACAAAATTTCTAGGAACACAAATGTACATACCTCGAAGGCTTCCCAACATCAAACCTAAAGGTGAACCGGCATGCCAAATTCCTTCTAGTCTGTGTCCTCTTGATCTAATAATCGCAGGCGCCATTTGCAAATTGTTGGACCGGTATCTCAAAGTTGCCAAATCATCAGTCAAAGGGGCAAGACCATAAATTAGATAATCTAGATATTGGATTTCTGCGATTGGACGTAAGCCTCTCATTGACATTCCAATGGCTTGACCCATAATACTCCATTCTCTAATTCCTGTATCAAAAATTCTCTCTACGCCATATTTTTCTTGAAGACCAGCAAAACCTTGATTCACATCTCCAATGTTTCCTACGTCTTCCCCAAATGCAAAAGTGTTTGGATATTTTTCAAAAGTAATGTCGAAAAATTTATTTATAATTTGATATCCATTTAGTACTTCACTGTCTTTTGAATATTCTTTGGGAACAACTGGAATGTTTAAGGCTGCTTTATCTGTATCTGAATACAAATGCGTTCGATAAGCTTCTTTACCATATGCCATTCCTTTATTTATAAATTCCTCTAATGCATCAGGAATTTGTAAATTATGGGTAATCAGCTGTTGTCTCGTTGCTCGTGCATTGGATAATACTTCTCCAAAGGCTGGCTCGATCATTTTTGACAATTCAAGCTTCAATTGCTCAATGCTTGGTGAATTCGAAACATTGTCATAAATGCCAATCAGTTCTTTTCGGCTGTCAATTATACTTGCTTGATAATTGGTCCAAGCTGTCTTACTTTCATTTTTTACATAAGTTTTAGCTTCTTTCTTTATTTTATCTAAGGTTTCTTGATCTGATAAATTATTTTCAAGAATCCACTCCTCCATTTTTACCAATCCATCAAAATCCTTTTCCCACTGCAATCTTTCTTTTGACTTGTATCTTTCATGCGAACCAGAAGTCGAGTGCCCTTGAGGTTGGGTACAATCTTGGATGTGTATCAACACTGGTCTGTGCTCATTCCTTAATTTTGAAGTTGCTTTGTCAAAGACATTGATCATTTCTGCATAATCCCATGCTTTTGCAGTATATATCAAAATACCTTCACCTTCTTCGTCTATTAAAAAGCCTTCCAATGCTTTTGAAATACTTCCTTTAGTTGTTTGTAATTTGGTTGGTACAGAAATTCCAAATCCATCGTCCCAAACAAGAACGCATAATGGAACTTTTGAAACTGTGGCTGCGTTTAAAGTTTCCCAAAAAATACCTTCTGACGTACTGGCATCGCCAATTGAGCAAAACGTAATTTCTTCACCGTTATTACTGAAAAAGTTTTCAGAATCTAAGCCTTCTATATTTTTAAATTTTCTTGAGGCAGTGGCTAACCCAAGAGCTCTTGCCATTTGCCCCCCAGTACTTGAGATATCAGAAGTAACATTATAAAGCTCAGAATGCTTTAACCAATTGTCATTTTCATCGATAAATGCAGTTGCTGGGTGGTTGTTCATCTGTCTTCCACCACTAAATGGGTCATTTTTGGGATCTGCATACAGTTGAGCAAAAAAGTCTTGAACATTTGCAATGCCGAGTGCAAACATCCATGTTTGATCTCTATAATAACCAGTTCTAAAGTCACCTTTGTTAAAAAAATGGGCTAATGCCAATTGAGGCAACTCTTTTCCATCTCCTAATATACCAAACTTGGCTTTTCCAGTTAAAACTTCTCTCCTGCCTAATAAACTGGCTTCTCGACTTACATTTGCAAGCCAAAAATCATTTAAAACTGTGTCAGTATATTGTGTGGTAGAGTTACTATCTGTGAGTGCCTTGGTAAGATTGCTAGGAAAATCTATCATTCAGGTTCTGGTTTAATTCGTTATCATAAGGGAACATAAAAGTAGTCATTTTTAACCACTTTTTTGGTGCAATCTTTGCATTAAAAGGACATATTAGAGGCAGGAAAGTCAAAAATTAACTTCTTATTAAACAATTAGGTCTTTTATTTTGAACTTTTAAATCTTAAATTTGCTTTATTAATTGTATACACTTATAAATAAAACATAAAAAATGTCAAAATACATTACAATTTTTTTGGTTTGCTTTTTTGCAATAGGTTTAAATGCTCAAATCGAGCCTACAAAAATTACTCATCCTAGTGCTGAGAAAGAAGTAAATCCTAATGGTCCTATCATGGAGTTTGACTCAAAGACTGTTGAATATGGGACTATCGAGCAACATGGAGAGCCTTTAAGAGTTGTTAAGTTTACAAACACTGGGAAAGAGCCTTTAATTATTAAGAACTGCAAAGGAAGTTGCGGTTGTACTGTTCCTCAATGGCCAAAAGAACCAATTATGCCAGGAGAATCTGGTGAAATTGAGATCAGATATGCAACAAACAGATTAGGAAAAATCAATAAAATTGTAAAAGTTACTACTAATGAGGGTTCTGATCCTCACGTTTTAAAAGTAGTTGGTAATATATTGAAAGCAGATGAGGAAGAATCTGTGCCAAAAGCTGAGCCTAGTATGCTAGGTGGTAGTGGTGGTAAATAGTCTTTACTCACAAACAGAAAAATACCCTCAGGTTGTGCTTGAGGGTATTTTTTTTGTTTTGACCCAAACCATATGCTTTATTAACTATTTGAGTTATTTAAGCAGCCAACCGAAAACCTATTTTTGAATGGATTGTTATGCATAAAAAATAAATTAAATGTTAGTTCTTTTATCTCCTGCCAAAACACTTGATTATACTGAATCTCCAGTTAAGGCCACAAAGAATCCAAAATTTAAATCCGATGCTTTAGAACTGATTGATGTCCTTAAGGAAAAATCAATAGAAGATTTGATGAAATTGATGAGTATAAAAGAAAAACTAGGGGCGCTAAATTTTGAACGATATCAAGAGTTCTCCAAAAGTTATACAGTCAATAATTCAAAAGCGGCTTTACTTGCATTTAAAGGTGATGTTTACATTGGATTAGATGCAACAAGCTTGACAAATAATGAGATCTTATACGCTCAAGATCATGTCAGAATACTTTCTGGATTATACGGCTTGTTAAGTCCTCTTGATAAAATGCAACCTTACCGTCTCGAAATGGGTACAACCTTAAAAACAGAAAAAGGAACAAACCTTTATCACTTCTGGGGTGACAAAATCACAAAAGAAGTAAACAAGCAACTCAAAGTCCAAGAAAAAGCCGTTTTGGTCAACCTGGCTTCACAAGAATACTTTCAAGCAATAAATAGGGATAAAATTAAAGGCCAGATTATAGACATCAATTTCAAAGAATTCAGAGATGGAAAATTGAAGTTTATATCCTTCACTGCCAAGAAGGCAAGAGGTCTAATGACGAGATACATCATCAAAAGTAAGATCGAATCCACAGAAGGCCTAAAAGGCTTCAATTATGAAAATTACTACTTTGATGAGAATTTGTCTGATGAGAATCAGTTCACGTTTGTACGTTAGTGAACAATGCTTAAATGTCACTTAATCTAATAAGGAAATTTTATTCATAATCTTTAATCCCTGTAATTCCTAATTCCTAATCCATAATTCATAATCCATAATCCTTAATCCAAAATCCTAAATCAGTAATTGTTAATCCCTAAATTTCCCCCACACAATTTCCCCCACACAATTTCCCTAATCATTCAATATTAATCATAAACTATTAATTAGAATTCCATAATCCATAATCCATAATCCATAATCCATAATTCATAATTCATAATTCATAATCCATAATTCATAATCCTTAATTCATAATTCATAATCCTTAATTCATAATTCATAATCCATAATTCATAATCCTTAATCCTTAATTATTATTCTTCTTCTTTTTCTTAAAAGGATTCCAATCATTCAATTTTTCCTTTAAAGAATCGATTTCCGCTTTCCCTTTTTCGCCTAAAATATCTCCAACTTTATCTCCAATTTTGGATTCTAAGCTGTCTTTAACAGTTCCAATAATAGTTGAGTCCACTTTTTCCTTTACTTGATCTTTTATCTTCCCTAGGACCTGATCAGACTTCTCTTTTAATTTTCCTTCGACTTGCGTTTTGATGGTGTCCACTTTCGTTTTGATCACTTTGGCTACAGTATCTTTTATTTCTGAAGTCTTTTTTTCAAATTCTTTGGTTATAGTATCTTTTAGAATTCCAACTTCCTTGGTTATTTTATCTTTAACAACATCTTTCAGCGTTTTTCCTCCTGAACCAATTGGAATAATTTTGAGTTTTGGCTTGGTGATGCTACCTGTTAAATAGATGTCAAGGAAAATATTCTCACCCAAATCCAAATTGACACCTCTTGAAGATGCAGCTTCTTCCAAGGTACTCATGCCTTTTTCTAAAGCTGATCCTAAGTTTGCGTCTTTCAATTTTGCTCTAGGTATTTTTGCCTTTATGATATAGTCAATTGTTTGATCAAGCGAGTGACTTCCTCCGACAGTAAATGACATATCACTGATTGAGTAATCATGCGGTTTTATACTCACAACCCCGTCTTTTATATCAAACCAATTCTTTGAATCCTTGATGTCCATCTTTGCCAGTTCACTAATTTTTAATGTGTTGGCTAAATCTTCCAATGGTTTGAATCCTGTAATTTTTCCTCTGACTGTTTCTAAAAAGCCAGATGCATTTATTTTTGTTAAGTCAGGAAGCATATCTGTCTTCAATGGTCCAGAAATTATTAGAGTAGAATTGAAAATGCCTTCTATGAAGGCAGCAATAGGTGCCAGAAGTTTGAATGATTCGGACTTTTTAAACATTTCTTGAAATTTCAAATCATCCATATTGTATTTGAAATCAAAAAATGGCGCGCCATCCTTACTGGTATCATACTTGCCATCAAACTTTATCTTCCCATCAAATAGTTTTGATTGACCATTTTCGATTTGTGCTATACCTTCATTAATATCTATTTTACCAGAGATGTTTCTAAATGTATAATTGCCATACTTTAGAACGTTAATTGTGGGGTATATTTCAAGATCATATTCTTTTGGAACTATGACTGCGCTTTGTTCTTTTGTGTTTTCTATTTCAGCAGTTAAGTAATCGTCAGCATTGATTTTATCTGCTTCTATAAATAATTTACCTATAATTTTTCCACCTTCATTCAAATAACCATTTAAATTTGTTAAACCACCATTGAAGTTAAGTTTAGAGGAATTTAAATCAACATTTGAGTTATTGATTTTAACGTCATCTTCAGTTATATTAATACTCCCATTTAAGTTTTCAATTTTATAATCTTCATAAATGACTTTGTTGGCTTTGTAGTTTATTAAGGCAGTCGGCAATGTGGTTTTACTTGTGATTGTGGTGTCAATATCCGAATTATCTAAGAACACATTTTGCAATTCATTTAAATTTAACTTCCGACTTGTGACTTGAATTGATGTATTTGGTATCAGTGAATCTGCAATTGCCATCAATGCATCTTTAATATTAATAAGACCACTAAAATCACTTTGGCCTACATTGATGTTTTGTGTTTTAATATCAATATTCCTTGGATCAAATAAAGCTGAAATTTCATTTGATTGAATGTCTATTTTATTATCATACCTAAGATCTAAATTAGATGCGTTTGCTTTTCCTGTAAACTCAATTTTTTCATAGGCCTTGTTTATAATATCATTTTTCTTTGCCATCAGTTCAAAATCAGTTGAGATTTCTCCTGACTTTGCACTAATAAATGACAATGGTAAAGCGTCTAATAAGTCAGGTAAACTCATAGCCCCATCCATTCTTGCATCTATGTAAGTATTGCCCAGTATGTTTTTCAAAAGTGCTTCAGCATTTACAGTTTTATCTTTTATTTTAAATTTCGAACTTTTTATATCAACCGTTAGGTCTGCCAGGTTTTTATTTTTTGAAACTACACCTACTAGCAGATCAATGTCTTCTATAGGTAGCTTCAGGTCAGGATATTTTATATAACCATTGTCGATAGCCAGTTTCAAATCTAAAAGAGGGTAGATGTCTTCTGTTGATTTGTAAATGCCTTTTATGGATCCCTTTAATGTACTCGTTCCTTTTGAAATGACATTTGCAAAGTCTTCAGTGTATAAATTTGGAATGATTGAAATGATTGAACCAATTTTGTTATTAGGTGCATTTACATTTAAATCGAGATCAAATGCATCTGCCAGTAATTTTATACTGCCAATAAATGCCAAGTCCAAGTCATTGATTTTTAGATTGTTTTCCTTAAATGTGTATTTTTGGTTTTCAGCATCTACGTTCAAATCTACATCTCCTTTTATTTTTACATTTTTTAAATATTGAATATTGCCATAACTGAAATTAGTACTTTCAACATTTGTTTTAGTAGACAAATCAAAAACAACATCTTTGAATTGACCAGAACCTTCGTGTTCAATATTTTTGAGATCTAAAACCATATTGGATGACTGATCATTGTAATTGATGTTCGAATTTGTCAATGTATACTTTTCTATTGACCCAAAGAAACTATCGTCATTGGTTGACGTCTCTTTTGGTTTACTTATGTCGTAATTCGCCTTTCCGTATTTGTTAACTATAATGTCAACAACAGCATTATCTATATTTATACTATAAAGAGTGATACCTTCTTGTGACTTGAAAAGCGATTTGAAATCAGTGGTGATTGAGATGTCTTTAGCAGAAAATAAATTCTTTCCTTCAAATTCTCCAACGCCTTTAATTGAAAGATCTTGTAGGTCGATACTTAACTTAGGCAGTGTTCTGATAAATGACAAGTCCACGTCCTCAAAACTAACCTCTGCATTTACCTTCTCGTTGATCTGTTCTTTTAAGGCTTGAACCAATTCTGGTTTGAAAAAGATCGGCACTAATAAAATTAATATCACTAGGATTAATAAAATGGCCAAAATTATTTTAAATGCACGTTTCATCTATCTCTATTGTAGTTATTGTTGTCATTAAAAAACCTAGGTTGTATTGATAAACTAAAAAATAACATTTTCTAAATCAAATCATCCTTTGAATAACACTTATAACGCTTAAAGTACAAATTAGATTTACTTATTATTCATACAATTTTATCATTTATAAATAAATAAATGAAAACCCTATGTTTTACCTGTGTCTGTTATAGTAAATTCCCCTTGTTTTGATTAGATTGTGTTTTTAATTTTCGATATAAATAAGTGGAAAAGGCATTACAAATAAAGAATTTTAATTTGTGGTTGGGATTCAATGGCCAATTGACGCATATCTTAAAAGATATTAACATCGATGTACCATACGGGAAAATTACAGGTATTGTTGGAGCTTCGGGTTCTGGTAAATCTATGTTATTAAAGTCAATTCTGCATTTATTTGAAGGTATTTCACGGTACAGGACAGATGGTCAAATATTGGTGAGTAAGGATGGAAATCAGTCAATTAATATCATTTCCACAGCATCAAATATCCTAATTGAAAATAGAAAAAATCACTTTGGTTTTGTCTTTCAATTATCATCTGAGGTTTTAAATCCTTCTCAAAAAATCTCTCAGCAATTGGTTGAAAGACTCAATTTGGTCAATTATCAACAAAACAAATTGTCTTGGAGATGTAAAGAAGTTCTTAAGCTTGTTGGAATTGAAAATGCTGAGTTAACGCTCAATAAATATCCACATCAATTATCAGGGGGACAATTGCAGCGTGTTTTAATTGCCTTAGGTATTGTTCACAGTCCAAAAATACTTTTGATAGATGAACCAACTTCTGCCTTGAATAGTCAACTGAAAGTTGAAATTTTAGACTTGATATCCACCTTACGAGACACCTTAAATATGACCATTATTTTGGTTTCCCATAATATGGAGTTGGTTTCTAATTATTGTGATTACTTGTGTGTTATACACGAAGGAAGGATAATTGAAAAAGGTTATTGTAAGAATGTAATTATCAGTCCTCATCATGATATTACCAAAGAACTTCTTGGATTATCTTTAGCTGATGAATCAAGAGGCGAGCGAGTAGCATCTGATGGATTCATCCTAAGTTTGGTCGATATTGAACATGGATTTACTTCTTCCAAGGGATTGATTTCAAAACAAAAACAAAATGTCCTTAATGGGTTTAATCTAAAAATTAAGAAAGGTGAAATCATTGGTTTGGTTGGTGAGTCTGGTTCTGGAAAATCTACAATAGGCAAAATTATTGCAGGTTTATTAATGGCTGACTCAGGAAATGTTTATTACAAGAATAAGCAAATTGATAAACTTACTAAAGTTGAGTACCTTGATTACAGATCTAATGTTCAGATAATATTTCAAGATCCTTTAGGCAGTTTGTCTCCTCATCGAACTGGCAGGCAAGTGATGAAAGAAGCGTTAGATGTGCTTAATGAAAAGTATGATCAAATATTAATCGAAAATAAACTGGCAGAAGTTTCTTTGGATCCGAGTATTTTGGAAAAGACACCAAAGCAAATGTCTGGAGGTCAACGTCAACGTTTGTTAATTGCAAGAGCTCTACTTTCTAAACCACAGCTGTTGGTATGTGATGAAATTTTATCAAGTCTAGATGCGATTATCAAAAAGCAGATTATACATATGCTAAAAGTGATCAGTTATGAAAATAAGATAGGGATTCTGTTTATTTCGCATGATTTAGAAACGGTTAAAGATATTTCAGATAGGATTATTATGATGGATTCTTAAAATCGTTTAGCTGAGCTCTTATATAGCTAAGTTTTATCATGTAACTCTGCTCAAAATGCTCTCAAATCAACACTTCCTAAACTCAAAGTGACACTTTATAAATAAGCTTTTTTAAGCTGGAAACATTTCACTATCTTCAAGTTGAAATCTGGCGAAATGAAACTAAGTGCAATTATTATAGACGATGAACCCCAATGTAGAGAAGTATTAGCCAAGGAGTTACAGCCTTTTAGTGGCAAAATTAACCTTATCAAAATCTGTGCATCCGGGAAAGAAGGCATTTTGGCTATTAATGATCTTAACCCAGATATTGTATTTCTTGATATTGAAATGCCACACTTAGACGGTTTTGATGTTTTAAGCATGGTTAAACCAGATTCTTTTGCTGTTGTTTTTACAACTTCTCATGATGAATATGCTATCAAGGCCATCCGCTCAAGCGCTTTTGATTATTTGTTAAAACCGATAAAGGCAGATGAATTAAAGATAACTATAGATAACCTGACTGAACAAAAAAATCTTAAAAATAAGAAGCGTTTTGACTTTTTAAAACAACAGATTCAGAATCTAAATGATGGGGGAATTCATAAGATTGCGTTGTCAACGCTAAAAGGCGTAACATTTGTTGATATTGATTCCATTTTATATTGTGAGTCCGATAACTCCTATACTAATATATTTACAGTAGAGGCTGAAAAATATGTTATTTCAAAAAACCTCAGTTATTACGAAGGAATCTTACCCAGCAATCTATTTTTTAGGTGTCATAAAAGTTTTATTGTCAATACCAATCACATTGAAAATTTAGTTAAATCAGATGGTGGATATATTGTCATGAAAGATGGTAAATCTATCGCTATAGCGAGATCAAGGAAAAAGGAGTTTTATCAATTTCTAGAAGTTAATGTCTAAATCCATCACTCAAATATTATCATTACTCTGCGTTTTTTATATGTCATTAAATTTGTCAGGACAAACTCCTTATGAATTGACACTTGACAATAATACCGGAATTACCAGTTTTTTAGCGACTGATTTTAATGTAAACAATAAGGACATTATAAAGGTCAAGCTTCTTTTGAAAGATCAATTTAAAGGTGATTTATTTGTAGTGGGCGATCTTAACTTATCTGATATTAAAGGATATAATCCTGAGTTACACATTGCTAATATCTCAAATGATTTCGGTGTTTTCAACAATGATCTTTTAGAGATTTTTAAACTGTCGAACATTGTCAATGAAGAGCTGAATTTGGAGCTAATAGTTGATGCAGGCCCATGGAGGAACCCAATAACTTTCCTAAACGAAAAAACTTTTAATAATCTCAGTTACAAATCTAGTATATCTAATTATAGGCATCCGTTTTTTGTACATTTGACCAATTCCTTTGTATTGATAATGCTTCTTTTTGGTATTATGTCGCTGATAATGTTTGGCATTTCAAAGATCAAGGTTTATCTCTATTACGGCATGCATGCTTTGATGATAAGCGTTTATTATGTCAATAAAGTTACTTACCTATCTGATGCGTTATATAACCTTATAGGCATGGGTGGTATCCAGGTTTTTAACAATGCAGTTCAACCTATAATGTATTATTTTTTAGCGCTCTTTCTATACGAATTTTTAGATGCAAGATATGAAGATCGTCAATTTGCTAGATTGTTAAAATACTTTGCAAGATTTGCATTATTGTCTTCTGTTGTAATATTTATTTCTTTTTTTGTCAATAAAAACCTGAGTGAAAACATCTATAATATTTACAGAGTATTTATTATTATTTACAGTACATTTATTTCAGGTTACCTTATTTATAAAAAAGCAAGTATTCAAACTTTAATCATTGGATACTCTAACGCTGTTTTGATTTTATTTGGGATTCTAGCCATGTATACCAGTCTTAAAAATATAATTATTTATGGCATAGCTCCTTTAGATTTTTTTACGATAGGAATGCTAATCTTTATTATGGGGATTACATCAGCATTGGGGTTTTTGGCATATATTGGAGAGTTGGATCGTATAAAAGCGAAAGAATCCATTATAAAATTAGAAAGGGAAGCTAAACAAAAACTTGAGGGTGATTTGCAAATTTATAAGTTAAGAGAACGCAACAATCAAGTTGAGAAAGAAATTGCAGAGTTGGAATTATTGGTATTACGGAATCAATTAAATCCACATTTCTTGTACAATTCAATGAATACTTTAAAGTTGTATATATTGAATAATGAAAACATTGATGCCGCTAAGTTTATAGATAGGTTTTCTGGATTATTCAGGAAGGTACTTAATAATTCTAGACAACGTCTAATCACCTTACATGATGAAATAGAAGCCATGCGCCAATACTTAGACCTTGAGCAAATCAGATTTAGAAATTCTTTTACTTATACTATTGAAATTGATGAAACTATAGACACAACTTTCACTAGGATTCCACCAATGATATTTCAACCATTCTTAGAAAATTCTATCAATCACGGGATTGGCCTTAATGAAGATCGTAAAGGACACATTGAATTAAAAATAGAGGCTGTAGATGAAGAATATTATAGGGTAATAATTATTGACAACGGAGTGGGCCGAGAATATGCTCAAAACTTAAGGTCCAATAAACTTAATTCACATAAGTCGATCGGCACTCAAATTATTGAAGATAGGTTGACTGCGATCAACAAGCTGTACAATTATCATTCGTTGTTTGAATACATAGACTTGTATGATGAAAATAATAAACCTATAGGTACAAGGGTAGACATGGTATTGCCCCAAGAACTTTAAAAAGCAGCTCTGGACAATAATGGTATAATTTTGTAAAAATTACTACCGCTTTTTATTTACTTCAAATCCAAATATATCTGGCCGTTGGTAGTGTCCACTAACAGCTAAATTCATATACTCTTTGGTATTTGTTCTTAAGTCCAACTCTGAGTAAATGACTTTTCTCTCATTGTAGACAGGCTTTATAATTGGTTCACCATCAGGGCCATAAATTGCAGATCCCCCCTTCAGTAGCAAGCCAGTTGAGTCTATCTTTATGGAATCTGATATATTCATACCGTTTGGCAGTTCGTTCATGTGCATAATTTGACCAACTGCAACTACATGGCAGCGTCCTTCAATCGCATATGTGCGGCTTGCCAAGTGGTGCATGCCTTTTGCAAATGGCCAGACCCCAATATGCAAGTCTTCTCCTTGGTCATGCATAGCTTGCCTTGTGAGTGGCATCCAGTGCTCCAATTAATCCACCCAATCTTCCAAACGGGGTTTTAACGCTGTTTAGACCAGCACCATCCCCTAGACCATGGACCAGTTTTTCAGTATAGGTAGGCATTAATTTCCTATGATGATTTATGAGTTGGCCTGAATCATTTATAATTAGTAAGCTGTTGTAAATCGTGTTGTTGCCTTTACCAGATAACACTTTTTCATTAATGCCAATCGTGGCATACATTTTATTTTCTTTCAATAATTGCTTAATGGGGTTTAATTCCTCAGAGGATATGTCAACAGAGCTATTGAACATTTTTGCCCAAATTGACTTGATGGGTTCATGATCCCAAAGGTTTACCTCTTTACAGACATCTAACCATACAGGGTATCCTGAAAGCCAACTTTCTCCAAAGACAATTAAGTCAACATTTTCTCTAGCAGCTGCTTCAATATGAGCACAAGTTTTCGCAACGGATTCTTTTAATTTATTAAAGACTGGGCCATCTTGTACGATTGCTATTTTCATTCTTGTTTTTTGCCTATTATGAAAGCTTCTAAAGGACCATTATTATTGGCGACCAAGACTAAATTTTCTTGTTTATTATTCTTTAGAATGGCTAAATGCCTCACATCACCTTTGGCTAAAAAACCACTCTTGGAAAATGGTAGAGACTTAATTTTTCTATTTCCTTCATTCTCAAATACCACTCCTTGACCACTATCTGCTCTTGGTGTCTCTATTTCTGAAACAAACCAATTTCCAGCAGCTACAATGTCAAGATCACCATCTCCATCAATGTCTATTGTTTCAAAATCTTGAATAGGAGATAGCTGTGCTTGATAAGGTAATGCTTCATAACTATAAGTGGCAGCTCCTTTGTTCCAAAGTATAGCTGATTCAAAACTGTTGGCTTGATAGTGTAATGCGTTTTGAATGGATTCACCATAGACTTGAAATAAATTGGACGATCCAAATTTATCGTATGTTTTAAATTTGCTTTTCAATTCTGGGAGTTGCTCTGATGAACATTGAAGTCCTCTGACTGGATATAACTGGTCATCTTGGTGATAACCCAATACAATATCGGTATTTCCACTGTTGTCAAAATCGTCACTAAAAATCTCAAATGGTGCATTGTCGTTGGCTTCGTACTTATAATTTGTGCCTAGATTACCAAGTAGAATATCATTCAATCCATCATTGTCAAGATCTGCTATCGATATACAATTCCACCATCCAACTTTTTTAGAGGATAATAAAGATTTGATTTCAAATTTGTTGTTATTGTTTTCTAGATATAAAATGTCTGTCCATTCTCCAGCAATTATAATATCTGCGTCACCATCATTATCAAGATCCTCCCAATTGGCTGCATTTAACATACCTATGTTTTTAAGTCCGGGACACACATCTGATGTAACATCAATGAAGACCCCGTCGTTGTTTTTCAAAATAAAAGACGCTGGGGGATTTGGATAAGCACCCGCTTTTACCCTTGACCCTAAGAAAATATCTTCAAATCCGTCACCGTCATAATCATAAGCTGCGATGCATCCTGTGATGCCATGTTCGATATCTATCTTACTCCCTTTTTTAAATTGACCTTTGCCATTGTTTATATAAATTCGATCTTCATTTAATTCCGGCTTTTCGATAAATTCATTACTGCCTGAGCCAACATATATATCGAGATGGCCATCATTGTTGGCATCAAAAAATATGGCTTCTATATCTTCATATTTTTTATCTTCTTCAAGAAGAGATGCGTTTGATTTTATGAAGCTGCCATTTTTATTTTGCAGTAAAATTTTTGAGGCATTGTTATGTGTTCCACCTAAAAAGATATCCTCCAATCCATCACCGTTCAAATCACCAGTAGCCAAAGAAGGACCTAGCTGAGAAAACATATGAGGCAATAGAACTTGAACTTTATAATCATCAAAAAATGTTTCTGGTGAATTAAGATCAACGTTACTTTTTAGGTCGTAATAATTTGGAACTTGAACGTTGTTTTTATTATGACCTTTACCTGCATTATTTTGATTAATGATCAAAGTTTGTCCACCTTTAAGACCTGTCACTTTTTGACTTTGGCCATTAGACCAAGTAATTTTTATACTGTCAATATTTTCACCCTTTAAACCAAAATGAAGCAAAGGATCAACTGATGATTGAAAACCCCTACTGACTTGAAACTCCTTATGTTGAATATTTTGGTCTTGGTAAAGTGAGACTTTTGAATTGAGACCTGCAAGATTGCCTTTCTGTCCTTTTAGTTTGATTTTTAAGTAATTTGACTGATTGGTATTGTTTTTATAAATACTTGCAACACCATTCATGTTATTAATAACAACATCAAGGTCTCCATCGTTATCTAGGTCACCTGTTGACATACCGTTTGAAAATCCTTTTGTATCAAACCCCCAATCTTTTGAGACCTTCTTGAATTTTAAATCCCCACCATATTCGAAGGCATAATTACTTATAGGTGTACTTTTTAACAAAGCACTAACTTGTTCAAATGATATTCTGTTTTTTGATTGAGAAGCCAATGCATTTGACTTATTTGAAAAGTCTTTATCTTGGGTATCTTTTAACCATCCATTTGCTACAAGTAAATCGTCGTCGGTATCTAAGTCGTAATCTCCAAATAGAACACTCCAGCTCCAATCAGTTTGATCAACACCAGCATAATTTGCTACATCTGAAAAATGACCATTACCACTATTTATAAAAAACGAATTTCTCATATACTGGTAATACATATTGTTGGATGCTAGAATTGCAAACCTTTCCATATCCATTGGAGCCATATTAGTCTTTTGTCGCTTGTTATCTTCTGCAAGCATTTCTCCAACAAATAAATCCATTGATCCATCATTATTGATATCTGTTGCATCTACTCCCATAGCAAAGTAACTGGCATGAGGAAAGAATTCTTTTAATGATTCTTTAAAAGTGCCATCTTGCTGGTTTACATAATACAAATCCCTAGGACTAAAATCACTCGTAACATAAATGTCAGTCCAGCCATCATTGTTGAAATCACAAGCGGACGTTCCTAAACCATAACCAAAATTTAATATACCAGACGCTTTAGTAACATCGACATAGTTTTGATTTCCGTCATTTCTAAACAATCGATCACTGTTTTTTAGTTGAGGGTTTTTTAGTGATTCAATGAGGTTGACCATTGGTTGGTTAAACCCTTCTGGATGATTAGATATGTAAACATCCAAATCTCCATCTTTATCATAATCAAGAAATGTACTTTGTATTGATTGATTGCCATCGTTTAATTTATAACTAGCGGATTGCTCTTTGAAAGTATTGTCCTTTTGATTTATAAACAATAAATTTTCTTTCAATTTCGGATTGTTTGTCCATCCTGAACGACAAACATATATATCTAACCAACCATCTTGATTGATGTCAATCATATTAACACCAGTTTTATAACCTGGAAATTTATTAACTCCCGCAGATGCAGAAATGTCTTTAAACTTTAGACCACCCTCATTTAAATATAATTTATCAAACCCTTGTGTAGAAGTAAAGTATAAATCTGGAAGACCATCATTGTTGATGTCTCCAATTCCTACGCCACCGCCATTATATAAATATTGATAGCGGTAGAAATTGATATTTTTGTCTTCTTTGATATCATTCCGAAAACCAACACCTGAGTCTTCTTGACTCAATAACGTAAACAGAGTTTTTGATGTCTTTGTTTTTTCAGTTTTATTATCTGATTGACAACTGAATACTATTAAGAGTGCAAGCAAACAAATGTTGTGTTTGAATTTCATGCTACTTGATGTTTTTAATCATGATAGCTGAAGCACCTCCACCACCATTGCATATTGCTGCTACACCCAAATCACCATCTTTAGTATTAAGAACATTGACAAGAGTTGTAACAATTCTAGCTCCTGATGCTCCAAGAGGATGACCTAGTGAAACAGAACCACCAAATACATTTACTTTGTCTTCAGTTGTTCCTACAACTTGATTGTAAGCCAAAGGTACTACGCTAAAAGCTTCGTTAACTTCAAAATAATCAATGTCACCTACTTTCTTGCCTGTTTGATCAAGTAATCTTTCTGTAGCCTTTGTTGGAGCTGTTGTAAACCATTCTGGCTCATGAGCGGCATCGGTAAAACTTACAACTTCCGCAACAGGCGTTAAATTGTATTTCTCCAAAGCTTTTTTGCTCACGAGGATCAAGGCCGCAGCACCATCATTAATTGTACTTGCATTGGCAGCTGTTACTGTTCCATCTTTCGAAAAAGCTGGCCTTAAAGCAGGAATTTTTTCAAATTTTACTTTTTTAAATTCCTCATCTTCACTGACCATTATTGCGTCTCCTCGCCTTTGAGGTACTTCAACTGGCACTATTTCGTTTTTAAAATATCCTGCCTCATTTGAAGATGCAGATCTTTTATAGGATTGAATTGCAAAATTATCTTGATCTTCTCTTGAAATGTTATATTTTTTTGCCGTATTGTCAGCACAAACACCCATTATGCATTCATTATAAACATCTGTAAGACCATCTTTTTGCAAACCGTCAACCAATGAGCCGTTGCCATACTTATATCCATATCTTGCGTTAGGTAAATAAAATGGGACTTGAGACATGTTTTCCATTCCTCCAACAACTACCACATCCCTATGGCCTAACATAACACTTTGAGCACCAAACATTATGGCTTTTGCGCCCGATGAACAAACTTTATTTATTGTAGTACAAGGAACTGTGTTTGGTACGCCAGCATAAATGGCTGCTTGTCTTGCTGGAGCTTGCCCCAGATTTGCAGAAATAACATTTCCCATATAGACCTCTTCAACTGCTTCTGCAGGCAAATTAGCCTTCTCCAATGCCCCTTTGATAGCCGCTGCACCTAATTTTGTGGCAGGAATGCTAGATAGTGCCCCACCAAAACTGCCTAATGGTGTTCGTACCGCGGCAACAATATATACTTTATTCATTTGGTTGATTTTTATACAAACTTAACAAATTGTTAGATTGTAAGTTTAATTATCAATCTTGTTTTCTAGCTTAGAATGCCGACTATCAATGGATATTATGTGCTTATTTTAGTTTTTTGGTCAAATCTTTGTTAAAATATCTAATGGAAAAACTATTAGCTTAATATTGTCGTATAAGTGAGTGAGCTTCTTAATATTATAAATAAGATATCTACCATGATGAAAAAAATACTTCTAGGAATAACGATCTACTGCTTTTGTGTTTTAAATGTATGTGCACAAGATTTTGCAAGTTCAGAAGCAGAATACGATTCCATTTATGCTATAAATATTACCAAGTCTAAATTAAATGGTGTTTATATTCCAAAAGATGTTGCAGATGCTCATAAGCGATTGCTAAAGTTGACCCCTGCCAATGATATTAAAAAATTCATGACTGCTCCTGAAGTCGAGGTCTGTCAAAAGTTACATTTAGGTATTGGGCGGTGGATGATTTTTAATTGGAATTTCTATGATGGGTCTAGAATGTCCCAACATTTAAAAGATAAAGGATTGTCTCACCCAGATGACATGGCTCAATTCTTATTGCGCACTTTACATCGTCATATGAATAAGTTAGAACCCACCCATGATGAAATTATCAATCATTTGGTTGCTGAGAGGAAAAAAGATGTCTTAAGCAGAATTAACAGATAGACAAATTAATATGTCTTGATCTTCAATTAATTGGTAGCGGTTTGGCCTGTTTGAAATCTTTACTTTAATGTCGTAATAATTCTTTTTTCAGTTCAATTGCAATATTCTTTGTCAAGAATTGCACAATTACATTAGTTTTGCATCCCTTATTGTAATCAAGAACATAAAAGAATGTCAAAGAAATTACTCATTGTCGAGTCTCCTGCTAAGGCTAAAACCATCAATAAATACTTAGGTGATGAATTTATTGTGAAGTCCAGTTATGGTCACATCCGTGATTTGGATAAGGGCAAGAAAGGTATTGAGATCGAAAATAAATTCAAGCCCAACTACGTCGTTTCTGATGAAAAAAAGCGTGTAGTTAAAGAATTAAAGGACTCTCTTAAAAAAGTAAGTGAAGTTTGGCTCGCGACGGATGAGGATCGTGAAGGAGAAGCTATTTCGTGGCACCTTTGCGAAGTGTTGGGTCTGGATGTGGACACCACAAAACGAATTGTTTTTAGAGAAATTACCAAATCGGCTATTCAATCTGCTATTAAAACACCTCGATTGGTGGATAAGGATGTAGTTTATGCACAACAGGCTAGAAGAATTTTAGATAGGCTGGTTGGATTTGAGTTGTCAGAAATTCTTTGGAGAAAAGTAAAGGGAAAGCTATCAGCAGGTAGAGTGCAATCAGTCGCTGTAAAATTGATTGTTGACAGAGAAAGAGATATTTCTGGCCATAATGCAGAATCCTATTATAAGGTAATTGCGTTTTTTAAAGTTAAAAACGACCAAGGGAAATGGGTTGAATTAAAAGCTGACCTTGTTCAGAAGTTTGAAACTTTTGAAAGTGCTGAAAAGTTTTTAACCGCATTGAAAGGTTCTGACTATACAATAAATGATATAAAAGTAAGGCCTACTAAAAGAAAGCCAGCAGCGCCATTTACAACTTCAACCTTGCAACAAGAAGCGAGTAGAAAAATATACTTCAGTGTAAACAGAACGATGTCAACAGCACAACGTTTGTACGAGGCTGGACATATTTCTTATATGAGAACTGACTCAGTCAGCTTAAGTGAAACAGCCTTGACTGCTATTGAAACAGAAATAAAATCCAAGTTTGGAGATCAATATTCGCAGCCTAGAAAATATAAGAGTAAAGACGAAAATGCCCAAGAAGCTCACGAGGCTATAAGACCTACAAATTTTGAAAATAGCATTGTTGGTGGTGATATTGACATGCAGAAATTATATGATCTGATTTGGAAGAGAACAGTTGCTTCTCAAATGGCAGATGCCAAATTAGAAAAAACTACTGTTAATATTGAATCCCAAAACAAGTCAGTATTTCAGGCTAAAGGCGAAGTATTAAAGTTTGATGGATTCTTAAAGTTATACATTGAGTCAAAAGATGACGACGATGAAGAGGATGAAGATGCAAAAGGAATATTGCCTCCATTAAGTTTGGGACAAAAATTGGATATGGACAATATTCAAGCAATTGAACGATTCTCTAGACCTCCAGCAAGATATACAGAAGCCAGTTTGGTAAAGAAACTTGAAGAGTTAGGCATAGGGCGACCATCAACCTATGCACCGACAATTACCAAAATTACTGAGAAAAATCGTGGATACGTCAACAAAGAAAGCAGGGATGGAAAAGAAAGAAAATACAATATTTTAACTTTAAAAGAAGACAATGTAACAGCTGTTTTAGAATCAGAAATGACAGGTGCTACTTCAAATAGATTGTATCCAACTGACTTAGGGTTACTTGTTGTTGATTTCTTAAGCGAACACTTTAAGGATATCATGACTTATAGTTTCACTGCAGAAATAGAAGGTCGATTGGATCTAATTGCCAGTGGAAAAGAAAACTGGCAAGAAATGTTGGAAGGATTTTATGGTCCGTTCCATGCCACTGTTGAAAAGACAATAGAAGAAGCTCAACGTGTAAAAGGAAGAAGAGATTTGGGTGTAGATCCAGAAACTGGCCATACTGTTCTTACTCAAATGACAAGATTCGGACCTGTTGTACAGATAGGAACAAGAGAAGAAGTAGGAGAGGAGGATAAACCAAGGTTTGCCAGTCTGAAAGTAGGACAATCACTAGAGACCATCACTTATGAAGAAGCGATGGAATTGTTTAAGTTGCCAATCGAATTTGGTGAATATCTTGGTGAAATGGTCTCAGTTAATTCAGGAAGATACGGTCCTTACGTAAAATTTAAAGACAAGTATATTTCATTGCCAAAAGGTGATGACCCAATGGTTTTAACTTTCGATCAAGCCAAATTGATGGTAGATGAAAAGTTAAGACAAGATGCTCCAATTGCAACCTATCAAGGAATGGATGTCGTTAAAGGAAAAGGAAGATTTGGACCTTTCTTAAAGTGGAACGAATTCTTTATCAATGTACCAAAAAGATTTGATGCAGATAACCTTACTCCTGATGAGATCAATGAATTAATTGCTGCCAAAATTGAAAAGGAAGCCAACAGATACATCGTAAGATTTGATAAGCCAAAGGCAGATCTAGAAATGGGACGATGGGGACCATTTATCAGATATAAGAAAAAGTCATACAAAATCGGAAAGAAAGACGATGGCGATAGATACACTGCCGAAGAAGCAAAAGAAAAATTCACTTTAGAGGAGGTGAAAAAGATCTTAATCGAAAATGGCGTAAAAGGAATAAAATAAAATAAAAGAGGAGCTCATTGAGCTCCTCTTTTATTTTGGAGCTATTTGTCTTCTTTGAGTCATGACAAATTTATAGCTTTTAGTTGTAGTTAGCGAGGTCAAAGACACACGCCAAGGATCAATTCATTATTCATCATTCATTGAATTGATAAGATAAGAATAAATATCCTCAGCAATTTGTTCTGAAACATTCCCATCCCCAAGTTTTTCAGATATCTCATCATATTCAGATATAACAAATGATCTATGGTTGGTTTCTTTTAATATCTCAAATGATATCTTTAAATTTTCAATGGTAAATTCATCCTGAATCAACTCATCAACAACTTTTTTATTAGCAATAAGATTGACTAAGGAAATGAATTTCAAGTCTATAAGTCGTTTACCTATTGCAAAACTAAGAGCACTTGTTTTGTATATCACGATTTGTGGTGTTTTATATAATGCCAACTCTAGAGTTGCAGTACCGCTACTTGAAATGGCAATGTCAACGGATCTCATCAGTAACTTGGATTTGTCGTATATTATTGATACGTTAGGATTGCTTTTGCTGATATATTTATTGTAGTTTCTTTGAGCTATATGCGAAACTCCAGCAATAATGAATTTTATATTGGGATATATTTGAGTGAAAGAAATCAGTATGGGAAGGTGTTCCTCAATTTCCTGAAGTCTGCTACCGGGAAATATACCTACACTATTGATTTCGCCGGATTCGATTACACTACGCGATTTTTCGTTTTCTTTATAATCATCAAGGTCCTTGAGAGGATGTCCATAATATATTGACGGTGTGTTCAAATTGTCAAAAAAAGCTTTTTCGAAAGGCAGGATTACAAAGAACAAATCAGCATAGTCTCTGAGCTTTTTATATCTATTTTTTTTCCAAGCCCACAGTTGTGGTGATATATAAAATGTAGTCTTTATGTTTAATTTATGAGCCCATTCCATAATCCTCAAATTAAAACCAGGGTAGTCAATAAGTATCAACATATCAGGCTCAAACACTTGTATAGACTCTTTGGCAATTGTGAACAGTTTGCGAATCGCAGAAGCATTTTTCAAAACTTCCCAAAATCCCATAAAAGATGTTTCTGAAATAGACTTGATTTGCCCATCCGCAGCAGCATTCATTTGAGGTCCCCCCCAATATTTAAATGTTGCTTCTGAGTCTAGATCTAGTATGGCGTTCATCAATAAACCACCATAGGTGTCTCCAGATGCTTCACCTGCAATGAGATAATATTTCAATGCTTTATATTTAAATGAATAGTGATGATTGGAAATAGTATATCCAAAACCCAGCATAGATCATTGTCGCCAAGGCAATACCTTTTATAATAGCTCCAAAAGCTCTGGATTTAATGACTTGTAGAGGTATGATATTGCAACATAAAGCAATCAGCGCCATTGTGCGTCGCCTTTTACTTCCCGTACTGTTACTAACCTCATCCATAATACCTTGTTGAGTGAGTAAATCAAATATTGTCTCAATAGCAAAGTATCCCAAAATAGGTACAATTACTCCAATAAGGAGCCCCATTAGTATGTTGTTATTTTCTTTAAGTATGCGCATTATTTTTCAAAGTTTTTAAGACTGTCCATTGATTCGTAATCAGTCAAGTTATGTTGTGAAGGCACAATAGAAACGTATCCATTTCTTAACGCCCACAGATCGGATTTAGTATTTTCTAGATCAGCATCAAAACTACCCGTTAACCAGTAATACTTTTGGCCTCTTGGGTCTTGGCTCTCCTTAAAGTCTTCTGTCCAAACACCTTCACCTTGCTCACAGATTTTAATTCCTTTAATTTCTTTGGTAGGCAATTTCGGAATATTGACATTCAATAAAATGTTTTTCTTTGAGTTATAGGCAAGCATCTTTTCAATGATCATACTCCCAAAATGTTTTGCTGCAGAAAAATCAGCTTCAAATGAAAAGTCGAGAAGTGAAAATCCAATAGAACGAATACCCTCTAAGCTTGCTTCCATTGCCGCAGACATTGTACCACTGTAAATAATATTAATAGAAGCATTCGAACCATGGTTTATACCTGAAACACAAAGGTCGATTGTGTCATCTTTAAGAAGTACATTCTTTGCAAGCTTAACACAATCAGCAGGTGTTCCAGAACATTCATAAGCTTCAATGCCTTCAAACACATCAACCTTTTTTAAAAACAAAGGTTTTGTAATAGTAATTGCATGACCTTGACCTGATTGTGGTGAATCAGGGGCTACAACAAATGGGTCACCATATTGCTTAGCTATATCAACCAAAGCTTTAATTCCAGGCGCATTAATGCCATCATCATTTGTTACCAAAATTCTAGGTCTTCTCATTTCTGTTTTTTATGCTAATATCTACATTTTATATCACATCAGCTTAAGATAGGGTAAATGTTGTATTACATCTAAATTCATAATCTTGATTTAGTCAACCGGAGTGTTAATGTCACAATTATGTAATAATCTTATGTTCCTATATAAAAAGTATCTTTATAAAAAACTTATTTACTTCAAATATGTTTTTTTACCTTATAATAGAATTATAAATTATGGCAAAAGTTGGTGTTTTATTAGTAAATCTTGGAACTCCAGATGACCCTGGAACTTCATCAGTTAGAAGGTACCTAAAGCAATTTCTTCTAGATTGGAGAGTTATTGATGTTCCCTGGTTGTTTAGACAGATTTTGGTTAGAGGATTAATTGTACCATTTAGGTCATTTTCTTCTGCAAAATTATACAAAGAACTTTGGACTGAAAGAGGATCACCACTTAAGTATTACGGATTTGAAGTTGAAAAACTTCTACAAGATAAACTAGGTGACTCAACGATTGTCAAATTGGGAATGAGATATCAAAATCCTTCAATTGAGTCCGCTTTACTAGAACTGAGAAAAGCAAATGTTGATAAAATTGTTGTTTTTCCTATGTTTCCACAGTATGCTTCAGCCTCAACAGGATCAGCTTTGCAAGAAACAATGGATATCGTGTCAAAGTGGTTGACAATTCCAGAAATAGCATTTATCAGTTCGTATCATGATCAACCTAAAATGATCAAGGTATATGCTGAGAATGCTAAAAAACATGATCTAGCTAAATATGATCACTTCTTGTTTTCGTTTCACGGTATTCCACAAAGACAATTGACAAAATCGGATTGCAACAATCACTGCCTTAAGGCAGAAGGATGCTGTGATAAATTGGTTGATGCCAACAAAATGTGTTACTCTGCTCAATGTTATGATACTGCTTATAAAATCGCAGATGAAATGGGATTGTCAAGAGATCAATATTCGATTTCATTTCAGTCCAGATTAGGACGAGATCCATGGACAGAACCTTTCACTCCTGATATGCTTAAAAAGCTATATGCTGATGGTCACAAAAGTCTATTGGTATTTTCTCCTTCATTTACATCTGATTGCTTGGAAACGACTATCGAAATTGGGTTTGAATACAAAGAAGATTTCGAAGCTATGGGTGGAGAACATCTAGATCTGGTAGAAAGTCTTAATGGTAACCCAATGTGGGTAGATGCTATAGAAGAAATGGTGAAACTACATCTGTAATTTATGTTTAAATAAATTCGTAATACGTTAATAAATTTAACGTATTACGAATTCATTTTTATAACATTACCTAAAATTGTAAATTGAACTCTATTAGTTAGCCCAAAAGTAAACAGCTTTATATAAATGTTTAATTTAATGATTAATCATTAACTTTTGATTTTTTATTTAAAGTTCAGCAATCAAGCCACCTGGACTTTGCACAACCTCATTCATCTTAACTTTAATATTTGCGCTTAGCGGTAGGAAAATGTCAACTCGTGATCCAAATTTAATGAATCCCATTTCTTCTGCTTGCTTTACATTGTCCCCTTCCTTTAAATCGTTTACGATTCTTCTTGCAAGTGCTCCTGCAATTTGACGGATCAATACTTTTCCATGTGCCGTTTTATAAACGGTGGTAAACCTTTCGTTTTCAGTAGAAGATTTAGGATGCCAAGCTACCAAGTATTTACCTGAGTGATACTTTAAATATTCTACGATACCACTCACTGGATTTCTATTGATATGCACGTTTATTGGAGACATAAAGACAGATACTTGCCAACATTCCTCCTTTAGGTATTCAGCTTCGAATGTTTTTTCAATAACGACAACCTTACCATCTGCTGGAGTATAGATTTTTTTATCGTCTATAATTGGCTTTTTTCTAAATGGGTCTCTGAAAAACTGCAACACCACAATTAATAAAAATGCAGATACTGTAATTGCGATAATGTACAACCAGTTGGGACCAAATTTTTGAGCTCCAAAAATTAAAATTGCCGATAGAATTAGTGTCAATATAAGAGTTGGATATCCTTGCTTATGAAATTTCATTAAGAACTTTTAGATTTTTTCAAATAAATAAATGACCAAAAGAACAAACGGTATACAGAAAATAAATCCATCGAACCGATCTAGAAAACCACCATGTCCAGGCAGAATATTTCCAGAATCTTTAATGCCAATTTTTCTTTTAAATTTTGACTCTACCAAATCACCAATAGATCCAAAAAGCCAAACTGTTAATGCAATCAATGCCCATGTTTGGATATTGAATATTTTAAAATATGAGAAAAAGAAATAACTAAACAATGTTGTTAAAAGGCCTGCACCTAAAAAGCCTTCCCATGTTTTCCCAGGAGAAACTCTCGGAAATAATTTTCTTTTTCCAGTGCTCTTTCCTACAAAATATGCACCAATATCACTTACCCAAATAAGCAACAAGGTCGAAATGAGTATTGCTGAGAAATTAGGTTTGAAATAGTGCTGAACCAAAAGCCCTAATGGTAGGACAATATAAAATATATTAAATATTAAAGGTTTGTCTTGAAGTAATGATTTTTCTCGATAATAGAGATCATAGATCAAAATCAAATTGCAAACAACAGACATAGCTAGAATAGCCCCATAGGAATCACCATTATTATAGAATGCAAAAATGGTTATCAATCCTATAATAAAAGATAGAATTGCTGTAGGTGATTTTTTAATGTCACCAATATTTAAACTCAAATATTCATAAGATATTAAAATAACAAGTAAACCAATAAATATTAATCTTGTTAAATCATTAAATAAAACAAGAAACAATATTGGAATTCCGATTATTATTGCAGTTTTAATTCTTTGTTGTAATCCTGATGCCATCTGTTGTGGTTGCATTAAGGCACAAAGGTAGCATCTATTATCTCAAACATATAAAAATGACAAGATTAAGTGTAAATATCAATAAAGTGGCCTTAATCCGAAACGCAAGAGGGGAGGATAGACCAAATTTGGTGCAATTTGCTAAGGATTGCGAAGAGTTTGGAGCTCAAGGTATTACAGTACATCCTAGACCCGATGAGAGGCATATTCGTTATTGTGATTTGCCTAAATTGAAAGATGTAGTAACTACAGAATTTAATATAGAAGGCTATCCATCACCTAAATTCATACAACATGTTTGTGATGCAGTGCCAGATCAAGTTACTTTGGTTCCTGACCCTCCTGGAGTGCTTACTTCAAGTGAAGGTTGGGATACAGTCAGACATTTAGATTTTTTAAAAGATGTTATCCAAAAGTTCAAGGCAAAAGGCATTAGAGTTTCACTATTTTTAGAAGCTGATAATCAGGCAGTTGAGGCTGCGTCAAAGACAGGGACTGACAGAATTGAGTTTTATACTGGTAAGTACGCCTCAGGTTACTTTGACAATCGTGAGAAAGCAATTGAAAATCACGTAAATGCTTCAAAATATGCACAAAAAGTAAATTTGGGGGTTAATGCGGGACATGATCTAAATCTTGATAATTTAGCTTACTACATCAATAATATGAATAATCTATTGGAAGTTTCTATTGGGCACGCCTTGATCGGCGATGCCTTATATTATGGTATTCAGAATACAATTCAAATGTATCTTCACCAAATTAATAAAGGCATTTAAAGTTAAAAACAGAATACAACCCAACTATTTTGTAAAATACCCATGTCTATAAAGTTGTAAGCCTTAAAATGTCTTTCAGCCGATCAATTCAAACAAATTGGTGATGAACATTGCAAAGTTTTAGATGAAAAACACTTAATTATCAAATGTTAAGCCTTTCTTAAATATTTTTTTGGTTAATTTGGGCTTTCTTAACCGGACTAATCTTAATTAAATAACTAAATACAAACCAGTATGAAAAAACTCTATGCTTTACTTGTGTTTTTTGCAGTAACAGCTGTAAGCTTGTCGGCTCAAAGAACTATATCAGGTGTGCTAGTTGACGACGATGGCCTAGCCATTATTGGCGCCAACATTATTTTAAAAAATACTACAATTGGTACTATTTCTGAATTTGATGGAACTTTTTCTTTAGATGTTCCTGCGGGTTCAGAAACTATTGTTTTCAGTTACACGGGATATAATACAATAGAAATGCCAATAGGTGCAAGTAACACCATGAATGTTACTATGACTTTAAATTCTCGATTAATAGATGAAATCGTCGTTGTGGGATATTCCGATGGTACGCGATTGGGAAAAGTCGCTTCTGTAAGTACTATTTCCTCAGAGTCAATTGAGAACAAGCCTACTCCAAATGTTGTAAGTTCTATTCAAGGACAAATACCAGGATTTTTGACTTCTGCAAATTCAGGCCAACCAGGTTCGTCTCAGGAAGTAAGAATTCGTGGAGTTGGATCTATTACGGCTGGCCGTAACCCACTTTATGTAATTGATGGGGTTATTGTGCAAACAGGAAGTATTTCTCAGTTAGATGCATCAAGCAACTCTTCTGATATTCTTTCATTAATCAATCCAAATGACATAGAATCAATCAATGTTTTGAAAGATGCATCAGCTACTGCACTTTATGGATCAAGAGGTTCAAATGGTGTTGTTGTTATAAATACAAAAAGAGGAAAAAGTGGTAAAACTGCTGTTACTTTAAAAACTCAATATGGAACGACAGAGGCTTCTTTTGGTAAATTTAGTTTAATGAGTCCTCAACAAATTTGGGACTACGAAAGACTTGTTTTAGCAAACAGTGGTCAGACTCCGGATCAAATAGATGAAAACAGGCCAGAATCTATGCTTGATAATACATTCGATTGGTTGGATGCAGCATTCAGAACTGGTACGAACTACAATGTTGAAGTTCAAGCGAGAGGTGGAAATGATAAGACAAGATTTTTCGTTTCAGGTGGATACAACTCTATTGAAGGAACTCAAATTTTTTCAGATTTTCAAAGAACCAGTCTTAGATCTAATTTAGATCATACGGTGAATGACAGATTATCTTTTGGATTAGATGCGAATATTTCATACGCACAATCTCAAAATGCTGTAAATGGAAATAGATTCCAATCTCCGTTGGCATCTGCTTTTACTACAAGTCCTTTACAAGGAGCTGTAAATCCTGAAACTGGAGAATATTATGTTGGAAATGAAGTTGATTATATTGGATTAACCGGTGATAACTTTCTTTATTCATTGCCGTTAAATCCTGTTAATATCAACACTTTAAGAATGTTGACAACATTAAATATGAATTACAAGATTACTGATTTCTTGAAATTTACACAGACTGTAAATGTTGATGTAATTACTGATGATTCAAAAGATTTTGATGACCCTACCACTAATGATGGTAGAGACGATAATGGAGGGTTAACTTCTTCTTTCAACCAAAATAAAGCTTTGACAACACAATCTCTTTTAAAATACTTTAGTGATTTTGGCAACGGTGATCATAATATCGATGCTTTTGGTGGATTTGAATATCAAAGAGTTAACACAAAAGGGTTTTTCGCAAGTGGAATTGGTTTTGCTGATGGACGTCTTCAGACTTTAAATTCTTCTGCTGAACCACAAAGTTTAGGAGGTTCTATTTCAAATTATGCATTCGTTTCATTCTTATCACAAGTAAATTACGATTACTTGAGTAAGTATTTATTAACAGCAAGTTTCAGAAGAGATGGTTCTTCAAGATTTGGTGCAAACAATAGATGGGGTAATTTCTGGTCTGTAGGTGCAGCTTGGAATATTTCTGATGAAGAATTCTTCCCACAAAATAATATTATTGGTGATGTTAAGTTGAAAGCGAGTTATGGAACTGCAGGTAACGCATCAATTGGTAACTTCCCATCTCAAGAATTATATTCTTTTGGTGCAGCTTACCAAGGAAATCCTGGTTCTTCTCCTTCTCAAATTTCTAATCCTGATTTAACATGGGAAACATCTGACCAATTAAATGTTGGATTGGATTTCGCATTGTTTGATGGTAAAGTTAATGGAGCTGTTGAATATTATATTAAAAACTCAAAAAACTTATTACTTAATGTCCCTGTTTCTGCGGTTTCTGGATTTAATTCAGCATTAAGAAATATTGGTGAGTTACAGAATAAAGGTGTAGAATTAACTTTAGGCCTTAACCCTGTATCTTCGGATGATGTAAATGGATTTAACTGGAATGTTAATTTCAACATTGCTTGGAATCAAAATAAAATTACAGCGCTTCCAAATGGCGAAGACATTGACAATGGTTCTCAAATATGGAGAGTCGGTGAGCCGATTAGAACAGTTTTTATGCAATCTTGGGCAGGTGTTAATCCGTCTGACGGAACACCTTTATGGCATACTGCTGATGATGATGGAAATATCAATGGTGTTACGGGCAGTTACAATGATGCTGGAGAATTTATAGTAGGTAATGCATCTCCTGACTTTACAGCTGGTTTTACCAATGAGTTTTCTTATCAAGGTGTTTTCTTATCTGCATTTTTCTATGCAGCTCAAGGAAATGAATTGTATAATGGTTCAAAAGGATTTATGGATAGTGATGGACGTCGTTTTGGATGGGTACACCTTACTGATGCTTTAGATCATTGGAAACAACCAGGAGATATTTCAGAAAGACCTCAACCTCTTTCGGGTGGTAACAACAATGCAACTTCAACATCAACAAGATACTTGGAAGATGGCTCATTTTTGAGATTGAAAAATATTTCATTAGGTTATAATTTCCCTAGTAGTATTATTGATAATTTAAAATTAACTAAAGTAAGTGCTTACATTCAAGGTACAAACCTTTGGACTTTAACAAACTATAGTGGTATTGATCCAGAAGCAGAATTAGATGGTTCTGAGTTTTTCAGATATCCAGTAGGGAAAGCTCTTACTTTTGGTATAGATGTTACATTCTAGTAAAAATTTAAATTTTAAAAAAAATGAAAAAAATAAAAATATATTCAATATTATTTTTTGCATGTTTATTTGTAATGTCATGCGAAGATCAAATTAACTTAACACCCGCTCAATCTTTAAACACTGACGAAGCTTTAGCAGATTTGGATGGCTTAGAGACTGCGATTAATGGAGCATATAACTCTTTACAATCTGTTGGTTATTATGGAAGAGAGTTTTATGTTCTTCCAGAAATTGAAGGAAATTTAGCTTACCTAACTCTTGCAAATTCAAACAGGTTTATTTCTGCTTATACTTATACTTGGACTGTTCAGAATGGTGATATTGCTGATGTATGGAATATTGCATACAGAACAATTTTAAGGGCAAATAATGTTTTGGATAAAATTGATGCTTTAGAAGGCGATGCTACAAGAAAAGACCAAATTAAAGGTGAAGCACTTGCTATGAGAGCTTTATGTCATTTTGATCTTGTGAAATTCTTTGCAAAACCTTATGCAACAGGTAACCCATCTTCAGACTTAGGTGTACCGATTGCAACTACTTCAACTTTAGAGGAATTGCCAAGAAACTCAGTGAAAGAAGTTTACGATCAAGTTATTGCGGATTTTAATGCAGCCGGTGCATTATTGACAGGAACAGATAAGAATCGATTTAGTGCTGATGCTGTAGATGCATTATTGGCTAGGGTTTATTTGTACCAAAACGATTATGCAAATGCAGAATCTCAAGCTTCAAAGTTGATAGCTAAATACAGTTTAGGTAGTGACTTTAATGAAATGTTTTCTTCAGCAACTTCTGGTGAAGACATATTTACATTACAGTTTTTAAGTACTGAAACTAATGGTTCTGATAATCATGGAGGTATTTACAATCCTGAAGGATATGGTGATATTAGAGCTACTCAAGATTTAATCGATCTTTACGAGGCAGGTGATCAAAGAAACTTAGTTTATCAGCACACTGATGGTGAGTATTATACTTCTAAATATGATGAACAAGATGGTGTACAAGGATTGGTAAGTCCTAAGATTGTAAGATTAGGAGAAATGTACTTGATCAGAGCAGAAGCAAGATATCGTACGAATAACGATGCAGGATCTTTAGAAGATATAAATACTTTAAGAGCTGCTAGAGGTGCAAGTGCTTGGACTGCGATTGGTTCATTTAGAGATATAATTGAAGAAAGACAAAGAGAATTGGTTTTTGAAGGTCACACTACACATGATTTGTGGAGAAACGGCCTTACCATGAACAGAAGTCAATGTAATACTGGTCTGGAAGTTACTGTTCAGTCTTGTTCTATACTTGCTTCAGATCACAGAACCGTACATCCAATACCACAGGATGAAATTTTGGTAAATCAAATGATGGTTCAAAATGATGGTTATTAATTATAAATTTAAAAATCAATATTTAATGAAAAATATATATTTATTAGTTTTAGGTATAACAGGAATTTTCTTATTTAATTCATGTAATGATGAAATAGTTAGAACACTCCAAGGTGAGTATGTAGGGTTAGATAACACTACTACTACTTTTATCTACTTAAGAGCAGGAGATAACCAGCCAGTAGACTTTACTGGTCAAGTAAATTTAATTGCTGTTCCTCAAACTGCTCCAATCGATTTTACATTTGAGGTAGTAGATTCTTTGTCAAATGCTATTGAGAATGTTCACTATACTTTAGTTTCAAATACAGGAACAATAGCTGCAGGAGCAACTTCTGGAATATTGCCGATACAAATTAATCCAGATAACATTGATGAAGATGAAAATATAGATCTTACTATTGTATTAACATCAGCAGATGTTACCTTGGCTAATTCTAATCCGGTTACATATAAAATTTCAGTTACTTGTGAATCGAACTTAGCAGGTACTGCTGATTATGTTCATACAGAAAATTGGGCTGGTGAAGATTTTACAGGGACAGTCGAGTTTGAAATTTTTGATAATACTCCAGGGACATACAAAATAAGTGACTTTTCTTTTGGTTCATTTGAAACACTTAGCGCAGGTCTTGTTCCTACAGGTACAATTTTATTTACACACCTCTGTGGTGTTGTTAACATTGCAGGAACAGATCAATACGGTGAATCTTGGAAATTGGAAGAAGTGATTGAATCTGGTGGTCCTGTATTTAAATTCAAATGGTCAGATACTTATGGTGACTTTGGAACTGTTGAATTGACAAGACAGGATGGCAATGATTGGCCGCCAATGACGAAGTAGTCTGTTAAAAAATAGAAAGAAAGCCAGCTTATTAATTTAGGTTGGCTTTTTTTTGTTAATAGCAACGACAATAATTTGCTTTTAGATTAGAATCTCTAATTTTTGCCTTACTTTAAGTAAACTAATTAAATCTTAATAGACTTAGAGAAGTTTATGATTTTTAAAACGTCAAACTGGCTTTCTTTAATTCAGTAACTTCTTGAAATTTCATACTTATAATCTTTTTAAATGAAAATAATATTCTTATTCACCATTGTTTGTTTGTCTTTTTCTTTGAATGCACAACACCTGACTCCAAAGGTAGAAAGCAATCTTGAAAAATTATTATTAGAAATTAAAATTGATAATGGCAATCGATTATCAAGGGTCAATTCTTTTATTAATGATAAAAAAATAAGCAGTGATTACGATGCTAATTATTTAAACAAAAAGGGACATCAAATTTTTGATGTTCAGAATGGACAACCTCTTTTTAGAAAAAGTTTCAACAATGATGCTGCTGCTGCGATGGAAGTAGATGCTGTAAGACCAGGTGGAGAATTGGGCTTGTTTCTAGAAGGTGAAAATATGAATATTGGAATTTGGGATGGTGGGTTAATTAGAACGACGCATGAAGAATTTAAAGGAAGAATTAAATATTTTGATGGAGCTGCAGCAACTTCATTTAGTAATCATTCTACAGGTGTTGCTGGAACATTATTAGGAAGCGGATTGAACATTGCTTCAAAAGGTATGGCTCCTCTTGCTGAAGGAATTGCTTATGATTTTAATAATGATACAGAGGAAATGGTTGAGTCTCAAACATTCAAAGAAATTGTTGTTTCAAATCATTCTTATGGTTTAATAACTGGATGGAATGACGGACAATGGTACGGAGATTCTGATATAAGTGATGAAGAAGATTGGAGATTTGGATTTTACGACAACAATGCCAAAACATGGGATGATATCGCTTTTGCTTCACCCAAATATTTGATAGTAAAATCTGCAGGTAATGATAGAGGTGATAGCGGAAATGGTTCTTTCCCTTCTGATGGTCCCTATGATACTGTAGCAGGAGCTAGCACATCTAAAAATGTTTTAATAGTAGGAGCGGCAAGAAAATCAACAGTAGGTTATGATAGTCCTCAAAATATTAAAATGAGTACGTTTAGTGGATGGGGCCCAACGGATGATGGAAGAATTAAGCCAGATATTGTTTCTATTGGTGTTGATATTTTAACATCGGGCGGGGGAGCTGATAATGATTACCAGACAACTAATGGCACATCATTTTCTTCTCCTGCGGCTTGTGGTGGATTGGCTCTTGTACAAGAACTTAATAAGTCATTAAGCAATACATTTTTGACAGCATCTGCTCTTAAGTCTTTAGCAATTCATACGGCAAATCAAACGGGAGATTTAGGGCCAGACTATAGATTTGGATGGGGCCTTTTAAACATAAAAAAAGCGTGTAATTATCTATTGAATAAAAATCAAAGTGATAAGCAAATATTTGATGCTACCTTACAAAATGGAGAGACGCTAGAATATGAAATTAATCCAAAGGAGAACACTTCAGTTAAGGTAACAATAGTTTGGACAGATCCTTCTGGTAATCCTGTCGCCTCTTCTTTGGATCCTGTTAATTCTATGCTGGTAAATGATCTAGATGTTAAGATATCTGATGAAAACAATAACATCTTTTTTCCATATATCTTAGATCCGAACAATCCTTCTCTAAATGCGAAGACTGGCGATAATTTTCGTGACAATGTGGAACAAGTATTTATAAAAGATGCAGAAGAAAGAACTTATACTGTTTCAATTTCACATAAGTCCACTCTTCAAAACTTGGAACAAAATTTTAGTATTATAATTGACTACGAATCTTCTACCAGCTCATTAACCAATCTTTTTTGGATAAATGGATCTGGCAATTGGTCTGATTCAAACCATTGGAGTTTGACATCTGGTGGTTCATCGGCGGGGTTAATTCCCTCAGGAAATTATAAAATAGTTGTAGATGATAATTCACTGATGCAAAATGATGTTATCACTTGCGATTCCAATTCAGAAATAGGCGCAATATCAGTATTTACAAAAAAGAAGTTTTCAATAGATTTAAATGATTTTTCGGTTTTGAATCGAGGAGCTATATCTATGGCCTCAGATGAGCTCTTGATAAAAAATGGTACAATAATTCAAAATTCCTTATCAAGTGGGGAAGTCAACATTAATTTAAATGAGACAAAAACTGAAAATCTTAAATTAGAAATAGCATCAGAAAATAATGCTGCTTATAAGGTTCAAAGTTCAAATATAAATCTTCATTCTCTGGACATAAAAAGTGGGAATTTAATTTTTGATAATGTAATTGCTAATATTGATTCTGTAATTTCAAATGAGTCAGCACTAAATTCTGAATTTTCATTGCTAAATTCTGAGTTGAATTTATATTCTGGATTTGATATACGAACATTAAATCAATTCACTTCTAATCGAAGTTCTGTCATAAATGTAAATAGTAGTTTAGGAGATTTTGATTTTAATATTGGAAATAAATCACTAACTATACCAGTATTTGTTTCTAACTCTGTAGTTAATCTCTATTCTAATGAATCGACTTTTATGCAAGTTTCTATTTTAGAATCTGATCTAAATATTATAGATGATGTTGTAATTGAAAGTTTAGATTTAGATCTCGGCTGTAATTTAGAACTTAACAACAATACAGTTCTTTCAATTCAAAGTAACTTCAATATTAATTCCACTATTAATCAACGGTCAATGTTAATTGGTCAAAACTCTACAATTAGTATAAATTATAGAGACAAACTGTGCTTTGACTTTTTAGATATTTCTAATGTTAATCATATAGGACCTTCAACCATAGCTGTGGGGAATAACAGTACAGTGGATAATTCTGAGGGTTGGATACAAAATGCATGTGGGGAGGTTATCTTTTCAGATTATGATTCTGAATTCTTGTGTTTAGAAGGCATAAGTCAGTTTTCTGACCTGAGTCAAGGCAATGTAGATACTTGGGGTTGGTGGGTTGATGGAGAGAATGTCTCATCTGAGCAAAACCTGTCTTATGCATTTGGTGATATTGGTCAACATGAGGTTGTTTTAATTATTTCTGATAATAATGGAAATACATCATCTTATAATACTGAGGTGTTAATCGTGGAATCTACATTGGAGCCCAATAGGGTGATTGAATCAAACCCTACTACATTGGCAAGTTTGAAATCGGCCGACAGTTACCAATGGTTTAAAAATGATGAGATGCTAGTTAACGAAAATGATCGTATATACAAGTTTAATGGTGAATTAGCCGCTTATTATGTACTTACTTTCGATAATGAATGCAATAGAAAATCTGAAATTTTGGATTTAACAACTTCATTAAATGATAATCGAATTGAAGATCACATAAAATTTTATCCAAATCCAGTATCTGAAGTATTGATAATTGATAATAATACTAAAAATCATATAGTAATAACTATCATTAATAGCCTTGGACAAAAAATAGAGACTTTTAAGATTGGATCTTCCAAGAAGGGCACAAAATTAGACCTAAGCTCTTATGAAAGTGGATCATATCTCATTCATCTTGTTGATAATGAATTATCGTCCTTTGGAACAATTATTATTGAATAATCAATTTAACAAAATAATTTGTAGTGGACCTCAGCTTTTCAAAATAGAGGTCTTGTTATTTATTATACTCCAAGTTTAGTTTATAAAATTCCACATTTTGCTATTAATTGAGCTTTTATAGCTTATTGTATAAAGAGCATTGAAAATAAAACGACATAATAATCTTATGTTAAGGAAATATTAACTAAATTAGTCTTTCAGTTATTCTAAGCGACATTGTTTGGATCTTAATTGTCTGCAGAATGATAATTTATAATTACTTTTTTCATTCTGTAAAGTATTAATAATCAAGCATTTCGTTTTTTAATTTTTTTAAATAAATCAGAAACTATGAAAAAAGTCTTTTTACTTTTTACAATGATGTTCGTCTGTGCCTCAATGACGTTCGCTCAGCGGACAGTTACAGGTAACATAACGGATACAAGTGGTACCCCACTTATCGGAGCTAATGTTTTGGTTAAGGGAACTACTATCGGTACGATTACTGATATCGATGGAAATTATTCTTTAGATGTTCCAACTGGAATTAACACCTTGGTTGTTAGTTACACAGGATATACAACGCAAGACGTTGATATAACAGATACATCAACTGTTAACATCACTTTATCTGAAGGTGAATTATTAAGTGAAGTTGTAGTAACTGCACTTGGTATTGAGCGTGAGGAAAAATCTTTGGGCTATGCCGTTACAAAAATTGATGGTGAAGAAATCAGTAGAGCCAAAGAAACTAATATCATTAATTCTTTACAAGGTAAAATTGCCGGAGTTCAAATCTCAGGTAGCCCTTCAAGTTTGGGTGGTTCTTCAAGAATTACGATTAGAGGATCAAATTCTTTCTTAGGAAACAATCAACCTTTATTTGTAATTGATGGTATTCCAATCGATAATGGAAATCTTTCTAATTCAAGCCAACAAAGAGGATTTGGTGGCGCTGTAGCTTATGATTATGGAAATGCTGCTGCTGATATTGATCCAGAAAGTGTAGCATCAATGATAGTACTTAAAGGTGCTGCCGCTACTGCTTTATATGGCCAAAGAGGAGCAAATGGTGTAATCCAAATTACTACTAAAAGCGGAAATCGAAAAAAAGGATTGGGTATTGAAATTAGCAGTCAGCTAAATTTTGATAAAGTAAGAAACCTAATTCCTCACCAACAACAATATGGAGGAGGAGATATCGCTGGAACTGCCTCTGGATTTTATGAGGTTATCCAAGATGGAACCACATATTTGACACCTGCTTATTCTAAAGATGGTGCATGGGGCCCTAAATATGATCCTAATACTCAAGTTAGACATTGGGATTCTTGGGATGAAGGAGCATCTAGCTACAAAGAAACTAGACCTTGGGTTGCTCCAAATGCTGGTTACGAAGATTTCTTTGAAACTGGAGCAACTAGAACTACAAATGTTGGTGTAACAGGAGGAAATGATCTTGGTAGATTCAGATTTGGTTATACAAATCTTGATGCAACAGGAACAATTCCTAATGGTTCTTTAAAAAGAAATTCATTCTCTTTAAAAACAGATTATGATGTTCATGAAAGAATCAACGTTCGTATTAAC
This sequence comes from uncultured Saprospiraceae bacterium, assembly GCA_905480605.1. Lineage (GTDB taxonomy): Bacteria > Bacteroidota > Bacteroidia > Chitinophagales > Saprospiraceae > RFSX01. The sequence continues at coordinate 185,430 of CAJQRD010000016.1, read as the reverse complement.
GGTAACTATATTGTGACTAATGGTGAGAATAGAAATATCACAGGTTATAATAATGGTAACCCGCTTCAAGCTTTCACTCAATGGTGGCAAACACAGTTAGATGTTGATAGATTGAAAAATTCAACAAGAACTGATGGTTCGCAACAAGCATGGAATGCTGTAGGACCAATAGTTGATGGTGATGGTAACTTGCTTAGATACGATTCTTCTCCTAACTTCTTTGATAACCCTTATTGGGTAAGAGAAAACTATTTGCAAGAAGATACTAGAAATAGGTTTATTGGTGGAGCTGGTTTATCTATTGAATTGGCTGAAGGCCTTACAGCAACAGGTAATTTAGGTACTGATTTTTATCAAACTTCTGATAGAGCAGGCATTCCGATTGCTTCAGTTGAAACGGCTCTTTACCAAGAAAGAGAAATCAGATTTTCTGAAACAAACTTAGAAGCTAGATTAAATTATCAAACGAGTTTATCAGACAGGTTTTCTTTAAATGCTTTTGTAGGTGGAAATAGAATGAGACAAACTAGAAGAACAACTACAGCATCAACAAACGGTGGTTTATCTTTAGAAGGTTTCTTCAATGTTAGTAACTCTGCTGCTGCTCCTTCTTTTTCTTCTAGTGAAGTTGGAAGAGGAATTAATTCAGTAATGGGTTCTGCTTCTTTCGGTTTTGATAATTGGATGTATGTAGATTTTACAGCTAGAAATGACTGGTCTTCTACATTACCCGAAGGTGAAAATAGTTACTTCTATCCATCAGTTACACTTAGTGGTGTAATTTCTGAATTAGGTAACTTTGACGCTGTAAATGGATTGTCATTCTTGAAAATAAGAGCTTCTTATGCTCAAGCAGGAAACGATGCAGGTGCATATCAATTATTTGATGTGTTCTCTCCTCAAACGCCTAACTTTGGAACTGATCCAAGATATGCTGTTCCAAATGCTCAGAATAATCCATTCTTGAAGCCTGAAAGAACAACTGAAATAGAGTTTGGTGCTGATGCAAGATTCTTTGCTGACAGATTAGGAATTGATATTGCATATTTCAAAAGAAATACAAAAGATCAAATATTCTCTGTACCATCTTCTGCTTCTACTGGATATACATCAAGAATATTAAATTCAGGTGAAATGGAAAACTCTGGAATTGAAGTACAACTTTATGGTACTCCAATCCAAACAAAAGATTTCTCTTTAAACTTAGGATTTAACATTTCGAAGCTAAACAACAAAGTTGTTGAATTGGCTGATGGTGTTGAAAGTATTGCTTTGGGAGGAACATGGGCTGCTGATTTAAGAGTTCAGGAAGGTCAAAAATACATGGCTCTTTACGGTCAAGATTATATCTACAATGATAATGGAGATAGAATGGTTGGTGCTGATGGAGCATATATGTTTACTGATGATAGAGTTTATTTAGGATCAGCTTTAGCTGATTGGGTTGGTGGTTTTTCTGCTGACATAAACTTTAAAGGATTTACTTTAGGTGGTTTATTAGATTTCCAAATGGGTGGAATTATGCACTCTACTTCTTTGCAATGGTCTAAGTATTCTGGAATGCATCCAGAAACTGTTAGCTATAATGGTCAAAATGACATTAGAGAAAACGGAATGATACTAGACGGTGTTAAAGAAGATGGTACTCAAAATGATGTTGCTATTGATCCTCAGACTTATTACCAAACTTACTGGAGAAGAGCAGCACCAAATATTTATAAATCAGATTTCGTTAAATTAAGAGAATTGAGATTGGGTTACACTATTCCTAACAGCATCTTGAGTAAGACTGGGATAAGAGATTTATCTATTGGTATTAGTGCTCGTAACTTAGCAATCCTTTCTTCTGATCTTCCTTTCCTTGATCCACAGGTAGTATCTGGATCAGGTAACAGACAAGGTCTTGAGAATGCTCAAGTTCCACCAACAAGTTCAATTGGTGTTAACATTTCTTTCAAATTATAGAATCAAAAAACAAATTTAAAAATGAGAAAATATTTAAATAAAATTTGGGTTCTTACTTTAGGAGTTGTATTCATATCGATTACAAGTTGTGGTGATATAACCGATCTAAATGTAGACCCAAATAATCCAACAAATGTACCTGCTCAAAATTTATTAACGCAGGCTCAGTTCTCCCTATACAACGCAATGCACAGTAGAGGTTTAAATGCAGAATGGGGTTTATTAATGGTTCAGCAATGGTCACAAAACGAATATGCAGAAGAGTCTAGATACTTAGTTGATGCAAATTCTTTTGACGGCTCTTGGACAACCTTTTACGCAGGAGTTTTAAATGAATTGACGGTAGCTAAAAATAAAATTATAGCTGACGAAAATATTCTTGCTGCTAAAAAAACCAATCAACTGGCTATTATTGACATTATAATGTCTGATGCATTTCAAACAATTACAGATAGTTGGGGAGCAGTTCCTTATACTCAAGCATTAAGTCCTGAGTTTCCTAATCCTTCTTATGATTCACAAGAATCTATTTATGCAGCTTTGCTTTCAAAATTAGATGCAGCTGTTGGATCATTAGATGCTAGCAGTGGTTCTTTTGATACTGGGGATGTAATTTTCGGAGGAGATGTTGCCTCTTGGAAAAGCTTAGGAGCTTCTTTGCTTTTAAGAATGGCAATGAGAGCTGCTGATGCAGATTCTGGAATGGCTTCAACTTATGTAAGTAAGGCTATTGGATACGGTACTATTTCTAGTAATGCTGAAAATGGTTTGTTTGTATTTAATAATGAGCCAGCTCTTTCTAATCCTCTTTATGTTGATAATGTAATCAATACAAGAGATGATTTTGCTGTTTCTGATGTATTAGTAAACAAGTTGAAAGAATTAGGCGATCCTAGAATTGAAGCTTATGCAGCTGTTAATAATGACAATGAATTTAATGGAATGCCTTATGGTTTAACTGATGCTGAAGCTTTTGCTTTGAAAAGCGTAACTTCTCGTCCAAGTGGCGGTGTTAGATCAAATGTTGCACCACATGTAATTATGGATTTTGCTGAAGTTTCTTTCTTAATGGCTGAAGCTATCGAAAGAGGTTATACTTCTGGTGATGCAGGAATGTATTACGATGCAGGAATTACAGCTTCTATGAATTACTGGGGATATACAGATGTGGCAGCTTATTTGACTGCTAATCCTTATAACTCTTCTAATTGGAAAGAGTCTTTAGGAACGCAAAAGTGGTTGGCTTTCTATATGAATGGAATGCAAGGATGGGCTGAATGGAGAAGATTAGATTATCCAGTTTTGGCAGTTCCTGCTGCAGCTAGTAATCCTTCTATTCCAGTTAGATTACCTTATCCTATTTCTGAGGATACTAGAAATGGTGCTAACTTAGACGCTACTACAAGCAATATTAATGACTTAAACGCTAAAATGTGGTGGGACGTAAACTAATCCATCTACATGTTTAAAATTATATTAGGCCCAAGTCGCATTTGTGACTTGGGCTTTTTATTTATTTGGAATTGTCGCCCTTAAAACCTTTTTTTTGCTGGTTCTGTTGTATTTTAGGGGTTATAAAAAAATTAGAATGATCGTGAGACTTTTCCTTTTATCAATATCAGTAATTTTCTTTTCTTGTGAGAAGAGGATTGATCCTGTTATAGAAGTAATTGAAGAAGAGGAAAGTGTTAGAAATATTGATTTTGACCCATGTGATTCTTATTTTAGAAATATTGGTAAAGTTTATGAAAGTGGAAGTGATACTTATCTGTGGGCTGGCGATGAAATAACTTCTCATTTTAAAATTACAGAATGGGAGTTGAACGAATGTAATTTGCTTTATGGCCTCGGCCGTGAAATATTTCCCGCTTTAATTGATCCACAATATGTTGACATCAATACAATTGAAAACTTTTATGAAGAAAGCGAACGGTGTCTTGTTGTGCATGCCCCAAATTATACAAAGGTCTATCCTTATGAATTGATGATTTCGCATGAAGTAATTAATGAAGTCATCAATGGTGAACCAATCATGATAGCTTATTGTGTACTTGCCAATTTAGGAGCTGTTTATACTAGAGAGTATTGTGGCCAAACTTTGACTTTTGCTGTTTCCGGCTATACTTATTATGAACCAGAAATATGGGATGGAATTGATGCTTTTGTTCTTTGGGACAGAGATACTGAGAGTTTATGGTGGCCACTGATCGATAAAGCAATATCAGGCACTCTGCATGATACAAAATTGGAAAAATACAACGAAGGTAATTGGGAAGTTCTAAGATGGAGTGAGATTAAAACCAGATATCCAGAGGCCTTAGTCCTTGACAATGGACAAAGACCGCCAGCACCTAGAAGTTGGCCTCAGTTAAATGTTGATGATTTTGATTGTAATTAGAGCAATAACTTAGTATGATTATTGCATTACATATTCCAAAATAGCTTATCAGTAATTCAAAAGAACTTTGTTTAAAGCAATTCATTGAATATCTTCAATATGAAAAGAGATATTCAGAAAATACAATCAAGTCATACCAAACTGATTTGAAACAGTTCAATTTATATATAAAAGCTATTTATTCTCAGATAGAGTGGGAGAGTGTAACCCATATTCACATTAGATCATGGATGGTTGATCTTGTTGAAAACAAACTAACTGCAAAATCAATAAATCGAAAAGTATCTACGTTAAGGTCTTTTTTCAATTTTCTACATAGGCAAACGATTGTAGATTCAAATCCTACCGCAAAGGTCATAACCCCTAAAATTCCTAAAAGGCTTCCCAGTTTCATTCTAGAAAGCCAAATAGAAAAACTATTCGACACGATTCCTTTAAATAATTTTGAAGATACTAGGAATAGATTGATTATTGAATTGATTTATTCTACAGGTATGAGACGCAGTGAATTGATCAAACTAAAGGACTTAGATGTTGATTCTAGCAATAAAATGATTAAGGTCTTAGGGAAGGGGAGTAAAGAACGATACATTCCTTTAGCTTCTAAAATGATAGACAAGTTAAAGGCATGGACCACTTTGAGAAACGCATATTTTGCAGACAAGCCATGTGATGATGCTTTGTTCTTAACATCCAAAGGCAAAGTGTTCTATCCAAAAGCTTTATATAACATAGTTACCTCATATTTATCAACAGTAACAACCGCAGAAAAGAAATCACCACATATATTAAGGCATTCATTTGCTACTCATCTTATGAATAAAGGAGCAGATTTAAACGCAGTAAAAGAGCTCTTAGGACATTCAAGCTTAGCGGCAACCCAGGTTTATACACACAATTCGATAGAAAAATTAAAGGAAGTTTATAAGAAGGCGCATCCAAAGTCAATTAAAGTATAAAATATTCTTGATTTTTTGAAAGAATGATATTTGTATTCACTGGTGCATTTGCAAATATAGTACGTATCTATTGGGGGTAAATCAATATAATGTTATCTAATTAGGAGACTTAGTTTTCTCAGTTAACAGAGTTGATTAAAAAAAATTTTATTTTTTTGCTTTAGGGTTTACTTAAATATAAAAATTGACTATTTTTGCATTCGCTTTTAAGAAAGCATGTTTTTTGACATATTTGCCGATGTAGCTCAGTTGGCCAGAGCAGCTGATTTGTAATCAGCGGGTCGGGGGTTCGAATCCCTCCATCGGCTCTCAGTTTTTATGAAAGAATAGGACGGGGGTGCGCCACAGTTGGAGAGGTGGGTTGGACTGTAAATCCAATGTTTAGGCTGAGTAGGTTCGATTCCTACCACCCCCACACTTTTATTCGGTTGTAAAAATAAAGAGAAATAAGCGGAAGTAGCTCAGTTGGTAGAGCATCAGCCTTCCAAGCTGAGGGTCGCGGGTTCGAGTCTCGTCTTCCGCTCTTTTAGAACTACTTAAAGCATTGTAAGATGCCAATGTAGCTCAGTTGGTAGAGCACCTCCATGGTAAGGAGGGGGTCGCTGGTTCAAGTCCAGTCATTGGCTCTAAATATAATTAGGATTTAATTTGTTTAGTAAATATAACTTTTAAAATACTTAAATAATGGCTAAAGAAACCTTTCAACGGACTAAGCCCCACGTAAACATCGGTACGATTGGTCACGTGGATCACGGTAAAACTACATTAACAGCTGCAATTACTTATGTATTGTCAGAAGCTGGTCTTTCTAAAAAAATGGATTACGATGCAATTGATGGTGCTCCAGAAGAAAAAGAAAGAGGTATCACAATTAACACTGCTCACGTAGAGTATGAAACTGAGAAAAGACACTACGCTCACGTTGATTGTCCTGGTCACGCCGATTATGTGAAAAACATGGTAACGGGTGCTGCTCAGATGGATGGCGCAATTTTAGTTGTAGCTGCAACTGACGGTCCAATGCCACAAACAAGAGAACACATCCTTTTATGTAGACAGGTTGGAGTTCCTAAAATTGTTGTATTCATGAACAAGGTTGACCTTGTTGATGATGAAGAAATGTTAGAATTGGTGGAAATGGAAGTAAGAGAATTACTTACTCAATACGAATTCGACGGTGATAACGCTTCAGTTATTCAAGGTTCTGCTATAAAAGCACTTGAAGGAACAGAAGAAGGTAAAGCAAAAATAATGGAATTAATGGATGCAGTTGATGCAGAAATTCCAGAACCAGTAAGAGAAGTTGACAAAGATTTCTTAATGCCAGTTGAGGATGTATTCTCAATCACAGGTAGAGGAACTGTTGCTACTGGTAGAATCGAAAGAGGTGTTATCAATACTGGAGATCCTGTTGAGATCGTTGGTATGCAAAAAGAAGGAGAAAAAGCATTAACATCAGTTATTACAGGTGTTGAGATGTTTAGAAAAATATTAGAAAGAGGTGAAGCTGGTGATAACGCTGGTCTACTTTTAAGAGGTATCGACAAGGAAACTATTAAAAGAGGAATGGTTATTGTTAAGCCAGGATCTGTAACTCCTCACAAACACTTTAAATGTGAAGTGTACGTATTAGGAAAAGATGAAGGTGGAAGACACACTCCATTCTTTAACGGTTATAGACCACAATTTTATTTCAGAACAACTGACGTTACTGGTGATTGTATATTACCAGAAGGTGTTGAGATGGTTATGCCTGGTGATAATGTATCACTTGAGGTTAAATTACTTAGCCCAATTGCGATGGATAAAGGACTTAGATTTGCGATTAGAGAGGGTGGAAGAACAGTAGGTGCAGGTCAAGTAACTGAAATTATTGAATAAGAAGTTATTTATAAACAGATTATATTAAGGAATTAAGCACTCGGTTTCGGGTGCTTAATTTTCTGCTTTATAAACGTTTTTAAATATAGGGGAGTAGCTCAATTGGTAGAGCACCGGTCTCCAAAACCGGGGGCTGCGGGTTCGATTCCTGTCTCCCCTGCTATAAAAGAAAGATATGAATGATATAGTACTTTATGTAAAAGAAAGTTACAATGAATTAATTCATAAGGTAACTTGGCCTACATGGGCTAGTCTGTTCTCTAGTGCCAAATTGGTTATTATTGGGACCATCATTTTATCATTGATTATATTTTTGATGGATGTTGCCTCAAAGTGGGTGCTTACATCATTGTATAATATGTAATTAAATTTTATTTAATCACTGGATAAATTCTCAGATGTCTGAAGAAACTAGATGGTACTCACTTCGTGTAATTAGCGGAAAAGAGAAGAAGATTAAAGAATATATAGAGTTAGAATTACAAAGGAAAAAATGGAATGACTTTGTAACTCAAGTTCTAGTTCCTACTGAAAAGGTTTATAAAATCAGAAGTGGGAAAAAAGTAATACTGGAAAGAAACATCCTTCCAGGATATATTCTTATTGAAGCCTTCCCATCAAAATTTTCAGGCGAAATGATACAGGCAATTACTAATGTGCCAAATGTTATTCATTTCTTGGGAAAAACAAATCCTATTCCTATGCGTCAATCAGAAGCTAACAGAATGTTAGGTAAAGTTGATGAGTCTCAGGAAGTAGGTGAGTCAATGCTTGAACCTTTCCTTGTTGGAGAAACTATCAAAATTATTGATGGTCCATTCAATGACTTTGTTGGTGATATCAAAGAAGTCAACGAGGAGAAAAAGAAACTTAAAATTATCGTTAAGATCTTTGGAAGAGGTACAGAAGTTGAACTTAATTTCATGCAAGTAGAAAAACAATAAGCTTTTATAATAATTTATTATGGCCAAGGAAATAGAAGGTTTTATAAAATTACAAGTTAAAGGTGGAGCTGCTAATCCATCACCACCAGTTGGACCTGCATTAGGTGCAAAAGGTGTTAACATTATGGAATTTTGCAAAAGGTTTAATGCAAAAACAGAAGATTCTAGAGGTAAAATTTTACCTGTAGTTGTTACTGTTTTTAAAGATAAATCTTTTGATTTCGTAATTAAGACTTCTCCAGCTGCTGTGCAGTTGTTAGAAGCGGCAAAACTTAAGAAGGGATCTCCAGAATCTAACAGAAATAAAGTTGGAACTGTTTCTTGGGATCAAGTTAAAGTCATAGCAGAAGATAAAATGGCTGATTTAAATGCTAACAAAATTGAATCTGCAATGAAAATGATCGCAGGTACAGCTAGAAGCATGGGATTGGTAGTTAATGGCGCAGCCCCTTGGGAAGCATAAGCCTATCTTAATAGAAATTATTTTTTAAAAGGGAGTCGATTAAGACGCTAAAACCTTAAATTATGGGAATTACTAAAAAAAGAAAAGTTGCCAATGCCAAGGTAGAACCTGAGAAGTTATACTCTTTGGGTGACGGTATGGCACTTGTCAAAGAAGTCAACACTGCAAAATTTGATGCTTCAGTTGACCTCCACATCAAGCTAGGTGTGGACCCTCGTAAAGCTGATCAAGCTATTAGAGGAACAGTTACTCTTCCACACGGAACTGGTAAAACTAAAAAGGTTCTTGTCCTTTGTACTCCAGATAAGGAGGAAGAAGCAAAGGCTGCAGGAGCTGATTATGTTGGACTAGATGAGTATGTTTTAAAAATACAACAAGGATGGACTGATATCGACGTTATTATCGCTGCTCCAAATGTTATGGCGCAAGTAGGTAGAGTAGGTCGTATTCTAGGTCCAAGAGGATTAATGCCAAACCCTAAGTCTGGTACAGTAACACCGAATGTAGGAAACGCTGTTAAAGATGTTAAGGGTGGTAAAATCACTTTCCGTGTTGATAAATATGGAATTATTCACAGTACAGTAGGACGTGTTTCATTTAGTAGTGATAAATTAGAAGAAAACGCTAGAGAATTATTAACTATGGTTAATAAATTAAAACCTTCTTCTGCTAAAGGTATTTATATGCAGACATTAAGTGTTGCATCTACTATGAGTCCAGGTATTAAATTAGATATTAAATCAATTGGTTAATCACTATTAAAGCGAAAAAAAATGACTAGAGATCAAAAAACTGTGGTGATTGATGAATTGACTCAAAAATTTAAGGATTCATCTTTCTTCTACATAACGGATTCTTCAGAATTGAATGTTGAACAAATCAACAAATTCCGAGGACTATGCTTCGAAAAAGATATTGAAATGCGTGTTGTTAAAAATACGTTAGTAAAAAAAGCTTTAGAAGCTGCTGGTGGTGAAGAAGCTGGGTATGGAGATTTATACCAAGCATTAGCTGGACCAACATCATTGATGTTTACAAGTGTGGCAAATACTCCAGCAAAAGTAATTAAAGAATTTAGAAAATCTTTTGATAAACCTGTATTGAAAGCAGCATACATAGATGCAAGTGTGTATCTAGGTGATGATTCTGTTGATGTACTAGCAGCACTAAAATCAAAAGAAGAATTGATCGGAGATGTAATTATGCTTCTTCAATCGCCTGCTAAGAATGTTATTTCAGCTCTTAAGTCGAGTGGATCTACAATTGCAGGATTGGTTAAAACTCTCCAGGAAAGAGGAGAATAAAAATTTGGCTTCCAAGCTAATCGCATCTTTATTTTTATTGATGTAATTATTTAAAATATATATTAAAACTATTATCATGGCAGACATAAAGTCAATCGCAGATCAATTGGTAAACCTTACAGTTAAAGAGGTTAATGAATTAGCTGAAATTCTAAAAGAAGAGTATGGCATCGAACCTGCTGCTGCAGCTGTTGCTGTTGCTGCTGGACCCGCTGGTGGCGGAGCTGGTGAAGCAGCTGAACAAACTGAATTTGCAATTATGCTAAATTCAGCTGGTGCAGCTAAATTAGCAGTAGTAAAAGAAGTTAAGAATCTTTTAGGTCTTGGACTTAAAGAGGCAAAAGCACTTGTTGACAGCGCACCTGCTGCTATCAAAGAAGGTGTTGCTAAAGACGAAGCAGAATCAATAAAAACTGCTTTAGAAGCTGCTGGTGCTGACGTTGAATTAAAGTAACGTCACAGCAGTTTATGAACATAAGTTCTTATTGCTATAAGAAATAAGTTAAGCTTAGTCATTGCATGCAATGGCTAAGCTATACCTATTTTCTAGTAACTGATTTTGATCTAAGTTTTTGTATTTACTTAATAGTTAAAAACTATTCAATGGCTCAAGCAAGTGTAGTGGCACAAACCAAAGCAAGACACAATTTCGGAAAAGCTAAGTTAGCTGATGATTATCCGGATTTACTTGAAATACAAATCAAATCTTTTCAAGAGTTCTTTCAATTAGAAACGACCCCTGAAAATCGTGGAAACGAAGGTTTGTTTAATGTATTCCAAGAAAATTTTCCAATTACTGATGCAAGAAATATTTTCGTTCTTGAGTTCTTGGACTATTATATAGATCCTCCACGATACAGCATCGCAGAATGTATGGAAAGAGGTTTGACGTATAGCGTTCCTCTAAAAGCAAAATTAAGATTATCATGTAATGATGAAGAACACGTAGATTTTCAAACTATTGTTCAAGATGTATTTTTAGGTAATATTCCGTATATGACTCCTAAAGGTACTTTTGTTATTAATGGTGCAGAAAGAGTTGTTGTTTCTCAACTACATAGATCTCCAGGAGTATTTTTCAGTTTAAACTTTCACCCTAACGGCTCTAAAATTTACTCAGCAAGAGTAATTCCTTTTAAGGGTGCTTGGATGGAATTTACCACTGATATCAATAATGTGATGTTTGCATATATTGATAGAAAGAAAAAATTCCCTGTAACGACTTTATTAAGAGCAATTGGTTATGATTCTGATAAAGATATCCTTGAGATATTTGGACTTTCTGAAGAAATCAAAGCTGACTCAAAAAGTCTAAAAAAGGCAATTGGTAGAAAACTTGCGGCACGTGTCTTGAAGAAATGGAATGAGGATTTCGTTGATGAAGATACAGGTGAAGTTGTTACTATTGAGCGTAATGAAATTATTCTTGAAAGAGATGATACTTTGGATGAGGAAAATATCAAACTTATACAAGAGTCTGATATTGATACAATCATTCTTCAAAAAGAAAGAAAGGGAGAAGATGCTAAAGATTTTAGCATAATCTACCAAACACTTCAAAAAGATCCTGCTTCTTCTGAATTAGAGGCTGTTACTCAAATCTATAGACAATTAAGAGGAACAGACCCACCCGATGAAGAAACGGCAAGAGGGATTATAGACAAATTATTCTTCTCTGATAAGAGATATAATTTGGGGGAAGTTGGTCGTTATAAGATCAATAGAAAATTAGAATTAGATATTGATGAAGCAACTTTGGTTTTAACTAAAGATGACATCATTTCAATTATAAAATATATTGTTGATTTGATCAATCAAAAAGCTGAGCTTGATGATATTGATCACCTAAGCAATAGACGTGTTAAAACTGTAGGTGAGCAGCTTTATGGTCAATTCGGTGTTGGACTTGCAAGAATGGCAAGAACAATTAGAGAGAGAATGAACGTTAGAGATAACGAAGTATTTACTCCAATTGATTTGATCAATGCAAGAACATTATCTTCAGTTATTAATTCATTTTTTGGAACATCTCAATTGTCTCAATTTTTGGATCAAACAAATCCATTATCTGAGATTACTCATAAGAGAAGAATTTCAGCTTTAGGTCCAGGTGGTTTATCTAGGGAAAGAGCTGGTTTCGAGGTAAGAGATGTTCACTATTCGCATTACGGTAGACTTTGTACTATTGAAACACCGGAGGGACCAAACATTGGTTTGATTTCAACGCTTTGTGTATTTGCGAAGGTTAATAAAATGGGATTCTTAGAAACACCATACAGAAATGTAAAAGCTGGTAAAGTAGATCTGAAAGCTAAAATTGAATACTTAAGTGCTGAAGGAGAGGATTACAAAAAGATTGCTCAAGCCAATGCTGTAATTTCTGAAACCGGTGCTTTTGTTAACGATCGTATTAAGTGTAGAGAGCATGGTGATTTTCCTGTTCTTCAACCTAGTGAGATCGAATATATGGATGTGGCACCAAATCAAATTGTAGGTGTTTCAGCATCATTGATTCCTTTCTTAGAAAATGATGATGCCAACAGAGCCTTGATGGGATCGAACATGCAACGTCAGGCGGTACCGCTTGTAAAACCACGTTCGCCAATTGTAGGTACAGGTATTGAATCAAAAGTAGCAAGTGATTCTAGAATATTAATTAATGCAGAAGGTGAAGGTGTAGTAAAATACGTTGATGCTGAGAAAGTGGTTATTGAATATGATAGATCTGATACTGATGAGTTGGTTTCTTTTGAAAGTAATGTCAAGACTTATAATTTGACTAAATTCAAAAGAACTAACCAAGGGTCTACAATTAACTTGAAGCCTATTGTTAGTAAAGGCGATAGAGTTGAAAAAGGTACTTTGCTATCAGATGGTTATGCAACCGAAAAAGGTGAATTGGCATTAGGTCAAAACCTATTGGTTTCATTCATGCCTTGGAAAGGATACAACTTTGAGGATGCAATTGTGCTTTCTGAAAGGGTGGTAAGAGAAGATATCTTTACTTCGCTTCATATTGTTAGTTACGAATTAGAAGTTCGTGATACAAAATTAGGAGAAGAAGAATTGACAAATGATATTCCAAACGTAAGTGAGGATGCGACCAAAGATCTTGATGAGAATGGTATTATTCGATTAGGAGCTTGGGTTAAAGAAGGTGATATTTTAATTGGTAAAATTACTCCGAAAGGGGAGTCTGATCCAACACCAGAAGAAAAACTTTTACGAGCTATCTTCGGTGATAAAGCAGGTGATGTAAAAGATGCATCATTAAAAGCACCTCCATCAACGAAGGGTATTATCATTGATAAGAAGTTATTTGCAAGAGCTAAAAAAGATAAATTCCAAAAGATTCAGGAAAAGGAATTGTTATCGAAATTAGAAGACTCACATGCGGTTTCGCTTAACGAGTTGAGAACTACATTGATTGATAAACTTTTATTGATTCTTAAGTCAAAAGTGTCTGATGGCGTAAAGAGTATTTACAATGAAGAATTGGTGCCTAAAGGCGCTAAGTTCTCCACGAAAGTGCTAAAAGAATTAGATTACTCACAAGTTGATTTTTCTAATTGGTCAAAAGATGGTGATTCTAATAAATTAATTGCAACACTCTTACACAACTACAGCATTAAAGTAAATGCTGAAGTTGGTAGATATAAAAGAGAGAAATTCAATATCTCAATTGGAGATGAACTTCCTGCAGGAGTTCTTAAATTGGCTAAAGTTTATTTGGCTAAAAAGAGAAAACTAAAAGTAGGTGATAAGTTGGCTGGACGTCATGGTAATAAGGGAATTGTATCTAGAATTGTAAGACAAGAAGATATGCCTTTCTTAGCAGATGGAACACCAGTTGATATTGTATTAAATCCATTGGGTGTACCTTCAAGGATGAACTTGGGACAGATTTTTGAAACTGTTTTAGGTTGGGCTGGACAGAAATTGGGAATGAAATTCGCAACTCCAATTTTCGATGGTGCATCATTAGAAGAGATTGATGAATATGTGAAAAAAGCAGATCTTCCATCGTTAGGCCAAACATATCTATATGATGGTGAGACTGGAGATAGATTCCACCAAGAGGCAACTGTTGGTATTATCTACATGCTTAAACTTTCTCACATGGTTGATGATAAGATGCACGCAAGATCAATCGGACCTTACTCATTAATTACTCAACAACCTTTAGGTGGTAAAGCACAGTTTGGTGGTCAGAGATTTGGTGAAATGGAGGTTTGGGCTCTTGAAGCATTTGGAGCATCAAACATTCTTAGAGAATTATTGACGATTAAGTCAGATGATATATTAGGTAGAGCAAAAGCTTATGAAGCTATTGTTAAAGGTGACAACCTTCCTGAACCAGGTATTCCAGAATCATTTAATGTATTGATTCATGAATTAAGAGGTTTAGCACTTGATATCAAGTTTGACTAACGAATGTATTTTTCGAATAGCGTTTTTTAATATAATTAATATCCACATAAAATTTAGCATATGCCTTTCAAACGAAAGAATGAACTAAATACTAAGAATTTTGATACGATCACAATCTGTTTGACATCTCCGGATGACATTCTAGAAAGATCTTTTGGAGAAGTTCTTAAACCCGAAACGATTAACTATAGGACTTATAAGCCAGAAAGAGATGGTCTCTTTTGTGAGCGTATTTTTGGTCCCGTTAAAGATTATGAATGTTACTGTGGTAAGTACAAAAGGATCAGATATAAAGGTATTGTTTGTGATAGATGTGGAGTAGAAGTAACGGAGAAGAAGGTACGACGTGAAAGAATGGGTCACATCAAATTGGTTGTTCCTGTAGTTCACATTTGGTTCTTTAAATCTCTTCCAAATAAAATTGGTTACCTATTGGGATTGTCTTCTAAGAAATTAGAGTCTATCATTTATTATGAAAGATATGCAGTCATCCAACCTGGTGTAAAGGAAGGGGAAATTGAAGTTAAAGAACTATATACTGAAGAAGAGTATTTTGAAATACTAGATACCCTTCCTGAAGGTAATCAACAGTTAGATGATACTGATCCTCAAAAATTCATCGCAAAGATGGGTGCTGAGGCGGTAAGAGATCTACTTGAAAGATTGCAGTTAGAAGAGTTGTCTTACCAGTTAAGACATCAAGCAGCTAATGAAACGTCACAACAAAGAAAGTCTGAGGCACTTAAAAGATTACGAGTTGTTGAAGCTTTTCGTGATGGACAAAAGAGAATTGACAATAGACCTGAGTGGGCTATTATTCAATACCTTCCAGTTATCCCACCAGAACTGAGGCCTTTGGTTCCTTTAGATGGTGGTAGATTTGCAAGTTCTGATTTGAATGACTTATACAGAAGAGTTATTATCAGAAACAACAGATTGAAAAGATTATTGGAAATTAAAGCTCCTGAAGTAATTCTTAGAAATGAGAAGAGAATGCTTCAAGAAGCTGTGGATTCACTTTTTGATAACTCAAGAAAATCCAATGCTGTAAAAGCTGAAGGTGGACGTTCTTTGAAATCATTGAGTGATATCTTGAAAGGAAAGCAAGGTAGATTCAGACAAAACCTTTTGGGAAAAAGGGTTGATTATTCTGGTCGTTCAGTAATTGTTGTTGGACCAGAACTTCAGTTGCATGAATGTGGTATTCCAAAAGGAATGGCTGCAGAATTGTTTAAGCCTTTCGTAATTAGGAAATTAATTGAAAGAGGTATTGTTAAAACTGTAAAATCAGCTAAGAAATTGGTTGACAAGAAGGATCCAGTTATCTGGGAAATTCTTGAGAATGTTTTGAAAGGACATCCTGTTTTATTAAACAGAGCCCCAACACTTCACAGATTATCAATACAGGCTTTCCAACCTAAATTGGTAGAAGGAAAAGCGATTCAACTTCACCCACTTGTAACAGGTGCATTTAACGCCGATTTTGATGGTGATCAGATGGCTGTTCACGTACCTTTGTCACAAGCAGCGGTTCTTGAAGCTCAAGTATTGATGTTGTCTTCTCATAACATGCTTAATCCTCAAAATGGTACGCCTATTACCTTACCGTCACAGGATATGGTTTTGGGTCTATACTACCTGACTAAGGAACATGAAAACCTTAAGGTTGGACCTAATGGAAAAGAATTGATTTTCTATTCTCCAGAGGAAGTTATGATCGCATATAATGAAGGTACATTAGCAATCCACCAAGGATTGAAAGTTAGAATCCCTGTTCATGGTGATGAAAGCAAAACTGAGTTAATTGAAACAACTGTAGGTAGAGTTCTTTTTAATGAAAAGAGACCTGAAGGAGTTCCTTATATCAACACTCTTTTGACTAAGAAGAACCTTAAAATCGTTATTTCTGATATTATACAGAGGACAGATTTTCCAACGACAGCAAGTTTCTTAGATCAGATTAAGACCATGGGATTCTATTGGTCTTTCAAAGGTGGATTATCATTTAACTTAGGTGATTTGATTAATCCTACTGTTAAAGAAGCTACTTTATTAGAAGCTACAGAAGAGGTAGAAGAAGTCTGGGAAAACTACAACATGGGTCTTATTACACCTAATGAGCGTTACAATCAAGTAATTGATAAGTGGACGACTGCCGATAATAAGATTACTGAGAACTTGATGAAAGAATTGAAAGAACACAAGTTCGGATTTAATTCCGTGTACATGATGCTTGATTCTGGAGCAAGGGGATCTAAACAACAGATTAAGCAGTTGTGTGGATTAAGAGGACTAATGGCAAAGCCTAGAAAATCAGGTGATACTGGTGGAGCGATTATTGAAAATCCAATTCTTTCCAATTTCCTGGAAGGACTATCAGTACAAGATTACTTTATCTCTACTCACGGTGCGAGAAAAGGTTTGGCCGATACAGCACTTAAAACTGCCGATGCGGGTTATTTGACAAGAAGACTTGTTGATGTATCTCAAGATGTAATTATCTCGTCTCCAGATTGTGATACTTTGAGAGGTATCAAAATGACGGCATTGATTGAAAATGATAAGATTGTTCAACCTATCTCTGATAGGATTGACGGTAGATATGTTCTTAACGATGTTTATCACCCTGAAACAGACGAGCTTATTTTAGAATCGGGTTCTTTTATCGATTTTAAAATGGCTCATATTATTGAGGATTGTGGTATTGAAAATATTAAGATCCGATCAGTATTGACTTGTGAAGAAAAATCTGGTGTTTGTGCTAAATGTTACGGAAGAAACATGGCTACAAACAGGCTTGCAGAAAAAGGAGATGCAGTTGGAATTATTGCGGCACAAAGTATTGGTGAGCCAGGAACACAGTTGACATTAAGAACGTTTCACGTCGGTGGTATCGCATCAGTAACAAAGACTGAATCCGAGACACGCTCTAAGCATGAGGGTATTGCTCAATTTGAATATGTTGAATCTACAGAGTTTGAAGAAAACGGTTCTACAAACAATGTTGTTTTATCAAGATCTGGTGAGGTGAGAATGATTGAGCCAACAACTAAGAAGTTATTAACTACTTTTTATATTCAGTATGGTTCGACTATCCACATTACTGATGGTCAGAAAGTTAAGAAAGGTGATTTGATTTCAAGATGGGATCCGTTTAACGCGGTAATCATAACTGAATTCAATGGTATTATTAAGTTCGAAGATTTGGAGGAAGGTGTCTCTTACCGAAAGGAAAGAGATGATCAAACAGGTAACGAGGACTTGGTAATTGTAGAATCTAAAAATAAAAAGGTAATACCAAAGATCTCTGTTATCTCTCCTTCAGGTGAGGTTATGAAATCTTATAACATGCCCGTTGGTGCATATTTGACAGTACAAAATGGTGAAGAAGTTATTGCCGGTCAAAAGATTGTTAAGATACCAAGAAAACAAGGTCAGATTCAGGATATTACAGGGGGTCTACCAAGAGTAACTGAGCTTTTTGAAGCAAGAAATCCTTCTAACCCAGCAGTTGTGTCTGCAATAGATGGTATTGTGACTTTTGGTAAGGTGAAAAGAGGAAACCAAGAGGTATTTGTTGCTGATGACAAGACAAATCAGAAAACAAAATACTTAATCAAGAAAGGTCGTTTGATGTTGGTACAAGACGGAGATTTTGTTCGAGCTGGTACCAAATTATCTGATGGGGCAACTTCTCCATTTGATATTCTAAATATCATGGGACCATATGCTGTTCAACAATACTTGGTTAACGGAATTCAAGAAGTATATCGTTCGCAGGGTATCTTGATTAATGATAAGCATATTGAAGTAATTTCTCGTCAAATGATGAGAAGGGTAGAGATCGAAGACGCTGGAGATACACACTTCCTAGAAGGTGAAGCTGTTGAAAGACATGATTTCTTAGAAGCAAATGATTGGATATTTGACAAAAAGGTTATTGATGATGCTGGTGAGTCTACTAAGATGAAACCAGGACAGTTGGTTTCTTTACGTCAATTGAGAGAAGAGAATTCATACTTGAAGAGAAATGATAAGAAGCTTGTACAGTTTAGAGATGCAATTTCTGCAACATCTAAACCATTGTTACAAGGTATTACAAGATCTTCATTAGGTGTGAGGAGTTGGATCTCAGCTGCATCTTTCCAAGAAACAACGAAAGTATTAAGTACAGCGGCAATAGCTGCTAAGACTGATTACTTATCTGGTCTGAAAGAGAATGTTATTGCAGGTAAGCAAATACCAGCAGGTACAGGAACTAAAGAATTTAGAGATTTCATTGTAACTGTGAATCAAGCAGCAATTGAAGCTGAGCAAGCTGCAGCAGCAGAAGCGGCAGCATTACTAGAAGCAGAAACAGCAGAATAGTAATTATTTTGTTTAAAATACAAAAGAGGTTATCATGTAAATGATAGCCTCTTTTTTTATTTACCAGCTGATGGTTATTATTTAGAAGTAAAATAGATTTGATTAAATTGTTGTAGAATAAAACTTTGAATACTTCAGTCCACAGTTGATGTTTCTTCCTATGAAAATAAAACTTTTGGTAACTGTTGGAATATTTTCTAGTTATTAATACGTTCCATGTAAGCCATAACGTACTTACCAATAACGTCAAATTCAATATTTAAACTTCCTCCTGCTTCCCAGTTTTTGACATTTGTATGCTCATATGTATATGGGATAATTGCAACTTTTACCAAGTTTTCTTCTATCGACATTACAGTAAGGCTTATTCCATTTATTGCAATTGATCCCTTGTGGATAACTAAGTGTTTTTTATCAATTGGAATTTCAATGGTGACTTCCCAGCTACCATTCGCATCTTTGATATCTTTTATGGTCGCAATTGAATCAACATGTCCTTGTACCATATGCCCATCCATTCTTGTGTTGGCTTGTACACATCTTTCAAGATTTACCAGATCACCTTCCTCAAAACAATCTAGGTTAGAAACTTCTAACGTTTCTTTTATAGCTGCTACCCTATAACTTGAATCATCAAAGTGAGTTACTGTCAAACAAACACCATTATGGCTAATTGATTGGTCAATATAGATGTCCTGACTATATGGATTTTCTAAAGTAAATATCTTATTTGTTAGTTCTTTTTCAACTTTAAGAACTTTAACTGTCTTTTCTACTATTCCTGAAAACATGTTTTTAAAACTTTCGTATATAAGTACAAACGGAAAAAATATAAATATGTTTATCTGAGTAATTCGATATAACCATTTATGTAATCAACTTGTTTGATATCTCCACCATTTGAAAAATCAAATATCCTACAAGTATAATAATAGGTACCTTGGTTAAGTAATTTGCCAGAATCTGATCTACCATTCCAATTCAATTGTGGGTCTTCAGTTGTAAATACTTTGTTACCCCATTGGTTCATTACTACAAAATCTACTTTACTAACGAATTTATTTTTCCTAGGGATAAATATATCATTGGCACCATCATTATTAGGTGTAAAGGTATTTGGCAAAACATAGATAGGACAGTTGTTAACGCAAATAAAATCGGATAGTGGGCCTTCATTCCCCAGCGAATCCACAGCACTTATTTTGTAACAGCCATTTATACCTGCATCAGGAATATGTTCAAATGAATTTTCATCTCTTTCTAGTTCAATAATTAACTCTAATTCCTCATCAGTTCTTAATGCATAATAAACATTATAGCCAGCAAGATCAGAGCTGTTATCACACGTAAGGTTAGGTTTTGACCAACTTAGTGAATTAAATTGATTCTCTTCTGGAGTGCCTTCACTATTTTCTGAGCATGGATTTGTAACAATCAATTCAGGACTACAAGGGCCAACAGTATCAATTGGAATGCCACAGTTCTCTTGTGATAAGTTATATAAAGGGCTTGGCGTGTTTAGGAGCCCATATGTTCCCTCTGATTCTATCATGTAACAGTATTCAAGATCGTTGATGACTTCAAAATCTGTATATGTATTGTTGTCAGTGATTGAAATTGGTTCGAAAATACCACTGGTAAGATCCTTTTTAAAGATTTGGTAATTGTAATTTTCCCATGAGGTTACTTCTTGCCAATTTAAAGTGATTCTTTTGTCAGAGGATTCTATATTTAGATAGACTGAGCTGCTAATTGGAGAACTTGAATAGAATATATCATTTGAATAAAAATCAATTTGATAGTAATATTGAATTGCAGATGTATTTAATGATTGATCTTCAAATGATAATGATTCATTTTCATTAAAATCATTTGAAGTTATTGTGGCACCGATTAATTCATTAAAAAGCATTCCATCTTCAGATCTCATTACCTGATAACGATAAGGACCGGGATTTGCTATCGTATCAAAATCAGGAATCAATGGCTTGACCCATTCTACAGAAATGATTCCATCTGATAGCGATGTATTAATTACACTAACCTTTGTTAACAATGGGATATCTTGTTTTAATTGAGTGCATATTTCTTCAGAACTTACACTCTCAACGATATTAAAAGGGTTACCTGAGTTGGTTCTTTTAGCAAATTGAGCTAAAATTCTATAGCAATAAATTTTACCTTTTTCAACCCTATCATCAATGAAGAAATATCTATCGTTTTCCATGTCATTGGTTAAAAACTTAACAACTTGATATCCTTTTCCATTTAAACCACTGACACAAGAGTCAATTTCAAATTGTGAAGTATTGATCTTTCTCCAAACACTAAATCCAATAAAATAATCATTTAAGGTTTCTTCACAAGAGTACGGTTTGTCCCATTCGATTCTTATGTTGTCAATTGCAAGACCCGAAGTAAGGTTTTCTGGTGGTGGCCCAACTACTTTAATTCTTATAGTTTTTAATTCAGTGAGGCCTGAAGTTCCATTTATACTATTATCTTGAGCTTTAATTACAATCTGATAATATGTATCAGAAATATGCTCGCATTTTGTTTCCCAAATAAGTGATGTGTTGATTGGAGCATCTTGATAATCAAATCCAGTTGCCAACAAAGCCGGTGAAAACTGTTGTCTCAATGGTCCTCCAGTCGCAGAGACGCGAACCATATCAACTTCATCAATATCATCAATAATTATTGGTAAATTGATTACCTCGCCTGCAATTACACATATTTCTGTGTCTGATTCAATTGTTGGCGGTGTACTATCACATGATTCCACGCGTATTTGCATATCGCGAATAACGGAATTTAACAAAACGCCGTTCCTATATTCATTAATTTTTATAGCAATATTGTATTCTCCAACTTGTTGTGGTGATTCCCAAATAAAATCTCCAGTTTCAGAATTAAGAGATACGTTATTATTGGGACCAGGGGATACTTGATTAGGATATCGATAAGCTGGAACTTCAGTGTTTTCGGCCTGGAGCGGCACGATCAATTCATATGATAAAGAATCACCATCTACATCATAGGCATTTGGGTTGTGAATAAATCTTTTATTTGCACAGGCAAAGTCAATAGGTGGCTGCAGTAGAATAACACTATTATTAAAACCTTGAAATTGCGTTTGTACAAGTGTAAAAGTTGTTGATACAAAAAACGGGACATCTACAGAGTTTGGAAAATTTACATTTACAATATTGTTAACTCTATTTGGATCTTCAAACGATAGGGTATAAGTAAGAATACCAGGATAAGTGTGTTCTGCTATGTATAAATTCTTCTTAATATCTTCTCCAGGAATATCTTCTCCAGAACCATTAAACCTAGGCACAAAATCTGATTGATCGTCACCCCAATTAAGCAATAAAGTATCTCTATCAGCTTGCCCCGAACTGGCCTTTGTATATGTTGTAATAGTTGCTCTAATAGTTAATGGGCCAATTTGCTCATATGTAATCTCTCCAGATCTATTATGGGTTGCAGATAAATCATGCATTAACAGTAGACAAATACAGACTGAGAATAATACTTTAATGATTTTTTTCAAACTTGAGGCTTTGATAATTAAATTACTTTAATAATAACGAATTATACATCACTTTGATGGTACAGTTCAGACAAGTTATAACAAAAAATCAAATTTTAATGTCAATTAAAGTAACATATCTACCTTTTTTATGCCAAGAAGTGACTTATGACAATCTAGAAAGACAATCTTGAAGACAATCCTTCCAATCCTTGATTTTAATTCCGAATGTTTTTTCAACTTTTAACATTGACATAACACTCCAAAGTGGTCTGTGTGCTGGTGCATTGTAGGCTGCTGTTGTTGTATTTTCCACTTCACAATTTATTTTGTTGAGGCGGAATATTTCTCTAGCGAAATCAGCCCAATTTGTAGAGCCTTTATGACTGAAGTTGTAAATACCTCCATAATCATGGGTATCTTCGTTTTCTTCAATTTTTTGAATAATTACCATAATGCACTTTGCAATTTCTCTGGCATATGAAGGTGTTCCAATTTGATCACTTACGATTGAGAGTTTGTCTTTGCTTTCACCCAAACGAAGCATAGTCTTTACAAAGTTATGTCCAAATTCCGAATATACCCATGATGTTCTTAAAATGATACTGTTTTCTCTTTCTTTTAAAAGACTTTCTTCCCCTTGAAGTTTGCTTTGTGCGTATATTCCCAAAGGTTTAGTTATGTCGTCTTCTTGTAATGGTCTGCCTGGATTTATATTATAAACATAGTCAGAAGATATATGAATTATGCGACATTCTGGATTGCAATACTTTACTATAGTTTTTAGGGAATGAGCGTTTATGTCAAAACAAGATTCTTTTTCAGTTTCTGCTTTATCAACTGCAGTAAAGGCTGCTGTATTTATAAAGTAATCGAACTTATTATTAGAGAACACTTCTTGAATCTTTTTGCAATCGGAAAGGTCAAGTTCAGCTCTGTTTTTGTAGATAAATTCGAAATCATTATAATCCGAGGATATTGATTTTAGCTCTGAACCCAATTGCCCAGTACTACCTGAAATTAAAACTTTTTTTTGCATAGATTTTTTATATATCTCTTTTCATAAATGATAAATAACTAATACCCAAAAACAATATTATATATATGATCGACGATAGGGTAGCTTGCTGATGTGTCAATAGGAAATCAAATTCGACTGAATTAGGTATACTTTCTGTGAATTTAAATGCTGGATTGGGCATTAAGTCTTCGAAAGAATTAAGTGGAAAATAATTTGTAATTGCTGTATTTGAAACTTTTTCAATAATGAAATATCTTATGAGAACTTCAATTATGATACCGTATGCAATATATAAAAATAAAGCTATTCCAGACCGTCTAATAATGAAAATAAGAAAGAGCGCAAAACTTAAATACCCAAAAGTCATTAAGAAAAATCTTGGAATTGCGTAAGCATTATCAAATATCAATTTTAAAGTATCAGGTTCAGTATTTATAATACCTATAATTATGCACAGAATTGTATAGAATAAAGTTGCTCCTATGCTCAGAACAAATATTGATAATACTTTACTTAGAAAATATTCTTGTCTTGATAAACCATTGATAATCGATTGTCTTAGTGTTTTGTTGTTAATTTCAATTGAGACAAGATAAATAGCCAAAACACCTAAAAAGAAAAAGCTCATCCAATTGCCCGCATAACCTAAATATTCCCAGATGGAGGGAAATTGAATAATCGATTCTTTGGATGGAAAGAAAGCCGGAAGCGTTGGAATTATGGTTGTGAAATATAAACTTGCGGGCAGAAACAAACTGAAAAATGTCAGCATTAAAATGATAACGTTATTTTTTCTAAACTTAGTCCATTCTAACTTTAATAATCTAATCATAACGTTGGTTTATTTTGTAATTTCTAAAAACTCCTCTTCTAGCCTTTTCTTTCTGGCTACAAAATGTGTAGGTACAATTCCAATGTTGAAAATTGATTTGCTAAATTCCGAAACATCCAATTTTTGATCAACTTGACATTCTACTATGCCATTCTTTTGTAATATATTTTTAACATCTTCCCTAGATCTTAAAAATCCAATCAGTAGTTCATTGTTCTGACTTGCAACTTCTATGGTTAAGTCTTTACTTAAGATAGATCCTACGGGGCCAGTAGCTAACAGTTTGCCTCTCTTTATAATTGTAACATGCGTACAAATTTTTTCAACTTCATCAAGAATGTGACTTGCCATAAAAACAGTTTTGCCTCTAGTAGCAATTCTTGATAGCGTTGATCTGACTTCCATGATTCCTTGTGGATCTAGCCCATTTGTTGGTTCATCAAATATGACTACATCTGGGTCGCCTATCAGCGTTGCAGCTATTGCAAGCCTTTGTTTCATTCCTAATGAGAATGTTCTGAAGTTTGATTTCCTCCTGCTTTTCAATTGTACCAATTCTAATAAATCATCAAATTCCTGTTTGGGAACTTTTTTAATTTGACGAACTATATCTAGATTTTGATCAGCATTTAAATATGGAAAAAAGTTAGGTGTTTCTAGGATAGAGCCAATTCTCAATCGGTGCTTCCCGTCGTATTTATTTTCAAACCAAGTATAGTTTCCTGAATCTGCGCTGAGTATTCCCAATATGATTCCCAAAGTAGTTGTTTTACCACTACCATTTGGCCCAAGAAGTCCCATGATTTGCCCAGATTCAATGACTAGATTTAAATCATCTAAAGCCTTAAGTTTGCCGTAACTTTTACTTAGGTTTTGAATTTTTAAAACTTCCATATTTATATTTTTATTTGTAAGTCAAATCTACCTCACGGTAAAGAAGAAGGTATTCCTTTACAGTATCTTCTATCTTATAAGTATTATATTTTTTAAACTCCCATTCATCACTTATTGCTCTTTTTAGACAAGCAGCTAAAGAATCAGGACTCATGTCCTTCATCATAAGATGTTTACCAGAAGTAACTTCACTTAATGCAGCTTGCCCAGAAGTTATGATAGGGACATTGAGGGCCATTGTTTCAATTGCGGTGTAGCAAAACCCTTCACTGTAAGATGGGATAACCACTGCATTTGAGTTTTTAATTTCGGATATCAAATTAACTTTCGGCAATTCATGTAAAATATTTACAATACTTGATAAATTATATTCTTCTACGAGTTGATTGGTTTTTTGTAATAAACTATTAGGCGTTCTAGGTAAGATCAGCTTCAATTTGACATTGTCCGCTTGTAGTAGATGAAATGCCTTTAAAAGTATATCTAGTCCTTTTGATATTCCAAGTCTGCCAAAATATGTAAACACATAAGGTGAAGTACTGGTACGTATTTCTGAAGAGGAAGAATGGAATTCCTCATAATCGATGCCATTATAAATTCTAATAATTTTTTCAGGCTTTATTCCAGCCTTAACCAAATTAGATTTGGTGGCGTCTGATACTGCAATAAATTTATAGAATGGAAGCTTCAATAAAAACCACTCAAATAAATAGTGTAGTGCTAAAGAAATTTTTGACATAAATGGTAATTTAAACCATAATTTGCCCCAGACTTCATGGAAGGTAATGATTACTTTTTTCCTAGAAAGCAGACCCGCTATAAAAGCAGGGATACCTGCATTGTAAGATGTGGTATGAATCAAGTCATGATGCTTGGCTAATTTATATGCCTTAAACCAAGCAAAAAAAGTAAATATATATCTGTTATAATAAGGAACACGTATAACTTCACAGCCATCAATAGTTTCATTTTCTAAAAGTGACTTATCGAATCGGTTAGTCAGTATAGTAACTTGATGACCTTCTTTTATTAAGCTTCCAGAAAGTGATTTAAATAAAGTTTCTACACCTCCAATATTTGGATAATAATTCTCAAGGATAAATAAGATCTTCATCCCTAATTATTTTTTTTAATAGGAGTTGTTTCTTTGTTTTTTGAAGTAGATTTATTGTCTGTCTTTTTTATTACATCAATATCCTTTTGTTTTTCTAATGCCATTTTTCTGATAAGTTCGGTCATTTGCTTTTCTAAACTTTCAATTGTAGACGATTGGTGGTAGCTGATTAAAAATAGAAAACCAAGAGCAACAAAAATCACAGCATTGATGTGGTCTTTGAAACCAAACCATTTTGATAGATTAGTGGAAACAAAATCTGGGAAAACACTTAGGAAGGAGACCAAGATCCAGAATGTAACCCATAGGAAAGTGCCAATCAATAACCTCTTATTAGCTTTGAATTGCGTGATAAGTCGGTAAATAAAAAACAATGATATCAGAGGGACAAGCCATTGGTAAATATTCATATTCTATAAATTGTTTGCATAGAGCTCATGAAGTAAATTAGAGCTCATTTCAAAATTATAACACAAGATACATTGAAAACTAATTCAATTGTAAAGTGTATAACATGAAACAAGATTAATGGTTTACAAATGTAGGGATTTTGTTGGTTAAAATGATTAGCAAAGACAATTATATATCATGATGTATTATAATATGATCAATTTGGAGTTGGAAATTATTTAAAAAGCTCTAAATAAAGTTTTTCCATGCCAATGGTTGCTGTTTCGGGAATCAATGTATAATTGGATTGATCCAACTCATAATTGGTTTTAGGATGTGGATCAATGTAATAAATGTTAGCATTTCTTGCATATTGTATGAGTCCAGCAGCGGGATAGACTTGTAAACTTGTTCCAATTATAATGACAATATCAGCTTGACTTACGAGTTTTGCAGCAAATTCAAGCAAAGGGACAGCCTCTCCAAACCAAACTATATGCGGTCTTAATTGACTACCTAATGAACATAAATCACCTAAATAAAGATCATTTTCCCATTTTAATACTATGCTTTCGTCTTTTGTTGATCTAACTTTATTAAGTTCTCCATGAAGATGATAGACATTATCACTTCCCCCTCTTTCGTGTAAATTATCTACATTTTGAGTGATAACATCTACATGATAGTGGGATTGTAGTGCTCCAATTAGCTCATGTGCTTTATTGGGTTCTACCGCTTTAAGTTGAGCTCTTCTCTGATTGTAAAAATCTAAGACCAATTCTGTGTTTTTTATCCATCCTTCTGGCGTTGCGACTTCCATAACATCATGGCCTTCCCATAATCCATCAGAATCTCTAAAAGTTCTAATTCCACTTTCGGCACTTATGCCAGCACCAGATAATATTACAATTCTTTTCATTATATAAAATTAAGATTATATGATAATTATATATATATATATAATATTTTTAATAAATATTTTACAATCATTTTGGTTTATAGATTGTGTAATATATAAAATGTTCAAAATCAATATAATTTATATTTATAAATTATATATATGAAATATACCCATGCATTAATAATGTAATGCGAGTTTCATTTATCAACTTTATAAACTATATTCAACTTATAGCCTTAATTAAGAAATACTGACATGAATTTATAATGTCTCTATAGGCTGTTTTACTGATGTAAAACCACGATCAATTTTGCATCGTATTTTATGTTTTTGAGAATACAACATGTCATATGAGACAATATAAACTATTGAGCGACGGTAAGTCAAGAATTATATTCTTGTTGCTTCTTGTTGCTTTGATTGTACCTTCTTTACAAAGTCAGGATTTGCATTATTCCCAATTCTATAATGCTCCGTTAGTTGTGAATCCAGCATTGACAGGTGTTTTTAATGGAGATCAAAGAGTTACTTTTTCATTCAGAGATCAAGGCAGATCTCTTCCTACACCATATTTAACTTTTACAGCAGGATACGATCAGAAGATATATCCTAAAAAAAGTGATAAAGCATTTTGGGGTATAGGTGGGTTTTTTAACTATGATAAGCAAGGCGATAGCCAATTACAACTGGTAAACTTAAATTTAGCAGGATCTTTTTCAAGGATAATAAATAAAAAAAATATAATTACGATCGGCGCCATGATAGGTTATGCCAATCGTGGTTTTGATCCTGAAGCTTTGACTTGGGACACACAATGGGACACAAATACGAATCAGTTTAATGAGACCTTGGGTTCAGGAGAAAATTTCTCCTTTGAGTCATTTAATTTTATTGAAACTGGGTTAGGGCTCAATTATAGGTGGCAAAAAACCGATAGAACTAAATTCGATATTGGAGTTGGGGGATTTCATCTTACAAAACCACAATCAAGGTTTAATGACTCTGTAGATCAAGTACTCCCAATGAGATTTTCAATGTATGCAATACATTCTCGTGAATTATCGCAAAAACTTGATCTAGAACTAGATGCCATGTATCAACTTCAAGATAAGTATAGGGAGTTGTTAATTGGCGCATATCTTAATTTTTATCTCAATGAAGAAAGAGGTAAAAACAGACAATTTAGAGTCGGATCAGGTTATAGAATTACTGCGGATGTCGTCTTTATAAAGGCAGGAATTCAAATAAATGAATTGTTTGTTTCAGCTAGTTATGATCTTGATTTGTCCGAAGATGCAAAGATCCACCCTGGAGGTTCAGGCTTTGGCCCAGAATTGCATTTAAGATATATTATTAAACATGTTAAGCCATTAGGTAATTTTAAAACTTGTCCAATATTCTAAATATATTTAATTAATGAAGAGGACGATATTAAATATTTTATTATTTATATTATTTGTCGGTGTAGTCCACGGTCAAACTCTAAAAGCCTACATGGAAGCGGCAGAAGAGGCAATGGTTGACAATGATTATTATAACGCAGCGTATTACTATAAAAATGCAGTCGAATTTGATTCTACTAATTTAGAAATCAGATATAATTTGGCGCAAGCTTCTCAAAAATTTAATGCGTTTAAGATGGCAGAAGAATCATATCAATTTGTTGTTGATAATGATTCAGATCAACTTTTTCCAATGGCTGGTTTTTATCTTGGCGAAATGCAACAGCGATTAGGAAAGTATAAAGAGGCTGAGAGGAATTTCAATTTATATGTATCCGAAAATAAAGGTAAGGATAATAGAAATGTTTTAAGAGCAGAAAATGCAATAGAGACAATAATCTGGGCGATAGATAGAAAGGATAACCCAGTCTCAGGAGTTGATGTCAAACAAATGAACAACGGAATGAATACTCCTTATTCTGAGTATAGTGCGGTCAGAATTGATTCTCAGTTGTACTATGCTTCTCATCGTTTTGTACTGGAGGAAGATAGAAAAATTGATAGACTATTCAGTAAGGTTTTGAAGAGTGATAAAGATAATGCCAGTATGTTGTTGGATAGTTCTTTCAATGATAGTGGGCCCCATGTTGGTAATATAGCTTTTAACAATGAACGGTCAAGTGTTTATTACACAGTATGTAATTATATCAATTCCTTTGATATTGTTTGTGATATTTATAAAAGGAATATTGACGAAAACAATGTTTGGGGTGAAGGTATTAAGTTACCAATTTCTATTAATGATACAACATCTACCAATACGCAACCTTCTGTAGGTTATGATATTAATATTGATAAAGAAATATTATACTTTGTCTCTGATAGAAAAGAAGGAAAAGGAGGGCTTGATATTTGGTACTCTATAATTCAAGGTGATACTTATGGAGAACCTGTCAACCTTCGAGAGATAAATACTTCGGTCGATGAACTAACACCTTTTTTTCATGCGCCTACAAGTACGTTGTATTTTAGTACAAATGGAAGACTAGGAATGGGAGGATATGATGTTTTTGGCTCTCAAAAATATGAGGGCGGATATGCTGAACCGGTTAACTTGGGTGTTCCGCAAAATACCAGTTATGATGATATTTATTATTCATTAAACCCAGATGGTACAGAAGCTTTTTTGTCTTCCAATAGAAAAGGGTCTCTGTATCTAGATGATAGTTATGAAGCTTGTTGTTTTGATATTTATAGGGCAGAAATAGAAGAGTTGTTTGTTGATTTAAAAATTCTTACTTTCAATGTATTAACAACAGAACCTGTTCCTGGTGCAAGAGTGAGAATAATAGATCCGATAACCGGGGTGACATTATTTGACTCTATGAACCCTATCAGCAATGAACATAATTTTCAATTAAAGTGTAATCGTGAATTCACAATTATAACTGAGAAAGATGGATATGAAACGGATGAGACAAGTTTAAGGTCGAGTGACTTTTCTAACTTAGAGTTGATAATAAAGAAAATTTACTTGAAACCAAAGAGAATTAAACTTGATGTTTTTACTTTTGAAAAGGAAAGTGAAATAGCTCTAATAGGTACAACCATAACATTAAGAAACTTGTCAGATCCATCTATCGAACCGTTAGTTGTTAGGAATCCAAATGGGAACTATTATAAGTTTGATATAATTGCTGGAGGTAAATATGAATTGGTCGCAGAGAAACAAGGTTATGAATTATTGACACAAATAGTCGATTCTAATTTAATTCTTGATGGTATTGTAACAGAGAAGCTATACCTCATGAAGAGAATAAATCAATTTAATGAATTTGAGCCAGTTGTTGTATATTTCGACAATGATAGACCCAATAGACGTTCTAAGAGAATGTATACTGATTTGAACTATACCAATACTTTTGGAGATTACTACGCTAAGAAAGAGGAATTCAAAAGAAGCTACACTAAAACGTTGAAAGGAAGTTCAGTTGAAGACGGTAAGGCAGAATTGGAAGCATTTTTTGAAAACAATGTCAAACTAGGATATGATAGATTACAATTATTTGTTTCCAAGTTGAAAAAACGATTAGACGAAGGAGATATTATAGAATTGGAATTGAAAGGATTTGCTAGCCCAAGAGCAGCGAATAAATACAATTTGGCACTTGGTCAAAGAAGAATTTGGGCACTTAAAAATGAACTTAGAACATTTGGCAACAGTATACTTGCACCTTATATAGAAACTGGTCAACTGAGAATTGCTGAAGTTTCCTTTGGTGAAGAAATTGCACCAGCTGGTATTTCAGATGCTTATACAAATCCAAGACTTTCAGTGTTTAGTGTAGAAGCTTCTCGAGAACGAAAAGCTGAAATTGTTAGAGTGAGAATATTAAATTAATTGACTTTTGAATCTACGGATTATGTCAAAGATTATAAACAAAATAAAATATCATCTATTTACTGGTTGTTTGATACTCTTAATGTGTCAAACTTCTTCATTGAATGCGACCCATATTGTCGGTGGTGATATATCCTATAATTGCTTAGGTAATGATCAATATGAATTAACATTAACTGTAAGAAGGGATTGTGAAAATGCAGCAGAAGATGCTGACTTTGATGAGCCTGCTACAATAAGTGTATTTGAATTGAACGGTGGGCTCCTTACGTTTGTGGGAGATAATGGAAGATTCCTTATTCCTTCTGTTTCTAGAACCATCATCGCAAATGAAAATATATTTGATTGCAGTGTTTTATCTGGAATTGTTTGTGTTGAAGAAACGGTATATCGAGATACAGTTGAATTGTTATACAATAAAAATGGATATACGTTAGCTTATCAACGTTGTTGTCGAAATTCAATTATTTCAAATATTCAAAATCCGTTAGAAACAGGGGCAACATATTATGTAAATATACCTGCAGATGTTTTAGAAATATGCAATGCACAGCCTGTATTTATTCAGTGGCCTGATGTTAATATATGTGCCAACGAAGATTTATCATTTAATCATTCAGCGGTTGATCCAGATGGCGATTTATTAATTTATAAATTATGCTCACCTAGTATTGGTGCTACAATTGATAATCCCAATCCTATCGTTGCTTCTAATCCGCCTTATGGTACAGTTGAATGGGAATCTTCTTATGATGTCAACAATATGTTAGGTGGAAATTCAGGACTGCGAATAAACGCCAATACAGGTGAAATAACAGCAAGGCCAACAATGGTTGGGACCTACCTTATTGGGATTTGTGTTGAAGAATATCGCAATGGAGAAAAGATTTCTGAAGTGAGGCGAGATTTTGAATATACGGTAACAGTGTGTGGAGAAAAATTTGATATTGGTTTCAACGTACTTGATAATAATTGTGATGGTGATACGCAAGTTACTTTTGAAAATACAACACAAGGCGCAGATAGTTTCCTATGGCAAATTAAAGACTCTAATGGGAATATTATTTTTACTTCTGCCGATCAAGATCTTATATATGATTTTCCAGCGTTTGGAACATATTCTGTGTTGCTTGAGGCAACAAGAAATTCCGATGGATGTGTGTTATCTAAACAAGAAACTGTAACAATAGGTACTTCTGATATTGAGGCAGATTTTACAGCAAGTATTCTTTCTTGTGTTGGTGGCAATACAATAGAGTTACTAGATCTATCTTCTGATACATTTGGTACATCAGTACCAGTATCTTGGGAATGGACAGTAAATGGATCTTCTGCTCCCAATAGTAATCCAAGTTCTTACGACATAGGCAATGCTCAATCAGTTACAATTATGTTGATGGTGACTTTTAATTCTGGATGTTCCGCTACTGTTACAAAAACAATAGAAGCATCTGAGTTGATTCCTTCTGTTGATTTTACATATAGTTTAGATGGTTGTGGAACGGATTCCTATGATATATTATTTGATGCTTTATCAACGAGTACAAGTGCAATAACGGATGTGTCATGGATGATCACAGATATAAATGGAACACAGATTGGGGAGACTGATCCTTATTCTGCCACTGTATCAAATCAAGGCGTAACGGTTGATCTTGAGGCAACTTTTGCCAATGGATGTACAGCACAAATTGAGCGAGAACTAACTGCTGAAGATTTGTCTCCAGATTTTATGATAATAAATAATGCTGGTGATTCAGATTGTCTGCAAGGAAATGAAATCCAGGAGGTTATTTTTGGAGCGGGGATAAGCGATCCATTTATTAACTCTATAATTGTGAGTTATGCTTGGATAGTAAATGGTGAGTTATTTTCAACACCAGAAGTTACGGTGGATGTCATGCAAGGTGATGTTGTGAATCTAAGTTTGATAGTGACTTATGAAAATGGTTGCATAGTTATGGCAACAGAAGAATTTGATGCGAATTTTGCACCACAATTGATAATCAATGAGGATTTGGATTGTGAAAATATAAATGGGCCAACAATTACATTAATGGATCAAACTGTATTTACAGGAAATGCAAGCTACACTTGGAATATAGATCAAGTACAAGCTTCAACAAACAATACATTAGAATTTGTGGTTGGACCTGTTGGGAATCAAGTAGATTTAATAGTAGAATTTGACAATGGTTGTGTTTCTACCTATTCTCAATTTTTCCCAGGAGCAGGGACCCCTTCTTATGAGGTAGACGTTATCT
Source organism: uncultured Saprospiraceae bacterium (assembly GCA_905480605.1). Classification (GTDB taxonomy): domain Bacteria; phylum Bacteroidota; class Bacteroidia; order Chitinophagales; family Saprospiraceae; genus RFSX01. The sequence goes on along the minus strand of CAJQRD010000016.1, from coordinate 151,920 downwards.
CATGCGATGGTGATTCAATCCTTGTTTCCATTGCTGATAATAGCAGTGGGGCAACAAGTGTATCTTGGGAAATAAATGACAATGGAGTTATAACCACTTATACGGGGTCTGATGTTGAGATATCTTTTGATTCAGATGAGATTATAGTAACCCAGACAGTTTTTTTTGAAATTGGATGTTTATTGACAGAAACAACAACTCTAAATAAAAATGATATTTTACCTGGTCTTGGTGAACCGGAGTTGGGATATACAATAATACCAATAGAATGTTTTGCTGATTCTGGATCATTTTTATTTACAGGTATGTCTATTGTACCTGATTGTGTCTCTATAATTTCTCAAGTGTGGGTTATCAATGGTGTAACTTGTACTGGAAGCCCTATAATAAAAACATTGCCATTAGGGACGGATATTGACTTTAGTTATACTGTTACTTTTTCAGATGGTACAATATTGTCAACTTCTGGTGATGCTGATCCTGATAATGATTCAATAAATACAAATGACCTGGTAGAACAGATTGATATTGAAATTGTCGACAATAGCACAGTAAATTGTTTTGACTCACTTGACTTGTCAATACTGAATGCAGTGGTAGGAGTGGGTTATGAATGGTCCACAGATCCAGAATTTATAAATATAATTGGAACTGGGACAGATCTCATAAGTGTAGGCGGTGATTTATTTACGGGTACAATTTACGTTCAAACTATTGAAAATATCGGACCATGCTTATATGGACAGGGAAGTATTGCAATTGAAAGTGATGCTATTGATCTTTCATTTGATATGCCTTTTATTGTTTGTCCTGGCGACACATCAATTTTTGAAGTGATCAATAACAATTCTGATCAGACAATTACTTATGAATGGAAGGGTGGAAATGGGCAATTGATAGATGGCGTAGATACAAATAATCCATTAATTGGAATTGGTGAAGACGCAACAGAAGATTTCTTCTTTGTGTTATGTACGAGCAACAATCTTGGATGTAGTTCAATCGATACAATTAATTTTGAAATTAGGGACAACGAGCAACTCGAGCCATTTTTATTTGAGCCAGATTCTTGTGGATCGCTTACAATTAATTTTGATGAAGTTCCAAATAATTTGGGTGGCAACGCATTTTGGGACTTTGGTGATGGTAACATGGACACTGGATCAATGGTGAGCAATACCTATGATCAACCAGGTGTCTATACTGTTACACTTTCTGACTCTAGTTTGGTTTGCTCTAAATTACCGGTAATGATAGATGTCAATGTCCCCAACTTGGTAATAGAAATATTAGGTTCAGATACATTATTATACGAGTCCAATACTGAGGTTGATATTTTGGCTGAAACAACAGCTGACAATCAAGATATAACTTGGTGCTTGGAAGATGGTACAAATCTTGGGACAGGCAATCCTTTGGAAAATTTTGTTCCAGGAATGGATACTGTATTAGTAATTGCTAAAGTAATTGATGAATATGGATGTGAGGAATCTGATTCTGTAATCCTGGTTCTTGATGATGATATTGATGCCGAGGACTGTTTGGAATCTGTTACTATAACGGGACCTATCCCTTCAGTAGTCTGTGTGAATGAAGATTTCCAATTGAACTTACTGATGGATGAAGATTGTGGCTTAGATGATTTTAATTATGACTGGGGACCAACAGATTGTATAGTTTCTGGGAATGGTACTCCAAATGTTATGGTTAGCGCTGCAGAGTCAAAAACGATAATGGTTATTGTGACTCATATCGAATCTGGAATTGATTCAATGTTTTTTTACGAACTTGAAGTTAGCAATCCTCAGGTTGATGATGTATCAGTACCAGAAATTAATATTGATGCAAACGGTCAGCCTTTTGTTTGCTTAGGTCAAAGTATTGTATTGTCTGTTAGTCCTGAGGATCCAAATTGTAATTATACTTGGAGTAATGGACAGACAGGACCTGAGATTGAACTTACACCAGAAGAGACTATAACAATATCGGTAGTGTGTGATGACGATTTTGGTTGTAGTAGTGAAGAGTCAAGTGTTACAATCCTTGTTGTACTTCCGGAGTGTAATGAAAGTGACATTTACCTGCCAAATGCGTTTTCGCCAAATGGTGATTCAGCCAATGATGTGCTTTTTGTAAGAAGTAAGTTTATCCAAGAAATGGAATTGAGCATTACCAATAGATGGGGAGAACAAGTGTTTTTATCTAAAGATCAATCAATAGGGTGGGATGGAACGTATAAGGGCAAAGCGTTAGCTCCTGATGTTTTTGCTTATTATGTAAAAGTTACTTGTATAACAGGAGGGGAATATATTCAAGCAGGAAATGTATCGATAATAAAGTAATAAAGAAAATACTAAAAAAGGGGTTGAATTCAATTAGAATTCAACCCCTTTTTTTCAATACTTATATTGCGTAAAGAGTATTTATTGTAATCAAAAATACCAACTAATTAATTATTTCATGGCTCGTATTCTCAATGAAACATAGTATGTAATTAACAGTCTAGAAATAATAAAACATTTTTGTTTTATGTTTTTATGCCTTTCTTAAATTATATTATAAAATCCTTTGTGATTTTAGTTTTGCCATTCCTAGCAATGCTTTTTACTATATACAAGCCATTTGTCAAACTTTGAAGATAGGTAGAGTAGCTATCTAAGCAGTGATCAATAGTTACCGGTCTTGAAGGATTTGTTATTCGTACAGGCTCTAATTCAAATAGGTCAATATTTAGATCTAAATATAATGTTGTAGATTAAGGATTGTGCTAAATAGAAGGATCATCTTCAATGTTGATTTCAGTTGTCACATCTATAAATGGCGACAGTGCCATCAATGAAAGACTTGTTGTATTTGTAACTATAGGTTAATGGCTGTCAAAGAAGATTGATCCAGTATTTTCAAGAATAGTATTTTCCTCCAAATTAGATTTTTGATCAATTGAGAGCTGAACAAATCCTTTATTGGGAATACTGTCCATTTCGATTGAAGGTAAATTTATATCATAAAAAAAACATTAAGGATATCTTTTCTATTAATCCAAAGACGGTATATTTAGTCTGATGATTTTAGTATTCTTAATGTAGTGTACTTTAATGTTTCGTCAAAAAGTGTATATTTTTCTTCATCTCTAAATGAAATACAATGTTTTTTATTTGAATCTACTGCACATTTTAGTTTAAACCACGCAGGTGTGTTGACGCCAGAATTAGAAAATGTAGAAAAAGGAGTGGTACAAAAAATATCGACTATGAATTCTTCGCTAGGAAGTTGGAAAGTCTTATTTATGGTATGGATGCAAAGGGTAAAAGTTCTATTCTTAAATCCAATTAATTTGTGATTTTAAACTAAAAGATAGGAATGTAAAAACTAATACTAAATATATATTATTCATGATTTTACTCGAACTAACTATTAAATGTTTAGTTAGCTCGTTTTAATAATGTAAAATAACAATCTCTATAGATAGATAGAAAAGCTACTGGCATCACTCTTTTAAAATTTATCTAAGGAGTGTAACTTCTCCGCTATACGTCACTTGTGCATCATCAATAAACCTAACAACTGCAGTATAAACATATACACCGGGCACTAATTTACTATTTGAAGTATTTCCATTTCTACCATCCCAGCCTTCGTCAACATTTGTAGGTGCAGCTAAGTTCTCTTTTTCAAAAACTAGGTTTCCCCATCTGTCAAAAATTCTAAACACAACAACTTCTTCAACACCAACTCCTGTTAAAGGAATAAATTTATCATTTGGAGGTAAATCATCTGGGTTGAAAACATTAGGAAAATATACATTCCTACTTGCCTTTACGTCAACAATTATTTCGTCTTTGGATGTACAACCATTGGCATCTGTGACTATAACTTCAAAAGTTGTAAAAGAGGATGGAGTGATAGAAATACTTTGGCAAGAATCATTTAAACAGCTGAATTCCGTTTCTGAAATCCAGTTGAAGCTATATTCTGGTTGACCACCAGTAATAATAGCATTTAACTCTGCAGCATTCTGACCGATCTCAAAAGTAATGTCTTCTCCTAGATCAACAATGACAGGATCAGGTAAGTTAATTTCAAAGCTAAATTCTATAGAACATCCTCCTGAATCATAAACAGTTAATGTAATTGGACCTGGATTTACCATAACACAAGAGTCAATTGGTAATCTTATTCCACGATTAACGCTGTATGTGAAATTCATATTTGTACCACCTGAGACTGTCGCAATACCAACACAAGTTTGATCACCTTGACATAATGGATCCTCAAAATCTAATGGAGTCGCAACCAATTCTGTTGTTTCAACAAATTCATAGGATGCTATTTTGGAACAGCCACATGCATCTGTAACAGTAACAAAATATACGCCTGCTGCTAAGTTAGAAGCCAGACTTGTTGTTGATACATTATCTGTCCATTCATAAGTAAAGTCACCGCAGCCACCTTCTGCCAAAACAGTAAATGATCCAATATCTTCTCCATTGCAATCCAATTGCATAATATTAAGAGTGTCTAATTGCAGCGTGAAAACATCTGGTTCGGTTATGAGTATAACTCCTCTGCCTTCACAATTATTATCATCTGTTATTGTAATAGTGTATTGACCTGCGCAGAGGTCATCTCTGAAATCTGCATTGCTACCATCTTCCCATAAATAATCATAAGTTCCAGTGGCAGATGTTCCACCCATTGCTGCTAGGCTGATTGAACCATTGCAATCCCCATTACAGATTGTATTGCTTATTGTAACATTGTTAAGATCAAGCAAGATTGTGTCAGGTTGACCAATATTAAACTTAAGAGTATCCGTAGCACAAGTTCCATCAGATACGACTACGAAATTTTCTCCACTATTCAATTGAGTGGCACTTGAATTTACGACACCAGTTTCATTGTCAGCTGGATTTGCCCAAAAGAAATTATAAGTGCCTACACCCAATGGATCGTCAGTGACTTCAACAAATGCTTGACCATCACCACCATTAAAACATGAGGCATCAAAAATATTAGAAACAGATGCCATCAATGCCTCTGTTACTGTCAGATCTATGAAAGTATCTTTTTGACATCCTATTTCATCAGTAAGTGTTACATTATAAATACCAGAACCTAATCCAATTAATGTACAATTTTGAGGATTCAGTGAAGGATCTTCCCATACACATGTTCCAGAAAACCCGGGAAAGCTAATTGTTCCATTGTCTAATCCTACAGCACAATCTGGTGGTGTGGCATCAATGTTGATAATTAAATCATCGCTAGTTGCTATCAATATTATAGTAGAATCAACTGCACACATTCTACCATCTGTAATGGTAAGAGTATACTCTCCTGGTTCTAAGTCTGAGCGCCCACTTCCAGTGATACTAATATCCGACCATGTGGTAATAAAAGGTGGATTAGCACCATCAATATTGGTAACAAAGATACTTCCTAAATCACCTCCACATGTTGGATTAACGATGTCTAAATCAAAGGTAATACTTTGGATAGGTTCAAATATCTCTACAAATGTATCCTTGCTGCAATTGTTTACATCAATAATAGCGAAATTATAAATTCCAGGTGCTAGATTATTTGGGTTACATGTGAATATGTTTTGGTCTTCCCATACACAAGAATAGGGTCCTGTTCCTCCTGAAATATCATCAATATTGACGGAACCATCTGTTTCACCCGGACATGAAACACTTCTTGGATTAATGTCAAAAGTGAAGGTAGGCTGCTCTGCTGTCAATGTTACGAATGTATCTTTCTGACACCCATTATTATCAATTACCATGAAATTATAAACACCAAAAGGGAGATCAGTAGGATTGCAAGAAGTGATACTTGTATCTTCCCAAATGCAATTGAAAGGACCTTCTCCTCCAAGTATATTTATAATGTTAATCTCTCCATTATTTCCAGTATCACAACTTGGGTTTATTGTTTCTATTTCTAAAGTCAAACCAAATTCAAATGGTATGTTCACAGTGTCACTAACTTCACAATTATTGTCGGGAGTTGTTACTATGACGATATAATCACCAGGATTTACAAATGTTTGAATTTGGGTATTTCCTAGTGGACTACCGTTAATATCGGTCCACTCATAAATAGGAGTTACCATTGAGCTAGAATTAACAATAGTTACATCAAGTATTCCTGTACCTGTACCATCACAAGCTAAATTTTGAGAAATAAATGCATCAATTTCTAGTAAGTTATCCGAGACGATAGTAACAAAAGTGTCAATGGTACATCCGAGGTCGTCCTCGATGGTTACATTATAGGTTCCTTCACCAACATCAACTAATATATTTGTATTGTTATTTGGTTGATCTTCCCATGTGTAGGTATACGGGTCCATTCCGCCAGTTGTCATGAGTTCGACTTGACCATCATTGCCATTGCATGAAACCATAGCTTCATTAAACGTAACTATGAGTTCTTCGGCTGGTTCGTTAATTATGAAAAATGTATCTTTTGAACATTGAGTTGAAAAGTCCTCAATTCGAATAGTGTAAGTACCAGCACACAAGTTATTATTAGCGAAAAGTGTGTCGCCTATGACGCCTAGTCCTCCAACAAAGTTTGAATCTTCATCCCTTACTAGAAATGTATAATTGCCATCAGGACTATTTACAACTAAAGTCAAACTTCCTTCGCAAGAGTTTTTACATGCATTATCTTCAATAGCTAGTATTTCTAACTCTATTTCAGTTAAAACCGGGATCATTACGTTCTCTTCCAAGCGACAGCCATTGGCATCTTCAATTCGGATTCTATAAAGATTCGTAATGCCATTAAATGCATTGTCTAAAAATGGAGTAGTTGTTTCGAGTGATGTTTGACCTTGCAAAGAGTTGATAAGATAAGAGCCATCGGGAAAAGGTGTACCGCCTGTTACTTGCACACTTAAAAAACCGTCACCAGAGCCAAAGCAAGATGCAGGTGTAGTTTGAATTACCAATTCCAATGGGGGAGTATCAAGTGTTACCATTTCAACAGTTTCACACCCACTTCCTTCTGTAATTGTTAAAAAGTAATCACCGTTTGATAATCGATCAAATGTGGCTTCGTTTACATCCTGAAGATTAAGTCCATTGGAGAATGATAAATCGAAAAGTTCTCCAAAGGCATTTGATATATTAGAGATACTAACAGTTCCGTTAGCTGTTTCCGCACAAACTGGGTTCACTGTGATGATTGGGTCATAAGTGATAGAGGGTATAGCATCAATTATTGCTGGCATAGAAACTATAACATTATTTGCATCAGTTATTGTTATAGTAAAGTTCATGGCGGGTAAATTATTTAAGGTGCCAGAAAAAGTGCCAAATGGATCTGTAATAATTCCAGATTTTACAATAATGTTATTTGCGGTAGTTACTTCATAGGAATAGGGTGCTGTTCCTCCACAAACGTTAAAGTTTATTGATCCCATATTGTTATCAGAGTTACAAATTGCCAAGTCTATAATTGACAGATCTGCACATTCGATAGGAATACAAGTTGAAGATGCACCATCAATTAAAATTTGATCTCCAGTACATGACAAGTTACCTGACTGATAATTAACTTCTGTACTTGGAAATTGCTCAAGTACTTCATTAAACCCTAATTCATAGCAATCACTTGGCTCACCACAAGCATCAAAACAGATTGTAAATAATAGAGTATTGTCAGGAATGGATTGTCCTTCAGCATTTAAGTTATTAAACCATACAAAGGGTAATATCCCAGCTTGAACTTGTTGAATATTTGCATTAATTGGGCTATTTAATACAGCATTTTCAGCAAAGTAACTGCTAAAGCATAATTCCGTGGGGTCAAATGTAAAGGTGTGCTGATATGCAATAACTGATTGAAAGTTCTCAGTTCTAAATTGAACACAAAAATTTTCGCCAGGTAAAATTTGAGCTGGGATTAATTGAGTTGTAAAACCTAATGGCGCAGTGATCCCTAATACCTCACACTCTGGATTGATTTGCGCTTGTAAATTTATCGTATTTACGGCACACAAGATCATGATAAAAATCCATCTTAAACACTTCATATAGAAATTCACTTTTAGAAACGAAATATATAATCTCATTTCATTATTCAATTATGATTGTCTTAAAAAACATATATTCAAAATGTTCTTTAATGACAATTTCTCTAATCCTCAAAGGATTAACGATTATCGGGATAGATAATAGTATAAGAAGGGAAGACTTTAGTCTTGTATTAAAGATGTAAAAACAAAATTCAAACACATCAAATGATTTGAAATAAATGCAAGTAATTGGTTTACAGGCACTTGTTTAATGATTTCGTTTTTAGTCTGTCTTTTATAATAAGCAAAAGAATTCCTAACTAAAATTGAATGCAAATATAATTGAAACTTATAATATGTTAGGCTTTTATCGCCTGTATTATTATATAACACAAAGATCGTCATCTTCGTTTATTATATTTTAATGGGATACCCTGATTTATAAAGAAATTATTTGAAATAATTCAAATTTCAAGTACACCTAATGAATGTGTTAATGATGTGACTTGGATAGGGGAGTTTGAATTATTGAACATATATAAAAAAGAAAAGACCCGAACAAGTTCGAGTCTTTTAAGTTTTTGGAATGGAGATTATCAATTTGCACTGATAATTAATTTACTGTTTAGTATATAATAGCATCAATTTGATGGTTATTTTTCAATAGTTTGCGATAGCTTTCGGCTTCGTTCATTGTTTTGAATTCACCCATCAAAACCTTGTATTGGGTTGTGTTTTCGACATATTGATTCATCACCACAATCGGTTCAGCAAAATTTTCTTTTAAAGCTTTTACGCGTTTGTGTGCTTCAATATAGTTGTTGTAAAATCCAACCTGTAATTTGTAATTTGATCTGAATCTTTCAGCTATTTTATATTGACTAAAGAGGTTATTCAGACTTGGTCCTCTATCTTCTCCTGCAGAAACAGGACTAGTATTAAAATTATGGTTTATAATCACTCTGTTTTCTGGATTATCATGAAATGTTAAAAGACTATTCATACTTTCAGAGCTTAAAGTTTTCTCAATACGTTCAATCATTCTACCTTTTGAGGTGAAAATCAATATAGTAGGGAGAATTTTTACCTCATATTGTGTTTTTAAATCTTGGCCTTCGCTAGATTCAATGTCCAATTTAAGAGGTACATAATTGTCATTTAGCTGATTGACAACAGCAACATCTTTAAATGTTGTTTTATCCATCCATTTACATGGAGTACACCAATCGGCATAAAACTCGACAAAGAATAACTTTCCTTCAGATCCGGCAGTTGCTTTTGCGTGGTCAAAACTTCCAGCAAAGAATTTAACATTATTGCTAGGTGTTGTACCCTCAGGATTATTATTTGCCATAATTAATGTCATCGGCGATAATAATAGGATGATGATTCCGACAAACTTATTCATATTATTTTTTTTTTGTATTCGTAAAACCATGATTACATGGTATTTACCTCTGTGCAAAAGCTGTTCCAATAAGTTGCTATTAAGAAAAAAAACATAAGCATTATAAAATATTATATGTATAAATAACTGAATTACAGTTATTAAGAGGTATAAAAAATATTTAATATCAATATCAAAAAAAAAGAAATAGTGGGCTTATCTCATTATTATTTCGTTTATTTGCCTTCCGTCTTTAAAACAAAGTGAATGGGTAAAATACACGCAGCAATAACAGGAGTAGCAGGTTACGTACCTGATGAAATAATCACTAATTTTGACTTAGAAAAACTGGTTGATACAAATGATGAATGGATAGAAAGCCGTACAGGTATTAAGCAGCGCCGTATTCTGCGGGACCCTAAAAAAGCTATGAGCGATATGGGGGTAGAGGCAGTTAAACAATTGCTAGAAAAAACCAATACCAAGCCAGAAGAAGTAGAAATGATTGTGGTGGCTACTATTACGGGGGATTATGTATTTCCAGATACTGCAAATCAGATTGCACATAAGATAGGAGCCACAAATGCTTTTGGTTTTGACATCAACGCCGCTTGTTCAGGATTTATCTATTCATTAATAGTAGGTTCTAAATTTGTTGAAACTGGAACTTATAAGAAAGTAATAGTTGTCGGTGGTGATAAGATGTCATCAATATTAAATTACGAAGATAGAGCCACATGTATATTATTTGGTGATGGAGCAGGGGCAGTTATGCTTGAGCCTTCACAGGAAAATGGTATTCAAGATTCTATTTTAAGAGGTGATGGAGCAGGATGTGAGTATTTATACATGAAAGCAGGTGGTAGTTTGAACCCTCCAACTGCTGAAACAGTTGCCAATAAAGAACACTTTGTTACCCAAGATGGTCGAATTGTATTTAAAGCAGCGATTAAAGGGATGAGTGAAAGTATAAATGATTTATTAGATCGTAATAACCTGACAAAAGATGATATAGATTGGCTTATTCCACATCAAGCCAATAAACGAATAATAAGTGCGGTTGGGGATTCAGTTGGTTTTCCTGATGAAAAGGTTCTCATAAATATTGAAAATTATGGGAATACCACAGCTGGTACAATTCCATTGGCATTAAGTGATTTTGAGTCTAAATTTAAAAAAGGAGACAAAATTGTTTTGACTGCTTTTGGAGGTGGTTTTACTTGGGGTTCTGTATTAATTCATTGGGCTTATTAAGAAAATCATTTTAAAGACTCTATTTCATTGTAATAGATTGGAGTGTATTTCATATTTTAGCAATTATTAATTTTAAATAAACTATGGCTAGTACGGCAGATATAAAAAATGGACTTTGTATGGTGTTTAACCATGATATTTATAAAGTCATTGAGTTTTTACATGTTAAACCCGGAAAAGGCCCTGCTTTTGTTAGAACTAAATTGAAAAGTCTAACAAATGGTAAGGTTGTTGATCAGACATTTCCGTCAGGTCACAAATTGGAAACTGTTAGAGTTGAGAGAAGAAAGTACCAGTTTTTATATAAAGATGGTGAAGATTGTCATTTTATGAATGATGAAACTTACGAGCAAACAATGATTGAAGAGAAAATGATTGACAATGCTGACCTTATGAAGGAAGGGTCTTATGTTGAGATCTTATTCCATGCAGATGAAGAAAGGCCATTGACAATTGACTTGCCACAGTATATAACACTAGAAGTTACTTATACTGAACAAGGCCATAAGGGGAATACTGCAACCAATGCTTCTAAACCAGCTACAGTCGAGACTGGAGCAGAAATTAGAGTGCCTATTTTTATAAATGAAGGCGATAAAATTAAAATCGATTCTAGAAACAAGTCTTATCAAGAACGCGTAAAATAATATCATGAATTATAAAGAAATTCAAGATCTGTTGAAGTTTATTTCTAAATCAGAACTTGCTGAAGTTAGGATAAAAGAAGGTGACTTCGAATTGACAGTTAGAAATAAAAACTACTCTAAGAATAAAGCAGCCTCGACGCCACTTATGGCTTCACCTGTTGCATCTGGTTTGCCAGCACCAATGATTTTTGATGCACAACCGACAAACACAACTGCGACTGCTCCAGCTGCTGTTGAATCAGGTGAAGATGAAATGTCTACTGACAATTTATTGGAAATCCGTTCTCCAATCGTTGGAACATTTTACAGATCGGCTTCTCCAGACAAACCTCCATATGTATCAATTGGTGATACTATTGCAGTCGGTTCAGTGGTGAGTATTGTAGAAGCTATGAAGCTTTTCAATGAGATTGAAAGTGAAGTTGCTGGAAAAATTGTAAAAGTTATGATCGAGGACGCTAGTCCAGTTGAATATGATCAATTGCTTTTTCTAGTTGATCCAAAAGGATAAAATTTATTAAGTCGTATTAGCCAAGGTTTGGCGACTAAAGTAAGTAATACTATGTTTAAGAAAGTCTTAATTGCCAATAGGGGAGAGATTGCACTGCGTGTTATTAGAACCTGTAAGGAAATGGGTATCAGTACTGTAGCTGTTTATTCAAAAGCAGATAAAGAAAGTTTGCATGTCAGATTTGCAGATGAAGCCGTTTGTATTGGTCCTGCTAGTTCCGCAGAATCTTATTTGAGTATTACGAAAATAATGGCGGCTGTAGAAATTACAAATGCTGACGCTGTTCATCCCGGTTATGGATTCTTGTCTGAAAATGCAGATTTTGCTGAAGTTTGTGAAGAATATGGTGTTAAATTTATTGGTCCGTCTGCTTCTATGATTAGATCAATGGGAGACAAGATAACTGCCAAAGAAACTATGATAAAAGCCAAGGTTCCTGTGGTTCCTGGTTCTGATGGCGCAGTAAAGAATGTAAAAGAAGGAATTAAATCTGCAAACGAAATAGGATATCCAGTGATTCTTAAAGCTACGGCAGGTGGTGGTGGTAAGGGAATGAGAATCGTTTACAGTGATGAAGAATTTGAAGATCAGCTAAGCAAAGCTCAAGTAGAAGCTGCTGCGTCGTTTGGTAATGATATGATGTATATGGAGAAATACATTGAAGAACCACGTCACATTGAGATACAAATTATTGGAGACCAACATGGTCAAGTGGTACATCTCTCTGAAAGAGATTGCTCTATTCAAAGAAGGCATCAAAAATTAGTCGAAGAATCTCCTTCTCCATTCATGGATGATAAGCTTAGAGAGAAGATGGGTAAAGCTGCAATAAAAGCAGGAAAGTCTATCAATTATGAAGGTGCTGGTACTGTTGAGTTTTTGGTTGATAAGAACAGGAATTTTTATTTCATGGAAATGAATACAAGAATTCAAGTGGAGCACCCTGTTACAGAAGAAGTGATAAATAGAGACTTAATCAAGGAACAAATAAAAGTTGCTGCCGGTGAAAAATTAAGTGGTCAAAACTACTATCCTGTTATGCATTCTATTGAATGTCGTATTAATGCTGAAGATCCATATCATAACTTTAGACCAAGTCCAGGTCATATAACTTCTTTTCACAGTGCAAAAGGCCATGGTGTACGTGTTGATACTCATGTATATGCAGGTTATACAGTACCTCCATATTATGACTCAATGATTGCTAAGCTTATTTGCAAGGCAGAAACTAGAGAGGAGTGTATTAAGAAAATGTCAAGAGCTTTAGATGAATTTATCATTGAAGGAATCAAAACAACAATTCCTTTTCATCAGCAATTGATGAAGGATGAACGTTTTAAATCTGGAAATGTGACTACAAAGTTTATGGATGATTTTGAATTAAAGTAACGTGAATTCAAATACTTTTAGAGTAATCAACGTTAGATTGTGGTATGTTTTGAATCATTTGTTATTAACTCAAACCAACTAACCCTTGCTGTGAATGCAAGATTTCAAAAAACTATTTAATTATTTATCACCTTACCGATCTCAGGTAATTGTGAGCGTATTTTGCCATGTTTTAATGGCAATATTTACTGTTATCTCAATTCCATTAATCATCCCGTTTTTCCATTTTCTTTTTTCGACCACTCCAAAAAGCGTTGACCGTCCAGATAGTTATTTGAAAATTGTTGATTGGTTACAATACTACTTTTTACAACTTATAGATAATTTTGGCGCAAGCAACGCACTGATCTTAACGTGTATTTTTTTATTGGTAACGATATTTTTAAAAAATCTATTTCGATATTTGGCTATGTATTTTATGGTGCCAGTTCGAAGTGGCATCGTCAGAGATTTAAGAAACACGCTTTATAACAGTTTTCTCAATTTTTCTTTTGATGATCAAAAGGATTCTCAACGTGGAGATTTGTTGACCAGAATTAATTCTGATGTACAAGAAATTGAATGGAACATTCTAAGGTTTATTGATACAATATTAAAGTCACCCATTATTATAGCTGGAGCTATCTTATTGATGTTAAGTATTAGTTATAAATTGACAGCTTTTGTTTTTGTCTTGATGTTGTTTACTGTCTTGGTTATTGGAACCTTATCACGAAAACTCAAAAAGCAATCAAAGGATTTACAAGATGGGGTTTCAAGATTGACAAGCGTAATTGATGAGACCTTAGATGGAGTAATGATATTGAACGTATACAGAGTCAAAGATGTATGGTCTAAAATGTTTGGGGATATCAACAATGACGTACGAGATAAATTTAATAGGGTGGTAAGACGTCAAGAATTATCGTCGCCACTGTCAGAGTTTTTAGGGGTCAGTGTGGTAGTTGTACTTCTTTGGTACGGTGCTAAATTGGTCATGAAAAATGAATTGCAACCTGAAGCGTTCTTTGCATTTGTGCTTGCTTTTTACCACGTAATAGAACCATTAAAATCTTTTTCTACGGCTTATTATTATGTAAAAAAAGGAGCAGCTTCATTAGAGCGCATTGAAGATATTATAATTACAGATAATGCAATGCATCAAGATCGTCATAGCTCATTTACTTTTGAAAATGAATTATCAATTAACAATGTGTCTTACAGTTATGATGATACAAATGTCCTAAATGATATTTCATTTAAAATAAAGAAAGGGCAAAAAATAGCAATTGTTGGTGCTTCTGGTTCTGGAAAGTCTACGATTACAAGATTACTACTCCAGATCATTAAACCTGATGTTGGAACATTAAGCATTGATGGCACCGATATGTGGAATATTGATAAAAAAGCCTTGTATAAGTCTATTGGATTTGTAACTCAGCAATCATTTTTGTACAATGATAGTGTACGGAATAATATACTCTTGGGCCGCACAAACATTGATGATGCTAAAATAATGGCGAGTTTAAAACTGGCATGTGCTGATGATTTTGTGAATGAATTGCCCAGCGGCCTCGATAGCGTTATAGGTGATCGTGGTTCTGCATTGAGCGGTGGTGAACAACAACGTTTGACAATAGCTAGAGCGTTGCTTGAGGATCCTGAAATATTGATTTTAGATGAACCGACATCTGCTCTCGATCCTCAGTCTGAAAAAGTAGTCAGCCAAGCGATTATTAATGTGCTTGAAGAACGTACAGCTATAATTGTTGCCCATAGGTTGTCTACTATTAAGTTTGTAGATTATATATTTGTATTGGATAAAGGAAAGGTTGTTGAGTCAGGTAGTCATGAAGAATTGTCTTTAAGGAAAGGTATTTATGCAAATTACGTTAAGATACAGTCAGTGGATATATAAAAATGAGAAAAGTGAAGTTTAACAGGTGTTTAATATTAATTGCTTTGGCTTTTTTGACCTACTCAGCAAAAGCTCAAGTTGTTCATGCTTTTGAGCCTGGTGATACTTTATATAAGTACTCAACCAATCTGTATAAGGATTTTAGAAAGTTCTCAGATATCAGATTGTCTCAATTGATGTTTCCTTGTGCAGAAGAAATTCGTGTTATAAAATCTTCAAAGCCCAATACTACATTAGAATTGCACTCGAGTTTGAGAAAACAATATCTTAATTTGAAAGGTGCTACGATGAGCATACTTGGATATGAAGATGTAGATCCATTTTTTGGCTTGCCAAAGGTAGGCGTAAGCTTAGAAAACCAAGTTCCTATCAGCCGATCTACTCACAAAGATGATTTTTACAATAAGGTAAAATCAGATATATTTTTAGTATATAACGCTTCTGATTTATCAGGCGAGATTAAGATTTGGGCGGATAAAAACAGTGTTACTCAGTTTAGAGTAACGGCTTCTTTACAGTGGGTAACAAAGTACAAAAACAAGGATTCTTTTGATAATTTAGATGAAGTAATTGAAGGTTTTGTAATTGAGAATGTAAAAACATTTTCTCTTAATACCTTAGAGGTGAAAAAGGAAAAATGGGAAATAGTAGATGCAACCAATGATCGAGTGCTTACTGAAAGTTTCGCTACCAAAACATTTAATTATTATAGTTTCTTTGATTATCGATCATTAGCAGAAAAGGCAAGATTAAATTTAAAGCCTGTTTTGAGCTTCGAGTATAACACTTTAAATAAATATGGCAACAGTCCTATTTGCAATTCAGATAACCGTCAAGTATACTTGTTTCCAAACCCTACATTTGGTGACGTAAAGTTGAAGTTTGTAAATGCCAAAATTGGAAGTTATAAATTTAAGTTGATAAATGTGATTGGTAAAGATATCTGGGCATATGATTTCAGTATCAAGCAATCTGATCAAGAGATTTTTCTTCCCTTACCTGATTTAGCGAAAGGTATTTATTTGTATTCCATTGAAAATCAAAATGGTGAAAGAATAGAGGCAAGGCGATTGACAGTTGTTAATTTGTAGAAATCAATGTCAATAATGCATCAATGTCAATATTGCTTCAATGCTATAACACTTCCATTACCTAATGAGCTAATGTGTCAAATTATTACTTATTAATCAATGACCATTAGTTGAATAAGGGCAAAAAAAAGAGACTGTTCTTTCGAAGCAGCCTCTTTATGTTTTTAAAGAAATAATCTTACATCATTCCACCCATACCACCACCTGGAGGCATCATAGGAGCAGGATTATCTTCTTTCTTATCATTGATTACACATTCAGTAGTCAAGATCATTCCTGAAATTGAACCAGCGTTTTCAATAGCAATTCTTGTTACTTTAGTTGGATCGATTACACCAGCTTTTTTGAGATCTTCATACTTTTCAGTTCTGGCATTGTAACCGTAGTCACCTTTACCATTCATAACATTCTGAAGAACAACTGAGCCATCAACACCCGCATTCTCAGAGATACCTCTGATTGGTGCTTCTAGTGCTTTTCTAACGATTGAAATACCCATGTTTTCATCCTCGTTAAGACCTTCTAATTTGCTAATTCCCTTGATAGCTCTTACCAAAGCAACACCACCACCAGTTACAACACCTTCTTCAACTGCTGCTCTCGTAGCATGAAGCGCATCATCAACTCTGTCTTTCTTCTCTTTCATTTCAACTTCTGTCATTGCACCTACATAAAGTACAGCAACACCACCAGCTAATTTAGCCAATCTCTCTTGAAGTTTTTCCTTATCGTAATCAGAGGTAGTTGTTTCAATTTGTTGTTTGATTTGACCAATTCTAGAATTGATTGCTGATTTTTTACCACCACCATTAACAACAGTTGTATTGTCCTTGTCAACTGTGATTTTATCACAAGAACCCAGGTGAGACAATTCAACACCTTCTAATTTGTAACCTTTTTCTTCAGAAATTACAGTACCACCAGTTAGGATAGCGATATCTTCAAGCATTGCTTTTCTTCTATCACCAAATCCTGGCGCTTTTACTGCAACTACTTTTAGGCCACCTCTCAATCTGTTAACAACCAATACACCTAGAGCTTGAGAATCAACATCCTCAGCGATAATCAATAATGGTCTTCCAGCTTGATTTGCTTTTTCTAGTACAGGGATAATCTCTTGAACGTTAGATACTTTCTTATCGTGAATTAAGATAAGTGGGTTCTCATATTCAGTTACCATGCTTTCGCTGTTAGTAATGAAGTAAGGAGACAAATATCCTCTATCGAATTGCATTCCGATAACCTCATCAACGTATGTATCAGTACCTTTAGCTTCTTCAACAGTGATAACACCATCCTTAGAAACTCTTTTCATTGCATCTGCAATAAGTTTACCGATCTCAAAGTCACTGTTTGCTGAAATAGAGCCAATTTGCTCAATTTTATTAAAGTCGTTTCCAACAACAGAACTCATTTTCTTAAGACTTGCTACAACTCCTTCAACTCCTTTGTCAATTCCTCTTTTTAAATCCATTGGATTTGCACCTGCAGCAACATACTTCATACCTGCAGCAACCATAGCCTGAGCTAAGACTGTCGCAGTAGTTGTACCGTCACCAGCTGCATCGTTGGTTCTAGAAGCAACTTCTTTAACCATTTGAGCACCCATGTTTTCAATAGGGTGTTCTAATTCAATCTCTTTAGCTACTGTTACACCATCTTTTGTAATGGCAGGAGCTCCGAAACTTTTTTGAATTACTACATTTCTTCCTTTAGGACCTAAAGTCACTTTTACTGCATTGGCCAATGCATCGATACCCGCCTTTAATTTCATGCGCGCATCAGAATCAAATGTTATCTCTTTAGACATTATAATTTCTTTTTAATTTTACAAAACTTAATTAAGAATGATTATAAGATAACAAGGATGTCATCTTCTCTCATAATAAGGTAATCCTCACCTTCATGGTTTAATTCTTGTCCGGCATATTTACCGTAAAGAACTGTATTCCCTTTTTTTACTGTCATCGAGATTCCATCTTTACCTGGACCGACAGCTATAACTTTTCCTTTTTGAGGTTTTTCTTTAGCAGTATCTGGTAATATGATACCACCTGCTGTTTTTGTTTCTGCCTTTGCAGGCTTCACAATAACTCTATCATTAATTGGCTTCATGAATAAATTTATATTGATTAAGTAATGAATTAATTATTTACAAGAACATATAATCATGAAGTATGCCAATAGAGTAAGTATGACATAATTGCTTATGGCTGTTTAAAATCTCTGAAATTATGGCTGTTTACCTCAAAAAAATGACAAAATGTCAAGAAATGATTATCCCTGAGTAGACAATAATGTGCTACCTGCTTCTGCTGAATTGGTAACCATGATTGCTGTTATAATAGCTAAAACGAACATTGAAATAGCCAATCCCCAAGTTAATTTTTCGATGAAGTCTGTAGATCTTGCAGCACCAAACATTTGGTTAGCTCCTTGACCACCGAAAGTAGAATCAACACCTCCACCTTTTGGATTTTGTATCAAAACCACTAGAGTTAGTAAAAGACCATTTAAAGCTATAAGTAAGGTTAATGCAGTAATCATTAGATTTCCTTTTTTAATTTTTCAATTTGATCCGCAAAGAAACTACTTTTTTCGGGATTTTTCAAGCTTAATCGCTCGTATATAGTAATTGCCTTTTTATTATATCCTTGTTCTGCATAAAGCTGTGCTAAAGTCTTAGTCGCAATGTCTTCTTTAGACATTATACTGGTACTTATTTTTTGCTTCAGTGCTTTTTTCTTTGTGTTTAGTTTCTTTTCAGACTTGACCTTCTTTTTGTTGCTAAATTTACTGGCCTTCTTCGCTTTTTTAAGAGGTTTAGCGATAGCAGATTTTACTGTAAATTCTTGATCTACAGTAGCTTCTCTATTTTTTAAACTGTTAAGCCAAGATGTAAAGCTATCTTGCTTTACATCTTGTTTGTTATTAGTTTTTTCTACTTTTTTCTTTTTAAATGTATTCTTTTTTGCCTTTTTCTCTGTTTTATCCTTCTTTTCTGATTCGGCTTCCTTTTCTACTTTTAGTTTAATAGATTTCGTGGATTTTTTCGTTTTTAATAGTGGTTTTGCGTTTTTATCTTCAGTTTTTAACTCAATAATTGGCAAATTAACCTCAGGAAGAACTCCCGTTTTATCCAAGATTAGCTCTTTTGGTGTCAAATTTTCTATTGGCTCGGCAGTTTTTAACTCTTTTTTTATTTTTACTTCTATTGTTTTCTCATTTAAATCTCTTTCTTCCATAGAGTTAAATTTCGACACTTTAGATTTTTGTTTCTTCTTCTTCTTCTTAAGTGTTAATTCAATTACATCAACGTTAATTACATTTTCTAAATTTGAAAATGAATTTTCGTCAGTATTTGCAACCCAATCATATTGAAAAGGGGAGAATGCAGTTGTTTTTCCTTCTAGACGACATAGAGGTTGAGAAAAGATAGCTGATTTTAGCTTTTTCTTCAATTCAGAAGGATCAATTTCCTTTCCTGTTTTTAATATTTTACCTAAAGAGTCTTTTGACATTTATATATAATAATGTTAGGCAAAGATACAGATTAGTTACCGTATAATTCAGAAAATTTGAAAGGATAATATTGCAATGGTATTGGCTATCCCATATTGAGATATAGGATATTGTCTACCAATTTGTAAAACTGTCATTGAATATTCGCTCAACGATGTCTTCAATAATGTCATCAATTAAACCATCTTGTAATGACTGAAAGTCAGCAGTCGCATCAAAATCTTCAAAGTCTGAATATGATTTTGTCCAACTGTCATCTTCATTAATGCTATTTTTGAATTCTACTTTTAGTCCTATTTCTAGTCTATTAAGGCTTGTTGTATTTTCTTCACTCGGAGCTACATAAGTTATACGATATGATTTAATTTGTCCTGAATAGGTAACGTCAGCTTCTCCAGTGGTGTTTACTAACTTTGATTCTTCTCTAATTTTTCGACGTAAACTTTCTGTAAATTCTTGGTCTAAATCAATTGGAGCATTTGCATTTGTAAGTGTAAAATTTTCGACCTTATAGGTTGTCATTTCATTGGGAATAGTTATGCCTTTGAAATTATAGCAACTAGCGAATAATAGGGCAGTCAGAAGTAAACCAATATTAAATTTCGATGTCATATTCTTTAATCTTTCTGTAAAGTGTTCTTTCTGATATTCCCAATTCTTCAGCTGCATCTTTTCTTCTTCCTCTATGCTTTTTCAGTGCTTTTAGAATCAACTCTTTCGTTTTTTCATCCAATGAAAGGCTTTCTTCTACTTCTTCAACTCTATTGTAAGTTTCATCGTCATTTATTAAAACAGGTTTGGAGTCATATTCATTGTATGGGGCATCATTTTCTTGATTGACATTATATGTTTCTGGAACATATTGTGCTTGAGCTGATCGGTTGTAATCAGAAAAATCTCGTGATGCAGGAAGGCTTGGCATTTCCAAGTTATTTCTTTGCACCAATTCAAAAACAAGCTTTTTCAAATCATTGAGATCATTCTTCATTTCAAATAGAAACTTGTATAATATTTCTCTTTCTTCGAAATTTATATTCTGGCCACTTTTTGATTTGGCTGGAAGATTCCTCTTGGCCAATTTAGGTGCGATTTGAATAAGATCATTTATATCCAGAAGTTTATCCTCTGATAATACAGACAATTGCTCAACAAGATTTCGTAATTCCCTTATGTTTCCCGGCCATCTATAATTATTTAAGAGCTTTTGAGCATCTTCGGATAATCTAACGGATTCTGCCTTGTATTTTTCTGCAAAGTCGTTTGCGAACTTTCTGAACAGGATATGGATGTCTTCTCTTCGTTCATGAAGTGCAGGCATTTTAATGGGAACAGTGTTCAATCTATAATATAGATCTTCTCTGAATTTGCCTTGTTGAACTCTTTCTTCAAGGTTTACATTTGTAGCTGCGATAACCCGCACGTTTGTTTTTATAATCTTAGAAGAGCCTACTTTTATAAATTCACTATTTTCTAAAATCCTCAAAAGGTATGCTTGTGTATCTAAGGGCATTTCCCCTATTTCATCCAGGAAAATGGTCCCTGTATCTACAGTTTCAAAGTAACCTTTACGTTCTGTAGATGCGCCTGTAAAAGCTCCCTTTTCATGTCCAAATAACTCGGAATTAATAGTACCTTGAGGTAGTGATCCAGTATTAATTGCCATAAAAGGATTGTGCTTTCTGGCACTGTATTCATGGATTATTTTTGAGATGCTTTCCTTACCAACACCACTTTCTCCCTGTATCAAAACAGTTAACTCCGTCGATGCAACTCTTAAAGCTGTTTGAATTGCACGGTCCAACGATTCTGATCGTCCGACGATACCGTATCTTTGTTTTACACTTTGGAGATTCATGGGATATAAATTTTATTCTAAACGAGTTCACCTATTAAACTACCGCTTGTTGCTGATAGTACTTTTACTTGACAATAGTCTCCTTTTTTCAAGCCTTCTTTTTTAGGAAAAACGATTGTTTTGAATTGACTATTTCTACCTTTAAAATCCTTGTCAGATCTTTTCGAATCACCCTCAATTAAAACCTTGAATGTTTGACCGATATCTTTAAGGTTGGCAGCGAGTGATATTTCACCTTGTAATTTTACCACTTCTGTCAATCTCTTTTTCTTAATTTCCAAGGGAATATCATCTTCATATTTCCTTGCAGCCATAGTACCAGGTCTTTCTGAGTAATAAAACATGTACGACATTGTATATTTAGCATTTCTCATGGCATCCAATGTGTCTTGATGTTCTTCTTCAGTCTCAGTACAAAAGCCACAAATTATGTCTGCCGAGATCGCACAATCAGGGATGACTTCATAGATACGCTTCACTTTTTGATCATACCATTCTCTTGTATAGGTACGGTTCATCAATTCTAAAACTCTGGTATTACCAGATTGTATTGGTAGGTGAATGTAATTGCAGATGTTTTCATAATCTCTGATGGCGTACAAAACATCATCAGTAATATCTTTAGGGTGAGAAGTTGAAAATCTAATTCTCAAATCTGGATGAACCCTAGCAACCATAACAAGAAGATCGGCGAATTTTATAATTTCATCATTTGCTGGATTGGTCCATTTGTAGGAATCAACATTTTGACCCAATAATGTCACTTCTCTAAATCCTTGATCGTACAAATCTTGCGCCTCAGCTATTATAGAAAAAGAGTCTCTTGATCTCTCCCTTCCTCTTGTAAATGGTACTACACAAAATGAACACATATTGTCACATCCTCTCATTATAGATATAAAGGCGGATACTCCATTTGAACCCATTCTAAGTGGTGAAATATCAGCATATGTTTCCTCCCTGGATAACAATACATTGACACCCCGTTGTCCATCTTCTGCGCCTTTCAAAAGTGTGGGCAAATCCCGGTAGGCATCTGGCCCAACAACTATATCTACAAGTTTCTCTTCATCCAAGAGTTTTGCTTTAAGCCGTTCTGCCATGCATCCAAGTACACCCACTAAGGTACCAGGTTTTCTTTTCTTAACTTTATTGAATACAGTCAGTCTTCTTCTAACAGTATCTTCTGCTTTTTCTCTAATTGAACACGTATTGACAAGAATAAGGTCAGCTTCTTCCAATTCTTTGGTTGAGCCATAACCTTCTTTTGCTAGAATGGAAGCTACAATTTCTGAATCACTAAAATTCATTGCGCATCCATAGCTTTCAATATAGAATCTCTTTTCAAACGCTTGATTGTCAAAGCCTTCAATTACTTGTCCTTGAAGTTTGGGATCAATTTTTTTCCCAATATTTTCTAATGTTGGATTATTGTCGTACATATTTTTTCAAATGAGGTGCAAAGGTAATATAAAAGATTATGCCACGTGACATTTTGTCAGCCTTTTCCTTGGCTTTACTTGCTTGCTTTTTGAATTGCATGTTGTGTCTGCAAGACTTATCTTTGCAGCCATGAGTAAAAAAGGAAGAGTTTTGGTAGCAATGAGTGGAGGTATTGACAGCACAGTCACAGCTATGATGCTACATGAACAAGGCTATGAAATAGTAGGAATTACTATGAAAACATGGGATTATGCTTCATCTGGTGGGTCAAAAAAAGAAACGGGTTGCTGTAGCTTAGATTCTATAAATGATGCTCGAAAAATAGCAGTTGAAAAAGGATTTCATCACTTCATTGTAGATATTAGAGAAGAATTTGGTGACTATGTTATCGATAACTTTGTTGAAGAATATATAGCTGGACGAACACCAAATCCATGTATACTTTGCAATACACATATAAAATGGAGTGCTTTGCTTAAAAGAGCTGATGCTATGGATTGTGAATTTATAGCTACAGGTCATTATGCTAAAATCAAGCAAAACAATGGACGCTACTTCGTATCCAAAGGTGTTGATCCAAGAAAGGATCAATCATATGTTTTATGGGGCCTTTCGCAAGAATGTATGGCACGGACTATGTTTCCTTTAGCTGATTTGACCAAGGACGAAATACGGCAAATGTCGTTTGATTGGGGATATGAAGAGTTATCAAAAAAACCAGAGAGTTACGAAATCTGCTTTGTTCCTGATAATGATTACAGAGGTTTTTTGAAAAGAAGGGTACCAGGATTGGCTGAAAGTGTCCAAGGAGGGACCTTTGTCGATAAGGCTGGTAAGGTTTTAGGCAAACATGAAGGCTACCCATTTTATACAATTGGTCAAAGGAAAGGTCTTGGCGGTGGTTTTTTAACTCCAAAGTATGTTACAGATATCAATCCACATACAAATACTATTGTTCTTGGTGAATCAGATGAATTGCTTAAAAATTCACTTTTGGTAACTCAGATGAATCACCAAAAATATGAAACTGTGCCTGAGGGTAAAGAGCTAATAACAATGGTTAGATATAATGATCGAGGGACATTAAGCGAAGTAAAGAAATTGACAGACACCAGCTATGAAGTTGAATTCAAAGCAAATGTTAGAGGTATTGCACCTGGGCAATCTGCTGTTATTTATGAAGGTGAAGATGTAATAGCGGGAGGAATTATTCAAAAAAGGTAATTTTTTTATATGGTTTCTGACATAATCGGCTTTTTTGAAAGAGCTTTATACGTTATGGCCTAACTTTGGATACCTTATTAGATAGAATTGATTCATTATGAGAAATTTAGATGTTTTAAAGGTTTTTAGTGCTTTATTGTTAGTGCTCAGTATTTTCAGTTGTGCGGAAGAGTCCAAAATGTTGGATAATGCTGAGTTTGGATATCAATACTTTCCTGTTGATATTGGAGATTATAGACTTTTTCGTGTTGATTCTACAATTGTTGACAACAATGGAGGGACAATATTACAGTCTAGGTTTTTTATTAAAGAAGAAATCACAGAGTCTTTTAAAAGTGCCTTTGGAGAAACAATATTTAGAGTTGAAAGATCTAGGTCTGAAACTAGAGATGGCAACTATACAATTACAGATGTTTGGACTGCACAAAGAGATGAAGTTATTGCTATTCGAACTGAAGAAAATTTGAGATTCAATAAACTGAAATTTCCTATAGTTTTAAACAACAAGTGGGAAGGCAATGCTTTTGAAAACCTTACAGATGTTTTTATAGCCGGTGATCGGGTAGAGGTTTACAAAGATTGGGGAGATTACGAAGTAATAGCCAAGGGCATAAATATGACTGTTTTTGGAATTGACTATTCTGATGTTGTCACGGTAAAACAAGCAGATCATGATTTTCTTCTTGAAAAGAGGTCATCATATGAACACTATGCACCAAACGTTGGACTCATAAGAAAAGAAATGGTAATATTGGATACGCAATGTCAAACATGCGAGAATCAAGCGTGGATTGATAAAGCAGATAAAGGATTTATATTATCACAAATTTTAATTGAACATAATTAATTGGTAGAATTAGTCAAAATTGGACATACACTTAAGCCTCACGGAAAAGAAGGCTTGGTAAGGTTGAGAGTGGGTGATGACTATCTTGAAGACTTGGCTAATGCAAATGCTCTATTCATAGATCTCGACGGGTCAAAAGTTCCTTTTCTTATAAACGACTTGCATTTCAAAAATCATATTTTAGTTAAATTAGATGAAGTTGAAGATCCTCAAAATGCTTCAAATTATAGTTCTCGCGCTATTTTCATTGAAAGCAAATTTGTATCTGAAAAAGAAGAAAATCTTGAAGCCTCTGTAGAGGATTTACTAGGATATAAGGTCTATAATTCTGAAAAGGAATATATAGGTGCAGTCAGTAATGTAATTCAAAATCCTCATCAAATTCTAATAGAAATTAACACACCTGAAAAGGCTTTTTTAATGCCTTTTCATCCTGACTTGGTTTTGGATATAAATCAAGCGGCTGGCTCAATTGAAATGGAAATTCCTGATGGTATTCAGGATATCTAAATCTGTGATTCTTATCCCCAAAAACCAAAGCTGAAAGGCTTCCATCGCCTTCTGATATACTTTAATTTTACAACATCGGCTTTTGCTTTTGAATTTACTATTATGCCGATGTTAAACAAATCAAGACAATATCCTGATACTAATTTTAATTGAATGTGTTTCCATGCTTCAGTCATACCTTCACTCCAATAAATATCATCAATTATGATAACCTGGTTTTCAATTTGAGGGTCATATAATTTATTGAAATACCTTACAGTTGCTTCATAACCATGATTGCCATCAATAAAGGTAAGATCGAATTTTTTATCTGTATTTTGATCAAATAGGAAGTTGTCAAATTGCTCAATTATAACTTCAACATTTTTAATTTTTAAGCTCTCAAAATTTTGTCTGCTTTTTTCGCCAAGGAATTTATCTCCTTCTACACTTATGATCTTATTGTCTCTAAACGCTAGTGCCATATAAGCAGATCCAATACCTAAATTAGTACCCAATTCCAAAGTATCAGCTGGCTTAAAATACTGAATGGTTTTGTATAGGAATTTTCCTTTTTTTGAATTGCTGCTGCTTGTTTTTAAAATATTTTTGACTCTTTTTTTTGAATTTCTTTTTATCGATCGAGAGCCTTCTCCAAAATCAGTATGCACAAATTCTTCCTTATCTATGATTAGTTTATCTGTCAACGAAATGATGCTGTTAAAGTGTTCTTGAGCCGCTGCTGAATAATCAAAGAGTGTTGGAATAAATTTAAAAAGAAAAGGTGAATGAATGTTGTACATGGTTTTAGCACCATAATAGAATTGCAAGGCTGAGACCAGTTGATGTTTGTATTTTTTAAAATGTCTAAAAGTGCCCATATCCAAACCCTGTAATTGTGTCCGCGAAGATAGCATTCATTTTGTTGTTAAGACAATTCAAGATACTGTTCCTTCAGAAAAAAATGATAGATAGTTATACTAATTATTAAGAAAATATACATATAATATTATAAATTTATTACATTTATAAAATATTGGTTATCAGTAATTATGGAATTGAAAGATCGTTTAAGTTTAATATTGATTTTACTCACAAATGGGTTTTGTTTAGCATCTGTCGCTCAAACACCAGTATTTTTTACAAATGAATCTCATCTTATTGAAAATAACCTTTCTTCAGGGATTGCAGTTGCTGTCGCGGATGTCAATAATGACTATCGCGATGACTTGATCCGTATATCTGAATTGGAATTGATAGTTCATGCTCAATTAAACCAAGGAAGATTAATTAAAGAACAATACCGATTTGCATTGCCTTTTGATGTGACAACGATCAATGTTGGTAACATCAATGCCCTAGGTGCGAATGATATTTTCATATCAGGATTTAAAAAAGGTTTCGTGTCAATAGAGATGGACACTGGTTTTGAAAATTATAGAATTATTCAAGAATCATCGGGTTCTTATTATGCTCAAGGCTCAAGTATAAATGATATCAATCTAGATGGTAAACTAGATGTGCTGGTTACGAATGATATTGGATTTAATCAAGCATTTGTAAATGATGGACAAGGTCAACTTATACTTGATGAAGATATTATTGATTTTAAATTAAATACGGAAGAGGAGTCTAAGGGGAATTACAACAGTATCTGGTTCGATGCAGATCAAGACAATGATTTGGATCTTTTTATATCTAAGTGTTTTGTTACAGCGACAACTGTAACGGATTTGAGACGAATTAATCAATTGTTTATAAACGAAGATGGAGAATATATCGAGAAAGCTAAAGAATTTGGATTGGCTCATGGAGAGCAAACTTGGTGTGCAGATTCAGGCGACCTTGATAATGATGGTGATATAGACTTGGTTATTATTAATCATGGCGCACCTTCGATGATTTTAGAAAATAATGGGCAAGATAGTTTTCTAACTCATGATGTGTTTTCTTCCAACGGAATGATAATATCAGAGGACTTACAAGTTACTCTTGCTGATTACAACAATGATGGGTTGATTGATATTTGTATAGCAGGTACAAAATCACAAATTCTGTTAAATAAAGGTAATCTACAATTCGAAGCCTTTACCAATGCTTTTGGATTTGGTAATATGACATCTATGGCTACTGGTGATTTAAATGAAGACGGATGGTTGGACTTGATTGGAGTTTATGGAGAGGCTGGATCTGATTTGGCAGATCGACTACATGCAAATATTGGAGGAACAAATAACTCAGTGACCTTATCTTTGGAAGGGATTGAATCTAATGCAAATGGTATTGGGTCAAAAGTTGAAATATACCATAAAGCAATGAAGCAAGTCCGATGGCTTAACTCAGGTGTTTCTTATGGTATTACAAATTCGTTGAATTTGCATTTCGGTTTAAATGACGCAGAAATTATTGATTCCTTGATCTGCTATTGGCCGTCTGGGAACATTGATAAACATTATGGTGTGAGCGTTAATACACACTACATTATTTTTGAAGGTCAATGCATAGAACCTGTATTGATTATGGAAACATCAAATGACTTTATTGATTGTAAAAATGAAGAAATAATACTTTCAAGTTTATCAACTGAAGAGATAGTAGTCAATGATAGTTTATTGGGCGCCGATATAATTATTAATCAGCCAGGTTATTATTCTGCTGAGGGTATTTCTTCATGTTCCAGTATCTCAAGTGTTTTTTATATTGATACTCTTGAAGCATTGATCAAGCCTGTTTTGACTTTTGATGGTGATCTAAGCCTCTGTGAAAATGATGATTTTATATGTTCAACCCTTGGTCATCAGAATTGGAATTGGACTAAAGATGGGTCAGATTTTGATTTCGCTAATGAAATAATAATTAGTGAATCAGGTACATATCTCGCATCTACATCAAACAATTGTGATACTATAAGTTCTGAGCCGTTGTTTGTTGATTATTATCCTTTAGGTATTTCTCAACGAGCAGATACTATAAGCGAAGTCTCTGATGTTGTCTTAAGTATTTCTGAAGGTGATTTAATTGAGTGGTATGATTCAGATCAATTATTTTTGTCTGATCAAAGAGATTTACAATTGCATGGTATTGAAAGTGACACTCTCTTTTATTTCAAAGCAATAAGCTACCCAACTGCAGTTGCTTTCAATAGTTTTCCAGATATTGATTCCTTTGCAAGAAGTTATGTTAGCAACCAATTGGTAGGGGGCTTAGGATTTCGAGTGAATGGTAAATGTAGGTTAAAGGCCCTGATGGTAGAAACTGATAAGGTAGGTGAAAGAACGTTTTTAATTATCAATTCAAACAATGACACCATTTTTCGCCATGTTGTTGATTTAGATTTAGGGCAAAATAAATTGTTCTTGGATATAGTTCTTGATCAAGGAGACTATAAAATAACAACTGATAAGTCATTAAATCAAGTGTCTTTCGGACATAACAGTCCGAGACTAAGCTCTGCCGATAGAAGCCAGGTTTCTTTTCCAATATCTGTTAATGCATATATTGATTTAGAGTTTAGCTTATCAGGACTCGGAGATTTTAGTCAATTTTTTAATTGGGATATAGAACCATTTTTTGAAGAATGCATTTCTGATTTTATTTCTTACAATATCGTAATTGATACTACGGTGTCAAATTATAACCTTGTAGAATCAAATATGACGCTATATCCAAATCCAACAAACCATAATATATATTGGGATTCAGATAAAACTTGGGATCGGGTAGAGCTGATCAATGTATCTGGTGAAGTTTTGTATAATAGAGAATATGCGTTGACAGATGTTAATTTATATGTATTATATGTAGGTCACCTATCAAAAGGTTTATATTTCCTTCGTTTCACAGAAGGAGGGAAAATAGTAGTTAAGAAATTTGGTAAACTATAAAGCACTTCATAAAAAAAGCAGCCTCAGAAGAGGCTGCAGCCCTTGATTATAAACACCCTTTAATAAATCTTTATTAAACTGTCTAGGTTTAAATTCCGGTTATTTTAACGGGTGAATATTAACCAAAAAAAACTATCAGCTATTCAGCGATAGTTGAAATTTAATTAATTCTTTGGATGATGGAATTCAAACTTACTTATATTACATAAATATATATATAACAATTTTTTTTAATGAGGACATGCATTATGAATAAAAACAATATGTTTCTATCCCACTTTTAGAAGGGTAAAACAGATATATTAGCTAATTTGAGTTAGTAAAATTAGAATTTTATATTAATTTCGCCCCGAATTTCAACTGAATCAAAGAATATTTTAAACTATCTAATTTGTTTTACTTAAGATAATGTCGCGTTTATAAACACCAAACAGGTTGCGGATCTGTTTTACCCTTTAATGATAGAATGTTTTAAAGCGACAGAGATAGTTTACTTAAGGGCTGGCCCATGAAACCACTTCATGGGCTTTTTTATGTTCATGATAAGGCACAACTGAAAACCAGAGAATTGCATTTTTAGAATAAATAAAATATGAATATGGATTGTAATTGATTAGTTGGTCTGTCCTTATCTTTAATGCAGGATGCTTAGAATCTATAAGTTTTAAAATATAAAATTGTTACTAATGGTTAGCAACACTTTATATCATTTCCGTTGGCAGTTTCTGAAAAAGGCATTTTCCCTCCACAACCTTCAAATATTCCATAGTGGGTTTCGAAATTTCCATAAAAGTTAAAATGTTTCTTAAATCTTGTAGCGTTAAGCATCATGTAAGTGTTGCCACAAACAGTAATCATTTTACCTTTAGGAAAAACATGATGATCATCTAAAGTGTATGCTTCTTTAAGCCCATGGATTGTCCCATTGTAGACAACAGCTTGGCCATAATCTTCGCAGTCACTTTCTAAGGTATCCAACTTAAATAATCTATAAGTAACACTGAAGAAATTAATTAAGCCCAACTTTTCTGACAACTCATCATTGCCAACATCTATGGGCTTGCTTTCAACATTTCGCGGATCTATAAATCCAGCTTTTTTGGCAACATTAAGAAAATCATTCCAATACAAAGCACCACTCAAGCATTCTCCCCATAATACAGGATCAGCCTGCAATTCTTTGCTGATTCTACGGTCTGAATAAACATCACTAAAGTACATTTCACCTCCTGGCTTTAATAAACGGTATGCATCTTTTAATACTTTCAATTTATCTTCTGCCAAATTGATAACACAATTTGAAATGATAAGATCGAAGCTTCCCTCTTCAAGATCTAGCGCATCTAATTCTTCGATATTTCCTTTTATAAATTTGGTGTTGGCGTACTTATAACCAAATTTTTCTGTGTGGTAATCTATGTATTTGTTGGCAACAGATAATTGCTCATCAGTCATATCAATTCCAACAACTTCACCATCTTGACCTACAAGTTTAGATGCGATAAAACAGTCTCTTCCACTCCCTGAACCTAAGTCAAGAATCTTCAAGCCTTCAAGTTGATATGGAATTGTAAGTCCACAACCATAGTACTTATCCAATACTTCGTCATGTATCATTGATATAGTATCTCTAATGTGTTTTGGTGGAGGACTCATCGTACAGCAAGCATTGGTCTGTAAATCTTCTGTTGATGTTAGTGATTCACTATAATATTGCTGTACTTCAGTATGTTTTTGACTCATTGGAGATTATTTTTTATAATAGCAAAGATAAAATGTTTGAAACAGTAGTAAAGTCCTTGGTAATTTATGGTGCCCAAATGAAAATACAAGACATAAAAAAAAGCACCTAACATAATGTAAGAGTGCTTCAACTAGAATAAAATTGGGACAGAATATTGATATAACACTCTGTTGTTACGTAAAATTAATCAATAAATTGAGAATAGATGTTCTTTTAGTAATAATTATCTATTAAAATAATATTTAAAGAATTTGGACATAAATTGGCTAGAAATATTCAAAAATGTACTGCTTAATTACAGCAGGTCTAAATAGCATAATTTGTCCGCAGATTTGGGGTTTTAGTAAATGTATGTATGGTCCTTTTTTATAAAATTCTTTGTTGGGACATTCCATATCGATTTTCACTAAATTACCATTTCAGGTTCTTATTAATTGTTACTTTAGGGAATTAATTGTTAAATCATGTGTACAGTTTCTAAGGTTTTTATTTCTATAAGTGCTTTCGTCCTTTTTTCAACGGAATTGGCATCGTCCAAATTACCTGATGGTTTCATTGAAGAGAGGATTGTGACTGGTCTTGATCCAACGGCAATGAGGATTGCTCCAGATGGAAGATTGTTTATTACTGAAAAAAATGGTCGCGTAAGAATTGTTGAAAATGGAGAATTGCTTGAGGATCCATTTATTACATTTGAAGTGGATAATTTTAATGAAAGAGGTCTGGGTGGTATTGAGTTTCATCCTGATTTCGAAGAGAATGGTTATGTCTATTTTTATTATACACATCCATCTGAAAATAGAAATGTTATTGTTAGAGTCATTGCCAATGGAAACTTTGCTATCCCAGGTAGTGAGGAAATCATTTTTATGATTGATAAATTGAATGGTTCTATTCACATGGGTGGCGATATGCATTTTGGTCCTGATGGTAAATTGTATGTTAGCATTGGTGACGGTACGAATGGAGTTGCTCCAAATCAATATGATAGTCTTTTGGGTAAAATGATTAGAATTGATGAAGATGGTCACATTCCTCATGATAATCCATTCTTCGATACAACACAAGGAAATAATCGTGCTATTTGGGCACTTGGACTTAGGAATTCTTATTCTACAGATATTCATCCAGAGACAGGACAATTACTGGCCTGTGATGTAGGCGCTGAAGATTTTGAAGAGGTCAATGATATAACAAAAGGTGGTTATTTTGGATGGCCAGAATTGGAAGGAAATAGAACGAATCAAGTTCTTCCAAACAATTATAGAGATCCTTTATATACATATGGTCATGGAGAAGGTTGCGCTGTAATTGGGGCTACTTTTTATGCGCCGCTAAACAAAACATTTCCTGAAAAATACCATGATAAGTTTTTCTTTGGTGATTATTGTAAAGGGTATATAAAGGTTTTAAATCCCGAAAGTGGTGAAATTGAAGAAACGTTCGCTACTCAAATAGATCGTCCTATAAGTTTATTGGTTTCTGACAATGGGGATATGTACTATATTGAAAGATCAGGTATTGGTGGTGGGTCTATGCAAGACAACACCAGTTCTTCAAATGGTTCTTTGTGGAAGATTAGCTATACTGGATCAGGTGTTCCGTTTATTGCTCAGCAACCTGAAGATGTATTTTTACCTGTAGGAGAGGATGCTGAATTTGAAATTAAAGTTTTTGGTGATAAGCCAATTACCTATCAGTGGTTGCTAAATGGAAATGGGATTGTTGGAGAAACAAACCCTACGTTCACCTTTGAAAATGTACAACTCAGTAATAATAACAATCTTGTGTCTTGCGTTGTCAACAATATATTTGATACCATAGAATCTGAATCTGCTTTACTTGAGGTAACGGATAATACGCGGCCTACAGTCAATATTGAATTTCCAATTGATGGTTCAAGCTATCAAGCGGGAGATACTATATTTTTTTCGGGTACTTCTTTTGATAATGAGGATGGTGAAATAAATGATTCAAATAAAATATGGCGAATCGATTTTCAACATGACGACCATGCACATCCTGCCTTGGTAAATTATGCTGGTTTTGGTTCAGGGCAATATATTATTCCAAGAATAGGAGAGGTTGATAATAATGTGTGGTATAAAATTTATTTAAGTGCGAAAGATGTAGGCGGCCTCTCTTCAAATGAATTTGTAGAAATTTTTCCTAGTAAATCAGTTTTTAAGGTAGATACTGAACCTGCAGGTTTGAATATCAACGTTGATGGTCAATCCAAGATTGCTCCTATCGAAGTACTCAGTGTTGATGGCATCGAAAGAACCTTAGCTGCGCCACTTTATCAAGTGAGAGGTACTACTATTTATAAATTTGATAATTGGCAATCTTCATCTGACAATAGTCGTATTTTAAAGTTTATCGCTGGCGAGCAAAACAACTTAAAAGCCGAATATAAAGAAGAGGAAGTTTTTATTGGTAATGGTACGGGATTGACTGCAGATTTTTTTGATGGTATTGACGAAAATGATTTAGACACCAATACTCCTATTTTTTCCCGTATTGATCCAATAGTTGATTTTGATTTTGGAGTGGGAGAGCCAATACCTCAAGTTGGGAACGACCAATTTATGATAAGATGGAGAGGGGAGGTCTTAGCTCCCGTAACTGAAAACTATACCTTTATTGTGACATCAGATGATGGTATTCGACTGTGGATCAACGGTCGCCCTATTATAGATCAGTGGAAAAATCAAGGTGCTACTGAATCTTCAGGAACATTCTATATGGAGGGTGGTGTGAAATATAAAATACGCATGGAATATTATGAAGATGGAGGTGCAGCTTCTGTCAAATTAGAATATGCAAATTTTCTTATACCCAGAACAATTATTCCAACTTCACAGCTTTACCCAGATCTTTTGAATGAAAAAGATAATGGTATGGTTGTTCGCGTTTACCCAACATCAGTAAGTGAATCTACCACACTTGAAATTTCATCTTGGCGACAAACATATATTGATTGGACAATCTATGATTCGATAGGAAGAAGATGTGATGGAGGCCACCAACCTGCTTCAGTAGGCTCTAATCGGATTTCTTTAAATGTAGATCATTTTGCACCCGGGTTGTATTATGTAAGAGTTGAGAATCAACTTGGAGGTGCGATAATTGTTAATTTTTTGAAACAGTAATTTTAAGTTAGAGTGAAACTGTGATCCATTTAGAATAAATACACTTTAGACAAGATTACCCATTTTGAATAGGACAGGCTCAGTAAAACCCATAAAAAAACCTCGCCAATTCTGACGAGGTTCAATCTTTTAGGGTAATTGATGGGAATCGAACCCACGACCCTCGGTACCACAAACCGATGCTCTAACCAACTGAGCTACAACTACCGTTTTTAAGAATTGCAAAAGTATGTATTCTATCTAAATATTGAAACACTTTTACAAGTTTTTTTATTATTTATTTGGAGCAGGATCTGACAACAATTCAAACTCTCTAGTTACAGGATTTAATGGCGTATCTACAGCTTGTCCATCCCTCATCAAAGTCAATGTAATTTTGTTTTTACCCATTGGTAAACCTTCAATATAATAGGGTTGCCACTTAACAATGTTATGATTTTCCCCATTTATGCTCGCTGTTACTGAATATCCATCTTTCATGTCAAGGTTAGATAAGTAAAAGTCCAACATAACTTTCTTAGCATCATCTCCAACATATTTACCTTTTGGTCTACTATACGTAACCATTGGTACTGTGACATCACTGCTAGAAACGATCGCTTTATCTTTTACAGTTACATTTTTCAAGATATGAGCAGTTGATGTTTTAATACTTTCATGGTAAGATCTGCTTAAGAAAGCCAAAATCGTATGGTCACCATCTGCAACATCATGATCGAATGTGTCCGTGTACTTCGCCGCATAAGGACTGTTGTCAACAATTAGATGAATATGTTGCCCCTTTCCTGAATTTGCACACATTTTAGCACCAGCATCAGGCGTTTGAGTTCCAAGATTATATGTTTCACTTGTGACATCAAATGAAAACTTGCCAGCCTTGTAATTCATATTTGTGAGATTAGCATCTGGATATGCTGCAGAAGGCGTAAAAGGCGTTAGTGTATATTTTTGGGCCTTAGCTGATGTCTCTTGCTTTGCAACATCATCTTGCTCTTTCACATCTTTTTTAGGA
Organism: uncultured Saprospiraceae bacterium; assembly: GCA_905480605.1. Classification (GTDB taxonomy): domain Bacteria; phylum Bacteroidota; class Bacteroidia; order Chitinophagales; family Saprospiraceae; genus RFSX01. Next base: position 116,543 of record CAJQRD010000016.1, on the reverse strand, counting down.
GCATCAGATTTGCATGAAGCAAATAATAAGACAACTAAAAGAACAATTGTATTAAAGTATTTCATAGTTTTTTTAAATTTGAGTCCAAATTAAGTAAATCTGTACGATATAGTTAGTATTTATATTAATGTTATAACGGCTGTTCTGAAAGATTTAATTGATCTAACCCTTTCAATTTATCGTTTAATGTATGATTCCTTAGCTAATTCTATGTAAAGGTGGACATTACACATGATAGAAATAGTTTATATGTAATTATTTAATTAATTTTGAAGTGAGTTTGTTTAAGAAACTCATTAAATACCTGAGATTATTGGTATATACTGACACTGAATTGCTAAAAGTTTTTATTGAAGATAGTTCAAAAGGCATTGAACTTGTATTTAAACAGTATTACGAAGTACTGTGCAGGACAGCTGTAAGAATTACTAAAGAGCAAAATTTGGCTGAGGACATTGTACAAGAAGTACTCTTTGAATTGTATAAAAAGAGTGATAAAGTCAAAATTGAATCTTTGATAGGGTATTTGAGGAGATCTGTTTATAATAGATCACTGAATAAAATCAAATCCAACCGCAATTTTGTGGATGCTGATGAAGTTAGTTATGAACTTACTGACAATACATCAAGCTCTCAGGATAATTTGGAATACATGGAATTAGAATCTTTTATTAATGCATCCATTGATAAATTGCCAGAAAAGTGCCGTCTAGTTTTCGTTTTGAATAGATTTGAACAGTTATCATATAAAGAAGTGGCAAAAAAGTTAGATATTTCGGTCAAGACAGTCGAAAATCAAATGTCAAAGGCTTTAAAATTCTTGAGAGCTGAAATGCAGGAATACAGAAATTTTGAAGAAATGTAGAAATGGAGTAGGGGTAATCGGAATTACAAATGTCTATAAGGAGTAAGTTATGAACAAAGAATTATACATATCACTAATATCTCGTCAGCTCAGCAGTGAATTAAACACTTCTCAGCTACAGAACTTGAACTCTTGGTTATCTAAAAGCAAAGACAATGCCAATTTACTTAGCGAGTTCAAACAAACGTGGGACGCTACTGCTTCTTATAAGCAGACTCTCGCTATAGATGTAGATTCTTCTTTTGCTTCATTCAAGAATAAATTTAATATACCGACCTCTCAAACTACTGTTTTACCAGCTAAGCCATCAAATCTTAAAAGAAATTTACTACTTGCCTTATTATTATTGTTGTTATTGTCAATGGGGGCAATATATAATAGTATAACATCAGACAACATAGTTAATGATAAGCATGAGGCTTTGCAAACTTTCGCAGATTCTAACACAGAAATTACCTTAAGCCCTAATTCTACTTATAAATTAGGGAATAAATCCGCTATTACAACATCTACAGAGGGGGAGTTAACTTCTATTCTAAACAGCAAGACACAGAATTCAGACAAAGCACTATTTTATGGTCATAAAGTAAATTCTAAGGAATTTGCTCAAAACTTAACAGTAGAATCAATGGAAGGTCAAGCTTTTGTTGATTTAAATGATGATGAATTCAAGTTTATAGGGTTAGATGGTGGTCGTTCGTTAGGCGCACAAAACGCATCTTTCAATATTCAAAATTATGCAGACGATAATATGACAGTTGTGGATGTACAATCTGGAAAAGTTATGTTTTTCGACAATAATGGAGAAGCTTTCGTTATAAATGAAGGTCAACGTGCGATTTATGATAAAACGACTGGGAAATTATTAAAAGCTGAAAACCCAACTGTCAACCCATTCAAATGGCATAAAGGAATTTTGGTATTTAATGATACTCCACTTAATGAAGCTTTCTTATTGTTAGAGAGGTTCTATGGTGTAAATATTGATATCGACCATGTTTCAAGTCTTGAAAACAAGAACTTTACAGCAACATTCCCAATTTCGAGTGACCTTGATGATTGTTTACAATTAATCAATACTTCATTCAAAATGGATATTGAGCGTTTAAATACTAGGACAATTAAGATTTCAAATGTTCAAGGCGAGTAATCACTCGTTTTATTTTCCAATATTGTAGACTTATTTTCTTAGTTTTATAGCATTATTTCACTTAAGTGATACCTATAAATTGAGGGTTTAAGTTATTTTTTGCTTTCTCGCAATAAGTTTACAACTTGCAGGGCAACGTATAATTCCAGATGAAAAAATCATAGACTACTCTTGCGAAAATAAAGCTTTGCGAGATGTACTATTTGATTTAAGTGAATTGGCTAATGTCACAATCGCTTGGCAAGACCAAATTATTCCTAGTGATTCAATTGTCGATTTATCTATAAGAAAACAAAGACTTGGAAAAGTTATTGATTTTCTAATTTTAGACCACTCTCTCAAATACAAAATTGTTGGCAATCAAATCTCGATTGTCAGAGATCAATACAATACTACTAAAGAAAATGTGACCATCTCTGGATATCTCAAAGATGCAGAATCAGGAGAAGCCTTGGTCAGTGCTAATATTTATGTGCAAGACAAATCATTAGGAACAGTTACCAATGAATATGGCTTTTATAGTTTTACAATTCCAAAAGGTCAATATCGAATTTATTTTTCTTATCTGGGATATGACAGTGGTATAAATGAAATCTCAGCAGATAAGGATATGGAATTTAATGTTGAGTTGAAGCCAAGTAATTTTTTAAAAGAAATTGTAATTACTGAAACAAAGTTGACACCGATACCATTAAGTGATCTCGATATATCCAGTGCTAACGTTTTGCCAATAGGTCAAATAAAGTCTAAGTTGCCATTAGCTGGAGAACCTGATGTAATTAGATTGGCAATGACAATGCATGGAGTTACTTCGGGTGCAGATGGATTTGGAGGAATGAGTGTAAGGGGGGGCGCAACCAATCAAAATTTGGTACTTTTTGATGGTATCCCAGTATATAATTCAGAACATGCATTTGGCCTTTTTTCAATATTCAATTCTCGTGTTATCAAAAGTGCTAAGTTGTATAAGGGTGCTTTTCCAGCGCATTACTCAGGGCGCCTCTCTTCAGTTTTAGATATTAGAACAAGAGAAGGGAATTATCGAAAATTTGCTGGTGAAGTCTCTTTGGGATTGCTAACAGGAAGTGTGGCTTTTGAAGGTCCAATAGTCAGAGAAAAAGCTTCTTTTTTATTTTCTGCAAGACGCACAATTGTTGACCCATGGTTAAAAACCTTGTCTAGAGAAATCAATAAAGGACAAGGGAAAGAAGGGAAGACACAATTGTACTTTTATGATATTAATGGTAAAGTGAATTTTAATTTAGGAAAACACAGTAAAATTTATTTTTCATATTACACGGGTGATGACTTTTTTGAGAAAGATGTGACTACAATAAAGGAAATAAATGAAGCTACTTCAAGATCAAGAAATCAAGACAGTTGGAGCACAGGAAGTAATTTAGGATCTGTCAGAATTAATTCTAGGTTGTCTCAAAAAATATACTTGAATTTGACGGCCTATTCTTCTGTAAATAATTTTGATGCTTTTGATCATGACAGGTTAGTTTTATTGTCATCTTCAGTAGATTCCTCAATAAGCTATACGGCAGGGTTTTACCAATCAAAAATTGAAGACCTAGGTGTTAAAGCTGAGTTTGATTACTTACCCAATGCCAGACATCGATTTAAATTTGGTGCAGGATATATAAAACATAATTTCTCACCTGGGTTATTAATTGTAGATGAGACTAGTTCTTTTTCTATGAATAATGCTCCCGTAATATCCGCTGATATTGAAAATGGGTTAGATGAGATAGTTTTAGATGGAAATGAGTTGGAAGTTTTTATTGAAGACCATATGAGGTTAGGGAAATACACCAATCTTAATATTGGCTACAATCACATGATGGTATCAGCAGGTAATAAGACCTACCATATTCCTCAACCTAGATTTTTATTTTCCACTGGGTCTGAAAATTATACTTTCAAAACATCCATTGGAAGAATGGGACAATTCCTTCATTCTCTCAACAATACTGGATTGGGAATTCCTATTGATGTTTGGTTACCTTCTACTGAGAAGATTGCACCAGAAACTTCCTGGACTGCCTCAATTGGTAATTTTATACAGAGAGATAATTTTGGACAATTTGGGGTGGAAGCATTTTATAAGGTTTATGATGGATTGACACGATACGGCTCAAATGGTGTGATAGATATTTCCCCAACTTCAAATTGGGAGGAATTGGTGCCAGTAGGGAAGGGAGAATCATATGGTCTTGAATTTAGTGTAGAAAAATCTAAGGGAAGAACTCAAGTTAATTTGGGCTACACACTTTCTTTTAGCAATAGAACTTTTGAAGATTTAAACAACGGTAATCCTTTTAGATTTAGATACGATAGAAGACATGTTGCCAATGTTGGTTTGATTCATAAGTTGGGCTCTAATATTGAGCTTTCAGCAAATTGGGAATATGGATCGGGAACGCCTATAACAGTTCCATCTGATCAATTTATCTTCGAAGTAAATCAGACAACGGGAAATCCTTTTGTAATTTTAATTTATGATAAATTGAGTAACTCATTATTGCCCGATTATCACAGATTAGATTTTGGGTTTAATATGCATACGGAATACCCATGGGGAAAGTCAGTCTTAACTTTAGGGCTATATAATGTATACAACAAACAAAATCCATTCTACAGAGATATTAATGTTGATTTCGAGAATAAGACGATTTCCTATGAAGATGTGACTATCTTACCAATACTTCCAACTTTCAGTTATTCAATCAGTTTTTAGGAAAATATAACTGTTTTATATATTTCAAAATGTTAATTAATATATATGTATTTTTCATGTATTTGGGGGTTAGCAACTGATTTTGAAGTACATTTTTTATTAAAATATAATTTAGCAAGTTATTTGTAATTTTTGCAGCCTAAATGCTTAGTTCTTGACGTTTTAATTTATGGATTTGTATTATATCTGCTTTAAAAACTGTAAATTTGGGTTGTTAAAGTGACGTTTGGAAAATAGCCGCGTCTAAATATTGTGAGATTTAATATTTGATGAAAAAAGCTTTTATTTTTACTTTCTTAACCATTTTAGTGGCTTCGTCTTGTACGAAGACAGTAGAATTTGTTGGTGAGGATTCTGCTCAGAGACTGGTGGTTTTGGCTGAAATCGAAGTGGGTCAAAATCAACCAAAGATTTCTCTGCAATCAACATTTAGTAATGCTGACGGACCAGTATATTTATCAAGAAGAAGTATTGTTGATGTTTATGTAAATGATGAATTAGAACCAAAAAGTTTCAGACCGGATGAGTTAACTGATGATAAGTCAGATTGGATATCTGGTGCAGAACTCAAAATTGAAGAGGGTAGTGAATACAGATTGTTAATTGATGGAAGTGAAAAAGGATTTTCAGTGATTGAAGCTTCTTCGAGAGTTCCAGTTTCCGGAGTACTAGAAGTTCAAGATTTGAGTTCACCCAATATAATTAACACCCAGAATGAAACAAAATCTCAATTTAAACTTGAGTTTACCATTACCGATAACGATGAAATATCAAAATACTACCATATATCACCTTATTTAATTTTAAATGACGGTAGTAAGTTATTTTTAGACATTGAAGAAATTTTATACAGTAAAAATGCTATTATAGATCTAAGTCATCGACATGGCATACTTATTGATAATTCACTAGTAGATGAAACTAACGATGTTTCATTGTACATGAGTGTTCCTCATGATTTTGAAAATCTTGGTCTTAGCTCAATGTTTATGCATTTCGAATTAAAAACCGTGCCTAAGGATTATTTCCTTTATCATAGATCGATTTCTCAAAATGTTGATGCAGGAGCAAGTCCTTTTAACTTGCCAACAGTTACACACACTAATTTTACTAGTGGGTATGGCTTATTTGCCACTTATGCTATAACGTTGGATTCAATAGCTATTAATTAGCATACTACCTTTTATAATATCCATTTTACCTTTTAACACATCCTGGTTTTAACTAGGAAAATATTGTATAACCCTACAATGTTTTCTGGTCATTTTAATTTTTAAAATTAACCTGGAGAATGGATTTAAGTATTAAAACTGAGTATCTTAGAGATGTATCTTTATTTGAAGATCTTTCCGAGCAACATCTTATTGAATTGGCAGAACTAACAACTGTTAAAAATTACACGAAACATCAGATTATTTACAGAGTAGATGATCCTGCTGATACTGTTCAAATTCTTGTTAACGGTGTGGTTAAAATTATTGCAAAATCTCATGAAGGAAGAGAAGTGATTAAAACAATCATCCATCCTAAATCTCTATTTGGGGCTGAATACCTTTCTTCTGATGGTGTAAGATCTAATACAGCTAAATCTGTTGATAAAAATGTAATCTGTCTTGAAATCAACTCTGAAGACTTAAAGGATTACTTAAGGGACAACTGGATATTAACTCAGAAATTTATGCAAATGTTGGGCAGAAGATTGATGTATGTTGAACGTAGATTTGAATCACTTGTATTCAAAGACGCCAGAGAACGTATAATAGACTTCTTAAAAGACAATGCTAAGATCAATGGAAGACAAGTTGGTCTTGAGATGTTAGTGAAGCACAGTTTGACACAGCAAGACATCGCTAATTTTACTGGAACTTCAAGACAAACAGTGACTTACGTTCTGAATGACCTTAAGCGTCAAAACCAAATTTACTTCAAACGTAAGAGCATTTTGATAAGAGATATAGCAAGTTTATCCTAGTAAGAAATACCACTAAATAATATATTTTGAGAATGAGGTCATTTTTTGACCTCATTCTCTTTTATTTGTTAAAAATTGCGTTTACATTTGCAGCCGCTTTGGAAGTAAAGGCGTCAATTAAGAATAGAATTTTAATCTAAAAATAAACTGGAAGAATGGCAGAGCTGGTTTAATGCACTGGTCTTGAAAACCAGCGTGCGGCAACGTACCGGGGGTTCGAATCCCTCTTCTTCCGCTTTTAAAGGCTACACTTTTGTGTGGTCTTTTTCTGTTTATGGACCTAAAATTATTTGTAGTTTCTTCATTACAATGACGCAATAATTACAAAAAAAAACTTAATAAATATTAAAACTGTGAATCTATGGCTTCAAAGTTTCGATTATTTTAATCAATTATAATTTACTCGTCTTAGCAAATCACTTACTTAATCAATTCATGATAAGCTTCTATAATCATTAATCTCCTTTAACAAACCGTTAGTATGTTTATCTCAAATCAACTTACTCTTAAAATTGTCATTAATTTTATATTGTTCCTAACTCACTATTCACAATTTCAAACATTACTTATTTTACTTTTTTATCCATATAGTACTAATTGATTTGTCTAGAACTTATTATTGTTTCTATGTAAATATCTCATTTCCTATAATTTCACCCGAATGGGTGGAAAGGTTTTGTCATTCACAGCGCATCTTTGAATTAATATTTTAATTATATACTTTTCGAAAGCAGTGAATGTTAGATTTACTTTCACGGCTTTTTTTTATTTTATTAGTTTTATGCTTGAGTTACGTTATATATAAAAGGCGGTAGTTAGTTGTCTAATAATCTTAAATGTAAATTATGTTGAAGTGGGGAATACTAGGTCTAGGAAAAATTGCGCATTCATTTGTTAAGGACTTATTATTGGTTGATGGGAATGAGGTAAAAGGTTTGGCTTCTAGATCTGAATCAAAAGCTATTGACTTTAAGAATGAATTTAAGTTGTCTGCTTCTACTTATGGAAGCTATTCTGAGCTGTTTTTAGATCCAATGATAGATATCGTTTATATTGCTACTCCACACGATTCCCATAAGCAATTAAGTATTGAGGCAATGTCTTTTGGTAAACATGTATTGTGTGAAAAGCCGATGGCCGTCAACGCTGCAGACGCAAAAGAAATGATTGAGGCCTCAAAAGAGTATAATGTTTTCTTGATGGAGGCACTATGGTCAAGATTCAATCCAGCTATTCGCCAAGTCAATAAACTGGTCTCAGATGGTGCAATTGGGGATGTCAATTATATCAATGTTGATTTCTCTCATCAAATGATAAATGCCAATGTCAGTTCTCGCCTTTATAATCTGGACTTGGCAGGTGGTTCACTTCTTGATATGGGTATTTATCCTATCTTTTTATCATACCTCTTACTGGGGATGCCTAAAGAAATACTAGCAACTGCACGTTTTCATCAAACAGGTGCTGATGTGCAAACGAGTGCCATATTGAAATATGAAGAAGCAATATCACTGGTACTGAGTAGTTTTGAATCTCACTCAGATATGGTAGCAAAGGTTTTTGGTACAGAAGGAAAAATATTTATTAATAGCAGGTGGCATGAAGCTGAAGGTTTCGTTATTGAGAAAGATGGCCATAGAGAAATGATCAGTGTCCCTAAACAGGGAAAAGGTTATACACATGAGATAATGGAATGTCAGATTCAAATAGAAGAAGGTCATATTGAATCAGATATGTGGTCTCACAACGACACGTTAAATTTGATTTCTATTTTAGATGAAATTCGTGAAAAAATTGGATTGGTTTATCCATTTGAGACAAGTAATTCTCAGTAAGGTTTTATTGGAATATGTTAAACCGATCAGCCATTTGCTTTGTCAATAGCTTCTTTCAAGTACTCCAAAATAGGTGTATATTCTTCTCCAAGAATATTTGCAATATTACGAGCCGTTTCAATGCATTCATTTGTCTTTTCTCGATTTCCCATTTTATAATACAAAAGAGCTAGAACGTCATACCTCCAATATGAACCTTCATCAATGTTGGCTTCAATGTTGTTTTTTAGACCACGGTAGTCAATTTCTTTCCTATAATAATTGTCTTTGAGTAGAATCCTAATTACCGAGGAGTAGAGCACACTTTCATTACTTGTCTCAGGGTAGTTTTCAATCAATTTAATAGATGAACGAATTGAAGGTCCACGACCCCATAGCAAGTACTTTATTTTGACAAAGTTTTCCATTTTATCATAGTCACTGATCTGATAGCGTTTAAACCACCTTTTTAATGATTTGGAACGGCCTCGTCTGTCTGTTTTTAAGGATTTTAAAAATACATGAAATGAAATATTCTCCTTGAGCTTTATGCTGTCAAAAAGAATAAAAAAAGCTTTATGGTTTTTTGAAACGTACTTGATGTATTTTTTGTTTAGGGTAAAGTATTCATTGAGAATAGTCATTCCTACCTTGGTTCCCCAATCTTTTTTGTTTCTTTTTAAATATTGGTTTGCTAAATTTTTAGCAGTATAATCATCTCTGTATAATTTAATTGAGTCAAGTGCTGAAAGGATATTTGATTCATCTAACTCTGTAGCCAAGGAATCAATATTTTGTCTTAAGAAACGATTTTGAGATCTTGTTTTATAGATCAGTTCCAACAATTTTTCTGTGGATTTAAATCCTGATCCGCGAATAATTGCATTTCCCCATTTGTCCATTATCATGAATGTTGGAAAAATATGTACTTCGTATTTTTTAGCAAATTCCTTGTTCCTACTTGCATTTATTGCTACACTAACATAATCCTGATTTAGTTCATTTATAAGTAAGCTGTCTTGAAAAGTTGTAGCTTCCATTTGTTCACATGGAATAGACCATTTAGTGTAGACATAAGCAAAAATAAACTTATCAAATTTCTGCGATTTTTTTAAAGTTTTGGCAAATGACTTTGAAAACTTTATTTTATCTGTTGCTTGCACATTGATAAAACTCACTATTGTAAAAATAACAATGAAAAAATGTTTCATATGTTGGAAGAGTATGTGCAAATGTCAGTTTTTAGTATTTTACAAAATAAGGATAATTAAGTTAGGAATGAATCCATCCAAGCTTTATATGCATTGTTAACAACAACTTCTTGATTTGTTATCATGGGAATCTCATATGGATGATTGCTGTTGATAAATTTTATAGCTTGATTTTGTTTATGAATGCTTGTTTTAAAGTAAGCACCATATTCATCTTCTTCATGAAACTTTCCTTTCCAGATGTATTGGCTTTCAATTTTAAAAACATTAGAACAAGCGATCAGCTTAGAATCGAGCATCAATTTGCCTATTCTTAATGCTGAGTCTTTTGAAGGGAATGATGAATAAATTACACAAATCATATTCTGTTTTATTACATTGATAAAATTTCAGCCATCTCAATCATATTTTTCTCAGGATCTTTCCTCAAACTTATGGCATCTTCAAATGATGTTAATTTCAATTCGTTACTTACAAGACCAAGTGCGTGATTACTAATATTTTTAAGCAAAGCATTGACTGCTTCATACCCAAGTTGACTTGCCAATACGCGATCATTTGCGGTAGGTGAGCCACCTCTTTGCAAGTGTCCAATTATTGTTGCTTTGGCGTCTATTTCTGGATACATATCTTTAACCTTTTTGGATAATTCATATGCCCCGCCATTTTTATTTCCTTCAGCAATGATCACTAAGTTAAATAACTTATTTCGTCTTCCTGCCTTTTTTAGGTTTTCAACAAATTTTCCTAAGTCAACATCATGCTCTGGAATAAAAACAGCACTGGCACCACTGCCAATTGCAGTATGTAATGCTATATATCCACTATGACGTCCCATGACTTCAATGAAAAACAATCTATTGTGAGAATCTGCAGTGTCACGGATTTTATCGACGGCTTCTACTGCTGTGTTGATTGCTGTATCAAAACCAATAGTAAAATCAGTACCGTAGATGTCATTGTCAATTGTTCCTGGAATCCCAACAACTTTAATATCGTACTCTTTACATAGCAAATTGGCTCCAGTATAAGTACCATTGCCTCCAACGACAACCAATCCTTCAATATCGTAAGCATTTAATGTTTCAAAAGCCTTTTTCCTTCCCTCGATAGTTCTAAAATCATCACTTCTGGCTGTTTTTAAAAAAGTCCCACCTCTATGGATAATATTGGCAACATTACCCCTGTTAAGTGGGATAATATCTCCATTTATCAAACCATCGTATCCTCTGTTGATACCAAATACTTTAATATCATGATATCCTGCTGTTCTGACAACGGCTCTTACTGCCGCATTCATCCCCGGAGCATCTCCTCCCGAAGTCAAAACGCCTATTCTTTTGATTTTTTCAGACATTTAATTGTTTTATAGCTTAAAGCAAGAGATAAATTTACAGTTATAATATTTATTAATAAAATTTACTGCTTGACTAATTGAAAATTCATAATTTCACCCAAAATCTAATTCAATGAATAAAGTTGCGATTATTGGTGCTGGGACTATGGGAAATGGCATTGCTCATGTATTTGCTATGAATGGTTTTAAGGTAAATTTGGTGGATGTGTCATCTGAAAGATTGGCTCAAGCACTTGAAACAATTGATAAAAATTTATGGCGAATGGTCGCTAAAGAAAAAATTGATGAAGCTAGAAAAACTGAGACGATCGAAAATATCGAAACTTTCACCTCTATTGAAGAAGCTGTAGGGGATTGTGATCTTATTGTTGAAGCAGCAACCGAAAATTTAGATTTAAAGCTTTCAATCTTCAAGGAAATTGATAAATACAGTCCCGATGATTGTATTTTGGCAAGTAATACTTCCTCAATTTCAATTACGAAAATTGCAAGTGTTACTGATTTTCCTCAAAATGTAATTGGAATGCATTTTATGAATCCGGTTCCTGTGATGAAATTGGTCGAAGTCATTAAAGGATATCACACAAGTGATAATGTGACCAGTAAAATCATGGAATTGTCTAAAACGTTAGGTAAGGTACCTGTTGAAGTCAATGATTTTCCTGGATTTGTTGCCAACAGAGTATTAATGCCAATGATCAATGAAGCAATCTATACTCTATTTGAAGGTGTAGCAGGTGTTGAAGAAATTGATACTGTTATGAAACTGGGAATGGCTCATCCTATGGGACCGTTACAGTTAGCTGACTTTATTGGCCTTGATGTGTGCCTGGCAATTCTAAATGTATTACATGATGGAATGGGAAATCCTAAATATGCACCTTGTCCTCTTCTTGTAAATATGGTTACAGCCAAAAGTCTAGGACGTAAATCAGGGGAAGGTTTTTACAAATACGAGAAAGGTTCTAGAGACATAGTTGTAAGTAAATCATTTGCTTAACAAAAGTAAAATCTCCTATAATACAGAGCGAATCGTTTTTAATAGGTAAGCGAAACGTTACGTAAAAGGTAAGCGGAGCAGATTAAGAACTAATCATCAAACCAATCATCCAAGAAGATCTCATCTTTAAATTCATCAATATCTCGACGTTCCCTTTTAGTAGGTCGTCCTAGTCCTTTGTCACGTCTTTCGGCTGGAGCTTTGCCCATAAACCAATTTTTAAATTTGTTAAGTTCTTCTAACGGTGTTATGTTGTCATAACATGGTTCTGCTAATGTTGCACTTACTCTTTTGGGAATAAGCTCTTTAATTAGAAATTCTAAAATAAAACCATCTTTTCTTACCTCTATTTTGCTGTTAACAGTAATTAATGATGAAGGCTTAAGGCGTGATTCTCCAATTTTTATAGCCCCTTTTTTACAGGCGTTTGTGGCTTTTGTTCTTGATTTAAAAATCCTAACATTCCATAGCCACTTGTCAATTCTCATTTTATCATTAGGCATTCTCTATATCGATATTTGGTTTTTCTTGCAATGCTGGAAATTCAAGATTAAGTGATTCTAATTTTTCTAATACGGATTTTGCTACAAAATAATTTCTATACCACCTTTGATCTGCAGGAACTGGAATCCAAGGAATCTTACTTTTGTTAAGCATATTCTCATAAGCATCCATATATTTATCCCACAGTTTACGCTCATTCCAATCCCCGTCATTGTGTTTATAATTTTTATCAGGATTTTCTATGCGTTCTAGTAATTTTTCCTTTTGTTTTTCTTTAGAAAGGTTCAAAAAGAACTTCATTACAACTGTATTGTTGTCTTTTTCTAAAAGTTCTTCAAATGCATTTATAGCATTGATTCTCATATCAACACGATCTTCATCAATCCATGAATGCACACGTTGAATTAGCACATCTTCATAGTGTGATCTTACAAATAATTTAACCTCTCCTTTTTCTGGTGTTTGTTTGTGGACTCTCCATAAAAAATCGTGGGCAAATTCTATGTCTGATGGCTTTTTAAACGAATAAGCGCTCACCATTGTTGGACTAACTTCTGAAAAGACTTCTCTTGATACACCATCTTTTCCACTCGAATCCATTCCTTGAAGTACGACCAGTAAGCTGTATTTTTTTTCAGCATACATTTTTGATACTTGTACTTGGATCTTTTTAGCCAGCTTAGAAGTTTCCTTCTTTATCTTGTATTTTTCAAGTAACTTGGGTGCTTTAGTATTGAGATCACTAATTTTTATATTAGGCATAGTATTAACTTCAAATTAAATATTCATTTTCTTTCTTTTGACCAAGTACGTTTCTAATATAGGAGCAAAACCTTTTCTTATATCAGTATCTATAAAGTCAATTTTATACTGCAAGCACTTCATTTTAAGATCAGCTTTGAAGCTTGCTACCTTCTCTGTATAAAATTCCCTAACTTGATTTGATTGCAACTTAATACGTTCGCCAGATTCCATATCAATAAACTCATGAGGTCTATTTTCAAACTCAAAATTTTCCTCTAATTTGTGATCTGTAACATGGAATAAGATAACCTCATGTTTGTTATATTTTAAATGTTGGAGTGCCGAAAAAAGTTTATTGTTATCTTCAGTTTGACCAAACATATCACTGAAGATTATAACCAATGACCTTTTGTGAATACTATCTGCTATTTGATGCAATGTGTCAACAACACTCGTTTTTTTATTGTCAACCTCATCTTTGATAAGTGTCTCTAAATAAGAAAGCAATAATCGGTAATGTGTGGTGCTGGCTTTAACTTTGGTATGGACATGTAGTTTATCATCAAATAAACTTAAGCCGTAAGCATCTCTTTGTCTCTTTAATAGATTCATAAGAGAAGCTGCAGCCAATGCACTAAACTGTAACTTATTGAGTTCATTGTCTTTTCTATCTTTAGGGAAATACATTGAAGATGAAGTGTCGATAACTATTTGAGCACGTAAATTGGTTTCTTCTTCAAATTTTTTGACAAACAACTTATCGGTTCTCGCGTAAACTTTCCAATCTATATTTTTTGTGGCTTCACCTTGATTGTAAATACGATGCTCAGCAAATTCAACTGAAAATCCGTGAAATGGACTTTTATGCAAACCTATAATAAAACCTTCTACCACTTGCTTGGCAAGCAATTCAATGTTTTCTATTTTCTTTAAATCATAATTGTCAAAAAAACCACTCATATCATTTCAATTTACTGTTCATGATCTCGAAGATCAAAGTCTTAGATTGCTATAAAGTTATGCTTTACTAATATATTACCTTTTATATCTGGAATAGATTTGCCCAATTACATAAAAAAAGCTCTTAATCATAACGACTAAGAGCCTGTAATATCTTATTTTTTAGGTGTTTTATTACATGTGAGCTGCCATTTTTTGCTCTAAAACAGCTTTTGTAGCTGCTCCTACATGCTTTTCAACAACTTCTCCATTCTTAATCAAAAGAATTGTAGGGATGCTTCTAACACCATATTTCATAGAAACACCTGAGTGGTGGTCTACATTTACTTTTCCGATTATAGCTTTACCTTCATATTCTTTAGATAGCTCATCGATAATTGGAGAAACCATTCTACATGGTCCACACCATTCTGCCCAAAAGTCTACGACTACTAATTTGTCAGAATCTAACGCAGATTCTTGAAAGTTTGCATCAGTGAATTCAAATGCCATTTTGTATTGTTTTAATTTCTAATTTTAAATAAATGATACTTATCATTATGTTGTATATCTTGCTAACAGAACACAATATTAAAAAGTTCTCTCAAAAATACAAATGTGAATTGGAATAGGATAAAAGTCGGGGTGATAACATTGATTTTTGTTTTATTAATCAATTGGATTTTTAGTCTATCATCGGTTTTATACAATGTTTTGTACTTTAAGAGTGTTTTTCAAGTACTTAGAGTCCTTCATGACTATACTTTGGGTCTTTTGCCTTTACCGTCTATTTATATCATCGCACCGTTTTTTATTGGTTATTTTTTTCTTTTTAAGCAAAAGAGTCGATTTTGGTGGTTAGAATCTGTCATATCTTGCTTGATTTGGATTATCATAGCATTTTATTTGACTTGGGGTTTTAATTATCAGCAGCCATCAATTTATTCTCTTACAAAACTAAATCCTGTCATATTAGACAGTGCCTACATTACAAAAACATTTAGAAAACAAACAGACTTGTTGGACTCTCTTTTAAATATGCATCTAAACTTAAGTGTCAAAGGACCTCTTGATAAACTGGAATCGCAATTGAGAATTAATCAAGAAGGTATAATTAGTAAGTGGGGTATACCAACTTTTGGACGTGTAAGAGTTCGCCCGATGTTTAAAGGCAGTTTGCTGCACATCCGAACCTCAGGAGTTTATATTCCACATGCTTTCGAGGGACATCTTGATAGTGGTTTGTATGAATTGCAGTATCCATTTACAATGGCACATGAAATGGCTCATGGTTATGGATTTACGGATGAAAGCGTTTGTAATTTTATTTCATATATAACGTGCATCCAATCAAGTAGACCTGAAGTTATTTTTAGTGCGGAGTTAGCTTATTGGAGGTATTTGGCTGGTTATTATAGATATTTTCATAGTGAAAGCTGGAAAGAAGAATATGATAATCTAAGTCCAAAAATCATTTATCATTTGAATCAGATTTCGGAACACGCTGACCAATACAAAGATTGGATGCCTAAATATCGAGACATTATCTATGATAATTACTTAAAATCACATGGTGTTAAAGCAGGTATACGGTCTTACAGTCAAATGATATTGTTGATAGCTGCTTATCGTGAAGATGACTTTGATGCTAATTAATGTACTCTATAGCTTTTACTGAATAGTTTACATATTGAAGTGAGATAGGAGGTTTATTCTCGTATTCATAAAATATTTTAAAGTCTCCATGGGAATTATCAAAAGGATTAAAAAACAAGAACCTCTATTTGTTTTCTTGTTATATTATTTAATGAAAGGTTTTCACCATTATGCATAAAATGCGGATTACAATACTTAAATGATGGATTGTCATCAAAGGTAAAAGTTTCTAAATGTTTAACATCACTGTTTGTAACTTCGTATTGACGTTTGATAATGTTCCCATTTTGGTATTCTAATTTTTGTAAACTTGCTAATTTTTCAGTTGATGGATTGTATTGGCTAATTTTGTTTATTTCATCATTTGAATAATGAGAATAAACAACTCTAGTGCTATCTGAGAATGTAGTGTCAAGGACTTGATGAGCGATTTCTGCCAACTGCTTTTTATCATAATAAGACAATAGGTCTTTTCTCACAACTTGTTCATTACCAATATGGTTTTTCAAAATCAAATTTTCAGAATAGTCATAAATTTAGTTTTGTTCTTGACTTTTGTTGAAGTTAGAATTAGGATTTTTTATTGCAGGAATTTATATCAGTTTGTTGTCCTCATACATGAAGGTTTTACTTTCAATTTTAAATAATTTATTTTTTTAGCACCTTTAAGAAATATATATAGCCTTGATTCCGATCGCTATCGGAATTGTTTTGTTTATGATTCTAGGAATGAATGAGTGCTCTACCTTCAGTAGATGAAAGCAAGTAGATCCTGCTTTAAAAAGAGAGAACTGAACCACCAGTTTCAGATGTGGATAACCCTGCCGTCCCCGTTTGACAAAGCCTATGGCGATGAAGGGCGAGGCAAAGTATAAGTATTTGGTTTGCAATTGATTGTAAAAATCATTTTGATAAAATAATCCATTTTAATGTACTATTCAGTAAATCTAATTTCACTAGAAAACTAGAAGGATATTTTTTTTAAGCGTGGGTGATAATCATCTTTTAGCCCTACAGTTTTAGATTCTCGAATGTCATATCCCAATTGAATAACATCGGATACATTAGCAGTAGTATAACCCTTACCATCTAGTATATTTTGATAACTCTTTACATGTAAATTCTCAAATCCTTTAGAAAAATCAAAAGACTTGTTGTCAATTGTTAATGAACGTTCAACAGTAATACCTTTCTCCTTCAATTCGTTAGATAAATGATTGCTGTCTACGCTTAGGAACCATCTTACGTTTGCTTTTTTCAATTGTAAAATACCAGATGCAAACTTATCGTTGAGTGCATACACTGATTGGGATTCGACATCCCCGAAAACCCAAAGTAGAACGTCAAAAAAATGAATTCCAATGTTGGTGGTAATACCTCCAGATTTTTGTGTATCACCTTTCCAAGATATATTATACCAAGGTCCTCTTGAGGTAATGTAAGTCAAGTCAATGTCGAATACCCTATCATTATTTTCTTTGACAAACTTCTTAAGGGCTATAATTTCTGGATGTATTCTTAATTGCAAGATGTTGAAAATGCTTTTCGATGTTTCCTCTTCAGTTCGTTTTAAGGCTTCAAGGTTCCAAGGATTTAAAACCAATGGTTTTTCACAGATGGCGTCAGCATTATTAATCAATGCAAATCTACAATGCGTATCATGGTGATGGTTAGGGGAACAAATAGAAAAATAATCTATTGGTGATTCTAATTTTTGTTTCACAACAAACCTTTCAAAGCTTGTAAAAAAATGAGTGTTTGGGAAATAGCTGTCCAATATACCAACGCTGTCATTTGGGTCCAATGCTGCAATAAGTTGATTTCCAGTTTTTTTTATTGCATCTAAATGCTTGGGAGCAATATATCCGGCAGCTCCAATTAATGCAAAATTTTTGGTTTTTTGATCCATTTTATAGCTTTTATTCGGCTGTAACAATTTGATCTTGCAGCGTATATTTTTGTTGTGATTCTGGGCAAATCGCAATGTTGTTTTCAAATTTTAACTTTTGACCTCTTTTACTGATCCATCCAGATTGTATTGCTGGGACACCTGTCACTAGAGCATAATCAGGAATGTTTTTGGTAACAACAGCCCCTGCTCCAATAAATGCATATTCTCCAATCGTATGACCACATACTATCGTTGCGTTAGCTCCGATTGTTGCACCCTTTCTTACTAATGTTTTCATATATTCCTGCTTCCTGTTGACATGACTTCTTGGGTTAATTACATTTGTAAATACCATTGATGGTCCAAGAAAAACATCATCTTCTACAATTACACCATCATATATTGATACATTATTTTGAACTTTAACATTATTGCCAAGAGTTACACCATTTGCGACAAAGACATTCTGACCAAGATTACAATTTTGTCCTATTGTAGCCTTATTCATGACATGAGAAAAGTGCCAGATTTTACTGCCAGCTCCTATTTTCGCTCCATCATCAACAAATGCACTTTTATGTATAAAAACATCCTCGTATTTCGACTTATTCCCCATTGAAAAATGAAATGATATGTGAACAAATAATTTCTTGTGTTTCTATATCCAAATGACTGTGCATTGGTAGTGAGATAACTTCATTACATAATAGCTCAGTGTTTTTTAATTTAAATCCTTCTTTAACATAGGAGGAATAAGCCTTTTGTTTGTACAAAGGAATAGGGTAGTATATGCCAAAGGGTATTTCATTTTCCTTTAAATATTCAGCAAGTTCATCTCTTTTACCATTAGTGATTCGTAAAGTATATTGATGATAAACATGAGTAGAATATGTGGCTTCAACGGGTGTTATTATCATATCCATATTGCGAAGCAGTGAATTGTATACTTGTGCTGATTTATACCTATTTGCATTGTAAGCATCAAGTAATGGCAGTTTTATATCAAGAACTGCACCTTGTATTCCATCCAATCTGGAATTACAGCCAATAATGTCATGATGATATTTTATTTTTTCTCCATGGTTGCATATCTGTCGAATGCTTTCTTCTAGCTTGTCATCATTGGTACAGATAGCACCACCATCCCCGTAGCAACCAAGATTTTTTGAAGGAAAAAAAGATGTACATCCAATATGACCAATGGTTCCTGATTTGCCCTTGTGTTGTGTACCATTATAATCTGCTCCAATTGCTTGTGCATTGTCTTCTATTACGAAAAGACTATGCTTATCTGCAAATGTCATCACTGCATCCATGTTTGTACATTGCCCAAAAAGGTGAACTGGAATAATAGCCTTAGTTTTTGATGTTACTTGAGTTTCAAGATCAGATATGTCGATCTCAAAGGTGTCTAACGTAACATCTACCATTATAGGCTTCAATCTTAGTAAAGCTATAATTTCCGCAGTGGCAGCATAGGTGAAGCTAGGTACAATTACTTCATCTCCAGGCTCTAATCCCAATGCCATAACTGCAACTTGCAAGGCATCTGTTCCATTGGCACAAGAGACTACGTGTTTTACATTTAGATACTTAGCTAAATTGGCCTCAAATTCAAAAACCTTTGGTCCTCTGACAAATGCACAGCTGTCAATTACTTCCTGAATTGCTTGATCAATTTCAGGTTTTATTTCTGAATATTGCTTTTTTAGATCCACCATTTGGATTTTCTGCATATCGATTTTTATATTAAAAATTTAATTGGTTGTGATCGAGTTTTCAATCTTTATAACCATTATGTAAATAAATTGATTTTCGATGGATAATATTGCAATTAAGCTGAATATTTATTTGAGTAATAGCTAGTTAAGCTGCTTATGTGCTCAAATCAACAATTTGATCACAAATCAAATCAACAATTGAGCATAAATTTTGCTCAAATTGTATTATTAATAATATTATTAATTTTTATAATTTGTAAAATTAGAGTTAATTTGCATATCATATAGATCATTCTTTATAAAAACTAAAATATTGGATAAAAAGCTTTCTACTGTGCCTGCTCTAAAGGTTCTAACTATAATTTTCTCAATATTATGGGTTTTGGTTGTTGGTTTGGACTACTTTAACAAGCATCCAAATTATATGGTATCAATAAGGTATTTCAGATATACGAAGCTTTTGATATTTGTTGTATCGACTATGCTAATTATTATTTGGCATTATAAATATGATAAGATTATGTCAAATAAGTTAATCGTTAATGGATTGACCATTTCTTTTTTAACTTTTTTGTTTTCTATAGCCATCATATTTGCGCACAAAGATTATTCTTATACGCCTACTACTTTAACTCAAGCCTTTTATGCTATTAAATGGACGTGGGAAGTTGTTCTGATAATTTTCATTATTGTTATGGTCTTGAAGAGTATTGGTCAATATATGTTTAGAAAAACGCTTGCTAATTATATAAAAGAGAATGCTTTACTAGAAATTGCAATAGGAATTATTTTATTAGTTTTTGTATTATTTATTTTAGGTATTCTCAAAGTATTATCACCTAATTCTGTCTTGGCGGTTTTATTCGTTTTTGCATTGTTGAATTTATTTGATCTTGTAAGATCTTTTAAGAGCTTTTTACTTGATTCAATTGATATTTCAAAATACTCTGTACTTGGAATCTTCTCGTTTTGTTTCCTGTTGTTTTACTTGATAATGAATTTTCAAAGCTCTATTGGGCCATTCCCAACTGGATTTGATTCTAGAAATGTTTATGTCAATATTTCTAAGTTAATGGCTGAAAGTGGTTCTTTGGTTGAGGGTTACCCTCCTTATAATTGGTCCATTTTTATGGGAATGGGCTTCTTGTTGTTTAATAAAGTGGAACTGGCCTTAGGCATATCTTACTTGGGAGTTATCTTGGTTTTAATGTCAGCTTTTCAATTGGCTAAGAATTTACTAAAGATTGATGTCAATATGATATTATTGATTTTAGCCTTGTTTGTGGCAACACCAGCAATAATGAATCAATTAACCGTTGAGTTAAAAGTTGATTTTGGAATGTTATTTTACCAATTTCTAATTCTCTATTATACAATTGAATTACTTCGAAAGATTGAAATATTAGATTTTAATTTAAAATTTTCAAGTATTTTGAAATCTGTCTTGCCCTATATAATACTTATTGGAATATTATCTGGATTTGCATTAGGTATAAAGATGATCAACATGTTTATGGTCTTCGCTATATTAATATTACTATGGTGGGACTTCAACAATAAAATTGCTGTTTTTGGAATACTTTGTTTTGCTATTTCAGCATTTTTATTTGCAGGCATAGATGCAGTCAGTGGATTAAATAAATACCATTTAAGTGCCAATTATATAAAATATGGATTGGGATTGCTTTCAATAATGGCCTTGATTTTTAGTTTTATAAAACACAAGAAAATGACTTCTGTCAGAGTTGTGATTTCTTCCATATTCTTATTTTTTACGGGCTTAATGATTGTTCCATGGATGATTAAGAATTACACGGAGGCTAAAACTGTCAATTCTAAGAATTTGTTAATGGGTAAAGAGCCAGGTCCTAATATTACAATAAACCAGATGATAAAGAAATATGAGAGGACTTATGGTAAGTAATATGAAAAGTCCTATTAAAATAATAGCATACTTAAGTGTCTTTTTATTATTCACTTCCTTTTTAAGTGTTGATCTAGTTGGTCAAGGCAATCCAAATCCAGAGGAAAGTATTAATAGTACCAAGAGAGAAGAAGTTCAAAGATATTTTGGCTATGAATTGTTGCTTTATAGGTATTTAAGTTTACCTTATGATGCGTCAATTAATGTTAATCAATCTGGAAATTTTGTTGATATAGGATTGGTTTTTATAGTGTTCTTTCCATTGCTATTGCTCATAGGTGCAAGTAGAAACAAGTTGAGCTTGATAATGAGTTCATTTTATCTTTTTTTTACATGGATCATTTCGACCTCTAATTCATTTATATTTTCCCCTTCAAAACAGAAAATAAATTCTGGTGTTTCCGAGATTGATGCTTATTTATCTCAAGTGACATTTGGCCATGAGCCTTTAGCACATTTGGTGTGTTATATGTATAAAATTAGTCTTGCAATATATCAACCATTCCTTATAATTGGTAAAGCAATTTCGGGTAACAGCGATTATATAACATATCCTTTGTTTTTCGCTATTTTTATTTTGATTTCGCTTAAATTACTATCATATTTTTCAAGAGTAAATCATGATCAAAAATACTTTTTAACTCTTTTTTGGGTTTATTCATTCTTTTGGTTGGTATTTTCTGGAGGTATAGTTTGGTATGGGAATATTTTATTGTTGATGGGACTTTTTGCAATTTCTATCTTCATAAATAATGAGTCTAAAATATCTCCAAAAAGTCGAAAGGTATTAAAGAATAGCTTTGTTGGATTTTGTATTATTTGGTTATTATTGGGTACAGTTGTTAGAGTTTCTAATATAATGCCTTACCAAAAGGCAGAAGATCTTGGAACTGGACTATACAATCCTATTTTTTATGAATATGCCACAGGGAAACTAAATAAGAGTGAATCTGTAGGCGTAATATATAACGATATTGATAAAGCTATTGCTAAAATAAATAACGAGTCTAAAAGTAAAATATGGAAAGTTGGAACAACTTTTTCATATTTTATTAATAAAAATAACAAACGTATTATTTCTGACAATCAGCTTGGTGCTTTTAAAATACTTCGTAAGCGATTCCCTGAAAATATAGACTTGGTTAATTTTTTCAGAGCCAATAATATTAAATATATAATGGTGGATTTGAATACACATAGATTGGATAATACTCCTAATAAAACCTTGACCAAGAAATTTGCTGACTTAGTATATTTCGTGTACAATAATCCAAATATGAATTTGATAGCAACGGATAGGGTAGTAGGAAATAAAAACCTCAAAGGCGAAACAATTTATACCAGAAATATTAATGGAGAAATTATTCAAACATTTGGACGCTTTGCCATTTATGAAATTTTATAAGATTGAATAGCTTACTAAATTTTTTAGAAAAATATAAATTACTTGCCGGATTCCTGATTACTGTATATTATGTATTAGTTGTCACAATGCATTTGCATTTTGGTAAGTTTGTAGCAAGGACATTGGATATTCCATTTGGACGTGACACCTACAATATGATTGTTTTGGGTATGGCATTCTTCCTTTGTTTTGCCTTTTTGATTTGGTTCTTTAAGGGGCTTAAACGACTTCCACTTTCAGAAAGGAAAATCACACTGACATATCTTATAATAACATTGCTATTAATAGTTTGCTCAATTAATGTTATTATAATTATCAATATCGAGCTTATTCACGTGTTACAATATGCGATTTTTGCTATTCTTTTGTTTCCAATACTTCAAAGATATTATGATGTTTTATTCTGGACAACATTTTTTGGAGCATTAGACGAGTTATATCAGTATGTATATTTGGCACCTAATAGGACAGATTACTATGATATGAATGATGTTGTTATCAATATGGTGGGTGCCGCGATGGGATTAATTCTTTTAAGATCACAAGGAGTGTTTCAATTAAAACCAGTTAAGCCAATATTGAAATCTTCTTGGTTTTGGGGAGTTGCTATTATTTTTATATTGATCTTCTCCTTATGGAGTGTTGGACAATTGACATTTTTCCCAAATGGTGAAAATGTATTTTTTGAATTTATTAGGGATTTTCAGCCTGGATTTTGGCGTGAAGTACCCCCAAAGACTTTATTTCATGTAATTCAACCTCTAGAAGGGCTTGTAATTTTGATCATCTTGTTTGTTATTTATAATAAAATAGCCTTAATCAAGAAATATAAAGGTAATATTGATGTATCTTAAAATGAATATAACCTATTGAATTTCAGTAGTTTTTTTGTAACTTTGTATATCTATGGATTTTAAAACACCATTATCGGAAATTTTCATCATCATTCCTGCAAAGGATGAGGAGAGATTTATTGGTAAGGTTGTAAAAACAACATTAGAGTTGGGGTTTAAAAACCTTATCATAGTTAACGACAACAGTAGCGATAATACCAAATCTATTGTTAAGTCACTTTCTGATGAAGTTGTGGTCATTGACCATATAATCAACCTTGGAGTTGGAGCTGCTACAAAAACTGGTATAGACTACGCAGTTAACAATGGTGCAAAATTTATTGCCACCATGGACGCTGACTTCCAACACAATCCGGAGGATTTAATTCCACTTATCAAATGCATTGAAGAGCAAGATGTTGATCTTGTTATAGGTTCTAGGTTTCTTAAAAGAAACAGAATTCCAATTTCAAGAATTCTGTTCAATATTGTAGGAAATATTATCAATTTTTTTGTGACTGGTCTTGTAATTTCCGATAGTCAATCAGGAATGAAAATAATGTCTCGAAGATTTGCTGAGAATCTGACGATTACATATAACGGCTTTGAATTCTGCATTGAGATAATTAAGAATGCAAAAATTAACAAAAGCAACGTCTACGAATATCCTATCGACGTCTCATATACAAAAGAAACGATGGATAAAGGTCAAAACATATTTAGTGGATTCAGTATGCTAGGCAAATTACTAAACCCCTTCAAGAGTTAGCACTAAGTTCTTTTAATTTTTTGTTCAATTTTTTCCTCAATCTGGTAGGTTAAACCATACACATATCCCAAGCCATTTATCTATGAGTTTCTTAATAGCTAATCGATGGGAAGGTCAAGTTCACGATAAATCCTATTGTTACCAAAAGTATTTGAGCTCAAGAAATTAATAATTGGTTCTATTTCTATAAGGTCCATTGCATTGAAAAGACCTTATAGAAATAGAAAATAATAAATTTTCGTTCGGGAATTTATTTCTTATCACCTTTAAAGTGATCATCTTTATATTTGAACAAAACATTGAAGCTTGTTAAACTGCCATAAATTCTAGTGATGTATTGTTCCAAATTAACTTTTTCTTCGTCAGTTAATTTACTGCTGTTAATTCGTTGCTCCATAACTCTGACGCGATCTCTAATCATTACAATCTTATGAAAGAAAGTATCGATAGGCATTTCTTTGCCTTTGAGGCCATCGTCTGCGGGTTTTAAAATCAAAGTACCGTTATCCCACTTGTCTCCAAGTTCTACTTTTGTGTCAATACCGTTATAGGTTTTTAGTATTCTGATTAGTGACTTCTCGGCTTCATTAAAGCTGATGTCATTTTCTGCTTCTATTTTTTCAATTATTT
The DNA here is from genome assembly GCA_905480605.1 of uncultured Saprospiraceae bacterium. Lineage (GTDB taxonomy): Bacteria > Bacteroidota > Bacteroidia > Chitinophagales > Saprospiraceae > RFSX01. The sequence goes on along the minus strand of CAJQRD010000016.1, from coordinate 91,415 downwards.
CCCAACTTTCGTATTCTTTTCCTACCAATTTCGCACCGTAAGTCATAAATACAACTTTGTATGCAGCCACATCTAAACCGATAACCACGCCCTCCCCATATGCTGGATGCTTAACACGTGATCCTACGCCTAAAAGATTATTTGTTTCACTCATATTTTAATGAAGTTCTTAATTACAGAATTGTTTTCTGACTCAAATATAATATAGTAAACACCATTTGAGAAACCAGAAACATCAATTTTGTTTTTTTGTACAGAACTTTTATAAATTGTGGTGTGTACAGAACCATTATTGTCAATGATCTTTATTGACTTAACATCATTATTTTGTAGGTCTAAGTGAATGAAGTCAGAAGTTGGATTTGGATAGATGTTGACAGCAATTTCATCTGCTAAATTTTTATTATCGTTCAGGTAATTGATTTGCAAATCCCATATACCTCTTCCAAATGTAGCAAAACGCAAACGATGTGATTGTTTTAAATATTCAACGCTCCAGAACGTTTGATCAGGTGCTTCGCCTTGTCCTAATTCATACCATTTTGATTCATTAAAAATATAGACATAAGGCCCTGATTCAGTAGCAGCAAATAAAAAAGTTTCGTCCTCATTTAATACTAAGTCATGGATTGTAGTTGATGGCAAATTGTTTTGAATTGAAAAGAAACTCTCTCCACTATTGGTAGACATGAAAATAGGCGAGTTGTCATATCCAGATCCTCCTATAAATATTAAACCTTTATTTAGTGATGAACATAGGATTTTACTACCATAAAGGTGATTGGCATCACTTAATCCATTTAATTTTTGAACAAAACTTTGCCCCGCATTGATTGATTTGTAAAACTTACCATTTGATGTGATAGCATATACATCTTTGTTATCCAGATTGTTAACTGCGATATGTGATAATGTACCACCACTTACTGAAAAGTCAAATGGCCATACTGATTCCTCTAAGAAGCCCAAGTCAGATATTTGTAACTCTATTATTCGTGAACCACTCGATCCTTGTTTGCCTCCACCAGCCAGTAATACGCTGTTGCTGTGATAAGGTGATTTAATGATTGGCGGAAGCCATACATCTTGATTGATTGATTCTAAGAAGTAACTGCTTGATGGAAAGTTACCTGTTAAAGGATTTTCGTAATATAATACCAAGCCACCAGGAAAGACAGTCCACAAACTTCTATCGTTATTGGTAAATTGGATATGTCCAAAATCACCACTAAACATTTGGGTGAAGTTACCTGTACCTTCTTCAAAGAGCAGTGTTCTTTGAAGTCCTTGATCTTGTGAGCCTCCAAATACGTATCTATTGTCCTTTGGATATGTTTTTGCACTATAATATTGGCCTATATTTAAGTGATTAAATCCAATATTACTGAAGTTTTGTCCATTATTGTATGAAATACTTAATCCTCCATGGTTTGCAACGATTATAAAGTTTTGACTTCCTTCCTTATATTCGGCAATATGCATAATGTCAGCATGTAACTTTACTGATGGGTTTTCATAATACTCCATCCAATCATTGACCTTTTCCCATGATTCTCCTCTGTTAGAGCTTCTGTATGCTTCAACATTTGGAAGAAGAAATTTATTGGGATTTGAAGGAGAAATAAAAACCCCAGTTGACCATGGAGTTACTGGCAATTGGGTTAAAGTTTGCCAATTTTGTCCAAAGTCTAATGTTCTTAAAAATGCATCTTTGGAATCGTGTAAATATAATTCCCCTGGTTGATTACCCAGCTGGATATTTGCATTTCCCAATGGTCCAAAATCGATTGATGAATTAGCATTTACCAAATCCAATTTACTCAAGCTGGATTTCCATTTATATATTTTTGACCTGATATTTGTAGCCTGCTCTATGATGAAAAGTTCAGATCTTGATTGGTTGCCCGCTAATCCCACTTTATGTAACTGGGTTGTATTGAAATTTCTTAGTTTTGAAAATGAACTTCCATAATTATCGGAATAATAAATACCAACTGGAGAAGTTTTTGACTCTTGAGCTAAGAAGAATATTTCTTGTCCTTGATTTATTACACAAAGGTCTTTCGTTTCTAAGTAATTAATATCATGGAATCCATTGGCTTTTGACCAAGCTTCATTTTTATAGATGTGCGGAATGCCATTTATACTGGCTAAAATAATCGAAGGAGTATCATTGCGATTTATAACCGACAAAAAACTGTCATCAAATCTTAGTTGGTCGTTAAATACCTCCCAGTTTAAACCATTAATATCTCCTTTCCATAATGAGCCCCCAGCAGAAAGAACGTAAAGTTTTTTATTGTAAGAATCATAAGCAGTATGTGTAACACTACCTGCCTGATTGTTACTTCCTCGTTCGAGCCATTGACCAGTTAATTTACCTCCAGCTACACTTATATTGCCATTGAATTTATAGGGAGAAGAATTGTTTTCTCGTTGATATTTATTGAATCTATTTTTTGCTTCTACAACTTGCCAATTGGTAGTTTCAGAAGATGAATGGACCATGTCCAACCAAGCTTTTTTGTCAAGCTTATGTTTAACATCCTCCATGTCAGTTTTGACGAAGGTATCTGTTGGAGATAAACCACATTTATAATATGGGACATCAAAAAAACTAATGACAGCGATGCCAGTAAAAATCAATATAAATAGTGATATGTAATAATTGGCTTTAATTGCTGGTTGTCGTTTGTTTATAGTTATCGTCCCAATTTTTAACATTAGGATCAGAAATCTTACCTATTGATTTTCCTACCATCATAGCTACTGTCGCATCTCCTGTTACATTAATAACGGTACGTAGCATGTCTAATGGTCTGTCAACAGCAAAAATTAAAGCTAATCCCACCATTAATGTTTCCTTTGGTACACCAATTGTGTCTAAAACAATAACCAACATCACCATTCCTGCTCCTGGTACGGCAGCTGATCCGATTGAAGCCAGCAACGCTGTTAATACAATAGACAATTGGTCAGTAAGTGTCAACTCAAAGTTTAACGCTTGGCAGATGAAAACCGCTGCCACTGCTTGGTATAAACTTGTTCCATCCATATTGATTGTCGCACCGACAGGACATACAAAACTTGTCACTTCTTTGTCAACGCCTAAATGTTCTTCTACACGCTCCATTGTAACTGGAAGCGTAGCAGCAGATGAACTTGTTGAAAAAGCCAATAATTGTGCAGGACTGATGCCTTTGAAAAACTTTCCAGGCTTCATTTTTATATAAAAGTATACCACAGAGGTGTATACACCCAGCATGATTAATAAACCTGCAGCGACCGTTCCTGCGTATTGTGCTAGGGCCACGAAAATATCTGGGCTTGTTGTACTTACAATCAAGGAGGCCAGTAATGCAAAAACTGCATATGGAGCCATCAGCATGATGAGGTCGATCATTTTCATAATCACCTCGTTAAGACTGTCAAAAAATGACTTCAAAGGCTTTGCTTCGGCTTCCTTTACAAGCAAAAGACTAATTCCCAGTAAAATAGTAAAGAATATAACTTGGAGCATATTCCTGTTATCACTCGCTGCTGCAAAGATGTTGTCCGGAATCATATCTTCAAAGAATTGTAAAGGTCCCTTAGATTTTTGTGAAATAGCGGAATCCACTCTTTTGACTGCATCAGTGTTATAGGCTTGACTTAATTGTTCAACAGTTTCTGCTGATATGCTTTCGCCTGGTTGAACAATATTTACCAAGACCAATCCAATAGAAATAGCAATAATTGTTGTAAAAATATAGATAGCAACAGTTCTTAATCCAATTTTTGAAAATTTTGAAATGTCTTTAAGGTCAGAAATACCTTTGATTAGACTTGCTATAATAAGTGGAATTGCAATTAGTTTTAGCAATTTTATAAAAACTGTACCAAAAGGCTTAATCCAGTCCAAAACGAATTGAGAGGCTCCCATACTGCTGAATGCAAGTCCTGCGATTAAGCCTAATACCATACCTATGAGTATCTTCCAGTGAAGACCTAATTTTTTCATATCAGTTGATTGTTTATTTTGTATTGGTACAAAATAACACTTTCATATTACATAAAATGAGTTTATGACCTTTAAGTCATCAACTAGGAACGACGAAGAGATGTAGTTTCTCCAAATTGCTAAATAAATATACATTTTTTTAAACCTAATAGCTTCGGATTAACGAAAAATTAAAGCGTCTACCTTATGTCTGATAATGATTTACTTAGGGTAAACCCTTAAGAAAACGACATGTTATGTCCTGTAGACATGCGAGGTCCTCTCATTTTGGATTATTATTGACTATTTGAGTTTAGTGGCCCGCATCATTTCCCTTTTCTTGGCTGGGCCATTCAATTTTTCGATTTTGTAGCCAAGACTTTCAAGCATTCTTCGGAAGGTTCCTTTAGTGCAATAGGTGACCAGAGCGCCACCTGGATTTAGAAGATCATACAGCTTTTTATGAATGGGTTCTTCCCACAAATGAGCTTGACATGTAGGTGCAAATGCATCGTAGAAAATCAAATCAAGGTTACCCTCAATTACTTGATTTTCAATACTATTGTGGTACTTCGTTAAAGTGAAGTTCTCATTGAAGTGGTGTGGATTTCCCCAAGAAGATGAGTGCAGTTTTAAAAATGCTGGTTTCTCATTTCTGCTGAGTTGCTCAGGATAATTTATAGCGTCATAAATTTTATTATCGACTGGATCAGACTCAATAGCCTGATAATCAATCTTAATATTGAATCTATTGGCTTCTAGATAGGAGAGAAAGGCGTTTAAACCTGTTCCAAGCCCCATTTCAAATATCCTTAATGAGGTATATCCCTTTTTATGGTAATGGAAAAGACCAGCAGCAATAAAGACATGAATAGCCTCTTCTATCGCTCCAAATACGGAATGGTAGTGAGCATTATACTTTTCTGAAAATACAGTGTCAGAACCATCATGAGATGGATGAATGCTTTGTGACATTTAGTCTATGTGGATGAAAATGTTCTTAAAAAATGTTGATGTTGATTGTTGGCAACACCTTAAAGTTATTAGGACATCCTACACCTTTTTTTGAACATGATGAAAAAGTTGATAGCATGATTAACAATGCAAAAACTTTGGCAGCGAATTTTAACTTATTTCTTCTCATTATATTATATCCCTTTATATCTATCTGAACGTAACGTTTGCAAATATATTATTAATAATTCTTATTAGTTTTGAATTTCTTAATAAGTACTATGCAAAATAAATACCACTTAATTGCAATTGGAGGAAGTGTGATGCACAATGTGGCTATCGATTTGGCCGAAATGTCCAATGAAATAACAGGTTCTGACGATGAAATATACGAACCATCTAAATCTCGTTTATTAGCCAAAGGTCTATTACCTGACAAAATGGGATGGGATTCAAGTCGTATTAACAGCGATATTGATGCCATAATTTTAGGAAAACATGCTAAAAAGGATAATCCTGAGTTGTTAAAGGCTCAAGAATTGGGTCTACCGATTTACTCTTTTCCTGAATTTGTCACCTCACGTTCTAATGCACAAAAACGTGTTTGTATTTCTGGATCTCATGGAAAAACATCGACGACGGCGATGATAATGCATGTTTTGAGATTGTTGGGTTATGATTTTGACTACTTGGTAGGCGCTAATTTGGAAGGATTTGATAAAATGGTCAAACTTTCTCATTCAGATATTTTGATTGTTGAAGGCGATGAGTACCCAAGCTCTTGTCTTGATGATAAAGCTAAAATGTTACATTACAAACCTAATATTGCTGTAATTACTGGCATGGCCTGGGATCATGTCAATATCTATAAAACATATGATGCCTATAAGGATATATTCAGATCCTTTTTAAATGGCCTTAATACAGACTCTGTTTGTTACTACGATCAATCTGATGTTGAGTTGAACCACATGGTTTTGAATGAAAGTTTTCCTCCCAAAAGGATCTCTTATAAAGCACTTGATCTTAATAAAAAGGGTGAAATCGAGTTCGGTGATGAAAAGTACCCAGTTAAGATTTTTGGAAACCACAATATGCTCAACTTAAAGGCCGCATTTAATGTATGTAAGGAGCTTGGCGTTCCAACAGAGCAGTTTTTTAAATGTATTGCCTCATTTACTGGTGCTGCGAAAAGATTGGAATTGGTTTCTGAAAATGAAAACTTGATTGTTTATAAAGATTTTGCCCATGCGCCATCAAAATGTAAGGCTACAGTTGAGGCAATAAGGAGTAGGTTCCCGGCTAAGAAGGTAAAGGCATTATTGGAATTACATACTTTTTCTAGCTTAGATACAGCATTTATACCTCAATATAAAGACACTATGGATGAAGCAGATAAAGCATTTGTTTTCTTTGATCCGCATGCTATGCAAATGAAGAACATGCCGTTACTTGATACTGAGGAAGTATGCAAACACTTTAATCATAAAGATATGCTGGTGTTTGACAATAAGGATATGTTTAAAGATGAGATTTTGGCATCAAAACATGATGGTACCGAGGTTTTATTGGTTATGAGTTCAGGAGGTTTGGGAGGTCTTAATTTAGAAGAGTCATTTAAAATCAAGAAAAATTAAAGTTTAATGGGGTATTACTTAACAATCTAGTATAGATTTAAAACTCTATTAATGATTTTGCTATTGATTTCAGCAGATATACCTATTTTTGTCCTCGTTTTAATAAAATTACGATATGTCAAGAATTATAACATTAAGGGATGCGCTGAATGAAGCGATGTCAGAAGAAATGAGAAGAGACGAAAGTGTCTTTTTAATGGGCGAAGAAGTTGCTGAATACAATGGTGCTTACAAAGTGAGTAAAGGTATGCTCGAAGAGTTTGGTCCCAGACGTGTTATTGATACACCAATTGCAGAATTGGGTTTCGCTGGAATTGGTGTTGGAGCCGCAATCAATGGATTGAGACCAATCGTTGAATTCATGACTTGGAACTTTGCAGTCTTAGCATTTGATCAAATCGTAAACAACGCGGCAAAGACATTGTCTCAGTCTGCTGGAGAGTTTACATGTCCAATTGTATTTAGAGGTCCATCTGGGGCAGCGGGTCAATTGGCACAACAGCATTCACAAACATTTGAAAGTTGGATGGCGAATGTACCAGGGCTAAAAGTAATTTCAATAGTTGATCCTAAAGATGCAAAAGGATTATTGAAATCAGCGATTAGAGATGAAGATCCAATCTGTTTTATGGAGTCTGAATCTCTATATGGATATAAAGGTGAAGTGCCAGAAGGAGAGTATTTGACTCCAATTGGAAAAGCAGCTATAAGAAGAGAAGGAACTGATGTAACTATAGTATCTTTTAATAAAATGATGTTGGTTGCTGAAAAGGCTGCAGAAGAATTGGCAAAAGAAGGAATTTCAGCCGAAGTTATTGACTTGAGAACAATCAGACCTTTGGATCATCATACTTTGGTTGAATCAGTAAAGAAAACGAACAGGATTGTGGTTGTGGATGAATCATGGCCGTTTGCAGGGGTTTCTGCTGAGATTGCATATGAGATCCAAAAGTATGCTTTCGATTATTTAGATGCCCCAGTAACTAGAATCAATGCAGCTGATACATCTTTGTCTTATGCCCCAACTTTTGTTGAAGAGTATATGCCCAATCCGGAAAAGGTGATTAGAGCTGTAAAAGAAGTTATGTATTCTAAGGCTTAATAAACCAAAGAAATATTAAAAATATTGAACAGATTGTTTTGTGAAAAGCAATCTGTTTTTTTATAGCCTATGTTTTAAGCAATCAAATCTTAATACCTATCCTTCAATATTTGTCTATGATGATCTGTATGCAAAATTGTAAAATAAAGCATCTCTCTAACACTTAGTTTTCCAAGAAGAGGATGGGGGATTACGTATTTTGACAATGATTTTTCATCCCATTTTTCAATCAACTTGATCATTTTATGGCGTTCTTTGTCTAACTTTTCTAGAATGACATCTTTTTCAGAAGCACTCACAAATTTGGGCATAAATTTGGAAGGTGCAGTGCCGACCAAGTTTTGCAATTTTGCTTCGTATTTGTTTACCAGTTCTTCAAAATTTCTTTCGGGTCTGTTGCATACGCCCCATTTGTATCTTAATATAAATTTTGGAAGTTTCATTAGGGTATTGATAGGTGAGGTTGACATCCTCAAATGTTCAACATGTTGACCTGCTGTCCATTTACCTTCGATAAGAACTTCAGAAAACTTGTGATTTTCATGTTTTTTCATGAGATGCAGCAACTGGTCAAAACTGATATTCAATTCTTTTATTATTTCTGCCTTTTTCATTTTAGTAATTTTTAGTAACTTAGTAATAATTAATTACTAATGTAGATTATTATTTACAGTAAAACTAGAAGTATCATATACATAACTAAGTAACATGGAGGTAACTATAGCTGATAATCAGGAAGTTAAGTACAAAGAAAAAATCAAAAGATTTTATGATTATGTAAAGGTTTGTGATGGAAAGCAAATGTGTCCAGTCAGAGATGTATTTGCACCAAGCGTTGATAAGTGGAGTTTGTTTGTAATATACAACTTGGCTTACAATAGTGATACGCGATTTAACAAGTTGAAAAAATATATTCCAAATATTTCTTCACGCATGCTTTCTTTAACATTAAAAAGGCTGGAGGAATCTAAAATTGTCAGCAGGAAGGTATTTGCCGAAGTGCCACCTAGAGTTGAGTATAAACTGACTGAATTCGGCTACAAGTTTTCTAAGAAGCTAATAGATTTGAATTTATGGGTTATGGAAAATCTTCCTGAAAAATAGCAGTTATTTTTTTTTAAAATTTCAGAACTGTTGAGAAACTCATTAGTAATTATTAAGCGCATTAACTGCAACTCCTTATCTTTGGCACAGAAATTTAGAAAGAATGATAAATTATATAAATGCCCAATTTAAGGCAGTATCTGTACACTATATTGGTGATCACGCAGATTCTGAAGGCATTAAAACCTCTCCTGATCCAATAAGAATCCGAGAAGATGACTATTTAAGATCATTGTTATTGAAGTACTTTTTTGACAACTTCAAAGAACCAGAATTTTTCTCCTTTACATTTCTAGAAGGTGATGTGGAGATGAATCCGGTTTATAAATATGTGTCCGAGATCTTTGAAAACCCTACTATTATTCATGAGCAGTCTAAGGTGATTGCCAAATACTTATACAATCAATCTACGCATCCAAATATCAAATCAGGAGACTTGATGATGAGTTATGTTGAAGATCTTGTGATTGATGATGAATTGGTATCTGCAATTGTTATTTTTAAGTCTGAAGCAAAGGACAGTTATTTAAAACTCGATAAGCTAAATGGGCAATACGCCATGGGACATGCCGATGGAATCAGTATTTCAAAACTGGATAAGGCTTGTGTTATTTTCAATACAGAAAAAGAAGATGGATATAAACTATGTGTTGTTGATAAGTCGAACAGAAATAAAGATGCGATTTATTGGAGACAAGATTTTTTAAATATTGAAAGTCGGTCAGACGATTACTATAAAACTAAAGTGTATATCCAAGCCACAAAGGCATTTGTCAATGAACGATTGAAACCCTTATATGATACGGATAAGAGTGACGAAGCGTATATACTCAATGCGTCACAATCATATTTAAAGCAAGAAGAAAGTTTTAATGAGTCATCATATCTTGACAGTTTGTTTGGGGAAGAGGAAGAAGTTAAAAAAGAATTTAAATCATATAAAAAGGATTATCAAGAAGAAAATAATGTTGAGTTGCATGACAGTTTTGATGTGTCTCAAGCTGCTGTAAAAAATCAATCCAAGATTTTCAAATCCGTGCTTAAATTGGATAAGAATTTTAGTGTTTATATTCATGGAAACAGGAATATGGTTGAAAAAGGTGTTGATGATAATGGTCGAAAATTTTACAAGTTGTTTTATGATAATGAAGCCTAGGATATTTTAATTAAGAAACCTCCATGAATGATTACAAGAAAATATTAAGTGAATGTGCTGAAAAGATCCAACCTTTCATTCACAGAACACCAGTTTTGACATCAAATTATTTGAATAAATTATCAGGTGCTGAGGTTTATTTTAAATGTGAGAATTTCCAGAAAATGGGGGCGTTTAAAATGAGAGGTGCGATGCATGCTATCTTGAATTTGTCAGATGATCAAAAGTCAAAAGGTGTAGTTACGCACTCCTCAGGAAATATGGCGCAGGCAGTTGCTCTTGGTGCACAATTGTTGAATATTCCTGCTTACATTGTTATGCCAGAAAATGCTCCACAGGTAAAAAAAGATGCTGTAAAAGGTTATGGAGGAAAAATCACAGAAGTGTTTCCAACAATTGGAGATAGACAAGATGCAGCTGATGAAATTTCGAACAGGCTAGGTGCTGCTTTTTTGCATCCATCAAATGACTTTAATGTTATATTAGGACAAGGAACAGCTGCTAAAGAATTACTGGAAGACTATCCAGACTTAAATGTTGTTATGACACCAGTGGGTGGAGGTGGATTGTTAGCAGGAACATCCATGGCAGTTCAAGCCTTTGGAAAATCATGCATAACTATTGGAGGTGAGCCATCAAATGTTGATGATGCGTTTAGATCTATGAAAAGTGGACGGATAGAGATAAATGAGAAAGCCAATACAATAGCTGATGGGTTACGAACACATTTGGGAGATATTAATTTTCCGATCATTCAAAAGAATGTTGAGAGGATAATCCTAGTTGATGAAGATGAAATAATTGCCGCCCTAAGATTGATTTGGGAGCGTATGAAAATAATTATCGAACCATCATGTGCCGTTCCATTTGCTGCGCTCTTGAAGGAGAAAGAAAGCTTCAGAGGAAAGAAAGTAGGAATAATAATCACAGGGGGAAATGTTGATTTAGGTAAACTTCCATTTTAATCTTAATTTAGTGAAGACAGTCGCAGTAAAAATATTTCAAGATAAGATATGGTTTAATCCAGGATTGGGTTTATCATTGAGGCAAACCAATTTGCCATTTAAATTTTTTAAATTTTCACAGAGACCCATATTTTGGTTGCTTGAAATGAAAACTTATGATAAGAATTCTTCAACTCTAAGTGTCAACGTTTTAGATTTTAAAGCACCGTACAATGAGTCGTGGGCACAACAGAAGCCAAAGGCAGAAGTTTTAAACTTATATTTTATCCATTTAGATTGGGGAGCATTTTGTGCTTGTTTGAGTTATTACCAATCCGATGCCAAAGACATGATGCCATATGATTCTAATTCTGATTCTAATTCGCATTCTAAGTTTCATGATATGGTAATTACTGTGCCCATCAAGAAACTCAATATTGGTCACGGAAAAATTTCCTTCATTAAGAAATTTAAATGGTCAGATAAAGATCAAATTCTGGAAATTCCACAAGTAAATATGATTCCTGATTATGAATATATCAAACCTTATTTTTCTAAAATTTTAAAGAAGAATACAATTGATGTTAATATCTCATTGAAGATTACAAATAAGATTGTCGAGGTAGTAGAATGCAGTTCTGAAGACTTGGCTCAAATTGACAGTGATGCAATTTATGTTTTGAAATCATATAAGATAGACAACTGGAAACGTATTGCTAAGGATTCTATTAATGGCGCTTTACTTTTTGACTCCACTAAAGAGGAAGGGGTATTGCAAGATTTTGGAAACATAGATGAGTTTGAACGCGAAATTCTCTTTCATATTTTGGAAGATGAAAACATACGTAACAAAGCGCAACTTGAATTTTTAGCCAATATTTTGTTGGACTCTCAAAAATTGATGTTGACAGTTGAACCACAATTTGGATTTGTCTTTGTCGTACAAGGCAGAGAAATGGTGCATTGTGTGTGGGAATTGGTAAACAGTCATGGAACATATGTTTGGAGTTTTGCAGCCAGTAAATTTGGTCCGAAACAATTGAAAATACTTGAAGCTGAGTTTGCTCTTTTGTCTCAACATGGCCGTTCTCATTATCGTAATAATGTTAGAAATACTACTGACATATTTTTCAATATTGTACAACACCAAAGATCAGATGATCCAATTATTGATCATTTTGGCAAATGGAAAGTAGAACTGGAGAAGTTGTTTGTATAAGTCTAATGTCTACTAATTTTAATATATTGGGTTTTAATTAGGAAATAAATGAAGATTTAAATGGATGAAAATTTAAAAACATTCTTGGGTACTATTTTTATATTTACTGTTGGAGCTGTTGTATTATTTCCTATTGTAGATTTTGTAATAGGTAGAGAAGTTGGTTTTAATACGCTTGTTGAAGGGTTGATAGCGGGTGTATTAATTGGTGCTATCATAGGAAGTCTAGATTTTATTAAGAAAAGTATGGGGAAGAAGTAACTTTTTCCATAGAATGAATTCTTTAACAACAGCTATTAATTCATTTCGTCTGATTCTCATCCATACTTATCTATAAGTGATAAACATTTGAAACTCAAAATTGATTTATTGGTGTTTAGAGAGTATACATTCACTTAATAAATTAATTATGTCACTACTCCGATCAATCCTATGTGTTCTTTTTCCTCCTTTATCAGTAATAGATAGAGGCTGTGGTCCAATCTTAATAGTCTTTTTGTTAACTTTATGTGCTTGGGTACCTGGTGTATTGGCTGCTGTATTTTTTAATACGAGGGTGGTTGAGTATGATGATAGTTTTTAATAATTCATCTCATAGCAATTGCACTATTTTAAGTTATTGGAAATAAATTATTTATTTCGAGGATTTGTAAATGTCTACAGAATTTGAAAGACCGCTCTTTTAAGGAAATTCTTTTAATCAGCAATTTTGATATGCTTATAAATTTTCCTGTTATTTGAATCCTTAACTAAAGTCTTCCTTAATATCGGCAATCCCATCAAGCTGTTTATTGGCACTTAGATTTGCAAATATTATCTGGATCAAATTATCCAAATGCTCATCTCTCAAACCGTTTTCAAACTTGAAGACAGCAAATACATTCTAAGAAATCATATTATATTTGAGTAACTTGAATCTAAATGGCGAGTAGTTCAGTTTCGATAACAGATTCTCTTTCTTTTACAAAATCTGTTATAAACTCATCTATTTGGTCTTTTGTAACATTTGGCATACAAATTACATGCGTAACTTCTTCAGTTGCCAATTGCCATTTTGTTTTTATTTTATCAGAGACTTTAGGAAAAACAACCGTGATGGCTCCTTCATTTGACCATGCATCTACTCCATTTTTAATGAGCTCACTTTTACAATAATTAGCTATTTCTAAACTCTTTAGATAGCGCTTTTTTAATCCTTCCATTCCCATGTTTTTAAGTGCATACCATAAAAACAAAGGACTGTGGCCATTACGTGAACCGGTGATAGTTGTGTCAGATGAACCAATGTAGGAAATCCCTTTTGCAATTCTGTCTTTGGAAGATCGACGTGTAATAATTACACCTGTAGGAATTGGAGAGCCAATAAACTTGTGACCACTTATTGAAATACTATCTGCTCCATCTTGAAAATCAAAAGGAATGCGTGGCTCAATAAATGCACCATACGATCCTGATAACGCTGCATCGCAATGAATATAGTGATCCTGAATTGCTAACTTTTTCAAAATAGATTTAACCTTGGAAACATCATCCTTGGCTTCCTTCATTGTTGTACCAAAAGTTGTAAGAATTATAGCTGGTTTGTGCCTATTGAACTGAAGTGTGTTTTCTAGATCTGCATAATCAATTTCACCATTTTCTTGAGAACGAATGACTATGCTAGGAATGTTTAATAAGTGTATTGTTTTCTTAACGCTGTAGTGTGTAGATTCTGAGAAATAAACCATGGCTTTTGGAAATAATTCTCTTGCAATATATAAACCATAAAGATTACTTTCAGATCCTCCATTGGTAACATAGCCCCAGTAATCTTTTGGGTTTGCTCTAAACATTTCGGCAAAAAAGTCAACAACTTCTCTTTCCATTTCATGTGTCTGTACTCTATAGGTACTTGGTTCATATGGATCGCCTAAGTTATTTATTGGATACTTAAAGAATTCATACAATCTAGAATAATCAAAATCCTTAGATACTGGATATCCTAAAAATAAATCTCTAGCTTCTTTTAGTTTTTCTAAAAGATTTTCTATGCGTGATTCTTGATTTTTGCTTGTTTTCATTGTAAGTATTTAACTTTTTTGTAAGTTGAACACTCTACAAAAGTATAGAATATGATACTATTTTACTGTAATATGAATTATTTTAGATGATTTATCTAAATTTATATAAAATAGATATACCAAGTTTCTGTTTTAAGCGATTTGTTAATAGGTTTATAGAAAAATAATCTGTTATGGATAAAATTGATCGGAGCATTTTGATGCAGCTACAAGAAAACGCTAAACGAAATACCAAAGAAATAGCTGGTAATGTTGGATTGAGTGCTACGCCAACTTATGAGCGAATTAAGAAATTAGAGCATCAGAAAATAATTATAGGATATGTGGCAATTCTAGATAGAGAAAAAATAGGCAAACAAATAATTGCATATTGTCAAGTAACGCTATCTAAACATCAAAAAAAGTTAATCGACAATTTTAAAGAAAAGATACTTTCATTTCCTGAGATAATGGAATGTCATCATGTATCTGGAAATTTTGACTTTCTGCTTAAAGTTGTGACTAATAATATCAATGAATTTCATCAATTTGTAAATGGAAAGTTATCAGTAGTGGAAGAAATATCAACAATACACAGCTCATTTGTAATGGATTCTGTCAAATCGTCCAATGCATATGAGCTTTGATAGTATTAAATGTGACTGTTTTATTAATTTAAGTCAATAACTTTTTCATAGTTAAATGAATGATGTTCGTTCCAGTCAACATACCCAAATTGATTTGTGATCATTTTTGTTTGACCAATTTTGAAGTCATTCAGATTACGGTGGCTATGTCCATATATCCAATAATCAATTTTATTATTTAAAATAAAATTTGTTTTGTCAACACAAAAACCATCATTTAAAATACTTTCATTAAACTCTCCATGGTTGCACTCATTACTTGGTAGGTGATGTGTTATCACAACTTTACGCCCTTCCTTTTGTATCTCATTTGATAAAAAATTAAAAGCATATTCATGGATTTTATTGAAATGATTTATTGTAAACCTTTCTTTATTATATTTGATTCTTCGAAAATCTAACAAGCCTTGATTTATGGCCAGAATGTTCCTTTTAATTTCAGACCACATTGTAGAAAAAATAAATCTAATGCCATCAATTACAAGTGCATGATTATTTACAATAAAAACATTTTCTTTTATTGTTCTATAAGTTGGTCCTAATGCAGAAGAAACATCAAAGCCTCCATAATATTCGTGATTGCCAGGAATAATATAGACACATTCAAAATCTTCAGAAACTTTAGTAATAAAGTCTAAGTTCTTATAATCTTTATCCAAGTGGTAAGTATCACCTGCAATAATTAGTATTTCCCCTTTAGGAATCAAAGGATGACGTTTGAGCCAGTTTTTATTATTGGCGAATTCTAGATGTAAATCAGAGCATATCTGAATTTTCATATTCCATTTTTATTACAATACTTATTCTATAAAAAAGTAACTAAGCTAACTTTTAATTATAATTACTCTTTTATAATTTGATGTTGTTATAATAGTACTTACCATTTTTTTCTTTATCAATTGCAATGTTCAGCTTTGAAATGACAATTCTTGGTGATTATTATTGATAAATGAATGTATTGGATTTACACTTTATACCAGTATAAATTTATATTCTTTTTGATATTGTCCCAAACCTAGTTGAAATTTCATCTAAGTAATTCAGTGGGGTTGCTAATATAACTTATTATTGCTTTTCTTAAAAGTAGTATTTTTTTTATAGCTAAATATTTTATTCATTTTCTGTTTGATTTCAAGGAGTCCGACAGCAATCCATCTATACCTCATGTTTGAATTTTTCCAATACTTGACTTTATGCAAGTATTTTTCTAATTGAGAATTTAAATTTTCAACAGGATTTATTGTATTAAAACTTCGCCAGATCTTATCGTTCATTTTTAGTTTATGAGGCGTTAATATTTCTTCTAACACTTCATTTTAACTTCTTGCCGCAGATATGTTTATTTTTTCTAATTCTTTTCTGAGACTTATTAAATCTTTTTTTGCATCTGCGTATTTCGCTCTATCTAGAGCTGAATGATATTCTGATTCAAACCATTTTTGATTCTCTTCCTTTAGATACTTTTTTACATTTTTTCTATTGTGCCAAGTACATCTTTGTATAACTGTTTTGTTTTTGAAAATATCTTCTATTGCTTTTTTATGCCTTTTGCACCATCAATTACGAACAATAAGCCTTGATCATACTTGAACCCTCTGCTTATCAGATTTTTAATTAGTGGCTTAATTGGTATTGAATTTTCACTATGTGTTTACAAAAATCCAATTGGTATTTTATCTTCTTGCATCGTTACTCCTAGTACTATCATAATTTGTTCCTTTGCTAGATATTTACCGTCTATAAAAACCGATATAAAATCATGATTAGATAGGTCTCTGTTTTTAAATTCCTCAAGTTTTTCAGTTGTTCAATCAATAAATGATCTACTTACACTACTTTTTATAGCCAAAAAGCCTCCCCTAAGTGATCGATTACACTATCGTAATCTCTCATTCTAAGACTTGATAAAACTCCTTTTATTAACTGATCTGAGGGAGTTTCTATTTTCTTTGCTTTCTCATAACTCTCTAGCTTTTCAAATTTCCTAGAATCTGTATCTCTGATTCGTGAAACTTCAACTTTTATCCTCTGATCTCCAATTTGAAGATTTCCTGGATTATATCCCCAGCGACTATAATCATTTGGTCTGGCTTATTGTGATCTTACCTTTCACAAGACTTTTCAATACATTCTTCTTCAAATATCTCATTTAGCTTTATTTACACACGCTCAAATGATATTGAACTAAACTTATTCGTGTTTCTCGACTTTCAGTTTGTAAAGATGATAACAGTTCTCTATTTTTTTTCTTTAATTTGTTGTGGAGAGGGGTATTATTTTTTTGCTTATTTAATTTAATAAACCCGCTTTTTTTTACATAATTTTTATTTTAACTAACTCTGGGACTTAATTATTAATCAATATCCCTCATATTTCCCTTTCCACAGCTTCTTCAACCATTCTTTGATTTTGTTTTCTTGTGGATTGTTTCCTGGTTCGTAAAATGGTGTGCCACTTATTTCTTCAGGTAAATACTCCTGCTGCACAAAGTTGTTTTCATAGTCGTGGGCGTAGCCATAATCTTTACCATAGTTAAGATCTTTCATCAGCTGAGTTGGAGCATTTCTTAGGTGGAGAGGAATGCTAAGGTCACCTGTTTGTCTTACAACTTGTTGTGCTTTTCCAATAGCCATATAACTGGCATTGCTCTTGGGAGATTGCGCAAGATAAACTGCACACTGCGACATTATTATTCTGCCTTCTGGCATTCCAATGTGGTGCAAAGCCTGAAAGCAGTTATTGGCTAACAGCAATGCGTTAGGATTTGCCATTCCTATATCTTCGGAAGCAGAAATTATCATTCTTCGGCAAATAAATTTATGGTCCTCACCTCCTTCAATCATTCTTGCAAGATAGTAGACGGCAGCATTTGGATCACTGCCTCTAATTGATTTAATAAAAGCAGAAATGATATCATAATGGTATTCGCCAGATTTATCATAGTTGGCTATGTTGGATTGAATTAGATCTTCAACCTTTTTGTTGTCGATGATGATGTCTCCTGGAGGAAAACTGTTGATCAATAATTCAATGACATTATATAGTTTTCGACCATCACCTGAACTGTATTTTAGAATGGCTTCATAATCAGAAATAATGATATTCCTCTTGGATAATATTTCATCATTTTTGATTGCGTTATCGACCATTTTTATCAAGTCATCTTTATCTAAATGTTTGAGTACATAGACTTGGGATCTTGAACGCAGAGCGGGTATAACTTCAAAAGATGGATTTTCTGTTGTAGCGCCAATTAATGTGACGACACCTTTTTCTACAGCGCCTAAAAGTGCATCCTGTTGTGACTTGCTAAATCGATGTATTTCGTCAATGAATAGAATTGGTGAATTGGTATTGAAAAACCTTTGGCTTTCAGCATTTTTAATAGCCTCTCTTACGTCTTTAACACCTGCGTTTATAGCACTTAGTTGATAGAAGGGTCTTTCAGAAGTATTTGCAATTATATTAGCCAATGTTGTTTTACCTACACCTGGAGGACCCCACAATATCATTGATGGGATATTCCCATTTTTGATAACCCTAGTTAATGAACCATTAGGACCAAGCAGGTCTGTTTGGCCTATATAATCTTCTAATATTTTGGGTCTCATTCTTTCAGCGAGTGGCTGCATACAGGTCTATTTGAATGAGCAAAGGTACATAACTTCATCAAGTATTCGACATATAAAAAATAGGATTACATATAATTATGTAATCCTATTTTAAATTTTTAATGAGAAGGGAGCTAAATTTTATTCAACAACTATTCTTTCAATAATTGAGATGTTTTTTACTTTATCAACAATCTCTAAGATATAAATCCCACTGCTTAATTCAGAAATATTATTTGATACGTTGAAACCCAATTGCTTAATTACTTGCCCTGTGGAATTGAATAGCTGGGCTTTTAGATTTGTGTTTTCAGCAATTTCAATATTCAAAACATGGGTAGCTGGATTAGGGTAGACTGTCAATATTTGTCCATTTATTTCGTGTATGCTCAATCGCTGATCACATGAACAGTCATCAACAATGCCATCATTTGTTGTATTTGCATCACCATCATCACATGGCGCTCCTATTTGATTATCTCCATTACATAAGTTTGTTGCATCACCAGACCATGGTAACTTTGGATTGTTGGTGAAATCATATCCTTGTTGAAAATCTAAAGAGTAAGATTGACCATTGTTGAGTGATACTGTAGTGTCGATGCTGCTGTATCCCAAGACACATAATGAATCCATCATTGGATAACATCCTTCTAAGTCGTTATGACTTAAGTCAATTAAATTAGGATTTTCAATAGATCCAAGAAACATTGGAATTTGACCGGTTAAGTTGTTGTGACTTAAGTCAAATAATCTAATAACATCAAATGGTTGTAATTCTTCAGGTATTGTACCTGTTAAATTATTGTGACTTAAATTAAATCTACTTGTAGTAAGCTCTGAATATTCGGTTGGAATTTGTCCAGAGAAATTATTGAAACTTAAATCAAAGTTAATAATTCTTACTCCTGCCGGCATTGCTGGTAAGTCACCTTCGAATTGATTTCCTGCTAGAATGAAATCTAATATAAATGTGCCTATGTTTGTAAAATTGGGTACCTCTCCTTCTAAATTGTTGTAGCCTAAATCTAAGCGAAAAATAGGTAAAGTCGAATAAGAGTCAGGGATCATACCTGTTAAATTATTATTGGCAATGCTGATCTGTTCTAGATTTGGACTTGCAACATTTTCTGGAAGTGGACCGGTTAAAAAGTTATTACTTAATGAAACTGCTGCCAAAGCAGGTAATTCAAAAAGTTCTTTCGGGATTTCACCTGTTAATTGATTTGAAGAAGCTGAAAAGTTAAGCAGTTGTTTAATTTGTCCAAGTTGTTTTGGTATTTCGCCTACAAATTGATTTTGACTTAAATTTAAATACCGAACATTTAAATCGCCAATTTCTGTTGGGATAGTTTCTACAAATGCATTACGAGATATATCAAGACTTTCCAATGACGCAATTGAAGTTACTGAAGTTGGAAATTGGCCAAATAATAAATTGCGGCTTAGATCTAATTCTTTTAATGGTAAACCTGAAGTAATATGGATTGGTATAGATCCAGAAAGTTTATTGTTTGAAAGATTAATTATTTCAATATTTTCAATGAAGCCTAGTGCGACTGAAATTCTCCCATCTAGATTGTTGTCGCTAAGTTCTAAAGATATAACTCTATTTTCTTCACATTCAATTCCAAACCAGTCACCAGAGCATGGATTGCAACCGTCATTTTGATCAAAAGCTTGTCTCCAACCGTCATTGTTTGTCCAATTAGAACCCATAGATTTTTTATAGATATCTCTTAATGCATCTAAATCAGGATGTGGTTCATTCCAATCTGAAATGCCAATGTCGGCTATTTTTTGTCCACCGTTATTATCAGAAACTGTTACAGAATAATTACCATTAGCAGTAATTTCAATTGAAGGGGTTGTATCACCAGTATTCCATAGGATGGACAAATTTGGATTAGCTCCTCCAGCAGGATCTGTTGTAGCATATGGAAGATCTTGACCATCTACTCTTGTTAATTTAACTGTTGCCATGTCCCCATAAGTATTAGAATACATAAAAGTCCAATCGTTTCCATTGGCAGAGAAGGTTTCAAAATTGTAAGTCTCGCCATAGTTATCAGAGCCATTCCACGTAATGACAAAGTTTTCGTACCTCCAATTTAAATTACCAGAAGGAGGGTCAATTCCAATACATGCTCCGAAAAGACCGAAACTAAAATCTTCAACAAAAAATATTGTTTCATCATTAGGGTCTTGTGTTATTTCTACAGTACCTGTAAGTTCTCCGGTAATACAGTTTAAGTCAGTAGAAACATAATTATATGTTCCAACTAAATTCGTGGCAGCAAACTCAATCGCCACTATATCTGGCTCATCGCAGAAATTATCTGTTAGGGTTAATGAGATATCAGGTACTTGAGAATATGTAAAATTACATATAAGTAATGTTAAAAATAAAAGTAGACAATTTTTCATAAGTGTATTTAAATTATATGGTGTAATATAATAATAAAGGACGAAATCGAATATCCTATTTACAATTTTTCTTCATTAAGAAGTTGCTTACCTATTATTATTTATAACGGTCTATTTCTTTTCTAATTCTAGAAATAGTAAACTAACTTTATGCCACCTATTGTTGCTTCTCTTTTATTAAAATATTTAAGATTCCCTACAAAAGTGATTTTCTTTCCTTCTTTTAAATGTGTTTGATACCCAATTCCAAATTGTAGTCCTAAATCATTATTGTCAGATGTAGTTATAAGCCTTGTTGATTTCCAAAAATGGTGTCTAAGAAGATTACCTGTTTCGCCATGCTACTTGTTATTCTTAGTATAACCTATTTTTTTCATATTACTAGTCCAAATAAATAAGAACGTCTTTTTCCTAGATCAAAATCTGAATAATTATCATATTTTATCTTTTAAGGTGGCAGAGCCTCGCCAAGATAACTTGTTTGTTAATTTTCTTTCAGATCCGCCATCCACAAATATCTGGCCTGTATTACTTAAATTAGGTTAAATACCCGCTTCGATAAAATATTTTATTTTGACTGTACCTTTGACTTCTAATTGCGCATTTCCTTGGGAATAAAACAATACAATAAAGCTTAAGATAAACAGTAAATTTTTCATATTAATTATGTTTTTGTTGTTTGCCTATTTTAAAAAGTAGAACACACTTCTAGTGTTTTATACACTTTTAACAGTTTTTTAGTAACGACTTTTAATTCATTTTTTGTCATCTAGTAATTGCCGCTAATTGTTGGAGCTGCTGAATTCATGGTCGAATCTTATGATATGATGCCCTAATTATTATCTTTGTGTTAAATTGACACAAAGAATGATATCTGCCTGTATATTTGATTTAGATGGTGTTATTGTTGACACAGCAAAGTTTCACTACATTGCCTGGAAGGAAATGGCGCGATCCGTTGGTGTTAACTTTTCCGAAACTGACAATGAGGAATTGAAAGGTGTCGGTAGAATGGAGTCTTTAGATTTTATTCTTAAACTGGGAGAAATTGATAAGTCTGCAAGTGAGCGCCAAAAGTTAGCCTACGTTAAGAATGAACATTATAAGAAATTGATCTCAAACATTGGAAGAGAGGAGATATTACCTGGTGTTTTGTTATTTTTAGATGAATTAAAAGATAAGCAAGTAAAAATTGCATTAGGTTCTTCGAGTAAAAATGCCCGCACAATTCTTAAAGCATTAAATATTGATGGTTATTTTGATGTTATTGTTGATGGAACAAACACAACTAAATCAAAACCAGATCCACAAGTTTTTAATTTAGGTGCTGAAGCACTAGGTTTGTCTTCAAATACAATTGTTGTTTTTGAAGATGCTGTAAAAGGTGTTGAAGCTGCAAAGACAGGAAATTTCAAAACTATAGGAGTTGGAGATGAATCTGTTTTGTCTAATGCAGATGCAGTCATATCAGATTTTCAAGATTTTGTATTTGCGGATTTGATCAATTTGTTAAATTAATTTTCTTATGAAAGATTATTTGGATAAAGATCCTTGGAAGGTTATCGAAAATGGATTTTTTAAGGATTACAATAAGATTACAGAAAGTATTTTTAGTATTGGAAATGGATATATGGGCCAAAGAGCGAACTTCGAAGAATCCTTTGATGGTGACTCTATGCAAGGTTCATACTTGGCAGGAATTTATTATCCTGATAAAACAAAAGTAGGGTGGTGGAAAAATGGCTATCCTGAGTATTTTGCTAAAGTTCTTAACTCTGTCAATTGGATTGGAATTGATCTTTTATTGGGTGATCAGAAAATGACAATTAGCCCTGATATGATTTCAAACTTTAGACGTGAATTGGATATGAAAAGCTCGCTCTTGAGGCGAGAAATGACAGTCACGACTAAGGAGGGATTTGTCTTTAAAATTTCTTCTGAAAGATTTTGCAGTTGGACTCAAAAGGAAATAGGTTCCATAGACTATAAAGTGAAATCTATAAATTATTCTGGACCAATAACCCTTGTTCCTTATTTGGACTTTGACATTAGGAATCAAGATTCAAATTATGACGAGCAGTTTTGGGAAAATGTTGATCAGGGGATTTCTGACACAGGATTTTTTGTGCAGGCATATACAAAAAAGACATTCTTTGAGGTAAGAGCTCAATTTGATGTGGTCTGTTATGGTCTACAACCAAGTAAAATTAGAAATGAATCAATTCCAATGAAGGCTCTAAAATACTTAGAGTATACAATTGAAAATAATGAAGAGATAGGTTTGCAAAAGACTGTTGCGATTTGCTCTACTTTCAATTTTGATAAAAAAGATTTAGCGAAAGCTACTGAAAGAATTTTGACCTATGCTTTGGATTTGGGATATGATGTTCTTAAAGCGCAACATTGTGAAGCATGGGCAAATAAGTGGAATGAGAGTGATATTGTTATAGAAGGAGATGTAGCTGCACAACAAGGTGTAAGGTTTAATATTTTTCATTTGCACCAAACTTATTCAGGTGATGATGATCGTTTAAATATTGGACCAAAAGGATTTACTGGTGAGAAGTATGGAGGATCTACCTATTGGGATACAGAAGCGTATTGCATTCCATTTTTCTTGAGCAATGCACCTGAAAAGGTTACTAGGAACTTATTGATGTATCGCTATAAACATTTAGGCAAGGCTATAGAAAATGCTGTAAAATTAGGCTTTAAAGATGGAGCAGCATTATATCCAATGGTTACTATGAATGGTGAGGAGTGCCACAACGAATGGGAGATTACTTTTGAAGAAATCCATCGTAATGGCGCAATCGCATATGCTATTTTTGATTATACAAGATATACTGATTCGACAGAGTATTTGTACAATTATGGCATTCATGTCTTGGTTGCTATTTCTAGGTTTTGGCAACAAAGAGTTAATTGGTCAAATGACAAAGAGTCATATGTAATACTAGGCGTAACGGGCCCGAATGAATATGAAAATAATGTAAATAACAATTGGTATACTAATTATATCGCCGCTTGGTGTTTGAGATATACACAACAAGTTCTAAATGAAATTAAGGCCAATAACCCATCTGATTATAATTTAAAATTCGTCGAACTTAATCTATCAGATGAAGAACTCAGTGAATGGGATAAAATCAATAATTTCATGTATTATCCTTTTGACTTGGAGAACCAACTTTATATGCAACAAGATGGGTTTATGGATAAGAGTTTAATTCCTGTAAGTGACTTGAGTGATAGTGAACAACCGATACATCAAAATTGGTCTTGGGATAGAATATTGAGATCTTGTTATATAAAACAAGCAGACGTATTGCAGGGCATGTACTTCTTTGAAGGTAATTTTGACAAGGATACAATAAAGAGACATTTCGAATTTTATGAACCATTTACTGTTCATGAATCATCATTGTCACCATGTGTTCATGCCATTTTAGCTTCTAAATTAGACATGAAAGACAAGGCTTATGAAATGTATTTACGTACGGCAAGATTAGACCTTGATGATTATAACAATGATACAAAGGATGGATTGCACATCACCAGCATGGCTGGTACATGGATGTCAATTGTTAAGGGTTTTGGTGGAATGAAGATAAAGGGTAACGTATTAAGTTTTACACCATTCATCCCTGATAATTGGGAAAGTTATAGTTTTAAAATTAAATTTAGAGATAATATTTTATCAATAAAAGTTGGCAAGTCCGATGTTGAAGTTGCAAAATTAAACGATGGAAATTTATCTTTATTTATCAATGATGAATTGATAGAATTGAGTAATAATCAAAAGTCCTTTATTTTATATTTTTCTAATAATTAAGTCCATATGAAATATTTACCACTCTTACTTTTATTTGTTTTATTGATTTCTTGTAAACAAGACAGTCGAAAAAACATAGTTTCTGAAACGCCAGAAAAATTAGAATTCAAATTACCAGAATGGGCTAAGTCGGCATCCATTTATGAAGCCAACACAAGACATATGTCAGAGAAAGGGGACTTCAATGGTTTGTCAGATCAATTGCTCAGAATTAAAGATATGGGAATTGATATTGTGTGGTTGATGCCAATTAATCCTATCAGTATGAAAATGAGAAAGGCAAAAGGTGATTTATTGGTTGAGGATATAAAAGACCCAATCGAGCGTGAAAAGTATCATGGTTCTCCTTATGCAGTTGCAGATTATAAAAAAGTAAATCCTAAGTATGGAACAATGGCTGATTTCAAAAATTTATTGGAAAAAGCACATGCATTGGATCTTCGAATTATTATCGACTGGGTGCCAAACCATACTGGTTGGGACAATGCGTGGATTACTGAACATCCAGAATGGTATACAAAAGACAGTCTAGGAAATATAATAGACCCTATTGATTACAATACTGGAAAATCTTGGGGATGGACTGATGTTGCTGACTTAAATTATGACAATAAAGAAATGCGGGCAGCAATGATTGATGCCATGAAATTCTGGTTGACAGATGTTGGAATTGACGGTTTTAGAGTTGACGTAGCTCACGGTATTCCTCAAGATTTTTGGGATACGTTAGCACCAGAATTGATGAAAGCCAAATCAGATGTATTTTTATTGGCTGAGTCTGAAGTTCCTTCTCACAGAAACAATAAGACGTTCCATATGGATTACGGATGGGCATTTCATCATATTATAAATGATATAGCGAAAGGTAATAAAAATGCTTTGCACATTGATTCGTTTTTAACTAAAAACCGTAAAACGTACAATGAAGGTTTTCATATGCACTTCACTTCTAACCATGATGAGAATACATGGAACGGTCCAACTTCTGAACGATTGGGTGCAGCTGACAAAATTTTGTGGGCGTTTTGCGCAACCTTTGATGGAATGCCTTTGATATATTCTGGGATGGAAGAACCTATTAAAAGAAGATTGGCATTTTTCACAAAAGACAATATCGCATGGAAAGACTATGCTTATGCGCCTTTCTTTAAAACCTTCTTGGATTTAAAAGAAAACAACCAAGCATTGTGGAACGGTAAGTATGGGGGAGAAGTGAACAAGTTGTTCGAAGATGAAAATGTATTCGCATTTTCAAGGGAAAAGAATGGAGATAAGGTTGTAGGTGTTTTTAATTTATCCAATAAAAAGCAGACCGTTAAAATGCCTAAGGTTGACGAGATGAAAGAGGTTGTATCTCAGAAAAACATGAGTTGGGATGAGGCACAAACATTGACTTTGGATCCTTGGCAATATTACGTTCTGTCGAATAAGTAATGAAGAAGTTATTACTGGTAATCCAGAATATTAGTTTATTTTAGACATATAAATTTTACATAATGGAAAAGAAGCAGCAATTAAATTTTCTGGATATTTGGAACATGAGTTTTGGATTTTTAGGAATTCAATTTGGCTTTGCTTTGCAAGGTGGGTTTATGTCTAGAATATTTCAGACGCTTGATGCTTCTAAAGACCAGATTCCAATGTTATGGATCTTCGCTCCTTTAGCAGGATTATTGGTACAACCTGTTATTGGATATATGAGTGATCGTACTTGGAGTAAAAGGTATGGACGGAGAAAACCTTATTTTTTAATAGGGGCCATACTTGCCTCTTCGGCATTGATTTATATGCCACATTCTCCAGTCCTTTGGATTGCTGTCGGTTGTTTGTTCATTTTAGATGCTTCTATAAATATATCCATGGAGCCGTTTCGGGCTTTGGTTGCTGATGTATTGCCTGAGTCACAAAGAAGCTATGGTTTTATTGTACAAACTTTAGTTATTGGTGTTGGAACTTGGGTCGCCAGTCAATTGCCATGGTTTCTTAATCAAATGGGAGTGAGCAATGAAGCTACTGCTAACGTTGTACCAGCCAATGTAAAAATGGCTTTCTTAATTGGAGGAATAGTTTTTATTGTTTCTATAATCTATACGGTAATGACAACCAAAGAATATCCACCTGAAGATATTGAGGCTTTCTTGAAAGAAAAGGAAGAGTCTGCTGGAGTGCTAAAGGGCTTGGTTACAATTTTAGGCAATATTGCTTCAATGCCGAAAACGATGGTAAGATTGGGTGTCGTTCAGTTTTTCAGTTGGTTTGCTTTCTTTACTATGTGGAGTATGGCAACACCAGCGTTGACAGAACATGTATTTAATGCTCCTAAGCCAAATGCTGATAATTTGCCAGAAGCTGCTTATATGGCTGCAGATCTGGCATATAACAATGCTGCAGATTTAGTAGGGTCAGCAATGGGTACTTATGGTTTAACTTCTATGGCATTTGCTTTGATCTTAACCTTTATTAGTCGTAAGGTTATAATAAATAGAAAACTGGTTCATATGTTTAGCCTTCTTTGCGGAGGGCTTGGATTTATATTGATGTTATGGACCAAAGATGCGATGATGCTTAATGTATGCTTTGCTTTAATTGGTATTTCTTGGGCAAGTATATTGTCAATGCCATATGCAATGTTATCTAGTACAATTGATCCTAATAAAATGGGAATTTACATGGGGCTATTCAATATGTTTATCGTTATCCCGCAAATTATTGCAGCAGTTGGTGGTATTAATTTTATGTACAAAACATTTTTTGGAGAAGCGATAATCAACACGATGTTATTGGCTGGAGTGAGTTTGATAATTGCATGTTTCGCCAATCTATTAATTACAGACCCAAAAGTTATTAAATATCAAGAGTAGATTTAACGTTGTTTACCGAAGTTTTACATTTAGGTAAATGTCTACAACATTGTTTACCGAAGTTCTATACCTATGTAAATGATAATTCTGGAATGGTAAATACTTAATAATTTAATATAAAACTCACAACCGAGCAAAGGTCTTTGACCAATAGCGGAGACAATATTGATTTTACAAATCAAATTTCAAAGTCTGCTTTTCCTTCTTAGCATTATATTTCTCATAATCGAAGCTAAACAATTTAGCTGGTCTGTGAGATACATCTTGTTGAAATTCATTTAAGTCAATGAGTAATTCTGTGGAATGTAATTTTCTTCTAAAATTTCTTTTGTCTAACTCAAAACCTAGAATTATTTCATAGAGTTTTTGCAATTGAATTAGTGTGAATTTTTTGGGAAGGAGGGAGAACCCAATGGGTCTTTCTTTTAAGCGTTTTCTCAGTCTGGAGAGACAAACAGAAAGTATTTCATTGTGATCAAATGCCAACGTATTTATTTTTGAAATTGGAATCCATTCTAAGTGTTTGTCCTCATTGTCAACTATTTCATAATTGCGAATACGAAGAAGGGAATAATAAGCAATTGAAATCACACGACCTAAAGGATGTCTGTTCGGATTACCAAATGCACTGACTTGTTCCATGTACAAATCTTCAATGCCAGTTCTTTGTTTTAAGATGCGTTGACCAGCTTGGTCAAGTGTTTCATGTACTTTTACCAAGTCTCCAATCAAAGATTTTTTACCAATATGTGGAGGCATGTTACAATCAATCGACAAGACGTTTAATTCCTTTTCGTCATATCCAAATATTACGCAATCAACAGATACAGCAGATTTGGCATCTGAATTTAGATCGCGGATCCAGGTGTTTATATTTTCTTTGCTATTGATAGTTTTATAGATAAATTTTAGTAACCCCCAAAATACCTTCTGAGGAACCACTCAATAAACAATAAGAGTAATATACCTCCTAGAATCCATCTCCAATCCAATAACGGTTTAGTTTCAGCTTTTTGATACATTATGGGCTTGATCGCTGCATTGTCGCCAATGAGAGTATTTAGTTTGTTGATTTCGCTAGGATATAAAACCTCACCTCCAAATTTATCACTTAATTGATGAAGTATATCATGCTTTGCTGTCAAATCATATTGTTCTTTGATAATTGATTGTACAGAAAACTTTCCATCGGATTTCAGATTCTTACTGTTGAAAGAAGTGGATGACTTGAAGGTATAGTTACCTTCTGGAAAACGACCAGCGTCAATAAAGTAATAGTTATTTGTTTTTGATAAAGTATAATCAAAATTCTCACCCTCTTTATTAGTGATTGTCAACTTTGCTTCTGGAGTATTAACCAATTCGTAATTTTCATTGTACAATTGAGCATCAACTAAAACAGCTTCATTCTCCTTGTAATTGTTCTTGTTGGTAAATACTCTATACTGTCTTTTGTCATCTTTTTGTGAAATATATTGGATCGTTTTAGAAATAATTTCTTTAGAGACAATATTATCTTCAGTATCTAAATACTCAATCAATTTCCATCTCCATAAGCCTTCACCACAAAGAACTGTTTGCTTATGGTTGTTAATGTCACTGTAAGCCAATAGTGGATATTGTGTTTCTACACTTCCAATTTTTTGTGACAACAAAACCTTAGTACCATCACCAAGTTTGTAATCCCCAAATGGTGCTTTTAAAGGAACAAAACTTTCAATTTTGGCAGATACGTTATTTCCAAGCGTGAATAATGAAAATTCTTTATTAATAATTGGTGTAACATTGTTTGTACTTTTCGTTCCACCAGAAATATTAACTACATTTTGAGTATTGTTGAACTTTCTCATATCTGTATTTCCTCCAACTATAAAAAATACTGGTTTCTTATTCTTGTTAATTTCGTCTAATTGAGTTGTAATGCTATGTTTTTCACTTGGTAGGTTATGCAAAATCACTAAATCATAATTCTTTATAGAGGACAAAGCATCCTTGGCATATGCCACATCAACTTCATAATTCTTATTGGAATTGATTATGGTTTTTATGGCTTTTATATCAGGGTGCGGAGCATCACTTAAAAGAAGAATCTTTTGGCGCGCATCCAAAACTTCAACATATATATTGCGGCTGTTGTTACTGCTACTTATTTCATTACTGATACGGTTGACGCTTATTACATATTTAACATTGCCTACCTGATTGGCGTCAATTTCAAATTGAAACGACTTAAAGTAATTATTTTTATCAATTGAAAAGGGTTGTGATCCCAATTTAATTTGCTTGCCATTTTCTACTTTATAGAGGCTAACTGCACTTTTTGATCCAGCAGAGTTGTAAGCTTGAATATCAGTCTCTATTAAGAATTTATCATTTAAGTAAATAATCCTGTTGTGCAAAACATTTTTTACCAATAAGTCAGTCCTTCTTGTTGTATCACCAAGTGCTACAGAATAAATTGGCGCCGTTATCTGTAAATCTGCGTAAATTGGATTTTTTCCTTCATTATAAATACCATCTGTTAAAAACACAATAGCACCCAAGTTTTGATCCTCATAGGCATCAGAAATATATTCAAGAGGCTTAGATAGATTCGTGGATTGGATATTTATTGAATCAGATTTGCTAAAACTGATGTTTTCTCCAAAATCCAATTCTACAATATCAAATCGCTCTGACATTATGTTTTTAAATTCTGATAATGTTTTATTGACATTATCTAAGGATTCTTTTGAGGATGAATTAACAACAGATGAGCTAATATCCTTTGCAATTATAATCTGAGGTTTTTCTGTTTCAGTTATAAAAGTCCGTAAGAGAGGTGAAAGGAGTAAGAATAAAACACCCAAAACAGATGTGAACCTTAATATTCCTAAGATGGGTGGTAACCAACCTTTATTTTCTTTTATACGCTTATCATTGATATATAAGCTTAAAGCATATAGCATTGCGATAACTGCTATGAAGAATAAAAAATAAGTAGGGTAAGAGATTTGTAAGTTATCCAAAGATAAAAGTTTGATTATTACTCAAATTAACGTTGTCAATTAATAATTAATGTGCAATAATAGTTATAGTTCAACTTTTTATGAAGTCTTTTAGACTAAATATACTTCTAAGCACGGTCGTTTATTGACCTAAACATTAAATAAGTATTAAAATGGGAGTAAAGAAAACAACAAGTAAGATACAGACGTTGTATGTTTTGTGATTATCTTGCATTCAAATACACACCTAATATATATGAAACATTTTGCATTCTGTCTTCTATTCGTATTCGCTGGACTGTCTTTACAGGCTTCCTATATTTTAATCCCTATGGAACATGGTGTTCAAAGGGATCATCTCAAAGCCTATGGAATTACATATTGGGTAATTGACAGTGGGGTAGAGGCCTATTGGTTACTCAATTACAGAGGCGGGGCATTTGCATTTAAAAATGTTCCAATGTTTGAAAAAGAATGCAAGACAAGAGGAGTCTCGTATGAAGTGATTTCAAATGCTCAATTTGGGGCAATTAGGCAAGAGATTTCAAATCAAGAAATTAATCAAGAAGTTATTAAACTTGAACAACCACCAAAAATAGCGGTATATACGCCAGATTTTAATGCGAAAGGTGAACGTATTCAGCCTTGGGATGATGCTGTAACTTTGGTACTGACTTATGCTGAGATACCTTATGAAACGGTATACGATAGGGAAGTACTAGAAGACAAGTTAGCTGAGTATGACTGGCTCCATTTACATCATGAGGATTTTACCGGTCAATATGGTAAATTTTACAAATCATATAGCAGCAGTCCATGGTACCAGGCCAATCAAACTAAAATGGAAGAATTGGCTAAAAGCCTTGGCTTTGAGAAGGTATCACAATTGAAATTAGAAGTTGCTAAGAAGGTAAGAGATTATGTAACTGGGGGAGGATTTATGTTTGCGATGTGTTCAGCTACAGATACTTATGATATTGCTCTTGCTGCTGAGGGATTGGATATTTGTGCTAATATTTATGATGGTGATGCTGCTGATGCGCACATTCAAGAGCATTTAGATTTTGATCAATGTTTTGCTTTTAAAAGCTGGGAGTTGATACAAAATCCTTTGGAGTATGAATATTCAACGATTGATCACAGAAAAAGGAAAGTATCTCCTGATACCGATTACTTTACATTGTTTGATTTTTCAGCAAAATGGGATCCGATTCCTGCTATGTTGACTCAAAACCACACAAGGACAGTCAAAGGATTTATGGGACAAACAACAGCTTATGAAAAAAAGCATATTAAATCTGATGTTTTAATATTAGGTGAAAATAATTCGGATAACGAAGCCAGATATATTCATGGATCGCACGGATATGGAACTTGGACGTTTTATGGTGGACATGATCCAGAAGATTACAGGCATTTTGTTGGGGATCCAGAAACAGATCTTAATTTACATCCCAATTCACCAGGTTATAGATTAATTCTCAATAATATATTATTTCCAGCTGCCAAAAAGAAAAAAAGAAAGACCTAAAAATTTATTGAAGGTGGACCAAATAAAGTTTGAGATTAAAGAATTTTTAGAAGCCAACTACAATGAAGCTCATGCCTCGAAAATGAAGGCATATCTAAAATATAATTTTGATTTGTACGGCGTAAGGGCACCTCAACGAAAAGTATTCTTCAAATCGTTATGGTCTAATCATAAAAACGAGATTAAAATTATTTGGTCTGAACTAACCCAATGGCTGTGGTCTCAAGATATGCGTGATTATCATTATATTGCTATGGATATCATCGGGAAGATCGAAAAGTCATTAATCCTAAAAGATTTAGATATAATAGAATCTTTCATAATTAATCACTCATGGTGGGATTCTGTTGATTTTTTAGCATCTCACGGTATAGGTCAAGTATTAAAAGGTGATACTGAACTCCAAATGAAAGTGGCAGATCGGTATATGAAGGGTGATAACATGTGGCTTCAACGTACAGCAATTATCTTTCAGCTTTTTTACAAAGAAGAGACGAATCAGGATTTATTGTTTGCTATGATTGACGAAACCATAGGCTCTACTGAGTTTTTCATCAATAAAGCTACTGGTTGGGCATTAAGACAATACGCAAAGACAAACCCTGATGCAGTAAGACAATATGTTGATTTTAAAAGGCCTAAACTTTCGGGATTAACACTTCGAGAAGCCACAAAATATCTTAAATAAAGTTTTTTACATTTTTTTCATATTGGTATTTGATATTGTTGCAAGGTGTATTATATTTGCATCCCTTTAGAAAATGTTCTAAGGTTTTATTTTATGCGAAAGTAGCTCAGCTGGTAGAGCACGACCTTGCCAAGGTCGGGGTCGCGGGTTCGAATCCCGTCTTTCGCTCCATGTCCTCTCGTATTTAATTCGGAGGACTTGTTTTTTTAGGATTGGATTTATCAGTCTTTTAAAAATGACGCCCGGGTGGTGGAATTGGTAGACACGTTGGACTTAAAATCCAATGACTTCACGGTCGTGCGGGTTCAAGTCCCGCCCCGGGTACTCAAAAGCCTGTAATCTTTATTGATTGCAGGCTTTTTTTATGTAACTATCGTTGTATATTGTATTTAATCAAATTATTGAGATTGGTTGCATAGCATGGATAATTTCACGAGAGACAATATTTTAAAATAAAGAAGCACTTGCTGAAATTAATCAACAAGTGCTTCTTTGTTTAAATATAATGTTAGTGAATCTACTGACTACGCAAAGTCCATCCAACTACTCTCGTCTTCATAGTCCTCGATTGGATCAACATTACCCATTGAATTATAAGCACTTAAGATGACGTTAATCTCTTGCTTTACTGTTTCTATACATCCAGAAATTAAATCAGGTCTAAACCCTTTTCCTCCCATGTTTATGACATGGTTTGCTGAAATAACGCGTGCAATAATATTACCCAATTCAACCAATTTACGTTGAGGAAGACCTGTTTCCACATTAAAGTTTAAGATTGACTTATAGTAATCGACAGCATTTTTTGTAATGTCTAATGTCGATAAGTACTCGCTAAGGTTGGTTATTTTTTTACGGCCCATGACTTTTAATATCATCTCAGCAATTTGAGTATAAAGCATGTCATTGGATCCTTCAAAGATTCTGAAAGGTCTTGAGTCAATCATTCCTCTGGCAGCAAATGATTCAGCTTTGTAGCCATTGGCACCTCCCAGTTGTAGCAAAGTTTGAGAAGTAGATTGCATTAAATCTGTTATATATGCTTTCATACTGTTGGCTTCGATAGCATCTCCAGCAACATTATTGTCGATACCACTAAATTGTGAACTTCTGTGACACATTGCCGAACAAATAACAAAAGCACTTTGAATCGTTGATATTTGATGCTTTACCTTATCTAAGGCAATTAATGGTTTTCCACCTACAAATCTGGTAGTACATTGCTTAAGTGCTTCATCCAGCATACGTTGTAAAAAGCCCATTCCCATACCTGGAAATTGTAGACGGCTTCTGTGTAAAAGATCCATCATTAATTTAAGACCAGTTGTTTCTGGAATCAACTTGTTTTTTTCTGGAACTTCTATATCTACCTCATTCAGTCCATAAGGGATTTGATAAAGACCAACATTATTGAACAACTCTTTTACTTTTATTTGTTGTTTGATGTCTTGATCATCTGTGATAAAGAAGTCAAGATCTCTTCCTAGGTCACCATTTTCATGTTTTTTACGACAAGTCATCAGCCAGTAATCAGCAATACCTGTCAAGCCTTGCCAATGTTTTGTTCCTTTAATATGGTAACTACCATCTTTAAATTGATTGTATGTTTGCATATTCAAAGCATCACTTCCGTAATCTGGTTCTGTTATCATCAAACCACCCATGTTTTGCTTCGTCATAAACCTTTTAAAAATAGATGGCTTCACATCTTCATGACCATATTTAGCAACGGGCTCAAGGAAAAGAGCGAAATTGATACCAAAAGTTAATGAAAGTGCCAATGATTCATAGGATGAAGCGGCTAACATACCTAAGCATTCTTTGACAATAACACCTCTTCCACCATATTCTGTAGGTACTGAAACAGAAAGGGGATTTGCCGACATGATTTCTCTCCAAACTGATGCAGGAAAACCTCGTTGCATTACAAATCTATCTATATTGTCCCTTTCGTAAAAAGCCGATTTTAATTTGCTTTTATAATTATCTAGGAAGGTCGTATAATTCAATTTTTTATCCACGTCAGCAGCAATCATTTGATGTATTTTAGTATTTGGGTTTATCTTGAATTGATAATAGAAAATAATACAATAACAAATAGTCTTAATTGTTTTAATTTTTAAAATTAAAATCAATAAAAGCATAAAAACCAAACGTTTTTTAGCCTTTTCAGCTTCTATAAAGATACAAATAGATTCTTTTGTTTACTTGATTTGAAGGTAGAAATGCTCTATTAATTTGATTATAGCTCATTAATGGAATAAAAAGAGGTGTTTTTGGTAAGTTGGATATAAAAAAAGAGGACATTTTTCAATGTCCTCTTTTCTTTTTAGTCTCTTCTTCTCTTTGACTTACTTGAATCCTTTTTCTTTTTGAAAGGCTTGTCGTCTTTTTTCTTTTTGGGTTTGAAATCAGTCTTCTCAATTGACTTTTCTTTCTTTTTCTTCTTTTTCTTGTCTATATCGTGACTGAAGTCATCTCTTCTGTTTCTAGGGCTTCTTTCTGACCGATCGCGGTCTTCACCACCTCTTCTTCTATCGTCACGATCCCCACCACCTCTTCTATCATCTCTATCTCTTCCGCCTCTTCTGTCTCTATCTCTTCCTCTGTCTCTACTGCGTCCTCGACCTCCTCTGTCACGGCCACCTCTTCCACCACGATCACGTCCGCGGCCTCCACCTCCGCCTCCACCACGATCTTTTTCGACATCTTGATTTAAGTCACCAGAATTATCAAGATGTAAGCTTTTCAATTCTACATAAAGCATTCTTTCTATCAATTCTTCCTTACTCAACTCACCTAATTGAGTAGTTGCCATATCAAGAAGGTCTTTATCAATCTTTTTGACATCCATATCAACAACATCAACGCACCAGTTCTCAATTCTAACTTTTGCAATGTCATTTACATTAGGAATCTCAATTTTCGTGAATTCAATATCCAGTTCTTTTTGAAGGCGATTAATTCTGTAAATTTCTTTCCCGTTAATAAATGCAATTGATAAGCCTTCTTTTCCTGCTCTGGCAGTTCTACCACTTCGGTGTGTATAATATGATGTTTCATCAGGTAATGTAAAGTGAAACACGTGTGTTAAATCCTGAACATCGATACCTCTTGCAGCTACATCTGTCGCAATCAATACTTGTAAACTGTGATTTTTAAAACGCTTCATTACTCTATCTCGTTGAGCCTGTGAGAGGTCACCGTGAAGAGCATCTGCCATGTAGTTCTTCTGTAAAAGATCTTCAGCAAGTGCTTGTGTGTCTCGTTTAGTTCTACAAAAAACAACACCTCGCATATTTGGATTTATATCTAAAATCCTTTTTAATGCTTCAGTTTTATCGTTTTGCTTTACAGAAATATATTGGTGCTCAATATTGGTGTTAACCTTTGAAGTGGCATCAATTCTGACCTCAAATGGATCTTCCATGTAAGTGTCAACTATCTTTTTGATTTGTTTTGGCATAGTTGCTGAAAACAACCATGTCATTTTATCATCAGGAGTATAACTTAGAATTTTATCCAAGTCTTCCTTGAATCCCATGTTAAGCATCTCATCTGCTTCATCCAACACAATTACTTGTAATTGATCAAGCTTAATGGCTTTTCTTTTGATTAAATCTATCAATCTTCCAGGAGTGGCAATTATAACATGTTGTGTTCTCCTAAGAGCTTTAATTTGATTGCTGATGGCAGCACCACCATAAACAGCTAAAATATTAATCCTTTTCAGGTATTTCCCAAAGTGTTCTAATTGACTGGCAATTTGTTGCCCTAACTCTCTTGTTGGAGCCAAAACTAAAGCTTGTGTAGCCTCAAAATCAGGATCAATACGTTCCAATAATGGCAAGCCGAAAGCTGCTGTTTTTCCTGTACCTGTTTGAGCTAGACCTATAAAGTCATCGTATGCTTCTAATAAATGTGGTATGGATTTTTCTTGTATCTGGCTTGGGGTATCAAAACCAAGCTCTTCGAGAACTTTCAAAACCTCGTCTGAAAGTCCCATTTCTTTAAATGTAGACAAATAAGTAGAATTTAATATTTGCAAAAGTAAGCTAATTTGACTAGTAATGTTCCGAAATCATTGAATTCAGTGAAAACAGGAGAGTCCATGACATAATCCACTCTATGAAATACATTGACATAAATAAATAAGATCAATGGAAATAAGAAAATTATACTTAACTTTTTGTAGATATCTATAGGTTTATAATTATTATGAACCTAAACTATTAGAAAAGCAACTCAGGTAGTTTATCTTTACTAAATAAAAAATAACGAATGAAATATCCACACTTTATAATAGTAATACTTCTTTCAACTTTATTATATCAATCATGTGTTTGTACATCATCGGATGCCACTTATGTTTATTTGGTGAGGCATGCGGATAAAGGTGGTAAAGATTCGCTTAGTTTGGAAGGTATTGAGCGTGCATATCAATTGAAACATCTTCTAGTGAATTCACAGATCAATACTGTTTTTTCCACTGATTATAATAGAACAAAAGATACCGCTCATCCACTAGCAACTAGTTTAAATAAGAAAGTTAAAATTTATAATGCAAAGACCTTGGATGTTCTAGCAAAAGAGATCAAGGATAATTATAAAGGTAAAAGGTTATTAGTTGTAGGTCACAGCAATACAACGCCTTCAATGGTTAATTTACTTTTAAATAATGAAAGCCTCAGTTCTATTGACGAAAAAGAATATGATAAGTTGTATTTGGTAGTTTTGAATCAATGTGGCAAGAGTGAATTGGTTGAAATGCAATATGGAGTTGAGTCTCCTAAAAAGCATTAGATCACAAATCGGATGTAATTACCGTTATACTATTTGATTCACATTGGTATGGTATTGGCTTAATTTAGGTAATTACTTGACTAATGTTGCTTTTTATAGTACTTTTTGCTGAAAATAAGTCAATTTCTCGTGCATATGTGATATTTTTGTAGTCTGTATAATATGCTAATAAGTAAAGACAATAAAAAGTATTTTTTTATTGTTATTATAGCATTCAATGCACAAAATATAGCTGATCCTTTTGAACATTGAATAAATTAAATAAAATACCCATGCTTCGAACTACCTTTTTTATAGTTTTTAGCTTTCTAATCAGTTGGTCAGCTGTTGAAGCGCAGGATTTACACTATTCCCAATTTTTTAATTCACCACTCAATCTAAGTCCATCATTAACAGGTGCTTTTAATGGTGATCAGAGATATCACTTAAATTACAGAAAGCAATGGGCATCAGTGCCTGTAAATTATATAAGTGGTGATGTTGGAGCAGATTTTAAATTAAGAAATAAAAAGAATTCTAACTACTTGGGATTGGGTGGTCTTATCAATTATGATGAAGCGGGTGATCTTGGCTTAAATTTTACTGGCTTAAATCTATTTGCATCTTACAGTATTAAGTTGAGCACTAAAAGTGAATTGACACCAGCTGTTACAGTTTCTTATGCTCAAAGAAAAATAGACTATAGTTCAGCTAGAACTGGAGGGCAATGGGATGGAGTTAAATTTGACCCCAATATCCCCGCAGAAGTTCTTAATTTAGATAACTTTTCATATTTCGATATTGGTGCGGGTTTAAATTATAGATGGCAATCGGCATACCGAAAACATTTAGATATAGGGATAAGTGCTTATCACCTGATTAAACCAATAGATAGTTTTAATTCCAATGCAACATATGTATCTGAAAGGCCTATGAGGATTTCAGCTTATGCAATGTTTAATTATCCAATCGCAGGAGGATTAGATATTATTCTTAACGGATTGTATGCAAAACAAGATTCTTATTCAGAAAAAGTAATAAATGCACAGCTTAAAATATACATTGGAAAAAATCAAAATACTGCTTTTTATTTAGGTGGTGGTTATAGGTTTGATGATGCTTGGTATCCAATGGCAGCTATAGAAATAGGTAGGGTGTATGGTGCATTTTCTTACGACTTTAATATATCGGATTTTGAGTTTGTTTCGGGAGGTGAAGGTGGACCAGAGTTAAGTTTACGATATATTATAGCAAACATTCCGAAAGGTATAAATAAGCCTTGTCCATTATATTAATTTAACTATAATTATGAACATGAGATTAAATCAAGTAGTTAAATTTTTCGTTTTATTTTTTGTGACAGCATCTTCATTGAATGCTCAATACTATTCCTTTGGACAACATTTTGATTATGCCGAAGAATCATTTGAAAATGGTGAGTATTTATTGGCAATGGAGCACTACGATAAAGCATTGGCACTTAAAAATAAAGTAAGTAAAGAATTCATTTATAGTTATGCAGAAGCAGCTTACAAGACATATTCTTTAAGATTGGCAGAACAAATGTATAAGCGCTATATCGAATTTGATGATGTTGATGATCAAAGTGAGGCATTATTTAAAATTGCTGAGATTCGCCAACTTCTTGGTAAGTATGAAGAAGCAATTCTTGATTATAATATTTATTTATCAGAATATTCGGAACTCGATAGCGTTCGAACTGAGCGTGTAAAGTTTCTAAAATCTTCTGCTCAATGGGCAGTAGATGTAGAAATAAGTTCTGTTTTAGATTCATTAACCCGCTTACCAGATTCTATCAATACGCGATATTCAGAATATGCACCTTTTGAATATGAAGATGTTTTGTATTACAATTCACTTAAAACTCCAAAAGAATTAGATGACAAAACCTACTATTATTCTCGATTGTATAATGATAAAGGAGAATTAAATATTCCTGGACTAGAAAGCAAGAAATTAATATCTCATCCATCATTTAGTTCAGATGGAAAATATTTGTTTTATACAGTTGGGGATTATGAACGGTATGACAACATATCATGTGAAATTTATTTTAGTGTTGTAAATGAGGATGGTTCTATCGGTGATAGCAGAAAGCTTGATTATTTGATCAATCAACCTGGAAGTACTTCAACGCATCCTATGTTGACAATGGTTGACTCTTCTTATATTTTGTATTTTGTTTCTGACAGAGCAGGCGGAAATGGAGGAATGGATGTCTATAGCGTTAGCCTTGATAAAGAGTTTAACTCATCTAATCTTAAAAATTTAAATTCAGTAAATACTGCGGGAGATGAAATGTCTCCTTTTTATCATGAAAGAACCAATACGATTTACTTTAGTTCAAACGGGCGAGAAGGTTATGGTGGATTTGATATTTATAAAACAAATGACTTTGAAAAGTATGGAGGTAAAATTCATAACTTAGGAAATGTTATTAATTCTCCTAATAATGATTTGTTCTTTTTTATTGCTGAAAATGGCTCTGACATTTATCTAAGTTCCAACAGACCTGGATCTAATTATTTAGAAGATAAATATGAAACTTGTTGTTATGATATTTATCAGGGAGAGTTGAAAAATTGTACAATTGATTTATTGGCTTTAACACTAGATTTAGAAACACAAAAAGCATTAAATGGGTGTAAACTTGTTATTCTTAGTGTAGAATCTGGAGATACAGTTTATCAAGAAACAGCATTCGAGAATATTTTTGAGGTAGAATTGGATTGCGAAAAAGAATACAAAATAATTGCATCCAAAGAATCATATGAGAATGCGGAAATTTTACTTGTAGGAAATAATGTAGTATACGGTGGTGAAAATGAAATGACACGTAAGTTATTCTTAAAACCAGCCATTTATGATTTACAAGTGTCTGTTTATGATTTGGATACTAAAAGACCTCTTGACAGTTTAGATTTTGTATTGAAAGATTTAATCAATGGTAAATTGGTTGAGGTCAATAAGCATCCGACAAATACAATTTCGTTTCCAGTTCTTCCAGGTCATAAATATGAAATAAATGTCAACAGCAGAGGATATATTGCAACTATAGAAGAAGTGCAAATTGGTACTTCTGGGCCTATCAATAAAGATGTTTACTTAAAAGAAAAAGAAATTATCAGAAAAGCGAAAGTGTCCTTAGCTAATGCTATACCTGTTGCTTTATTTTTTGATCATGATTCACCTGGGAAAAATACAATGAGTGAGACTTCCCCAGAAAACTTTACATCGACTTATTATAAATATTATAATTCATTTCCAAAATACGAAAAAAATTATGCGAACAGATTGTTTTCTGGAGCAAGGAGAGATGATGCGGTATATGAATTGAACGAATTTTTCAACAATGAAGTAAAAAAGGGATTTGATAAATACGAAGTCTTTAAGAATCAGCTTATCCTTGTTTTGGAGTCTGGACAAAAAGTAAATATCTACTTGAGAGGATACACTTCACCTATTGCTCCAACGGCTTATAATTTTGCTTTGGGTAAACGTAGAATTGATAGTGTACATAAGGAATTTGACGAGTGGGGTGATGGTGTTTTGAAACCATATATTCTTACTGGGCAATTGATAATTACAGAACGTTCATTTGGTGAAGAGACTTCTCCCAAATCAATTTCTGATGACCCCAAACAACCTTCAAAATCCATTTACAGTCCTGCCGCAAGTAGAGAAAGAAGAGTGGAGATTGATGACATTAATTTTAATCAAGACAAATAATGAGGAACATGAAATTATCTAAATCAATATTTGTTTTTGTTGCACTGATTTTTCTTATTGCAGTACCATTATCTATTGAGGCAACACACGTGTCTGGTGGTAATATGACCTACCGTTGCCTTGGAAATTCCCGATATGAAATTACCTTAGAATTCAGAAGAGATTGTTTTAATGGTGCAGTGAACGCTCAATTCGATGATCCTGCATTGGTTTCTGTATTTGATGGACAAAGCAATGGAATTATAGAAACATTTCCGAATGAAGGTAGGTTCTTAATACCTTTTGCTGTTGACGACACTTTAAATGAAACCATATCAAGTATATGTAATGTTATCGGTGAAGATGTGTGTGTGCAAACTACAACTTATAGAGATACAATAATATTACCGGTAAGAGCTTCTGGTTATATAATCTCTTATCAAAGATGTTGTCGTAATAATGTTTTAACAAACATTGCTGATCCATTAAACACGGGCGCTACTTATTGGGTGCGTATTACTGATTTAGCACTTCGCGAATGTAATAATTCACCTGTTTTTGAGCAATGGCCCAATGCGTTTGTCTGTGTTAATGATACTTTACGATTTGATGATCGTGCTATTGACGCAGATGGAGATTCATTAGTCTACTTTTTATGTACTCCTTCTGCTGGAGCTACCTTAGATGATCCAAGACCCAATCCTGCTTTTCCACCACCATTTCCAGAGGTTGCATATGCACCTGGGTTTAGTCTTGGTAATATGATGGGAGGAAGCCCGATTAGTATAGATTCTGAGACTGGGCTTGTATTGGCTGTCCCAAATCAAATAGGAAAGTTTTTAATTGGTGTTTGTGTTCGTGAATTCAGAGATGGACAGTTATTATCTGAGATCAGGCGAGACTTTGAATACAATGTGAGAGTTTGTGGACGTAACCCAATTGCTATTTTTGAACCAGATTTTGATACACGGTGTGATGGATTAACGATCAGTTTTGAAAACCAATCGATATCCAATTTCCTTCCCGTTGAAGAATTACAATATACATGGTTTTTTGATTTTCCCAATACGAATTTTGTTTCAAATGCTGTAGATCCTGTATTTACATTTCCAGAATCTGGACGGTATTTGGTGGCAATGGCTGTGACGGATGGATTATGCGTAGACACAACTTTTGCATCAATTGGAGTTGCTGAGTTAGGAGATCCGACTGCTGATTTTACGTATGATTCTTTTGATTGTGATGGGTCTACGATTGTGCAATTTAATCAAACAAGTTTAACATTTCAGGACACTATAGTTCATACATGGATTGTTAGTCATTCTGGAATAGAGGATACGATATATATGGGCTCTTTCCAATTGGATATTGGGATGGATCAAACAATTATGGTAAGGTATGAAATAGACACAGAAAGTGGATGTAATGATATAAAGGAGGAAGAAATTACCATCATGACAAACCCTCTGAGAGCTGAGTTTATTGATAAAATAATTTGTGAGAATGAAGGTGTTGTAGTATTTGAAACGGATATACCTGATTTAGAGATTACATTCGATCCTTC
This sequence comes from uncultured Saprospiraceae bacterium, assembly GCA_905480605.1. GTDB lineage: Bacteria > Bacteroidota > Bacteroidia > Chitinophagales > Saprospiraceae > RFSX01. The sequence goes on along the minus strand of CAJQRD010000016.1, from coordinate 48,619 downwards.
TACAGGTATTATTGATAATGGTGATGGTTCTTTTTCAGTTGAAAATTTCACAGGTGTTCAAGATTTTGTTGTTTTTTTAACGGATGGGTTTTGCTCCCTTAGTGATACTGTCACTATTTCTACAACTGGAGATCCTACATTTCCTTTGCCAGACATTATTCAATGTGGAACCGATACTATTAGCTTAAATGCAAATGGACCTGATTTTTACTTTTATGAATGGGACGGCCCGATGATTACAGATGTAAATGAAGTGAATCCAACATTTACTTTGTTTGGAGATGCTACATACATAGTGACAGTCTCTACATCTGAAGGTAGTCTTTGTAACTTTATTGATACCCTAGATGTTAAGGTTTCCGAGATTCCTATATTTGATATTTTCCCATTTCAGCAAATAGTATATTGTGATGGAGACTCGGTTATGTTATCTGTAGAACCTGATTTCACCGAAGTTGTTTGGACAAACGAACTGTCTGAAATTGTTGGTATTGGTCAGACATATGAAGTTACCAATTTAACAACCTCGATACAGTTGACAGCAAATGTAACCACTGCTGATGGTTGCCAAAATTCAAAAATGGTAACCGTTGAATATATCGACTTGCCAGATATTAATTTTGCTGCAAATACAATCAATACAGTCTGTATAGGTAACGATGCTTTTCTTGAAGTGGTATCTACGGATTCAATAACTTGGACTGATGTTGACGGCCAAGTTTTAGGAACTGGAAATACTTTATTGGTTGAAGATGTTCAAGAACTACAGTTGATTACTGTGACAGCAATAAATGGCTTTTTATGTGAAAGTACAAGTTCTATATTGGTTGACTTACATCCTGATCCGATAATTGATTTTGATCCATTAGATGATATTATTATTTGTCCTGAAATGGTAATTCCAATATCACTTGTAACTACAGATTCAGTAACTTGGATTGGTCCGAATGGTGAAGTTCTTGCGACTGGTTCTGAATTGATTTTAAATGGAGTAATAGGCAATATCACTTATTTTGTACAAGTAGAAAATGATTTTGGATGTATTGTTATTGATACATTTAATATTGTTGTAGATCCTGGTATAGTTCCTGAAGTTGACCTTTCAATTCTTGATTCTATAAATGTATGTGTAGATACTGATTTCTCTGTATCCATTGAATCTTCTGATTCTATAACATGGTTTGACGTGGATGGCACCATTCTCCAAATAGGAAATGATTTTAATATTGACAATGTTGTTGATACATTAACCTTTATAATATCTGTCGTTGATGAATTTAATTGTGAGTTATTGGATACTTTTGATTTGCTCCCTTTTGAAGGGATAGACCTAGAGTTGGTATTAGAGTATGATCAAGATTTTTATTGCGAGGGTGAGCCAATAGAAGCTATTGCACTAACAAATGTTAACTCAACTGTTACATGGTATAATGCAGACACAATAATTTATGTGGGTGATTCGCTTTCTGGTTTTTTCCCAGTAGGAGACATCAGTATATATGCTATCGCTAGAGATGAGTTTGGTTGTATGTCAACAGATTCTTTTGCTCTAAGAGAATCACAAACAGAAGGAGAAATAACTGGAGATGAATTAATTTGTATAGATGACTTTTCTGTATTGACATATACTCCTGAGATTATGACATCTGTTTTTTCAATTACTTGGGAACCGGCAGAATCTATAATTGAAGATAATATATTTATTATTACAGTCTCACCTGATAGTACAACAACTTATACCGCGACTTATAGCAACGAAGATGGTTGTATTACAGAGGAATCATTTACGGTTAACGTAACTGGATTTTTTGATCAAATTGAGGCTTTTGCTGACCCATCTGAAATCTTGCTTGGTGAGAGCAGTACGCTTTCAACAGATCAAGAGGATGATTTGGATTACCAATGGGAACCTGAAGACAGTCTGGATGATCCAACTATCGAAACGCCTACAGCTACTCCGTTAGAGACAACTACATATACTGTAACTGTAATAGATGCTAATGATTGTACAGGGACTGCACAGGTAACAGTTGAAGTTGTGCAACCCAATTGTGACGAGTCTGATATTTTTGTTCCAAATATGTTTTCACCAAACGGCGATATGGTCAATGACTTTTATAAAATTGAATCTAACTTTATAAAGGAATTGGAAATATTAATATACAACCGTTGGGGTGAGGAAGTTTATAAGTCTAACGATGTCAATGCTCAATGGGATGGAACCTTTGATGGTAAAGAATTACCTCCGGATGTGTTCGGCTATAATGTGCGTATTATATGTATCAATGATTTAGAATATATGAAACAAGGTAATATTACTTTGGTGAAATAGATTTTTTATTTAGGAGCTATCTTATTGTTATAATTTTTATACTCTATTAAATCTCGATTGAAAAGGTATATAACCAATAATAATTGCGATGTTATAGTAAATTCATTTATTTAAACTATTGAATGATATTTAGAAGTGACAATGTATGTGCTTCATAAATTATATGCGAGAATATCACGTTAAGTGAATAATAATTACATTCCATTTATAAAATCAGAGCACTTAAGACATAATAAATCTCTAAAAATTAGTGTTTTAAGCTTCAAGTCTGCAATTTACGGGCAGAATTATCATTTTAACATATATTTAATACTCTCATTCATAATTCTTTGTTAACTAAATGAGGATTATTACGTCAAATTTATAAATGAGATTACTTTTGTGAACTATAATATTCAAAACATGAACAAAATCATACTTTTCTTGGCATTTTTCATGGCTCTAGGAGCTATAAATGCACAATCTTTAGAAGATGAATTAGGCTTTATCTATGTAAAAGCTGAATACTTATTAGATACTGATAGGTACGAAGAGGCAATTCAAGAGTTTACAAAAATTGTTGATAAGGACCCTACATTTAAAGATGCCTTATATAAAAGAGCTAAGGCGAAATATGCAATTGCAGCTTTCTTGGGTACTAAAAGAGATTTGCTTAGAGGATTTGAGTTTCTTGGTATTTCTCCAGAAGCTGTTGTGTTATATGGAAAGACATTAAGAAATCTAGATGAGGATGCTGCTGCAACTATTACACAAAATACTGCATCTATGTTGAAGGGAGATGGATCTTATTCAAACAATGACAAAACATCTAAGTCTGGGAACACTAGAAATGATGATGCAGATAGCAGTGATTCAGGAAAGAGTCATCAAAATAAATCTCCTGGAGATGTAATAAAAGAAGAGGCTAAGAAGATAGATGATAAAGTTGGAACTATATTGGATGAAATTTTGGGTCGAGATGAAAATAGGAAAGAAGGTGATAGTGATACAGGAAGCACTTCTCAAACTGATAATGAAAGGCAAGATGGTGATACAGGAACAATAATCGATATCATCAAAAAACAAGAAGAGCCAGAAGTTGAAGGACCTGATGTGAGTGTAAACGAAATATTTATAGATGAAGATTTGACAATTTTTGTTCAAGATGGATTAGGAGGAAGAAAGATTTTGAATCAACCCAATATTTTAATTCTAAATGAAACATCTGGTAATATCTCTATTGATGTTTGTGTAAATGAAAATGGAAAAGTTACTAATGCTGAATACAATAAGAACGCATCGTCACTAAGTACGCAAAGTCTCGTCTCATTGGCGGTAAGAAAATCAAATGAGTTTTGGTTTGAAAAATCGACTAAAGATGAAATTTGTGGGACATTTATTTTTAAAATATCAGGAAGAAATTAATCCTTAAAATTTATTTGAAATCATATAAGTTATGTTGAAAACGACTAAAATTTACTTGATACTATTATTGACGTTTGGCGCTATGAATTCGGCTATTTCTCAATTTGGAATAGGAATGACTGCTGGGATAGATCTTTATAATAGATACAGTAACCCTTTAGATTCGACAGGGCAGCATCGTGCTAATGGAAGTGCATTGCTTAATTTTGCTGTAGGACCTAAAATTTGGGTTGGAGGTGAAAATTTCTCTGTATCAGTTGAAACTCAAGTAAATCTAGGGCTTTTGGCAATGTCTATACCCGATTACAAAGGCTTGGGAAATGTATCCTTTCCAGTTATTGGTAAACTTAATTTTGCTGGATTATCTGGGCTAAATAAAGAAGGTCGATTTGGACTGTCATTGGGTGGCGGAATACAATTCAATAAAACAGAGTTGTATTATCACACTCAAGATTTTAAAGATTTGGGAGGTGAAAGAAAATTCTTCAAAACTTACATTGTCCAAGTTGGGTATGGTTTTGGAATTTCTGGATTTGGCGTACAATTTTTTACCAGATATGGATTTAATCCTGATCTTGATGGAGCGAATTCAGTAAATGTAGGATTACAATTTGATTTCAACTTTTCAAAATTGAAAAAAATTGATGATCCTAATAGTAGATTGTAATGCAAATTTCTAATAAGGTTTCATCGAAACCTTACAACACATTTAACATAGATTTAGATATAGATCAATTGATTACGATTGATGATGTATCAGATTTTGAATATTTGGATATTGATTTGACTAAAATTTTGGTTTTAGGAGGTGGCAGTAATATTCTTTTGACAGATAAACTGACGAAACCTGTTTTACATATCAATACCAAAGGAGTAAAGGTAGTTAATGATCAGGAGTCTTACGTTTTAGTAGAGGCTTGTGCTGGTGAAGAATGGCATGACTTTGTGCTGTGGGCTATTTCAAATAACTTTGGTGGATTAGAAAATATGTCCTTAATACCTGGGAAGTGCGGTGCGGCTCCTATGCAAAATATTGGGGCATATGGCGTTGAAATAAAAGATGTTTTGCATGCTGTAAAGGCTTTCGATAAAACATCAAAAAAGATGTTGACCTTTCATAATTCTGAATGTGACTTCGGATACAGAAGTAGTAATTTTAAAACTATTTGGAAGGATAAATTTATCATTACAAGTATCGTTTTGAAGTTAACAAAAGAAGGCTACCATGTTTTAAATACATCTTATGGTGCAATTTCAAAAACATTGGAAGAAAAGCAAATTATTAATTCTACAATTAAAGATGTAAGTGATGTTGTTATTGCTATTCGCCAGTCTAAATTGCCTGATCCTAAAGTAATAGGGAATAGTGGTAGTTTTTTCAAGAATCCAGTAGTTGAACAATCATTGTTTGATGCAATTTTGAAAGACAATCCAAACATGCCAAATTATCTAGCTGAAAATGGCGTTAAGATACCTGCAGGTTGGTTGATTGATCAATGTGGTTGGAAAGGCAAAGTTGTTGGTCAAACAGGAACTTATAAGAACCAGGCACTTGTTATAGTTAACCATGGAGAAGCGACAGGGGAGGAAATATTTAATTTATCTAAAGATATTCAAAGATCGGTGAAGGATAAGTTTAATATTGAATTAGAAGCAGAAGTAAATATTTGGTAAAGCAATGCGCCTTTAATGCATCTGCAGCCCAATAATTATATAGGCAATCGGATCAAATTTTGAATTTTGAATATTTGATCTTACGTTTGCACAATTAAAAGAATAAATTATGAAATCAGTCACAGTACAAGAATTGAAAAGCATGATAGATGCTGGTGAGGATATAAAAATAATTGATGTAAGAGAACAACACGAGTTTGACTTGGTAAACATTGGGGCACAATTGATTCCTGTATCGCAAATAGCTTCAAACTTAAATAGCTTTCCTACTGATAAAAAAGTAATTGTTCATTGCCGATCAGGGGCTAGAAGTGCTCAAGTTATTGCACTCTTAGAAGCGCAGAAAGGGCATAAGAATTTGTACAATTTGACAGGTGGTATATTGGCATGGGCAAAAGAGATTGATACTTCTTTACCCACATACTAAGACAGTATGTAATTTGTTGTTATGTTCTTTTGGATTTAATAGATTTATTCCGATTTGAAGAAGACAACACCAGTTAGTAATTCATTTCTAATTTAACATGAACAAAAGGTAATTTCTTTTTTTTCTTCTCGTTTTTATTTGTAGTTATAAACAAGATGTAACAATTACCAAAGTCTTTGTGACAACAGATAACCTGGAGGGAATTTGGCGGTTAACAGAGATCGAAATCAGTGATGATTTTTACCACGCTTCAAATTCATTAGAGCTATGAAAGGTGTACGGTCAGAATGGTCAAGGCTATATTTTATCAATATTCCCAAATAAGGAACTGATATGATTGATTGGGAATGACATTTCGGTCTATAAGTGGAATCTGATTGCCAGCAACAAAAGTGAGTCATAAAGTTTAACAATTGAAAGTGAAATCGAAAACTACACGTTTTCAAATATTACGATTGAAGAAAACAAAGGCTATGTTTTCTTGTCTTGTCAATACAAAATATAGGAACATTTAAATTCTATCTTGAAAATACAATGCTTGAGGATTTTAAATAAGATCCATGCTTTTCTGAAAACAACAAATAGAGGATTGCAACTGAAACTTATGAGTCCTTAGAGCAATTAAAGGCTAGAATAGTTAATTACTTAAATCATAATAAAGCATTATTACTCTTTTCCACTAAAAGGCTGAATACAAAAATTAGATTAATGAACTCTAGAGGAATCTTGCGCGTATTTGATGGAGGAATCGGGTTGAAGCCAAGGAGTCAGAATAGAAAATAATGGCTCCATAAATACTATAGTGATAATCAAGCTTATGAGGTTTATGATCGTTTAGAAAAGCATTTTAATAATTGTGTGATAGAGAAAAAGACCGAGGCAGGTTGGTGTCTTGATAATGTTTCAATTATCGATTCATTGATCACCCTTTATTAAGAGAGGAGTCTCTTTCAGAGAGGGGTCTCCTGCTCAAAAATGGTCCAAAAAACCAAATTTAATTCTGTTTGTAGGATTTATCTTGTGATTTCGACTAGCAATTTGATACAGTTGACAGTTAAAGAAACGCAGTTTATCTAATAAATAGGGACTTAAGATCAGAATGTGAGATGAATGCTTTAACTTTATAAAAAACACAGCTTATCAAAAATAAAACATTAATTCAGATAATAGTTATGCTAGTCGCCTATTTTGGTTTGACCTATTATGGCGGTGACATGGGAAGAAAAATCTTATATCCAATTAGATTGCTTGTTACTTTTCTTCACGAGTTTGGCCACGCAGTTGGTGCATTACTTACAGGTGGTTGGGTTGAGAATGTTCAAATAAATGAAGACGGAAGTGGTTGGACAAGATCAGCGAATGGGAATAGGGCCATAACAATTATGGGTGGATATTTAGGCAGCGCTATTTTCGGAAATATGTTGTTCTTTATCGGAGCTAAACTAAAGTGGTTTGTTAAGCCGACTCTAGTCCTATTGGCTTTGAGTATGATATTTACGGGTGTTTACTGGCATACATCTTTGTTTACAACTGGAACTTTAATGCTTTTTTCCTTGGTCCTTTTATTCATAACTTTCAAAACCAATTTTGGTAAGGCAGTATTGATGTTTATAGGTCTAGCAAGTATCCTCTTTATTATTCAAGACTTTAATGTTGGGCCATCTTCAGATTTAAAGGCTTATGCTGAAGAATTGGTTATTTTTCCAGCAGTTATTTGGAAATATATATGGTTGTTTATTGTTGTGGTTATCTCTTTATTTAATCTTAAAGTCTTACTAAAGTCTGAAAAAGAAACAGTATCAGATTTTAATTTGGGTAAAGATGACTGGGACTTAAAGTAATCTGTATTAAATATTCTATTATTTCAGATAATAATTATTCTTTATTGATTGATAATTAGAGCGATAATGCATTATTTTTGCCGCATAAGTATATTCTATGAGTGCAATTAGAGAAACCAATTTCAATTTTCCTGGACAAGTTGACTTTTACAGAGGCAAAGTGCGCGACGTGTACTTTCTTCAAGATAAGCTTGTTGTAATCGCCTCAGACAGAATATCTGCTTTTGATCATGTTCTACCCAGAGCAATTCCATACAAAGGTCAAATTCTTAATCAGATCGCTCAGCACTTTTTAAAAGCAAGTGGACATATCGTTCCCAATTGGTTGGAGGCAAACCCAGATCCTAACGTAAGTATAGGAAAAAAAGCAAAGCCTATTATGTTAGAAATGGTAATTCGTGGATATTTGGCAGGACATGCCTGGAGAGAATATCAAGCTGGGAAGAGGGTTATCTGCGGAGTTCCTATGCCTGACGGTATGAAAGAAGGCGATGCATTCCCCAAACCAATAATTACACCTGCCACAAAAGCCGAGGAAGGCCATGATGAGGATATTTCGGAGGCAGAAATATTAGAAAGAGGTATTGTATCCGAGGATGATTGGTCAACCCTGACAAGGTATTCAATGGACTTATTTTATTTGGGCAGTAAAATGGCGGAAGAGGAAGGTCTTATCTTGGTAGATACAAAATATGAATTTGGTGTTTATGAAGGTGAGATAATTCTTATTGATGAGATTCATACACCTGATAGCTCGCGTTATTATATTTTGGATGGTTATGATGAACGACAGGAGAAGGGTGAAAAGCAAAAGCAATTGTCTAAAGAGTTTGTACGGGAATGGTTGATGGATAATGGTTTTCAAGGAAAGGAAGGGCAAGTTATGCCAATTATGCCTGATGACTTTGCCAATAAGGTTACTGATCGCTATATAGAATTGTATGAAAAAATTACAGGTAAAACTTTCCAAAAGGCTTCCTATCAGGATGTTGACAATAGAATAGAAAATGCAGTTTATGAATATCTTCAATTGTGATAAGTAAATCTAAGATTAGAGCATCTATAATTATTGTTATTTCTACAAGTGTTTTATATTTAAGTAATGTATTTTTTATGATAAACCCGATGATGAGTTCTACTTTAAATGTATATGGAAAACCAATTGAGGTTTGTTGCAATAATCCTGTAACTGGCTATTACAGGGATGGGAAATGCATAACGGGAGCTGATGATTTTGGAACTCATATCGTTTGTGCTCAAGTGACAGATGAGTTTTTAAAGTTTAGCAAAGCTCAAGGAAATGATTTGATTGCACCACGACCTGAATACAACTTCCCAGGCTTGATTAAAGGCAACTGTTGGTGCTTGTGTATATCTAGATGGCAAGATGCCGAAAGAAATAATGTTGCTCCTCTAATAAATCTAAATGCTACCCATCAAAAGGCATTAGAATATGTTGATTTAGCAACACTAGAAAAATATGCGATTATACATTGAATAATGTTCATTGCATCAAACTCTTGATAGATTAGGGAATATGATTTTAATAAAATAACTAAATAAATAATTTTCCTTCTAAAACTATTTGTGCCTCACTGCTAATCGTCATCTGATTGTCGTTGAGTAATTCAACTGTCATAAAACCGCTTCTTTCAGAGCATTGAAATGAATTCATTTTGGTTTTGTTTAATTTTTCACTCCAGTACTTTGCTAGAAAAGTATGTGTGCCTCCAGTCACAGGATCTTCATTTGTTCCACTCCAAGGCCAAAAGTATCTTGATTCGAAATCATAGTTACCCTTGGTTGAGGGAGCAGTCACTAGAACGCCATTAATCTTTTGATGGGAATTGTAAAGGTCAACGAAATTTGGCCTTAAACTTTCTAGTAGATCTCGGTCATCTATTTCTAAAAGAAGAATGTTTGTTTCGCTGTTATATACACTATTGATTATAGTTTTTATTCCTAATGCCTCAATTAAATGTTTAGGAGCTGGCATTGGTGATGTATCATAAATTGGAAAAGTCATTTGAATCTGCTTGCCTTTTCTTTGAACAGGCAATGATAGATTTTCATTAGTCGTGAAATTAATATTCTCAACGGAATCGTATATCGAAAACAAGACCTTTGCAGATGCTAGGGTAGCATGACCACAAAGTAGAATTTCCATTTTGGGGGAGAAGTATCTTATTGTGAATTCTTGATTATTAGACTGTTCTTTTTTTTGAATAAATGCAGTTTCTGACAAACCTAGTTCTTGTGCAATAAGTAACATTTGGGCGTCATCCAGTTTTTCTTCAATGATGCAAACACCTGCAGGATTTCCTTTAAAAGGCTGGTTTGTAAATGAGTCAACTACATATGTTGTAATGCTTGTCATAATTTAAGTTAATGCTTCAATGGCAACAATTTTTATTTAATTCATAATTTTAACTTAATCCTTAATCCTTAATCCTTAATCCAAATATTTCCTCCTTTAGTCCTTATCTAATTATTAATCATTACTTATTAATCAATAATTGTTACATAATCCTTCAAGTACTGAAAATGCTTACCTAATTCTCCATTTTTGCACAAGGTTGCCCGTTCAATTATATCACTGGATTCATTGCCCAGTTGTGGTAGGACATGTTCTATAAACATATCTCCAAATGCTTCACTCGCATCTCTTGGTAGCTCATTTGGAAGATTGTCAACGGTCATCATATCGACTACGTTATCTTGATAGGGTTGATCTTCTTTTTCTGAATTGGGATTGTATCCAAAAACAGGATCAAGAATGGTACTGGCTTTTAAAGTACTAGGGATTGATGAGACTGGTGCAATGTCACAAGTCACATCAGCAATAACCTTGATCTTGAAATCAGATGATTTCATATCTTCCTTTGTAAAGAATGGGGGAGCATCATTATCCCAGTAAATTCCATTTATAAAGATGTCAGAGTTTTTTACAAAATGTTGAAATTCACTCTTGTATTCTTTTGGGTTGGTATAGAAATCCATGGCGCTATCAAATACTTGTCCGTCTTTTCTTTCGACATAATAAAAACTGTTGAGTTGAGTGTAGACAGGAGTATTAAACGTCTTGGTTATAAAGTCAAGTGCATTAACCTTTAGGATGCCCATGTCATTTAGTACAAGGGCAGCACCATTTGCAACGCGACCTGTACCGGTTAAGGTGATTTTAATATTTGGAATATCAACAGATTTATAAATTTCCTTGACTGTCTCATAGTCTTTGGTTTGGTGCATTCTTGGCAATTCGAATATGCCAGTTCTTTTACCGTATGTCCACAAACCGTTATGAGCTCCTACCATGCCGGCGAATTTGCCAAAAGCAATAAGGCGTTGTCCTTTAGTGTTGGTGATGACTTCATAGTCTATCAATTGGATATTGCGTTTGATCGTCGCTTGAAGAAGTTGTCTGTTGTAAACTTGTTCTTTTATAGTATGGGAAAAGAAAAAATACATTTTTTCAGGTATCAAGTTATCAATGGGCACTTCTTTCACACCAATAAATATATCTTGATCTTGAATTTCTTCAATAAGAGGAACACCAAGTGCTTGATACTCTTCGTCCTTATAGGCTCTAATATTTGACTTCTGGACAGAGATATTATAACCTTTGTCAATTAATTCCTTGCATTGGTTAGGTGTCAAAACAACTCTAGAGTCTGAAGGTGTTTTCTCTTCTCTTATTAAAACAATTTTCTTTGATAGTGCCATTTAGCTTATTTGGTTTAATGCATTTATAAACCAAAGGAAAGCAATATTTTTAAGAAATTAGATATGTCCTAAATTCTTTTTTAATTCAGATATCAAACATAAAAACATTTAGGGGTTTGAATCAATATTTAAAGAATATCTGCATATTCTATTTCTGACAGAGCTTGAGCTAACTCCTCCTTAATAGATTTTAAATCTGTATCATTCTTTAGTAGTTGTAAGACATTTTTTTTGCCTTCAAGAGATTGTAATCTTTTAGGATTTCGGTTTAAAGATTGATCAAAAACGGTATTTGCTTTATCCAGTTGATTTAGTGATAATAAAGTTTCAGCAAAGTCTTCATAAATGGGTTTAATAATAATTGGCGGTCCATATGAATAACTTAAGGTCAAATCTAATTCTAATGCCTCATTTAATAAGGCCAAAGCTTTTTTAGGTTCATTTTGTAGCAATGCCATTTTAGCTTTTAATTGATTCTCCATTATCTTGCACATATCAATATCCAATTGATTGGCTGGTTTATTGGCAAACCCTCCGCTACTACACATGGCAAATGCTTTATCTCCTAATGCGAGTGAAGCTGAGTAGATGTCTTTGCTCATTTCAGCAATAATATCTTTTAAATCATCCTTTTGTTCATCACTGTATGCTCTCATCCCTTGCATGTAGTTATGCGAAGTTCTGGTTGTCAAATTTAAATCTTCAGTGTAGAAGTCAATATTAAGATCTTCATTCTTCCAATCATTCGTGGCAACTAAGTAAGCACCAATCATGTTGTTGAGATAACCGCGAGCGACTTTGGTTGAGTCTTCATTTACATTGGCAATCATTTTGTCTAACATAGCTTTTGCATTTTCCAATTCACCTTTTTGTAAAAATCCATATTGCAACCAATTCAATGCATGGTAACTTTTATTGTCTTTTTTTACACTTGCATTCCAAGAAGCAATATTCGAATTAATAACTTCATTCCAAAGACCTAGAGCTACATAAATGTGCGATGGCATATGCAGTGCATGTGTAGCATCTGGTGCAACCTTTGAATAGGCATCCGCTGCTGATTTTGCCATATGTGCATGTCCAGGATCATCGTATGCATGTATCAAATAATGTAAAGCTCCAGGATGTTTTGGATTTTCCTTGATGATGCCTTGTGCAATTTGTGCACATCGAGCATAGAGTTTTTTATCTCGGCCATTTCTTGATGCTGCCAATAATGAAATGGCATGAAAAGCTTTTACTTCATTGTTATCAGGATGCTTATCAACAAGACTGCTCATGAAATTCTCATAGGTAACATCCCTTTCATATTTTGTGCCGTCGGCATACAATATACTTACAGCTTTCATTAGGTCCTTCTCCAACTCTGTTTTAGCCATTTCTATACGAACATCGGGATCATTGCTTAGCTTGTTCAATGCCAGGACAGCTTTTTCTTTTTCTTGCCTTTGCCATAACGAATGGTTGAAGGTCATAGCTTCCCCCCAATAGGCCATTACCATAGTGCTGTCTGCTTTTTGAGCTTCCAAGAATGCTTCTCTAGCATCTTCGTATTCAAAACTATGAAGTAATAGTAAACCTATTTTGAATTGCTCCTGGGCATCTTGATTGCCTGTAACTACAAGGTTTATTTGTCCTAATTCATCAAACTCCGAACTACTTTGAATTGGTTCTGCTTCTTTGTTCTTGCATGAAGAAACCAATAGGATAAAGATTGAAACAAATAGAACGTTAATTATAGTAACAGCATTTTTCATAATTGTACTTTAGGCTTTGATGTAAATATACGGATTCAATGTTAATTTATTGCTCTAAGGATCTAATGACTTAGTGCCCCAATACTTTTCCCTCAAATATTTAAATGCCAGCAAAAGAGTTTACTGAAGCTTTACACGAGGGTAAATGCCAGATTCTGAGATAGCTTTGTCTAGCTATTTAAGTAATGACGTTTTGGGATGTGGCAATTGCATGGTATTAATTTAGAAGATACTATTTTAGATATTGCTGATTTACCATTAGGAAGTCACATTCTAAAAGTTCTAACGGGAGAGGAGAGTGTATTGAATCTTTTAGTCTAACCATTGATGTCAGTGATAGTCCTATTGTGGAATTAACATCTGTACCAAATACGTTTATAAATTTTTCAGCACCATTCGATTTGAATGGATTTCTTGCCAATAGTTCAACACCTTATTGTACTTGATCAGGAGGCAATTATATTGTAGGTGACTCATTCAATCCTGCTTGCTTAGCACCTGTAGATTATCCGATAATTTGTACAGTTGGCGAAGGACCAAGTCAAGTATCTATCATTCAGTATTAACATTTAATATGGCTACTTCTTTGCCTGATTTTTCAAATGAAATAAGTGTTGAGATATCTCGAAATCTGGTAACTTCAACTGTTAAATTGTAAAAGACATATAGACATATAAAGAAGTACTGATTTTAGCGGAATACCATATTGGTGTTTCGCTTTTTTTATACATATTTTTATTAATGTATACTGCTAAATTTAAAATAGTTTTTTACAGCATATATACGGTTAGATTAAGCGAGGTGAGGTCTTTTATTAAAAAAATGGGTTTAATTGGTGATTTATTGAACGATTTACCTTTCTTTGCCGTTCTTTAAATGCTTGAAAAGATCAAGCGAATGTTATTTGAAAAATGGGGCCGACTGGTATTGACAGGAAAGATTTCTTGTAAGTAAGCATGCCGGAGAATTGATCACACACTTCGTTCAAATGGTGATTACTATATAATTGGCGACAACAGATTCGCATTAGCTGCCTAATTTAGAATTAGCATAGCTTTTTGCACTGTGTAGGATGAAGTCTGATATTCCTACTTATCAGTGTATAATGAAAGATGTACTTAGGGTATATCGCTTGGACTAGGAAAGTTAAAACTTCGGTGACTTTCTGAAATTAAGAAGATAAGCAGAGAGCTGGTTGTTTGTACACCTGTTCAACGTCGAAAATTCAAGAACAAACTAAGCATGTAGAAAGCCTATGAGCGCTTTGTCTGGACCAGGGTTCGAATCCCTGCGGCTCCACTTTAGCATCAATTTATTGTAAATTAAAAAAATAATAAGCATTCAAGTTTACTTGATGGTGCTTATTTTTTTTGATTTAGAGACAAGATTTGCTTTATAAATTTGATGTAGACTACGGTATATTTCAGGGATCGCTAATAGCAATCCCTGCGGCTCCACCTTTGCTCTCAGTAGCCTTTTGGCTAAGGAGAGCTTCGCTTCTTCACCAAGGCTCCTTGAGCTTCGGCGGAGACGCTCCAAAATTATCTCTGATGCTTTAGCTTAGGAGATCATAACCCTTCATCTAAATCGATGAAGAACTAAAAATTAATCTCCTTCGCCAAGACTTCGGAGATTGAGACCGAAACATAATAGTAATCTCCTTCGTTGAGGCTTCGGAGATCTTTTAGCAATAATATTTATAATTCCTACGCGGTTGCTATGGAGTTTAAGTAAATAATTACTTTGAAGAATCCATCTTACTAAACTGTAAATCTTACTTTGTTCTGATAACACAGACTATACAGGTTGCACTTCGAATATCAAGGCAGGAATTAATGCTGATACATATAGCCAAGTAAAATCTACAAAAAAAAACTGCCAGTTAAATTGGTTTTGACATGCCAATTTCCCAATAAGCGAAAAGCATTTCATTTCGAGAAATATTTAAAGTCTTGATCTGGAATGGCTTTTAGGAATAAGAGATTAATCTAAATTTGTTAATCAAATAATTCTAAGGGCTTAATGGTGTTACTCTTTGAAGCCTTGGCGAATGAGAGAAATGGCTTTTAGGAATAAAAGATTGTTATGAGGGCAACGGGGTGTCAATCGCGAGGTCGAAGACACTCGCTACTGATTCAAAATTAGTTGTAATATACTAATTCATATCTCTAATTTCTATTGTCTGGCCTCTAAAACTTGATCACTGGCCCCCGTAATCTGGCACCTTAATTCACTCAACGATCTCAAAAAATAAAGTCTCCACACCAATATCCGAAACATTAGATTTCTTAATGACAATACCCCTAGTTGTTGAATGCGACTTGCTGCTCAGTAGCATTTTTTCAAATGGATGTAAATCGCCTATACCACGCGTTGCATTACCAGTGCTTTGGATTATGGAAGAAAGATCTAAAGGATTTTTGCTGGTTATCAATTTTAATGTCTCAAGTCCAATAGGCTCTCCAATTTGTAAATGAAAATCTGTAGTGAATGATTCTCCTGGAGCTAGAAAATATTCTTCAGCAGTATAACCCATTGATATTGTTGGTATGACCACGTTGGTTGTATGATCAGACTGTATATCAATCAAAGAAAAGTATGATTTTTTCTTTCCATTATTGGTTACCCTGAACTTTATGCAATGACCTAATTTTAATTCAATTTCTGAAGCTGCGGAAAGCGCTTTTTCATTTTCTGGACTCTCACAATCGACTTCGATTATTTCAAGCTTAGGTCAAAGTTTGATTCTATGTTATAACTTCTTAAAAATTGTGCTTGATTGTATTTGTTGAATGTGTTTGTTAACTCATTGAACTGTCTTATCTTCTTAGCTGGGTTGTATGTGTTTTGATATAAGATGACACCATCACTTGAGGCAATTGTTATATCCTTTTTATTCTCGGAGGTAGATATTGTGATATTAGGGTTCACATCATTTGATTCATAAATAGATGTATTTATTACTTTATCAATTACGGATGACCATTGGCAATCACTTGGGAGCTGATTGTTAATTAGACATTTTACTTTTGGTTCTGCTTTGTCAATTATTTTAGCTTTAATAAGTTCATCTTTTTTCGAGGTAAGTGGTTCATCTAATTCTACAGTGCTTGAAGTTAAAGTCGATTTGATTACATTGCCTCTGCCTACAACTTGGTCGGTATCCATTGAGATTATGTCAATAGCAGATCCTTCATATACACCTACCATGCTTCCAGCTGAAATGATTATATCTTTAGGAGTGATTGTCTTTTCAACATCAATCAAGTAATCAGTTGCACTTGTTTCACCTTCGAAAATTATCAAATCTTTTGGCCCTTCAAATTGTGGATTTTGACGTGGTGCAATCGTTTTCATTTTTAGCTTTATTCTTTCAAAAAGTTCCTGAGTAGAATATTTAGATTTCATGTTGGCTAGGATAGAGGCAATAGCAAAACTCAAGCTTCCAACTGGTTTGGATTGGTCATCTGAAGTTTCATAATTTAATTCCATAGCACTTGCGCCGAAGAAGCTAGACATAGGCGCTAGATTGTTATTATCTTCAATAACAAGACCCATTGTTGTTTCTTTTTTGTCTGATTTTTTAAAGTTTGATGGTGCCATTAATTTTGTTGTACCTCTTGACTTTCCAAATCCTCTGGTACCAGTTCCTGAATGACACGAATCTAAAATTAATATCAATTGACCTGTAGCGGTACATTTTTGTCTGATTTTATTTGTCAATGATGAGATTAGATCATCCCTTATCAAATATTGACCTTCATTAAAACCTTCAACATAGTCTACAGGAGAATTATAAGGAACAATAGCTTCGTCTAATTGATCAATTTCATCACCATTATTATCCATGACTTGTTGACCATGCCCTGAGAAGTGAATGAAAATATTGTCACCTGGTTTTATTTTCTTGGTAAGTGCTTCAAAAGCTTTTAGGATTCCTTCCCTTGTAGCTTCTCCATCAATTACTTTAGAAATATTTGCTGGATCAAACCCAAGAATTTTTAATGCATTTTCTATATGTGAAATATCATTCTTACTTGATATACTTGGCCATCCGCCATCTATGGGATAATCTCCAACTGCGATAATAAGTGCATGTTTCTCAGCTTGGATACCAAATGTGAAAAGTATAAGAAAACAAATTATTGATAACTTTTTCATAATCATGACTTATAGTACATTAAAAGATACGCTGATAAAGAAACCTAGATCATACTTTTGGTTAACAGGCAAAACCTCTGTAAACCCTTCGAATGAATCACCGATACTAAAACCACTCGTCAGTCGTTCAACTTTTGCACCCATTACACCAGCAGTTAATAATAATCTTTGACTTTTTCCAATCAACAATGTTGGTCCTAGGAAAAAAGAAGCAGATTGAATGCTGCCACCTGTTAATATTGGAAGTCCTATTCCAAATGATCCTCCTATATTTACACTCTTAGATGATTGTTTGTAGATATGGGCGAACGATGTAATAGTGGGAATAAAAGTATCTTGTTCATCTCCAACTATTATATTGTTAACAACAGTATGTTTATATGTTTTTTTGGCAAAAGAACCAAATGACATTCCAATTCCACCAGATATTTTCCAACCACCAGAAACAGGTATTTTTTGTTTAAGGTTTTTATAGTTTTCATAATCCCCACTTTCCGATTTTCTTGAAAATGCAATGTCTAAATCAACTGCATCTCCTTCAGCTTGGATTGGTGGAAACGTGTAAATAAAATCATTACTTTGCAGCTCTTCATAAGTTCTTCTTAATGCTGATAATGATGCTTGGTCCGTAAGGCTATTTGACAATTCATCACTAGAAATTTGTGAATTTTCAAAATTGGCTAAATTCTGTGACATTGAATTGACTATTGAATCTGCTGATACTTGGATGAAGTTAAGTTGATCATCGTTCATTTCGTTGTTAATAATTCCAATTGTATTGTTAAAGCTGATCCAATCGTTTGCTATCTCTTTGTATTCTTTTTGAGATATTTGGTATTTTTTTACGGCGTCTATAACATCATTTTTTTTCTTTTTTTCGTCTATGAGGTCTTCTATAGCAATTGATTCACCTTTTTGCTTGGCAAAGGCATGAAGGATTTCTTCTTCAATCATTTCCTTTATTCGTGATGGTCTAATGTTTGGGTTGTTTTTTTATTTTGAGATGTCTGATGATGCAAGATTTTGACTGCTTTTCTGAGTCTTAAATAGATTTATTTTCTCAGCAGATTTGTTTAGTTTTTTTTCAACAAGCGTGAGACTTTTTAACATTTGTCTATATTTGGATTTGGCCTGCATTATGTCTTTGGAAGACGCACCTCTTGATCCTGGAATGTTATCGTATATTCCTGAGGCACCATTTCCTAGCGACAAACCGCCCAAAATACTCCCCATACCTCCAAAGCCTTTAGTGGGTTGAGCTACAGAATCACCAGCATTTAGAGTTGTTGAACTTTGTAAGTAATTTATTTGATGTACCTCAATTGTACTTTTGGTAATATAAGGGTTAAACTCTTTAATTATAACAGTGATGTTTTCATCTTGATTTATTTCAGGCTTATTTATTATTTCATTTCCCTTTTTATAGGTAATCTGATCTGTAAATAAATTATACTCTATTGTTAAACCAGTAGTGTTTTGTGCATTAGAAATTTGCTGAAAACAGATTATGAATAATATTAAATTTAAAGCTTTCATTAGAGGTTAATATTGGTTTATAATATATTTATTTTAAAAAAAAATGGCTGCTACACTGAGCAGCCATCTTAATATAGTCAATTCATTACCATTTGTCTACATTCTCTGCTTTTTTCCAGCCATACTCATCTTTTTCTGTATGTGTATTAAGCGGATCTTCAGCATTGGCTTTTGTCTGCTTACAATAGTATCTCCATCCCTTCATGTCTTCTTCTATAAAGAATTTTTTCTGTCCAGTGTACATCCAGACATCTGCTACTTGTCCTCTTGATTTAGGGTTTACATGATTGTCATTGTCACAGTTTCCTGTTAAACAAATATTATTGTCACCTAAGTTTCGTGAACCAACGTTTTCATAAATTTTGATAGCAGCTGATAATTCTTTATCATTTTTCTTGGCCCTAAAGCTATTAATAGTTTGCTGGGAAACATAGCTGGTTTGCCATTTCTATCAGAAATAAGAGCCAAGTATTTTTTAATTTTTACTGGATCACATTGATGACAAGAAAGGAGATTGTTTTCGATATCCTCCATATTTTTCACCTCATCTTTTGATCTGTATTCTGCTAGAAAATTCCCAGCAAGTCTAACAATTCTATTTTCTTGTTGAGTAACATCTGTTGTGCTGGACTTAATTAAATTTGCTTCGTGTACGAATAAAGCTAATCTTTTTTCTCTGTCCCCACTATTTTGGGCATTTAAAAAGTTAACCGCTAAGAACAATCCCGTTAATAAAATTACTTTTTTCATTTTATTGATTTTTTTATTGTTAAAAATTAAGTTTATTTACTCTTTAATAACTTCAAAGTAGAATAGTGTTACTTTTAATTGCATTTTTTATTGTTGCTTATTAATTATGTATTGCTTTATTATATAAATGTATTTACTGTTTTCTGTAGTGAAACCCTATACGATAACTATGATAGATGATGAAAAGATAGTGAAATATTTACAGTCTGGCCCTAAAGAACATGATAAGGCTATTTCTTATTTATATACGACAGCAAGATTTAAGGCCCCTATTATTTCGTTTTTAAAAATGAGAGGCCTTTCAAATAATGAAACGAATATATTGTGGACTGATATAATTGTCAAATTTGGACTCTTGGTAAAGTCGGGAAAATATGAACATCAAGGTAAGCTATTGGGATATATAAAAAACTTGTCAAACTATATGCTTCTCAATTACTTTAGAGATAATAAGAAGTCAAATCATGCCGAGTTAAAAATTGATATTGTAGAAGATTCGGACTTAGTTACTGCAACAATGTACCATAAGGAATTAAAAACGCTGCTGGATAAGCAATTATCTTTCATTGGCGAGATATGCAAAAACACCATGTTTTTATGGGCAAAAGGCTACTCTATGAAAGAGATTATGCACAAATTATCATTTGTTAGTCTAGAATCTACAAGAAAGCGGAAACATACATGTTTGAAAAAGTTATTAAAACTTGTTGAAGATAATGAAGGGTTATCAAAAACGCTAAAAGATTATCATAACCTCTTAAGTTCATAAATTTGAAAGACACAGATAAAGAAAGAATTATAGAAGACTTGCTTTTTGAAGCGGCGTCTAGAAAGTCATTGCAAGCTCAAACTAAAGCATTTACTCTCAAAAGATATATTTCTTATGCTGTGGCTGCAATATTGGTTCTTGGAATAATTGCTATTTCAGGATTACTAAATTTTCAAGATGGTTCAGACTTAAGACAAGATCTTGTCGCTAAATCATACACTTTCCCTAAAATCAGCAAGTCGAGATCTGGACAAATAAACATCGTAGATTCTTATATAAATGAATTAAATGCCAAAAAATATTCATTGGTTCTTGAAAAATTGCATAACTCCAACCTTTCTGAAGTGGATTCGTATGTAAAATCTCATCTTTTATTCAAAGCCAAAAAATATGAAGAATGTAAGGCATTAATAAATGCTACCGAATGGGAAGATGAATTCTTAGAATCAGATGTGAACCTCCTTCTTGTTTTTATCGCAGCTCAATCTGGAGAAGAACCTGATGAACTTAAGAAAATGCTAGCCAAGTTAAATGATTCTGATATGTTTAAAGCAACAGAATTCATCAATAAGATTGAGGCTTCAAAATAAGATAAAGACTACTAAGTAATTGATAAACAGTTATTTAGGATTAAACCACATTTTTTTTTAATTATTTTTCTCTTCCATGGTAACGCACCATAGTATTCCTGGTATTGATAGGTAAAAGGAACAAAATGTTAACACTCTCAAATAAATACGAAAGACCCCAATCACTCACGATTGTAATGTTTTTACTTTATTTTATATTGCTCATAAATGTCCTGCATAACCCCCATTAAGAGCCAATTTTTAAAAGTAATTATTAACTGATTGTCGTATTTACTCAGGTCTCAAGCAATTGAGGCCTGATTTTTTTTAACTGCTACTTTTGGCTGATTTTTCACTTTTAAGCTTCTAACCTATATTTCTGAATTTCATAATAGTAAATCTTATCTTTGCAGCATGATTACATTAGGAGAATACCACAAACTTGAAGTTTACAGAGAAATGCCACAAGGTTTGTACCTTATTGAAAAAGATGGTGATGCGGAGATATTAATGCCACGTCGTTTTGTTACTGAAGATATGAAGGAGGGCGATATGATTGATGTGTTTGTTTATTGTGACTCCAATGACCGTGATATGGCTACCACAGAGAAGCCTTTTTTAGTTGTAAATGAATTTGCGGATCTAAAAGTCAATTCTGTTAATGAAATCGGGGCGTTTTGTGAATGGGGTACTTCTAAAGAATTGTTGGTTCCTTATCGAAATCAGGCAAGACCCATGGTTGAAGGGAATTCCTACATTGTTCATATGTATTATGATGAAATATCTGATAGATTGGTGGGTTCAACTAAGTTGAGAAACTTCTTAATACAAATTGCTGATAAAGAATTTGAGCTGGGTCAAGAAGTTGATCTTATAGTTTATCGTTCGACTGATATTGGATACAAAGTGATTGTTGATGGCAAATATGCTGGTTTGGTTTACAAAGATGAAGCAAGACGAGATTTGCCGATTGGCCATAAATGTAAAGGCTACCTTAAACCAGTCAGAGAAGATGGTAAGATTGATGTGAGTTTAACGCCTATTGGTTATAAAAGTATTGTGGGTAATGAAAAGGTAGTGCTAGACAAATTGGTCGGTGCAGGTGGTTTTTTACCCTATTCTGACAAAAGTGACCCAGATGTAATAAGACGTGAATTTGGTTTATCAAAGAAATTATTTAAGAAAGTAATTGGTGGACTGTACCGACAAAAACTAATCACTATTGACCCAGAAGGTATAAGAAGTATCTAGAATTAACTTAAGAATTATTCTATTATAATTGAATTCAAATTTTGGGAATTGGTGCTCTTTGTTTAGTAAAAGGCAAATCCTTTGTCAACAAGTATTCAGGTAAAGCCTAAACGCAGCAATATTATAAAATCTTAATCCATAATTTTATTTACAAGAGTCTTGCAAATAAAACAAAGGTGAAGCTTAATCTTTAATCTTCAATTTTATTTCCTTCCTTAATTATACATTATTCCTTATTAATAATTAATTGTTTAAATTCAAAATTCAAAATTCAAAATTCATAATTCATAATTCTTATTTCTTACTTCGTTTCCACTTCAATATCTTCAAGTACCTTTGGTGTCATAACTGGAAAATAATCAGTTGTATTGGATTCAATAACTGTTTTTAAAGCTTCAATATTTTTTGCTTCTTGTTTTTGAAACATACCCCCAAGAGTTTCCATTAAAGCGAACATTGATTTGGTCATAAGTCCTTTTCCTGTAACTTTCGAATCGGTTTTTATAGCAACTTTTCCGTTGCTTTCTTTGAAAGATATAGTTTGATCAAAAAGCATCATATCACTGTCCATTTCTATTGTAAAATGATCCATCTCTTTTATGGATTTTATAGTTTCTGTCATTACAAAATCAGGTTGCCCTTCTGGCTTAACTACAACTTTGTACTTACTACCAACTTTCCCTTTTTCACCACTTATTAATTCTATACTTTGAAATCCTTCTAGCCATTGACCAAGTTTCGTTTCATCTTGCTGTACTGCCCATGCTTCTTCCAGGGACTTGTTGACAGTAATTTCATGGCCATAATTTACAGTCGGTTTTAATAAGCCAAATAAGAAAAATACGAGAACCAATGCGAGAATTAGGAATAAGAAAAGTTTTAAAATTTTCATGTTGCAGTTATTTAAGTTATGTAACTATTATAACTAAAAATACGATAATCAGTCTGATTTCCTATATTTTCGATCTAAAAAGACATATTTTCAATTGATTTGACATGAATGGTTAAAGAAATGATTTGTATTATATGAAGATGTTATCCTGACAAAGAATAGGATTCAAATTGATTAATTTTTTTTTGTGAAAGATGATTATACATAGTGGTCAAAATGAGAAATATAATTTCCATGGTCTAAGAATCGGAACTGAAATACAATTTTAGATTTTAACTGAATAATTAGGAAGTATATTGGCAATTACTGATTTTTGCATCAAATTACATTTAAGTGAATATTGTAATCGCGGGTGCTGGAGAGGTCGGTTTTCATTTGGCACAATTATTAGTAAATGAAGATCAAAATATAACCTTAATCGATACAGATGAGGAACTGTTGGCAAATGCTGCTAACTCATTGGATGTAAAGGTTATAGCTGGAGATATTTCTTCAATAAATATTCTTGAAGAAGCCAAATTAGGAGCTGCAAAGTTATTTATTGCCGTCACAACAAATGAGTCAACAAATCTTCTAGCTTGCATTCTCGCTAAGAAAATGGGTGTTAAAAAGACAGTGGCAAGGGTTAAAAATTCTGAATTTTTAGATCAAGATCAAAAAGACTACTTCAAAAGTATTGGAATTGACAACCTATTTTCTCCGAGATATTTAGCTGCAAGAGAGGTAAAAAGACTGATATCTAGAGTTTCTGCAACAGATGTTTTTGAATTTGAAGGCGGGAAAATTTCAATTATTGGCTTTACTGCAGATAACTCATCTCCTCTTATCAATAAAAGTTTTAGGCAACTGTATGAGCTGGCATCGGATCAGCACTTTAGAGTGATCGTTGTTTTGAGAAATTCTAAAACATTCATTCCTAAAAGTACAGATATAATTTTACCAGAGGATCATTTGTATCTTTCTACAGATGTTAGTGATTTTGATCAAGTGAATGCATTGGTAGGAAAGACGTTACAGAAGATTAAAAACATTATGATAATTGGGGATACTCCAATTGCAAAGGATACTGCAGAATTGTTGGAAAAGGACTTTAATGTTAAGGTTGTTTTGAAAAATGCTTCTAAGTGTCGAATCTTTAAGAAAGATTTGAAGCATGCTAGTATAATCAAGGGGGATCCTAGTAATACAGAAATGTTATTGGAGGAAGGACTTGATCACATGGATGCTTTTATAGCCTTGACATCAAATTCTGAAACCAATATTTTGAGTAGTTTGATGGCTGATAATATGGGCGTTTATAAGACAGTTGCTTTGGTTGATAACCCTGCTTACACCCACCTTTCGCAAAAGATTGGCGTTGATACTATTATCAATAAAAAGCTTTTGGCAGCCAATAACATATTTAGGTATGTTAGGAAAGGGAAAATTGAAGCGATTGCGTCATTTCATGGTGTTGATGCAGAGATTATTGAGTTTACTATTCATAAAGAAAATCAATTGGTTAAGAAGACCCTCAGGGAACTTAATTTTCCTGAAGGCATGATCGTTGCTGGTGTGATAAGAAATGATGTTGGCTTAATTCCTAATGCTTTATTCAAATTTAGTTTAGGTGATAAAGTGATTGTTTTTGCATTGCAAGAAGTAATGAAACGTGTTGAATCCATCTTTAAATGATCCGAATTAATTATAAGATTGTTTTAAAAGTTGTTGGTCTTTTGATTTTTATCTTAGGCCTTTTTTTAATGTTGCCTTGTTTGCTGACATTCTTTTTTGAAGATGTTACGATCAAACCTTTTCTTTTGTCTTCGGGAATTTCCTTGGCTGTAGGTTCCGCACTGTTTATTATGAAAGTGCCCATGAAGGAAATCAAGAAAAGAGAAGGTTATTTGATTGTTGCTTTAGGATGGCTATTTCTCTGCTTGTTTGGAGCGTTGCCCTATATTATGTGTCCATCTACCTCGACAAACATTGTGGTTTCAGATGCTATTTTTGAAAGTACTTCAGGATTTACAACCACAGGAGCAACCATATTTAATGATATAGAAAGTTTGCATCCTACATTTTTATTGTGGCGCAGTATGACACAATGGATTGGTGGTATGGGAATAATAGTATTTACAATTGCTATTTTCCCTATACTCGGAATCGGGGGTGTTGAACTATTTGTGGCCGAGTCACCTGGCCCAACTGCTAATAAGATACACCCAAGAATTAAAGAAGTTGCTAAACGATTGTGGTTGATATATGTTGGCTTGACATCTATTTTAATGTTGATTCTTCATTATTTCAGTAAAATGAATTGGTTTGATGCAATCAATCATGCTATGACTACAATGTCAACTGGTGGGTTCTCTACAAAAAATGATAGCATTGCGTATTTTGATTCATCATTGGTAGAATATCCAATCATATTATTTATGCTGATTGGTGGTATTAATTATACTGTTTTGTATTATTTTTTTAAAGGAAAACTAAGAAGAGCCTGGTCAAGTGAAGAGCTTAAATTTTACCTTTCTATTTTGCTAGTTGTCATTACAGTAATTTCTGCGATTTTAATCAGTAACAACATTTACGATTTAGAAACAAGTTTTAGAACTGCAGCATTTACAGTGATCTCCTTAGTTACAACTACTGGATATGTAACAGCAGATTACACATCTTGGACACCTACCACAGAGATAATTTGCTTTCTCTTATTGTTTTTTGGTGCATGTGCGGGATCTACATCGGGAGGGGTAAAAATGATAAGACACTTGGTGTTTTTCAAAACTACCTTACTTGAGTTTAAACGAATATTGCATCCTAGGGAGTTTATACGAATGAAGATTGATGGAGAAGTCGTAACATCAAGAATTCTAATGCATATTCTTGTCTTCCTTCTTTTTTACCTCATCTTATTTGGGCTGGGTGTTTTTGTAATGTCATTTTTTTTAATCGATGATCCTACACCGTTCAAAAGCTCATTAGGTGCTATAGCAACAGCACTAGGAAATGTTGGTCCATCTATAGGATCACTTGGTCCTGTTGATAATTTCTCTTCCTTGTCTAGTGGAGCAAAGCTGTTCCTTTCTGTATTTATGGTTATTGGAAGATTAGAAATCTTCACAATTATTATTATTCTTACTCCATACTTTTGGAGGATTAAGTAATTACAAGATTTAAAATAACCTATACCCTATTAAAGCAAAGAAGTAAGCCAGAGCAAGAAATCCGAAAAATTGCAATGCTGCATATTTCCAACTTGCAGATTCTTTTTTGACAATCGCGACGGTACTCATGCACTGTAAAGCGAATGCATAAAAGAGTAGGAGGGAGATGGACGTAGATCTGTTAAATCTTAACTCTCCTGTTTGCATATTGACCTCTGTTCTTAATTTGTTGATGACAGGTTTTTCTTCTTCACTTCCAACACTATAAATAGTAGCAAGTGTACCAACAAATACCTCTCTAGCTGCAAATGATGTGATCAATGCAATTCCTATTTTCCAATCGTATCCTAACGGTATGATAGCAGGTTCTATGAATTTCCCCATGTATCCAGCATATGAATATTCCAAAGCGATACTTTCTCTTTCAATCTTACCTGTTTTCGATATTGATGAATATTCTTCAAATTTTTTATCTATAAATGCATCACTTTTAGGACTGAAGCTTGCAAGTACCCATAATAGGATTGATATTATAAATATAATTTTACCAGCTTCTACAACAAATGATTTCGTTTTTGAGTAGGCATTGTAAAAAACATTTCTCCAATTTGGCATTCTGTACAGAGGCATTTCCAATGTCCATAAACTTTCTGACTTTAGTTGTATTCGTTTATGGATAAACCATGATACAATCAAAGTAGCTATGACACCAATCATGTATAACTCAAGAAGTAATAATCCTCTTATATCGAAGAATCTAGTTCCTTCTTGAGGTATCAAAATAGCTATGAGTATGGTATAAACTGGCAACCTGGCACTGCAAGTCATTAATGGAGAAGCCAAGATTAAAGCCATTCTTTCTTTAGGATCTTCAATCATTCGCGCACTCATTATTGCTGGAATGGCACATGCCCAAGAAGACATTAATGGAATAACACTTTTACCACTAAGACCAAATTTCTGTAAGAAGCGATCTGATAGATGTGAAATCCTAGAGAGATAGCCTGTGTGTTCTAGTACACCCAATAAGAAAAATAAGATTACTATTTGCGGTATAAATATAAGAACGCCACTAAAACCAGCTAGTATTCCATTTGAGATCAAATCTGCCAACCAAGGAATTCCGATGTTGTTAGAACTCCAATCGGAAAGTGATGCAAATCCAGCATCTATCCAATCCATAGGTATGGAAGCGAATGTAAAAACTGATTGAAAAACCAATAACATGACTGCAAGAAAAATGAAAACTCCCCAAATTGGATGAAGTAGAACTTTATCCCACTTTTTTGTCTTCAACATTAATTTGCTATCGACAGTTTTTTCTTTTACAGTTCTGGTAATTATGTTGTTGACCAGCAACTGTCTTTGGGCAAAATCTTCGTTTATTTTCGTAAAAACAGTTTCATCAATATTTTTATTCAGATTGTTCAAACGGTTGATGTAGTCATTGTTTATGCCTTCATCACTTAATGTATCGTATTGACTCCTGCAAAATGAATTGGGTGTTTTGAATTTGTTATTTTCCATGACATTAACCAATGCATCCAGACCTTCTCCTGTCACTGAATTCATTAGGATGACTTCACAATTCAATTGATTGGATAGAGTAACTGTGTCAATGACAGTTTCGTTTTTCTCTAACTCATCTTTGTAATTAATAACTAGGCAAAGTGGAGCTTGTAAGTCTGCAATTTCTGAAAACAGGATTAAACCTCCATTAAGCTGGTTACCGTTGACGACAAAAATCAGTGGTTGTTGATTATTGGCATGTTGCAGAATAGCAGTTTGACTGATCTGTTCATCTTGTGTGTCTATCCATAATGAGTTTAATCCTGGCAGATCAGTTATTTGATAATTTTTAAATGACCCTTCTTTCTTTTCTACGGTGACACCTGAGTAATTGCCTACTTTTTGATGTAAACCAGTTAATAAATTAAACAAACTTGATTTACCAGAGTTGGGTTTACCAACAAGACCTATTGAATTCATTCTTCAACAAATTTTACGAGATCAATTAAAGCGGCATCTGATTTTCTGAGGCTTACAGATCGACCATTTATAGAAAAGTTGCATAGACCTGAAAATTCGGGACTGTAATGTTTCAATATAAGAGACCCTTTACCGATACCATAGGTTAGTAGTTTTTTTTGTGCATTGTAATCTAGCCTTATAGAGGTAATAATGCCTTTTTCTCCATCTTTCAATTTCAACATTCTCTATTCTTTACAACAAATTTACTTCTTTATTTTTATTTAGACTATAACTTAATAAGATACTTATGGCTTGATATAATATATTTTGTATGATTGGAAATTTTGAAATAAGTTAGAAAAATATTTGTCAAACCAATCTCTTTTATCATATTTGTGAAATTGAATTCAAATTCAAAAATGTATAAAAAGGAGACAGAACTGAAGAATGAGTTAGAAATAGCATGGAAAAAAGCAGCAGATGTTGCTTTAAGTAAGTCGGTGAACCCTACAAAGAGTCATAAAGGAGCCCTAGCACGCACAAACATTAAGAAATCTTGTCGTCGTACACTTGAAAAAGTGGGCTATCACAAGATGAAAATTGCTGATGTTATGCAAGAGGCAGGAATGGCAACTGGTCTCTTTTATCATTATTTTCCTGATCTCAGAAGCTTGGTGCTTGAGGTTTTGTTGGATTTTCTTTCAAGATTTAAAGGGAAGATCTTGAATAAGCCTGCTTTGACCAAAGAAGAGTGGTACGATGTGGGTTACACATATTACTTTAGAATTGTAAAGTCATATGCTTTGTATCCAGGAATGATGCAATGTATGAAGGAAATGATGTGGGAGGAGACAAATTTTGGCGCCTTGGTCAGGTTGGTATTTATAAAGTCACAAGAAGAAAGTCTAAAGAAGTTGCCTCAAGAAGGTATTCGCGGTAATATGTCAAATGATCAATTGCGAATAATATTACGCGCATTGGGAAGTGTAGGGGAAGAATTACTGATCGACTACTACATTACAAAAGAATCAAAAATTAGCAAACTATCAATATCTGAAAGAGCGATGGCAGAATACTTAACCAGTTTATTCTATCAAGCTTTTTTCTTGGAACAACCACCTCTAAATAAGATGAAATATGCAAAGGATCTTAAAGAGTGGATGAAAACCCAATAATTCTAATATAAGTATAAGTTAAAAACTATGAGTAAACATTTTAATGAGGAGCACAATTTATTTAGAGAAGGTTTCAGAGCTTTTTTGCAAAAGGAGGTAGTGCCTCATATTGACAAGTGGGAAAAGACGGGTACGATCGAAAGGTTTATATGGCTAAAGTTTGGTGAAATGGGATATTTTGGACTTGACTACCCTGAAGCGTATGGTGGATTAGCACTGGATAAATTCTATACAATAATTTGGCTAGAGGAAATGCAGAGAATCAACTCCGGCGGTTTTGCTGCTGCTATGTGGGCGCATGCCTTTTTAGCTATGCAGCATCTAAATGCTGAAGGTGATGAACGTATCAAAAAAGAATATTTACAACCCAGTATTGAAGGTAGGAAAATTGGTTGTTTATGTATAACAGAACCGTTTGCGGGATCTGATGTTGCGGGAATGCGTACAACTGCGACCAAGACCGATGATGGATATGTTTTAAATGGTTCTAAGACTTTTATTACCAATGGTATTTATAGCGATTACTTAGTCGTTTCTGCTAAAACAAATCCAGAAGCTGGCTCACGTGGTATCAGTATGTTTCTTGTGGATAGAGATACCCCAGGTATCAGTGCAACCAAATTAGATAAATTAGGATGGAGAGCTTCTGACACTGGTGAAATTGCTTTTGACAATGTAAAAGTGTTGAAGGCGAATTTATTAGGAGAAGAGAATAAAGGTTTTTCGTACTTAATGCAACACTTGGCGTTGGAGCGTTTGATTATGGGTGTCAATGCGCACGCAAGAGCAGAATATGCCCTTGAGTACACGATTAAATATATGTCGGAAAGAACAGCTTTCGGCAAAACAATAGATAGGTTTCAAGCACTAAGGCACAGCGTCGCTCAAATGGCTACAGAAATAGAAATGCTTAAAGTATTTAATTACTCAGTAGTTGAACAACTAAACAATGGGGAGTACCCAGTTAAAGAAGCTACAATGTCAAAATTGCAATCGACAAAAGTAGCTGATGAGGTAATTTACAACTGTCTCCAATATCTTGGAGGTTATGGTTACATGGAAGGATATCCATTGGCTAGAATGTCAAGAGATAGTCGTCTCGGGCCTATAGGTGGAGGTACTTCACAGATTCTAAAGGAAGTATTGGCGAAGATAGTTATTGACGGAAAAACCTATAAAAGTTCTTTTTAGTAAGAGATCAGATGCTAGAGATAAGATAAAAGAGAAAAAACGTTGAGCGCGTACACTTAACGTTTTTTTTTATCAATTTTATTCGTTCTTTGTTTATTATTCTAAGTTTATATAACCGTTAACCGATAACCGTTAACCTCTGACCCCTATCACCTGACACCTACTATCTGGCACCTAACATCTGACATCTACAATTAAGAAAAATAAATATAAACCCCAATAACAATCACGCAAATTAAAGCACCAATAGGCTTAACCAATTTCCAAGGTGTGATATCTACTTCTTCAGTGTATTTTTGTACATAAGCCGACTCTCTTGGTTTCAATTTACCGATAACAAGCATGATGACAACGTTTAGTACAAATAGAATTGCCATAATATGAAGAAAATGAGGATAGGCTCCAGCAGAAGCTGCATCTAAAGCAGACTCATCTGTAATCCCAGCAGTTTTGAGGGCATCTACAGCTTTGCTTTCCATCATAGGTTTAAGAATAAATTGACTTATACTGTATAGAACGACACCCAGTCCAAGTGCTATTTTGGCTGCTATTGCAGGCACAAATTTAGTTGCAAAACCAACAACAATGATTGTTAAAATGGGAATGGAATAACATCCATTAACTTCTTGGAGATATCCAAATATACCATCTGCCTTTGCAATTTGTGGTGCGACAAACATAGCACCAATCGCAAGTACAATCCCAAATGTCTTACCCATTTTTACAACCTGTCTTTCTGAGGCTTCATTGTTAATATGCTCTTTGTAGATATCAAGACCAAACAAAGTAACAGAACTATTAAGCGCACTATTGAATGAACTCATAATGGCTCCAAAAATAACAGCTGCGAAAAAACCTAATAAAGGAGCAGGTAAGACTCTTTTAACAAGCGCTGGGTAAGCTTCATCACCAGATTCTAAAGTACCCCCAAACATATGGAAAGCTATGATACCTGGCAACACCACGATGAGTGGGCCTAATATTTTTATAAAACTGGCAATGATAAGACCTTTTTGTCCTTCTTCTAGGCTTTTAGCTCCCAAAGCTCTTTGAATAATAGCTTGATTGGTTCCCCAATAAAATAATTGTACCAGCATCATTCCTGTAAATATTGTAGCAAAAGGGACAGCAGATGTACTGCTACCTATGGCGTTAAATTTTTCTGGGTGGTTTGCTGTAAGTGTTGAAAGTCCTTCCATCATACTTCCACCACCAATCGCCATCAATCCAAAAACTGGAATCATCAATCCACCTATCATAAGACCAACCGCATTTACAAGATCAGAAACAGCTACCGCTTTTAAACCTCCAAAAATGGCATAGATAGATCCGATAATTCCGATGGCAAAAACACAAATCCAAATGCTCACCATTTTACTAACACCAAATAATTCAGGCAAATCAAACATTGTTGTAAATGCAAGTGCTCCTGTATACAAAACAACAGGAAGTAATACGATCACATAGCCCGATAAAAATAAACCAGAGACCAATGTTTTAGTCATAGGGTCAAATCTTCTTGCTAGGTACGTAGGCACTGTGGCAATACCACCTTTGAGATATCTTGGCAGTAACCATATCGCTGTAACAACCATGGCAACAGCTGCTAGTGTTTCCCAGACCATAACAAGTATGCCTTCCCCAAAAGCCGCTCCATTTAGACCGACAATTTGTTCAGTAGATAAGTTTGTTAATAAAAGAGAACCAGCAATTGTGATTGCACCAAGACTACGTCCACCTAAGAAATACCCGTCAGAAGTATCTTCTTCTATCTTCCTAGTCGACACGTAGGCAAATATGGCTACAATTGCAGTAAACGCTATAAATGAGATTATTCCTATCATTGGTAACTTATTATTGATTATACGTTAGGTTTGTAATATAGGAAAATATCTAATTTATTAGTATATAAAAGTAATAGTGGGATTTGATTGATGACTTTTGAAATGAGGAGGCGGAGCTCTGTCAGAGCTAAACTCTGACAGAGCTCCGCCCCCTCATTTATCAAATTTCATACTTTAAGTTCAGCTGACATAAAGTATAAGCTCTTGAATATCAGTGTTTATCTGTTGTGAATGATTTTGTCAATAGATAAGGTAGATCACTGCCAATTCCTCAAATAGTGAATTTTGAAAGCAGGAAGCTTGGCTCTGACAGAGCTCAGCTCTGTCAGAGCCAAGCTCCGCGCTAGAATTTTCAAGCAAAGTCTGCTAGTTTTAAATCTAGATCATTATTTTTGCCCAGCAGTTAGATTAAATGAAAACAATACTAAATCATATATTAACCCCAATTTTTTATTTTTTATTTGGATTTTGGCTCGTCATTTTCCACCCTATACAAATATTGGCATATAATTTTTTTGGCAGAACTGCACAACAACAAGTGGTGTATTTCCTTAATAAAATATTGGTAAACTGTCTTCATGTCCTAGGGACTAGTATTAAGGTTACCTACAAAACAGAACTGCCAACCGATCGACCAATGATTTTTTTGGCCAACCATAGCAGCCTACATGATATAACGGGTTTATATGGTTTGTTTGGTAAACACAAATTGGTTTTTGTATCAAAAAGGTCTTTGGCAAAAGGAATTCCTAGCGTGTCTTACAACCTTAGAAAAAGTGGAGCTGCAATAATTGATAGGGGAGATAGAAAACAGGCCATTTCTGAAATTTTAAAATTAGGCACTTTTATAAATGACAACAGCTATACAGCTGTAATTTTTCCTGAAGGAACAAGAAGACCAGGACTGCAACCTTTTAAAATCGGAGGCTTAAATGCCTTGACTAAAAAATCACCAAAGGCACTAATTGTTCCTCTCGCCATCAAAGGAACAGCAAATTTATACGTAAATAGAAAAGCATATCCTCTCAATACATTTCAAAGTTTATCATGGAATGTTTTAGAACCTATCGAACAAGGCGATAAGACCAATGAAGAAATCCTTCAAATGGCATATGATCAAATCAATGAAGTCTTAGAAAGTGATTGATTATAAAAGAATGAATAAATACAAATCATTCGCCATTCATATTAAATCATTGAAGCCTTAAGCCACAATGCATAATTATTTAAACACCTCTCCTTCAATGTAAGGTCCACCATTTTCTAATATTTCTTCACTAAGACTTAATATCTCTTGATTTATGTTTTTCAGATTTTTCTTAATGTCATCCATTTGGCGCTCACAAATGTTCATGTTGTCAATGTTGGTTTGTGTAGGACCGTAATCAGAATTGCTAAGACTCAGTGAGACTCTAAACAAACGATCACCAAGTCGTGGCTTTGTTTTTTGTCCTGGCTTTTGTTTGCTAGGACTACCATAAACGTCTTTAAGGAGTACATTGATATCACCATTAATTTTATTTCTAGATGCTATAAGTTGAGCTGTATTTTTTGATGTCTGAGCAATCGCATTCTTTAACTTATTTGATCTCGATTTTAATTTATTTAATTGATTTGTTATTACCGATTGTACTTTTTTCGCTTCTTCATATCTTTTCCAAAATGCCTGAACATCTATCAATGGAGCACCTTTAAGAGAAGATTTTCTCATACGTTTAACTTGGAATGATTGTTTGTCAGATAGTTCGCTTACAATACCGTTATCCACTTTAATCAATTGCCCAAAGTAGATGCCAGGAATTACCATGAATCCTTTATCATCTTGGCTTTTATCATTGTCTTCAATAAGATTTAATGAAGCGCATCGTAGGTCCCATGCCACGCGGTGAATTCCTTTTTTTGTATTTACATTTAGTTTTCTAATAGAGTTGCCTTTTTCATCTGTCACATTTATATAAAGATAAGGTTCTTCGTTGTATGCTTCAGCATCTAAATTATCCCAGCCAATAAAATCAATATTTTTATTATTCTTATTGGCTTCCTTTTCTTCATCTAAACGTAAATCTTTTAAGGACTTATAATCACTTTTAATATGATAAGTAAAGACAGCTCCAAATGGTGGATTCTCTGCCATGAAATGTCCATCTCCTTGTGTGCCTTTGCCTTTGTCAAAACCTAGATTTGATCTTGGAATATACCACAGAGCATCTCGAAGAGGGTAGAGGTCAGCTTCTTTCGTTAGTGATTCTTTATTCATAGATCGAAGTGATGTATAATCATCAAGAATGTAAATGCTTCGTCCAAATGACCCAGCCACCAAATCATTTTCTCTTCTTTGAATTTTTAAATCTCTAAAAGAAATAGTTGGCAAACCCCCTTTTAATTGTGTCCAAGAAAGACCTCCATCTTTTGTAACGTAAATGCCAAATTCAGTACCGATAAAGAGTAAGTTAGAATCCACATGATCTTGTACTATTCTCCAAATGATCGTATTCTGTGGTAGGTTCGCAGTGATTGACTTCCATGTTTTACCTTTATCTGTTGTTTTATAAATGAAAGGTCTATAGTCACCTTCCTTGTGATTGTCCATTGCCAAATAAGCAACATTGGCATCAAAAAGGTCAGCCTTGATATCATTAATATAAGCACGTTTTGGAACACCATTAATCTTTGAGGCTTCTGTTTTTTTCCAAGTTTCACCATTGTTTTCAGTCACATGTAACAATCCATCGTCAGTACCCACATAAAGTAAGTCACGTTGTATTGGTGATTCATCAACCATCGTTATCGTATTGTAATTAGACATAGCATAAACATCCCAAGCATTGTTTATACTTTGTTTTTTGCCCATTATCGGCAGTTCAAATCTATTTTCATTTCGGGTTAAATCTCCTGAAATAGCAGTCCAACTGTCTCCACGATTGTTGGATCTCCAAAGTCTGTGAGATCCAAAAAACAATTGTTTAGGGTCATGTGGGCTTACTAGAATTGGTGCATCCCAATTGAAGCGTTCATAGTCTTCTCCAACAGCTGGAGTTGGCTGAATATCTATGGTTTGACCTGTTGCCATATCTATTCTTGATAAAGCACCTTGTTGTCTTTGAGCATAAATTATGTTTGGGTTTCCAGGTTCTGTAGCAGGTTGGTGGCCGTCCCAATTAAGAACGACTCTCCAATCAGAATTTTGTATGCCTTGTACATTGTCGGTTCTAGATGGACCGCCTTCGGTACTGTTGTCTTGTGTTCCCCCATAAACGTTATAGAATGGTTCTGCATCATCTACAGCAATATCATAAAACTGAGTAATTGGCAGATTTTCCATATATCGCCAGTTTTTACAAAGATCGAATGTCTCGTAGATTCCTCCATCTGTTCCCATGAGTATATAATCGGGATCGTTAGCTTTAAAGTTTATTGAATGATTATCACCATGCTTATTTTTTTCATTCATTCTTCTGAAAGTCTTTCCACCATCATCTGAAATTTGAGCATTGTTGTCCATCAAATATAATCTGTCAAAATTATGAGGACAAGCATATAACTCTTGGTAGTAGTGAGGGCCTGTGGCTCCACTTACAACATCTGATTGTTTGTGCCATGTCATCCCTCCATCTGTACTTTTGTAAATGCCACCAGTTCTTAAATCTGTTTCTATTGCAGCATAAAGAACATCTGG
This sequence comes from uncultured Saprospiraceae bacterium, assembly GCA_905480605.1. GTDB lineage: Bacteria > Bacteroidota > Bacteroidia > Chitinophagales > Saprospiraceae > RFSX01. The sequence goes on along the minus strand of CAJQRD010000016.1, from coordinate 12,527 downwards.
GTTTTGAGTTGAGATACAAATTCCAATTTTTCCTAGATTAGATGTTGGCAATCCGTCAGTCAGTTCTGTCCAGTTACTTCCACCATCCGTACTTTTATGTATTCCAGATCCTGGGCCACCGCCCATATAAGCAGCCACTGTTCTGTGTCTATCCCAAGTTGCAGTATATAAGACATCAGGATTACGAGGATCCATGATTATTTCTGTGGCCCCTGTCCATTCTTTATTACCTAATGTTTGAACCCAAGATTGTCCTCCGTCGGTTGACTTGAATATTCCGCGTTGACCACCTTTTGACCACAATGGACCTTGTGAAGCGACCCATATAACATTTGAATTATTGGGATGTATTAAAATCTCGGAAACATGCTCAGAATTCTTTAATCCAGTATTCATCCACGTCTTTCCGCCATTAAAACTTTTGTATACACCGTCTCCCCAACTAAGATGCCTTCCTCCAACATTTTCTCCAGTTCCTAGCCAAACAACATTTGAATTGTTTGGATCTACAGTGACACAACCAGTAGCAAAAACGCTTTGGTCATCAAAAATTGCATCCCAGGTAACGCCCGCATTACTGGTTTTCCATAGATTACCAGAGGCTACAGCAGCATACCAAGTGTTTTCATCTTTAGGATCTATGGCGATATCAGATATTCTACCAGACATAAAAGCTGGCCCTATATTTCTAAATTGCAGCCCATCTAAAATTGTAGAATCTAATGTTTGTGCAATGGCTAAAAATGGTGTTATTATTACCAATAACAGTATAAGAATCTTTTTCATATTTTTTGTGTTTACTATGAGGTAAAGTAATCTTTCAAATTAATTTGAATTTTGAATTTCAACAATGAATTCATTTTTTATTTTGCGCCATATATTTATTGAGCATGCCATTTGTGGTAGCTTGTATTTTGTTTTTTATAAATGGAGACCAACCCAATAGCAATCCAGAAACACCAAGAGCTTGTCGTGACCATTTCCAAAGATCGAAAGTATCTTTATGAGCAATAATTTTATCATTTTCAAATATAAATTCTGCACTAATGTTGTTGACTACTTTTCTGTTTTTGGGCCCATAGTTATATTTGGCTATCCAATCTGATTTTCCTTTGTGTCCATCAGATTCAACATTTTTAAATTCAATCGAGGGTTTCTTATCTTTTTTACTCAATAACATATGCCACATCATTTTCGCTTTATCACCTTTTAACTTTCCAAAAGCAGGATCTTCAAAACTAATATTATCAGAATAGCATTCTGTAATTACCTGAGCATCTCCTTGTTCGAATGCTTGATAAAAGCGTGTAATTATTTCTTTGGACATAAATAATTAAGTTTTGATTGATTCTTAAAACTACAATTATTTCTTAAATGTATTTATTAATGTTAAGTCTTAATTTTTTTAATTGAATTCTATTCTAAATATAAAAGTAATTCGCAACTCTTAATTTTATTCACAGTAGTTGACCCTAGATAAAGAAGGTGAACCATATACCCTAATACATAAACCATAAACTATAATCCATAATTCATAATCCTTCCCAATTAGATAACGATACATCATTGGTTGTACATTATTAATTATTAACTATTACTTATACATTATTAAACCACTTATGCTTACCTTTAAGCCATGGAATTACATGTTATAGATACTGGTTATTTTAAATTAGATGGTGGCGCAATGTATGGAGTTGTACCTAAGCAAATGTGGTCAAAGCTTAATGTACCAGATGATAACAATATGTGCACTTGGGCAATGAGATGTCTTTTGGTTAAGGATGGAAACAGACTTATTTTGGTGGATACTGGAATGGGCAATAAACAAGACGCAAAATTTATGTCTCATTTTCAACCACATGGGGATGCATCATTGTTGTTGAGTCTTTTTAAGGCTGGATACAGTCCCGAGGAGATTACAGATGTTTTTATAACGCATTTTCATTTTGACCATGTTGGTGGTGCCGTTTGTTTTGACAAAGATGAAAATTTAGTTCCAACATTCCCAAATGCTACTTATTGGACTAATAAAACCCATTTTGAATGGGCGTCAACGCCTAATTATCGTGAGAAGGCTTCATTCTTAAAGGAAAATTTTGCGCCCCTAATGGAGCAAGGAGTGCTTAAGTTTATAGATGAGTATGATGGTATAAATTTTACAGAGAATATAACTGTGGATTATTTCTATGGACACACAGAATCGTTAATGGTTCCTACGTTTCATATGCCTAACGGTAAGCGATTGGTTTTTACAGCGGATCTACTTCCTTCAGCCGGGCATGTTAGAATGCCATATGTAATGAGTTATGATATAAGACCACTTGAGACCCTAAGGGATAAAGCAAGGTTTTATGAAAAGGCACTGGATGAAAACACCTTTATCTTTTTTGAACATGACAAAGACAATGCTTTTGGTCAATTGACAAGAAATGAAAGGGGAAGATATGGTATTGAGACTAAAGTAATGAGTGATATTGTTTGAAGATTGTAATTACTGTTGAAGTTTTTTAAAAGGAAAGGTTGGAGCCTGTTTGTTACAAGTTTTATAAATAATTAATTATTATTCTTGGTTTGAGATAGGACCTTTCGACTCTAAATATTATTTTTTATTTAAATTATGTGCTAAGTAAACACCCATACTTGCACATGCTTGAATGAGGTAACCACCAGTTGGGGCATCCCAGTCTAGCATCTCTCCAATGCAATAGTTATTTTTCATTTCTACGAGTTCATAATTGGAGTGTACTTCACTTAATAGAATTCCTCCAGAAGTTGAGATCGCCTCATCAATAGGCGCTGGTGCGGTTATTTGTAAAGGATAGTTTTTTATTAAATCTGCAAGTATTTGAGAGTCTAAATAGTCTTCCTTTGTAAGGTGATTTTTTATCAAGTAAACTTGTGCAGCTGTTAACTTTAAAACACGCTTCAATGTTTGAGTAACATTCAAGTTTGAATTTTTTATTTTATCTATTATTACTTTCGAACTTAAAGTGGGCTTGAAATCTACAGATATTGAGGCTTCCTGTCTCTCAGATAATTGAGTTTGAATCATTGGACTCAATGCATAAATTGCATTTCCTTCTAATCCAAATTTAGTAATAACGACTTCTCCTTTTTGTTGTGTTTCTCCGATTGAAATCGAAATATTTTTAAGTGGTTGGCCATCATAAACTGTGATGAATTCTTTGTCCCAAACAATTTGAAAGGCACAATTGGAAGCTTTAAAAGGAGTGGTTTTAATTCCGTGCTTCGTAAACGTGTCTAGCCACATACCGTCTGATCCTGTGACTTTCCAACTTCCGCCTCCTAGTGCGAAAACATTTACATCAGACTTTATTATTTCACTTGAATTAAAAATAAGATGGCCATTTTCATTCCAACCTGTAAATGTTTTGTTGAATTTAAACTTCAATTTTTTTTTAATCAAATGTGACTCGATTGATTTTAATACTGCAATGGGTTTAATACCTTTCTCAGGGAAGACGCGTTTACTACTTCCTATAAACGTAGGAATGCCTATTGAGGCAAGCCACTTTACTAAATCTTCATTGGTAAAATATATTAAACAAGTTTCTAAAAATTCAGAAGGAGTGTAACGTAATTTTAAATTATCTAGAGGCTCTGAATGTGTGAGATTAAAACCTCCATCTCCCGCGACCAGAAATTTACGACCCAAAGATTTTTGTTTTTCATAAATTGTTATTTGATACTTGTCATGATCTAAAAAAGCGGCTAAAAACAAAGCTCCTGTTCCACCTCCTACAATTGATATGCTTTTCTTCATAGTAGGTTAGATCTAATTATTGCTTAATGGTATAGAGATATCAGCTTTGGTTTTGCCTAGTACCAAAATCTGAAAGGATACAGTTATGTTCATACTTGATAATTCATCAAATTGATCTGATGTAAATTTGAATCGGTATGGTGTCATGGCAACCAAGTTTTTTATACTGTCATCATCAAAAGTTATTGTTTGTGTCAAGTCAATTTCTTCAATTACTTGAAACTGCCTATGGTTTAATACTTCGCTTTTAAAATTAGTATGGTGAGGTTTAAATGTATCATAAACCAACATTGCGACCTCTTTCATATGTTCAGGTCCAGGAATCACTTTTACAATGTTTCCTTCTTCATTTAAAATACGATTTGCTTCATTTAGATCAAGAGGAGAGAATACATTTAAAATATAATCAGCAGAATCATTGGTTAACGGTATGTTAAAAGCAGAGGCTACAAGGTAAGTTGATGTTTTGTCTTTTTTAGAGGCTGTTTCAATACTGTTTTTTGAAATATCTAAGCCTATTTTTCTTACTGTTTTTTGTTGTAATAACTGTCTTGTATAGTAACCACTTCCACATCCAATATCTAGAAAATGTAGATCCTGCTTTTTTTTTGATTTTAGTTTAAGTTGACTCTCGAACAATAAATTTAAAGTGTCAATTAGAAAATTATAATGACCATCAGATAGAAATTGCTCTCGGGCAAGTATCATTTTTTTACTGTCTCCAGGATCTGATGTTTTCTTTTGGTTCGGCAATAACAAGTTAATATATCCTGCTTTAGCTTTGTCAAAACTATGACCCGATTGACACTTCAGTGAATGAGTGTCAGCTATGAGTAAATCCTTACAGTTTGGGCAAGTTAAAATCATGTTTATATAAAACCAAAAATAGATTTATTATAACTTTTATCAAAGCTATAATCTAAACGAAGTAAAATTAGAATCCTATGAGTGCTGCAATATTTCTAGGTAAAGTTTTAAGAGCAAATAATGCCTGTTTGCCTAATGAAGCATAGGCAACATCATTTATAAGTTTATCTGTTTTTTGTCCATAAGGAGACATTACAATATTGTAAACACCGCCCTTTCGTTTATGAAAATATCCTCTTTGATTGCTGAATTCCCTAAAGCCTTCCTCTCCATGGTGCATTCCCATTCCACTAGCTCCAATACCTCCAAAAGGCAATGAAGGGACACCTGCTTGAATTGCGATTACGTTTATAGCTACGCCTCCACTTTGAGTATTTTTACAAATCTTATTAATAAAGGGCTTATCATTTCCGTAAATATATAAGCCCAAAGGATGATCGTCTTCATTTATAAATTGAATAACCTCATCAGTCGTATCATATGAAATAATAGGTAAAATTGGACCGAATATTTCTTCTTGCATTACCTTCATTTCACGCGTGGGATTAACAATAACATAGAAAGGCATGTGCCTTTTGTTTTCTTTGTTCTCTTGACCCGTATTAATAACTTTTGCCCCCTTGTTTTCTGCATCCTCAATTAAAGAATGTAGCCGCATCAAATGTTTCTCACTGATGATACCACATGTATGTGCTGCACCATTATTATCTGCTCCAAAATCATTTTTGAATTGTGCTGAAATCTTTTCAACAAACTCATTTATTTTTGACGAATGAACTAGGCAGTAATCACCTGTTACACACATTTGACCTCTTTTGACTGACTTAATACTAGCAATGCTTTTTATCGTCTCATTGTTTACCGCATCTTTGTGTACAATAACTGGACTTTTGCCACCTAATTCTAAAGTGACAGGCACCAGATTCTTGGAAGCCGCAGCCATAACCAATTTACCAACGTGACCACTGCCGGTGTAAATTAAATGATCCCAGGGAAGAGTAGGGAAATGTTTGGCCAATTCAAGATCACCATTGACAACAGCAACCAAATCTCTATCAAAAGTGTCATTGATCATTTCTTCAAGTACAGCTCCACAAGCAGGTCCTAAATCAGACGGCTTTATTATTACACGATTTCCAGCAGCCAAAGCATCAATAGTTGGGCCTAGTGCTATTTCAAAAGGAAAATTCCAAGAGACCATATTGCCAATAGTACCTTTCGGATGTGACTTTAAATAAATTTTTGCATTTCCAAGAGTTATCAAATTGCCCGACTTTTTTTTAGGCTTCATCCATCTTTTGACATTTTTTGCAATGAATTCTGCACGATCCATCAAACCAATTATTTCGAGTAAATCGCTGGCTTTATCAGAATGGCCTCCAAAGTCTTGATCAAGTGCTGCATGTATTTTTGACCTATATTTTTTAAGCATAGGTGGTATTCTCTTGATTCGCTCAATTCTAACTTCTACTGAAGGGTAAGGGTCCAACTGAAAAGCTTTTTTTTGTAACTCAAAGAGTTTATTTAACTGCGTGATAGTATCTACTGGCATTATAACATCGTATTTTATTTGAGATCAATGTACAAATTTTTATAATTGTAAGACAAGTTTGTATTGAAATATCTAATTTTTTTAATATAAACTCAATGCCCCTTAATTGTCGTGAATGTAATTTCTTGCCAATATTTTTGATTAATTTGTGATCATATAACCATAAAAATCTATTATGAAATATAAGTTACTTGCTCTATTTGCTTTTGTTTTTTGCTTAGCATCAAATGCCCAATCTGTAAGGATTCCAGTTGATACAACAGTTATTACTCAGCACATATCCAACATCAATGGACAGAAGATTGAATACACAGCAGAAACCGGAACACAGCCATATTGGGATGAAGATGGCACTGCCAAGGCGACACTTTTTTATACCTACTACACAAGGAAAAATGCTGGTGATATTTCAAAACGTCCTTTGTTGATTTCATTTAATGGTGGTCCAGGATCGGCTTCAGTTTGGATGCATGTGGCATATACAGGACCTAAAGTTCTAAACATAGATGAAGAAGGATATCCTGTTCAACCTTATGGCGTTCAAGAAAATCCATATTCAGTTTTGGATGTTGCAGATATTGTTTTTGTAAACCCTGTTAATACTGGATATTCAAGGACTATTCCAATGACAGGCAAAGAAGTTGATAAATCGAAATATTTTGGCGTGAATGCTGATATTAAATACTTGGCTACTTGGTTAAATACATTTGTGACAAGGCATGAAAGATGGCTTTCACCAAAATATATAGTAGGAGAGAGTTACGGAGGAACCAGAGTGAGTGGACTGGCATTGGAATTACAAGATCGACAATGGATGTACCTAAACGGTGTGATCTTGGTATCACCAGCCGATTACAAATCTTATGCAACGGGTAGTGCCATATCTGCAGCTTTGAATTTACCTTATATGACAGCTGCAGCTTGGCATCATAAAGTATTGCCTGCAGAATTACAAAGTAAAGATTTACTAGAGATTCTTCCAGAAGTTGAGCAGTACACTATCAATACATTGATGCCTGCGTTGGCAAAAGGTGGATTTATTTCTCAAGACGAAAGAACTGCAGTTGCTCAAAAAATGGCCTATTTTTCTGGTTTGTCAGAAAAATCTATTTTGCAACATAACCTTGTAGTGCCCACTAGGTTCTTTTGGAAAGACCTCTTGAGAGACGAAACAGGAAATACTATTGGTCGTTTGGATTCGAGATACTTAGGACTAGATAAGCAAGATGCAGGTACAAGTCCTGACTTTAATGCGGAATTGAAATCTTGGTTGCATTCATTTACACCAGCTATAAATTACTACATAAGAGAAGAATTAAATTTCAAAACAGATATAAAATACAATATGTTTGGACCCGTAGGACCTTGGGATAAAAGGAATGACAATACAAGAGAAAACCTGAGACAAGCTATGGCTGAAAATCCATATTTGAATGTTATGTATCAATCTGGTTATTATGATGGTGCCACGACTTACTTCAATGCCAAGTATTCGATGTGGCAATTGGATCCAAGTGGGAAGATGAAAGATCGATTGAGTTTTAAAGGTTACCGAAGTGGTCATATGATGTACTTGCGACGTGAGGATTTGAAAACGGCGAATGATGATTTAAGAGACTTTATAAAGCGAACATCTGCAACGGGAAAAGCCGCTAAATATTAAATTAAGATGTTCTTCATTTTAACAGATAGATGCATTTTAAATTTTTCTTAATAACCTTATAGTAATTTGTTGTGTTTTGAATGTCTATACTTTTACAAAGTAAATAAATCACTTCTTTATATTATCTTAGGCGAATTGATTATAAGAATAAGTTAATTATGAAAAAAATATTGGTTTTATTGTTTGTTTCTGCATTTACATTTATAAATGCTCAAGATGTGCCTTTGTGGATGAGATCTGCCGCAATTTCTCCAGATGGAAGTCAAATTGCTTTTACTTACAAAGGAGATTTGTATAAAGTTTCTAGTAATGGAGGCAATGCCATACAGCTGACATACCATGAAGCGCATGATCACAAGGCAGTATGGAGCAATAATGGACAAACATTGGCTTTCGCATCAGATCGATATGGTAATTATGACGTATATACCATGAGTGCTAATGGTGGTCCAGCCAATAGAATTACTTTTCATTCCAACAGTGAAATTCCATATACATTTACCAACGATAACAAGAATGTGATATTTGGGGGAATAAGACAAGATGATGTTAAACACAGACAATACCCACATCGTTCTCAGTCCGAATTGTACACAGTTCCATCAGAAGGCGGAAGGGTGAATCAGGTTTTTACCTTTCCTGCAGAATATGTTCAATTAAGTAAAGATGGCAACACAATGTTGTATCACGATAAAGTAGGAGGTGAGGATGAATTTAGAAAGCACCATCAATCTTCAGTGACACGAGATATTTGGATGTACAATAAAACTACAGATACACACACCAAATTGACAAGTTTTAAGGGTGAAGATAGACATGCGTATTTTTCCAATGATGAAACAGAAATTTACTACCTGAGTGAAGAAGGCGGTAGTTTTAATGTTCATAAAATGAGTGTTGCAAATCCAAGTCAAAATCAAAAACTTACAAACTTTAGTTTGCATCCTGTTAGATTCTTAAGTGTAGCCAATGGGATAATTTCATTTGGTTATGATGGAGAACTCTACACAATGAGAGAGGGGCAAGAGCCTCAAAAATTAACTGTAAATCTAACCACTCAGAATACGACCAATTCGGATAAGTTTATTTCTATAAATGGAGGTGTTAAAGAAATGGCTGTTTCTCCCAACGGAAAAGAAATAGCATTTATAACAAGAGGAGAAGTTTTTGTCACATCCGTAGATAAGTCATTTACAAAAAGAATAACGAATACACCAGAACAAGAACGTTTTGTGACCTGGGGACCAGAAGGTAAGTCTATAGTTTACAGTTGTGAAAGAGGTGGGAAGTGGCAAACATACAAAACGGAGAAAACAAGAAAGGAAGAACCATTCTTCTATGCATCAACATTGTTAAAAGATTCTGTAGCAATTTCAAGTGATAATGATATTTACTTGGCTGATTATTCACCTGATGGAAAGCTTGTAGCATATATTGAAGGAAGACGTTCTTTAAAGGTTATGAATCTGGAGACAAAGGCTGTTAAAGAGCTGTTGACCCCAAAAGATTTGTTTCATATGAGTGATGGTGATAAATATTTTACTTGGAGTCCTGACAGCAAATGGCTTTTAGTTGATTGGGGATTGTCACTAAATAACAGTGAAGTATTGTTGCTTGCAGCTGATGGATCCAAACGTGTGAATTTAAATGAAAGTGGTTACTATGATTATGCTCCAAAATGGGTTAATGAAGGTAAGCAAATGATCTGGTTTTCGAATAGAGATGGATTAAAGTCTTATGCGACCAGTGGACGTTCAGAAGCAGATGTTTACAGCATGTTTTTTACTCAGGAGGCATGGGATGATTATAATTTAGATGAGGATGATTATAAATTGAAAAAAGAAATAGAAGAAGCTACGGAAGAAGCAGCAGAAGAAAATGATGCTGCACCTTCAAAAGATAAAAAAGATAAAAAAGACAAAAAGGATAAGAAGAACAAAAAAGACAAAAAAGAAGATGATGATAAAGATGCAAAGAAGAAAGAAATAAAGCCCTTGACTTTTGATTGGGGTGATATGAAGGACAGAACTTCTAGGTTGACAATCCACTCTTCAAGATTGGGAGATGCTGTGTTGTCTAAAGATGGTTCGAAGTTGTATTATTTGTCAAGATTTGAAGGCACTCTTAATTTGTGGACAACGGACTTGAGGACCAAAAAAACAGAAATGGCAATTAAGCTAGATGCCAATTCTGGAAGTTTGGAGTGGGATAAAGATATGAAGAACCTATATCTTTTAAGCAGTGGAAAAATTTCTAAGATTGACGTTGAAGGTAAGAAGAAAAAGTCTGTCAAAATTAAGGGAGAAATGAAGTATGATGCCAACGCTGAAAGGTTGTCAATGTTTGATCATGTTTGGATAAGAACAAATGCTATTTTTTACCACCCAGACTTTCATGGTATTGATTGGAATCAAATGAAAACAGAGTACAGTAAATATGTGCCGCATGCGAGTAATTCTTATGAATTGTCTGAAATTCTTTCGGAAATGTTGGGAGAGTTGAATGTGTCACATGCTGGAGCTAGAGCTAAAAACTACAGTGTAGATAATGCAGACGCCACAGCATCTCTAGGTATCTTTGCCAGATATAATTATACGGGTAACGGTTTGATGATAGATGAGGTTATTAAAGGAGGTCCTTTAGATAAAGCCAAGTTCAATGTTAAAGCAGGTATGGTTATAGAAAAAATTGATGGCGTGACAATCGAAGCCAATCAAGATGTTGCCAAATACCTAAACAGAAAAGCTGGCAAGTTTACTTTATTAGAGATAAGAGATCCTAAAGCAGATACGTTGCAAATAGTCACCATGAAGCCTATTTCATTAGGAAGTGAGAATCGACTGCTCTATAAACGTTGGGTAAAAATAAACGAAAAGGAAGTTAAGGAGAAAAGCAATGGAAAACTGGGTTATGTACACATACCTGGAATGGGTGATGGTCCTTACAGAAGTATTTATCAAGATATGATGGGTAAGTATTTCGAGAAGGAAGGCATGATCATAGATACGAGATTCAATGGAGGGGGAGACCTTGTTGCAGACTTGGCCATGTTCTTCACAGGTGTGCCTTTTATAACTTATGCAACAGAAGCCAAAGTAGTTGGTGGTGAGCCAACATCAAGATGGACAAAACCTACACTAGCGTTAATCAATGAGGCGCAATATTCTGACGGTCATTGTTTTGCATGTGGTTACAAAGATTTGAAAATAGGGAAGATGGTAGGCATGCCAACTCCCGGTACTTGTAGTTTTGCGGGATGGGAAAGATTGCCTGACGGATCAGTCTGGGGTGTGGTTCCTGTAAGTGCAAAAGATATCAATGGCAAGTGGATGGAAAACAGCCAAACAGAGCCAGATATCTTGGTTAAAAATATGCCTGGAAGTATTGATAAAGGCATTGATCAGCAGTTGGAAAAAGCCATTGAAGTTATGCTTAATGATTTAAAGTAAAATGTAATATTGAAAAAAAGCATAGGACAATGTTCTATGCTTTTTTTGTTAAAAAATTATTAATTCCTTAAAGCGAAAAATCCTTGGAGTTTTTCCAGTTACTTTCTCATTAGTAGAGTGGATGTATGCAAATTTAGATTCAATTTAAAATAAATGAAGACTATTACTCTACCAGATGAGTTAACATTGAACACTTCTCTGTCTCTTGAAATATATAATTATGAGAGTTCTCAAGAAATCTCTAAGCAACAAATATTACTCAATAAAAACACTTTTAGTTTTCTTCAAGAGGGAACCAAAGAAGTTTTTTTTGACAATTCTTCATACTCAATTGATAATTCTCAATTTCTTTTGATGAAATCTGGCCATTGTTTAATGACGGAAAAGCTTTCTAACGTTCAAGAGTATTACAGAAGTGTTTTGCTCTTCTTCTCTAATGAGGCTGTATTACAATTTATAAGAAAATTTGAACTAAAACCAACAGGCTCAAGTCTATATTATTCTACATACTCATTTAATTATGATTCATTTATTAAAAGATTTGTGAAAAGCCTTCTAGATATATCTAAACTTTCAAAATCTTTCCAAAAGAACATATTAGATGCAAAGTTTGAGGAAATAATGCTATACCTTATAGAATTAAAAGATGTAGATTTTCTTTATTCTTTAATTAGCAATAGTGACAATAAAAGCCAAAAATTTATTCAGACAATTGAAAGCAATAAGCTAAATAAACTGACCCTAAAAGAACTTTCATTTTTATGCAACATGAGTGTTTCTACATTCAAAAGAAAATTTGAAAAAGCTTATGCCATGTCACCTATAAAATGGTTTCAAGATAAAAGATTAGACCACTCTGCTTATTTATTGAAACAAAATAATATAAGGCCATCTGACATTTATGAGGACATGGGATATGAAAGTCTGTCAAATTTCATTACAGCATTTAAAACTAAATTTGGAGTGACTCCAAAACAGTATCAAGTAAATTGAACTTCTATCAATACTTTTTGAACCGAATCAAATACAAGATGTCCTTTGATATTTCATAGATTTGCAAAACATTATTAATACCAATTAATAAATAATTTGCCATATATTTTATGTATATTTAAAGATGGGAAAGCAATTAAATATTACTATAAAAGAGACTAAAAAAGAGTTATTAAAAGAATTAAAAACCCAAACAATAGATCGCAATAAAACTAG
>CAJQRD010000015.1 GCA_905480605.1 uncultured Saprospiraceae bacterium | reverse complement strand
ATATTATCACAAACTGCGTAAAGAAAATCGTAAGAAGAAATGAACTCTGTTTCATGAACCGCCGTATACGAGGTCCGTACGTACGGTGGTGTGAGAGGTGTACTTCGCTCCTATTTAGGGGCGGAGCCGCCTACTCGATTAGCAATAATATAAATGTATGAACTGTCAATTGACCATAAGAAAAAAAATAATGTCGGTAAGATATTAAACGTTCTTTTCGAGTGACCCATTTGTAAAGAACAATGACAGACTAAAAAATAGCAAGATGAATGTTACCAACCCAAGCGGTAGTGTTTTATGCTAGATTTAATGATTTTTAACACTTTTTATGCATTAATTCACGTTACTAAACTTGATATTAAGGAAGTAACTTCTTAAAGTGAAACCAAGCAGTAAAGGTTGAAACGTCAATAGAAGAAGCATCGCTCAGGTTTAGTGCATAAAAAGATACACTTTTTGTCAAAATGGCGTATAAATGCAAGTTGGTACAATATCTGTCCCGAATTATCAGAAAATTGACATCATTTTTAAAGATAGTGGGCAAATGGTAAAATGAATACTTATCTTCGCACCGCAAATTAAGTAGAGACTATGTTAAAAGTATTAAAGAAGTTTTTTGGGACGAAATATGATAAGGATGTAAAGCTGATACAGCCTTATGTTGAAAAAATTAATACAATTTATGAGGAGTATCTCAACTTAAGTAGTGATGATTTAAGAAATAAAACTGTAGAGTTTAGGGAGCGCATCAAAAACCACCTTCAACCTATTGATGATGAGATTGCTCAAGTGATGAAGGCGTCTGATGAAGAAAAGGACTTATCTCAAAAGGAAGCCTATTACGACCAAATAGATGAACTCAAGAAAGATAGAGATGCGGACCTTGAGGTTGTTTTAATGGAACTACTGCCTGAAGCCTTTGCAACGGTAAAAGCAACTGCAAAATTATTTATGGACAACGAAACCATAAAGGTAAAAGCGACAGAGCTAGATAGAGAATTGGCAGCGACAAACAGTTATGTTACAATAGATGGTGATAATGCCATCTGGAAAAACTCTTGGACAGCGGCAGGTGGTGATATTACCTGGAACATGCTTCATTATGATGTTCAGTTGATAGGTGGATATGTTTTACATTCAGGAAAAATTGCAGAGATGCAAACAGGAGAGGGTAAAACCTTAGTGGCAACATTACCGGCATACCTTAATGGCCTTTCAGGAGGCGGTGTCCACGTCATAACAGTAAACGATTATTTGGCAAAAAGGGATTCAGAATGGATTGGTCCAATCTTTGAATTTTTACATTTGACTATAGATTGTATTGATAAGTACAAACCACACTCTCCAGAAAGAGTTGCAGCTTATAAGTGTGACATCACATACGGAACAAACAATGAGTTTGGGTTTGATTACTTGAGAGATAACATGGTGCGTTCTGATGCTGAAAAGGTTCAGGGCAAACACCACTTTGCAATGATTGATGAGGTTGATTCTGTTTTGGTAGATGACGCTAGAACACCATTGATCATTTCTGGTCCAGTGCCAGCAGGAACAGAAGAGCAAGAGTACCTCGTGCTAAAGCCTAAAGTTGAAAGGTTGATCTCTGCGCAGAAGAAGATGGCAACTGAAAACTTGGCAGCAGCAAAAAAACTATATAAAGAAGGTAACACAGGATTTAATGAAGGTGATGCTGGTTTAGCATTGTTAAGAGCATATAGAGCATTGCCACGTTATAGACCGTTGATAAAGTTTTTAAGTGAGGAGGGCGTTAAGGCTGTTATGCAGAAGGCCGAGAACTACTATATGCAAGAGCAAAGTAAAAACATGTACTTGGTAGATGGACCATTGTTGTTTACAATTGATGAAAAAAACAGAGGTGTAGAATTATCTGATTACGGGTCTGAGTATTTATCAGAAGGTGAAAACGATAGTAAGTTCTTTATAATGCCAGACATCACGAGCGAAATGCAAGCTATTGAAGAAGAAGCAGTATCTACAGGGAACAATGCTTCAGAGGCAAAGGCAACTTTAATTCAGGATTTTTCAACTAAATCAAGAAGACTACATGCAGTGAGTCAATTGCTGAAAGCTTATACGTTATTTGAAAAAGAAGAAGAGTATGTTGTTGTTGACGGCCAGGTGAAAATCGTCGATGAACAGACGGGAAGAATGATGGAAGGCCGTAGGTACTCTGACGGACTTCATCAAGCATTAGAGGCGAAAGAAAATGTAAAAGTAGGAGACATTACACAAACGTATGCTACCATTACGTTACAGAACTACTTTAGAATGTTCCACAAGTTGGCAGGTATGACCGGTACTGCCGAAACAGAGGCAGGAGAGTTTTGGGAAATATACAAACTAGATGTTGTTGTTATTCCAACAAACAGACCAATTGTTAGAGATGACAAGGAGGATTTGGTGTTTAAAACAGAGCGAGAAAAATTCAATGCTGTTATTGATGAAATACATAAATTAACAGCAGCGGGAAGACCTGTTCTTGTCGGTACAACAACAGTAGATATTTCTGAGAAGATGAGTCGAATGCTTAATCTCAAAGGTATCAACCACAACGTTTTGAATGCAAAACAACATCAAAGAGAAGCAGAAATAGTATCGCTTGCAGGTAAGACCTCGGCAGTAACGATAGCCACCAACATGGCGGGTAGGGGAACAGATATTAAATTATCTGACGAGGTTAAAGCTGCAGGAGGTTTAGCTATTGTTGCAACAGAACGTCACGATTCAAGAAGGGTTGACAGACAGTTGCGTGGTCGTGCCGGTAGACAAGGAGATCCTGGTTCTTCTCAGTTTTATGTGTCTTTGGAAGACAAATTAATGCGTCTTTTCAATTCAGATAGGATTGTAAAGATAATGGACAAGATGGGCCACCAAGAAGGTGAGGTTATTCAACATTCTATGATTTCAAAGTCTATAGGTAACGCTCAAAAGAAAGTTGAAGAAAATAACTTTGGAATCAGAAAGCGTCTATTGGAATATGATGATGTAATGAATATCCAACGTTCAGCTATTTACAAAAAAAGAAACAATGCATTATCAGGGGATAGATTGTCTGTTGATTTGTATAATATGATAATGTCTCTTACTGAAAGTTTGGTTGAAGATCATAAACGAGCAGGAGATTATGAGTCATTTAAAAACGAATGTTTAAGAGTCCTTTCAATCTCACCAACCATTGACCAAGTTACTTTTACTGAAGGAAATGAGGCAACATTGATTGATACATTTCAAAATCAGATTTTGAGTTCGTATAAGGAAAAGGCAGATAAAATGAAGGAAATGCTTTTGCCCCTTATTCAAGATGTTTATAAAAATGAAGGGCATAGGTATAAAAGAATTTCATTACCATTTATAAGTGCGACAAGAGAAAATCCACTTCCGATAGCAGCAGAGCTAGAAGAGGCCGTTAACTCGGACGGCGATTCAATAATGAAAGATATTGAAAAAGCAGTAACTTTAATATTGATCGATGAAAACTGGAAGGAACACTTAAGATCAATGGACGAACTTAAGGACTCTGTGCAATCTGCATCTTTCGAGCAAAAAGATCCTTTGGTTGTATATAAAATGGAAGCCTATACGGCATTTGAGCAATTGGTCTACAGAATAAACTACGATGTAATTTCATACTTAATGGGAGGAAAGCTTTTGTTGGCAAAGCCAGAAGATGTAAAAGAAGCGAAGGCTAGTAAAACCGACTTTAGAAAGGTCAGAACCAATAAAGATGAAAAGGCTAGGAGAGCTGCTGCAGCATCTGCAGGTGGAGCGCAACGCTCAAAGCCAGAAACGTTTAAAAGAGAAGATAAAAAAGTTAAAAGAAACGACCCGTGTCCTTGTGGAAGTGGTAAGAAATTCAAGCAGTGTCACGGCTCATAAATTATATTGTTGTGAAAAATATTTGTATCGTTTTATTTTTACTATTTACGGCGGCGTCTTATGCTCAAATAACAATTAAAGAGGATCCGGCGATTACGAGACTTATGCAATCTTATGAGCTGTCCAACAAGGAAGAGCTAATGGTAAGAGGGTGGCGTATTCAGATAATGACTACAAATGATAGAAGTCAGATGGAGGCAGGTTTGTTAAAGTTTGAAAGGCGATACCCTCACATTAGTTATAAGTGGGAACACAACCCTCCGTATTATCAGGTTCAAATTGGAGCATTCGAAAAAAAGAATGACTTAGAAGCTTATTTGATTGAATTCAAACAAGAGTTTCCTTCTTCAATACCTGTTCAGGATGATATCAAGAAAACCGAAATTCTTGAATTTTAATGGCCGATAGGAGATCCAGGGTTTCTATTGATTGGATACTTCTAAGTATTTTACTAAGTATTTTACTTATTGGTTGGTTAATGCTTTATGCTGTCAGTTATCAAGGGCCTGGCTTTTGGTTTGATATCAATTCAGTTGTAGGTCGTCAAACTATTTGGTTGGGACTTTCACTTGTTATATTTTCTATATTCCTAACATTCAATTGGCGGATATGGAATACCCTGGCCTTTCCTATTTATATTATCACGACGATAAGTTTGGTGGCCGTGTTGATATTTGGTAAGGAAGTAAAAGGAGCAAGCTCCTGGTTTTCAATCTTAGGATACTCTATTCAACCATCAGAGTTTGCAAAACTTGGTACAGCCTTAGGAATTGCTGCGTTTTTAAGCCGACCCAATATAAATCTGGAAAACAAAAAGACAATAGTTCAAGTTGCGGGTATTGTTTTGGTACCAGCACTTTTGATTTTTGTCCAACCAGATGCGGGAACAGCAATGATATTCATGGCGTTTCTTGTACCTCTTTATCGAGCGGGCCTGAATGCCTCTTTGTATCTCTTGGGATTCTCATTGGCATTTATATTTATTGGTTCCTTGCTTTGGAACCCTTATACGATGTTACTGTTAATTCTTATAGGGGCATATTTATTTATTACGGTAAACATAAAAGATAGTAATATTCCTTTTAGTGTTTTGATATTAACGGCCCTATTTGCATTCGCTAGTTTTTCATATCTCAGCTACTTTTGGATATTGATAGCCTTATTGTTGGTGGGTATTTATTTGTCTTTTATTTTATTTAATGAAGGAAAGTACAGGGCTCTCATCATTGGTGTGACGATTATTATAGCATCTACCTTGTTGTCCTTTGGCACACAGTGGGCCTTTGACAATATTTTAAAACCACATCAACGTGCAAGACTAAACGTTTGGCTCAAGCCTCATCTAAGCGACCCCCAAGGTGACCTATACAATATTATACAATCTAAAACAGCAATTGGCTCAGGAGGATTTTCTGGTAAAGGCTTTTTAAATGGAACGATGACAAAACTTCGTTATGTTCCAGAGCAACACACAGATTTTGTATTTAGTATTTTAGGGGAAGAGCAAGGGTTTTTGGGTTCCTTTAGCCTTATTCTTTTATTTACATTTATGTTGGTCCGAATAAGTATAATTGCAGAGCGGGCGGTCTTTCCTTTTATAAGGTATTATGCATATGGAGTTGCAGGGATATTGTTTTTACACTTCTTTATAAATATAGGAATGACAATGGGTATCATGCCTGTTATAGGTATTCCATTACCTCTGATAAGTAAAGGTGGATCATCTCTTGTGGCCTTTTCATTAATGATGGCACTTCTTCTAAAAATGGATATGGCCCGAACGCGGTATTAATTACTGAACCTTGACTGCAGACAAGAAAGCCACTTTGTTAACAACAAGGAGTCAACTTGACAGTGGCGCAACAAACAACACGACAATTTGTCTTCTTTTCTTTTGTTTAATTGAGTTGGTAAAGGATTTGATTCTACTTATTTTGGAACAATAAATTATAACATGACTTACGACAATTTTACTATAAAAGCCCAGGAGACAATTATTAAGGGGCAACAGATTGCAAAAAGCCTTGACCAACAGCAAGTTGATACTACACATATACTAAAAGGTCTCATAGAAGTAGATGATCAACTGATGGTTTTTTTGACTCAAAAAATGGAGGTCAATTTAACTACATTGACAAATAAACTTGACGAGCAAATAAAAAAATATCCAAAAGTTGAGGGGTCTGATAAGCAATACTTAACCAATGACTCTAATGCGGCATTAAAAAGAGCCAAGGATGCTTTAAAGGAATTTGGTGATGAGTTTATTTCTCTTGAGCTTATTTTGTGGGGTATTTTAAAAGGTAAAGATAAAGGTGCCCAAATCCTGAAGGACTTAGGAGCAACGGCTAGTGCGCTTAAAAAAGGTATTGCAGAACTTAGAAAAGGCAGAAAGGTAAATACACAAAGCGCAGATAGCGAATACAATGCATTGAAAAAGTTTGCTATCAATCTAAATGAGCGGGCAGAAAATGGCAAACTTGATCCAATCATTGGGCGAGATGAAGAGATAAGACGCATGTTGCACATCTTGTCTCGTCGTAAAAAGAACAATCCGATTTTGGTAGGTGATGCTGGTGTGGGTAAAACAGCCATTGTAGAAGGCATCGCATGGAGAATTGTAAAACAAGACGTACCAGAAAAGCTACAATCCAAGCAAATATTTACACTAGATATGGCCGCATTGGTTGCAGGAGCAAAATTTAAAGGTGAATTTGAAGAGCGATTGAAATCTGTAATAAAAGAAGTCAACTCTTCTAACGGAGAGGTGATTTTATTTATAGATGAGATTCATACTTTGATTGGAACAGGTGGGGGTAACGGGGCAATGGATGCTGCTAACATTTTAAAACCAGCTCTAGCAAGAGGAGAGTTGAGAACTATTGGTGCAACAACTTTAGATGAGTACCAAAAGTACTTCGAAAAAGACAAAGCACTCGTAAGAAGGTTTCAAACTGTATATGTAGACGAACCTAGTGTTGAAGATACTGTTTCAATTTTGAGAGGCATACAAGAGAAGTATGAAATGTATCACAAAATCGAAATTCTTGATGAGGCACTTGTTGCGGCAGCAGAACTTTCGAATAGGTACATTACAGAAAGAAAACTTCCGGACAAAGCTATTGACCTCATTGATGAAGCTGCAGCAAAAATGCGCTTAGAACTTGATTCTGTCCCAGAGGAGATAGATGAAATGGACAGGAAGTTGCGTCAGTTAGAAATAGAACGAGAAGCAATTAAGCGTGAGGACGAAGCTAAAAAACTTAAGATAATCAATGAACAAATTGCCAACTTGAGAGAGAAACTTGAGTCAGTAAACGCAAGGTGGCAAAATGAGAAAGAAATTGTTGATCAAATACAAACGATTAAGAAGCAAACTGAAGAATTGGAGCTTCAGGCTGATAAAGCAGAGCGAGATAGTGACTTTGAAAAAGTAGCTAGAATACGATATGGTGAGTTGAAAGAGAAAGAAGCCATGTTGAAAGCGGCGGAAGAAAAACTGGACAAAATACCAGAAGACACGAGGTATACAAATGAAGAGGTTACCTACAATGATATTGCCGACGTAGTGGCACGATGGACGGGTATTCCTGTTTCAAAAATGATGCAAAGTGAAAAGCAAAAGTTATTGAAGTTAGAAGAAGAGATAGGAGAACGACTTATTGGACAAACAGAAGCGGTTACAGCAGTAGCTGATGCAATCAGAAGGAGTCGATCTGGTCTTTCTGATCCTAATAAACCGATTGGTTCATTTATATTTTTGGGTCCAACGGGAGTAGGTAAAACAGAGTTAGCAAAAACATTGGCGGATGTTTTGTTTGATGACGAGCGAGCGATAACGAGAATAGATATGAGTGAGTACCAAGAGAAACATTCTGTTTCAAGGTTGGTGGGAGCTCCTCCGGGATATGTAGGATATGATGAAGGAGGTCAATTGACGGAGGCCGTTAGGAGAAGACCATACTCTATTGTATTATTGGATGAAATTGAGAAGGCTCACCCTGACACATTTAATGTATTGTTGCAAGTGTTGGATGATGGGCGTTTGACAGATAACAAAGGTCGTGTGGCAAACTTTAAAAACACGATAATCATAATGACTTCAAACATGGGGTCAGATACAATTCTAGAAAACTTTGAGGACCTAGAAGCTGTTGGTGGTGATCACAGAGCAGATATTATTGAAACTACAAAACTGGAGGTTTTTGATTATCTGAAGGAGACGTTACGTCCTGAGTTTTTGAACAGAATAGATGAACAAATTATGTTCTTGCCATTGACAAAAGCTGAGATTAAAAAAATTGGCATGTTGCTATTGAAGAAGGTTAAAAAGAATATTGCAGCACAAGAAATGTCAATTGAGTTTTCTGAATCGTCAATGGACTTGTTGGCAGAACTTGGATATGATCCTCAATTTGGAGCAAGACCTCTTAAGAGAGTTATTCAGAAGGAAATAATCAATGAATTATCAAAGAGTGTTTTGTCAGGCGAATACGGAGCAGGTGATACGATCTATGTTGGAACAGATGCGAAGGGATTTACCTTTACGGAGAAACCAACTAAATCTTCAACTAAGCCAGATGTTGCAAAGAAAAGCAAGAAGGAAAAAGATGTTGAAAAACTGAAGAAAGCAGCAAGTGGTGTAAAAAAAGCAGCTGAGAAGCTTAAGAAAGATGACGACAAGGCAAAGGATAATTAGTAACGCTTTTTAAGAATTAAATTATAAAGACGATTAACCAATTGGTTAATCGTCTTTTTTAATTACGTATTTTAGCGACTCAAAACTGAAACTAATGGCCCAAACGCTAAATATATCTCCGAAATTAATCACGCTAGACGATATCTTTATTTACTTCAAAAAGGAGTTTGATATTGAAATATCGGAAGAAAGCGAATCTGCTGTAGTTAAAAACAGAGCATATTTAGATGGCCGGATTGGTAACAGTGCAAAGTTGGTTTATGGTATTAATACCGGTTTTGGTTCTTTGTGTGATGTGGAGATAACTAAGGATCAGATAGAAAAACTTCAGTATAACCTGATTGTTTCTCATGCCTGTGGTCAAGGGGAGCTGGTACCGCAACAGATAGCGAGATTGATCTTACTTCTTAAGATTAAAAACATGTCATTTGGATATAGCGGAGTTACTTTGTCATTGCTCCAAAAATTAACGTCATTTTACAATCACAATATCACACCTGTTATTTTTCAACAAGGTTCGTTAGGGGCCTCTGGTGACTTGGCACCCCTTGCTCACATGAGCTTACCGTTGCTTGGCTTAGGAGAGGTGTGGTATAAGGAAGAAAGGGTTGAGACTAGCGTTATTTTCAATAAACTGGGAATAGAGCCTTTGAGTTTGTCTGCAAAGGAAGGCCTAGCACTTATAAATGGAACTCAGTTTTCATTGGCATATGGAATTTGGTCCATCTATCATGCTAAAAGATTAATGCGGTGGGCTAATTTTATTTCTGCGATTTCAATGGAAGCTTATGTGTGTTGTTTGGATCCCTTTGACAGTGACTTACACAGAATACGCAGACAGTTAGGTCAACAAAACGTTGCGAAGGAAATTTTAGATATTCTTGAAGGCAGTCAGGTAACCAATCAGCACTTGCACAGTGTTCAAGATCCATATTCATTTAGGTGTGTACCACAAGTTCATGGAGCAAGTTCTGACAGTATAGATTATGTAAGTCAAATATTTGAAAGAGAACTAAACGCAGTTACAGACAACCCTAACGTATTCGCAGAGGGTGATAAAATATTGTCTGGTGGAAACTTCCACGCTCAGCCTCTAGCATTAACGTTTGACTTTTTAGGTATAGCATTGGCAGAGCTGGGAAGTATTTCTGAAAGGAGAACATATAAGCTTGTTAATGGCGATAGAGGTTTACCAGATTATCTTACGGCCCATCCCGGGTTACATTCTGGCTTTATGATTCCACAGTATACTGCAGCATCGATAGTAAGTCAAAACAAGCAATTGTGCTCTCCTGCTTCTGTTGATTCAATAGTATCTAGTAAAGGTCAGGAGGACCATGTAAGTATGGCGGCAAATGGTGCTACAAAAACATTTAGAATTGTAGAAAACATTTACAAGCTACTGGCAATTGAATTAATGACAGCCGCTCAAGCATTAGAATTTAGAAAACCACAAAAAAGCAGTCCAACAATAGAAAAGGTAATCAAAGCATACAGAGAAGTTGTTCCTAAGTTGGAAGAGGATCGTGTATTGGCACCAGATATAAATGCAACAAGAGCATTTATTGAAAGGGTAGATGTTTAGATAGCATTCTATTAGGGTAATTGATCACTAAAAGATTTAATTCATGAATATTACTTTAGATCAAGCTAAAGAAGGGATTAATGCTGCATAGCAAAAATCTGTATAAATTAATACTAAAGCGGAAGTCGCAATTGTTGATGCACGTGCAAAATTGGCAGCTTTTGCTTGAAAGGATGGAGCACGGATAGGTTCATTGGGTATATCCATTAAAAAAGCAAATTCTTGCAGTTTTTTCGATATGAACACATGAGCAATTGGCGACCTATCACAACCAGGAGGGCTACTCTATAACATTGAGCATTCAAATAGTGGATTAATTATCTTTCCTGGTGGAGTACCTATTAGAAATACTAATGAAGAAACAATTGGAGCAATTGGTAGGTTGTTCAGAAGAAAACAACCATTCCGTTGCAGAAGCTGTTGTTGCTGCTTCTTAATTAATGCGGACTTAAATTTAAGTATCATTTGTTATAAATAATATTAGTGGGAAGTTAAATGGCTACACTCTAATAGACTATTAAGAACAATGATGAGAGAAGTGTAGAACTATTACTATCTATGTTTTACTTATCTCATTCTTAAGGTGTTTAAAAAGGGACTTAATGTAAGTGACTAGTTTTTTTACTAGATTCCTTCATGAAAGTTGATGGTTGGCGTGGCACGAATAGTTTATGGTACTGGAATCCAGATATAAAACGATTTACTTCTTATAAAGGTTAACATCTCTTTGAGGAAAAGGAATATTGACTTTGTTTTTTCTAAACAAACGATCAATCTCTAATCGTATGTCACTTTTAATATCCTCAATGACCATATAGTTTCTAGAAAAGAAATACAACCGAAAGTCTAGTGACGATTCACCAAAGCTTTCAAAGCGAACACTAGGAGCGGGGTAGTCTAATACATAAGGGTTTCTGTCTACAGCAAGGGTTAGTAATTTTTTCACCAAAGTTGTGTCAGATCCATATGCTACGCCAACATCTACGGTAAAGCGAACCTTGTCGGAGAAATGCGTCCAGTTTTGTACTTTTTCATTTACCAATAAATGATTTGGCACTACTATACTTATGTTTCCCCTTGTCTCAACAATCGAAGAACGGAGACCTATTTTTTTTACGGTTCCAACAGTATTATCAAACTCTAAAACATCTCCAACGGAAACCGACCTTTCAAACAATAAAACAATACCAGAAATAAAGTCATTAAAGGTAGATTGAAGACCAAGACCAACACCAACAAGTAATGCGGCAGCACCACCAAGCAAAAGGGTCATGTTTAAGCCCAAAGCATCAAGAGACCCAGCAAATGCAAAAATATAAATGACATATTTGACAAGTTGATTGATTGCATACTGGGATCCAAGTTCAATTTTTTTATTTATATAAATATTTCTTAGAACAATTTCTATGAAGATCCAGATGAGCAGCCGCGCAATGAAAAATATAAGCATGGCCATGAAAACATTTGAAAGCATTAGCTGCTTTCCACCGCCGCCTTCTAACTTAAACTTGTGTATTTGAAAGTCCAGCCCGTAGTTACTTAAAAAGTAAATGACAACAAGAGCATAGAAAGTATAGTGAACCAACCTTCGTGCATGGCTTAGTTTTTTAATATTGATTTGATTATCTGCGGTGCCAAAATATCGTTCGATAACGAGGTTGTTGATAACCCAGTCAAGTAAGCGCATAAACTGCAAAAAGAAAAGAGCCTTTAATATTAAAGAAAACGCAGGCGTTATTCGCTGAGTTATTTCAAAAGTGTAATCTAGTTTTAAGTCGTAAACGACCAATAGGACAAAGCCGATTACTAGGAGCGGTATCAACAGTTTACCTAAACTTCTTCTCTTATCTATTTGGCTTTTATTGTTTTTATCTAGGGTGGGGAAAAGATACTTAGTTATAACTTGATACGTGAGAAAAAAAATAACACTTAGGGCAATAAAAACAATAATTTGAGCTAAGGTAAAGTCCTTTGACCAAATACTAAATAATGTTTTTTCTAAAAGTTTATTCATATCTATGCTTGAATATAAAACACATATTTCTCTTTAAAGTAGTCCTCTTCAAAAAAATTATTTACTGGCACGGTTTCAACCTCATGCCATTGGCTGACTTCTGCAATTTCTTCTGTTAAATCACCTCCCTTTAATCCGATAATTCCGTTTGGTAAGATGTTAGAATGTTGGTCTGAAACCAAATGCAAGCAATAAGGCAAAAGCTTTTCTAATCTTGTTACAGCTCGTGCTAAAACAAAATCGAAGTGATACTTTAATTCTTCGGCTCTTTTATGCATGGCTTTTACGTTATCCAAACCTAAGTGTTCAATTGCCTCATTGACAACCGATATTTTTTTATTTTTTCCATCTACAAGAAGAAAGTTTACATCAGGACACATTATAGCCAATGGAATGCCAGGAAACCCACCACCAGTTCCAACATCTAGAACAAATGTCCCAGGAGTAAAGGGCATGAACTTAAAAATACTTAAACTATGCAAAACGTGATGAACATACAAAGCATCGATATCCTTTCTTGAGATCACATTAACAAGTTGGTTTTTTTCTTTGTAAAATGGACCAAGCTTTTCAAACTGCTCAATTTGTGTTGGAGTTAAGTCAGGAAAATATTTAGTGATGTTGTTGATATCTGTTGACATAGTCTGTATTGTGTTGCAAAAATACTTTAAAAACACTTATACACCTACATTAAGTTCTTTTGGAATTTAAAACTATAATGTTTCCTGTACTCACAGACCTTATTTATTATCTAATACCACTTTTTCGACTTAGGCCACAGAAAGGAGAAACTGAAAAATAGATAGTATAATGAAAGCAAAAAATCAAGAACAAGAAACTGAAAAATAGAGAATTCCGCTTTTAGTTTTTTAATATTCTTCAAAACAATTGGCATTATAATAAATAAACGAACCGAGTAACAGATTAAACTCACTTCCCACGCATCATTAAAAACACACAGAATCAAAAATAAATAGAAAATGAATTGTGATATAGAAAAGGTACTTAACAATACTTGATGTTTGAACTTATATCTTGATGCTGTTGAAAAGTGTCTTAGTTTTTGACTAAAATAGGTAGACCAGGATGTTTTTGGTGAAGTATAACAAAAACTTTCAGGCTCGATACAAATTGTAGTGTTTGTGGCATTACTAATTTGCGAAATAAGTAAATCATCATCACCGGATATAATATCTGTATTTTTTATTAATGCTTCATCTGAAACAATTGCCTTGTTGTATAAAAGGTTTCTGCCAACACCCATATATGGCAACCCCTTTAGTGAAAAGGAAAGGTATAAAAGACCAGTTAACCAAGCCTCAAAATGAATCCATAAAAACAAGAGAGATTTTGAAGTTACCCTGTATGGGCTATAACCTAAAACGATTGACTTGTTATTTTCAAGTGCAGTTGACAACATAAGTTGTGCCCAGTTATTACTATTGGGTTGGCAATCAGCATCTGTTAGTAAAGTCCAGTTATATCTACTGAGAGACAATCCTTCTTTGATTGCTTGTTTCTTTCCAGGTAAATTTGTTTTAACTTTATAGTAAGATAAATTTTGCTTTTTAAGCATTTCCTTTTCAATGAAATGCTTAAATTCTATACATGAAAAGTCGTCAATTATCAATATTTCCTTTTGATTTGAGTTTTGTGATACCCACGAATCTATGTTTTCTATAACACTTGACAGGTCGTTTTTGACGCAAATAAGAATAGAAAAAGGTGTAATGTTTTGCCCGGAAGAGTTATTTGGACTGTAATTTGCTACTTGTCGAAAGAAGTATATCCAATAAAACAATTGGATTAAGGTCGTAATTGTCAAAATTTCTGTAAAACTAGTGACCAATGACGTTAAATTTAGTAAAGGAGTAAAACTAATTAAATTATTTCTTCTTTATAATAAGGTAAGACTTAGTATTTTTATTTACTGAACCTCTTAACACCCATACTTTACTTAATGTAAAAGAAATACACATTAAAAAATTACTTAATGTGTGTTTTGTTTAAACATTTTATAAAATGAGAAAATTCATATTGTTTATTATTGTAATGTGTGCCACTGTTGCTTCAAATGGTCAAATGTTGATTAACGGTGAAACCCTTTATGGTAATGAGTGGATTGATTATGACAAGCAATATTTAAAAATTGCATTGGATGAGACGGCAATTTATAAATTAACGTATGATGATTTGCAGAACAATGGCTTTCCTGCACAAACCACAGGCTCTTCGCTTCAACTTTTTAACAATGGGTCGCAAGTAGCTATTTATACTTCTAACGAAGGCATTTTAACTCCAGATGATTTCATATTGTTTTATGGAAA
Organism: uncultured Saprospiraceae bacterium; assembly: GCA_905480605.1. Classification (GTDB taxonomy): domain Bacteria; phylum Bacteroidota; class Bacteroidia; order Chitinophagales; family Saprospiraceae; genus RFSX01. The sequence continues at coordinate 20,197 of CAJQRD010000015.1, read as the reverse complement.
GAAAAATGATGGCGAACTTGATAAATTCCACTTCAGAACCTGGGAAAGAGATCAGTTAAACCCATATGCTAATATGTACACGGATGTCAGAACATATTATTTGACTTGGGATGAGGCTTCACAAAACAATGCAAGAATTGTTGAAATAGAGAATGACTTATCTGGTTCGTTACCACAGAAACAAAACTTTTACCTTCATAAGGAGGAACAAATTCATAACAATGAACATTGGGGACCAAAAGCAAGTGTAGCAGATATTGAATATTCCAGCTTCGTTAGAACAGAAGGCTTTGGTTCTGGTTTAAAACCAATTCACACTTTTGAATTTGATGTAACAGATATTTATGATACTGCTGTAAAGCCTCGAGTTGATATTCGACTGGGAAGTAATATTGCCGAACACATTATTGAGTTTGACGTGAATGGAAAGATTTTAGACACAGACGTGTTTAATTCTTTAAAAGTAGAAGACTATTCATACTCTTTTGACAACAGTGATTTAAAAGGTACAACCAGGTTAAAACTTACAGGTAAAGGAGCGTCTGATTTTTTTACAGTTTCATATACGGCACTCTTTTACCCAAGAGCATTTAAGGCAAACAATAGTGATGAATTTGTTTTTCAAAGAGAAGGCAACAGTGTAAATGATTATTATGAAATTGAAGACTTTAAAGCTGGTACAGTAAATTATGCTTTTGACGTTGAGAATAATACATTTTTAAAGCCTCAAGTTCAAGGTAATAAATTAAGAATTCATATTCCCCTAGGAGGAGCCAATAGGTCTGATTTATTTATAATCGCGCAAAGAAAACTGAGACAACCATTAAGTATGCAGCTTAAGAGCTTTACTTCAGTGGATGATCTGAATCCTTGATATTAACAACTGAAGTTTTAAACAATTCAGAGAATGGGGATAACCCAATTCAACAATATGCAGATTTTAGAGCGACAGAAATCGGTGGAGGGTATAAAGTTGGAACGGTAAATATAGAAGACATTTACGATCAATTTGGATATGGTGTTAACGGATATTCATATTGCGTTAGAAACTTCTCAAACTACATGAGGGTTCGTTGGCCGGAATTTAAAATGGTATTTATTATTGGAAAGGCATTAGACTATTCATTGCGCTATAAAGATACTGAAATTGAGTCATTGGTGCCAACATATGGTAACCCAGGATCAGACAACCTGATGTTTGCAGAAGATAGGTTTACATATCCATTTGTTGGAACAGGAAGGTTGGCTGCTAGAAACAAACAAGACGTTAGAAACTACTTGAGAAAGGTCACGAGGCATGCCGCTTTATCAGAAGTTAGTGGAAAGACTATTGAAGAAAGACTGTGGTTAAAGAATATAATTCATTTGTCAGGAGCTGACGAAGGACTGGCTGATGCACTATTTGGTCACCTTGAGGAGATGAGAAATGTTATTGAAAACGGAGATTTTGGCGGCAAAATTAAAACATATAGAAAGACATCATCAGACCCGGTACAAACAGAAGTTTCTCAAGACATTTTAAAAGATATAGATAATGGTTTGGCTCTTTTAACATTCTTTGGACACTCTTCTGCAGGGACGTTTGACTTTAGTGTTGAAGATCCTTCAAAATATAGTAATACGGGACGTTTGCCTATAATATTATCCATGGGATGTAATTCTGGAGATATTCATCAAGCGATAACAAGCTTAAGTGAAAATATGGTTATGACAGAAGATGTGGGCGCATTGGCATTTATTGCATCATCTGGCTCTGCTTTTCCTTCGCCATTAGCACGATTAGGAAAAGACCTATATTTTAAATGGTCAAACAGTTTTTATGGTCAGCCAATTGGACTTGTTAATCAAAAAATGGCGCAAGACCTATATAGTGAGTCTGTTGTAAACATAAGAACACTGCAAGAACAAAACACAGTACATGGTGATCCGGCAATTCAATTATACTCTGCTGAGGGGCCAGATTACGTCGTTGATTTTTCAACAGTGAATACCAATGGACAAGTAAAAGCATTAGATGAAAAAATTGAATTAACTTTCGATATTGTAAACCTAGGAAAAGGTCATGTAGACAGTATTAGAAACTTGATTATTCATGATTATAACGGAAACAGAGATTCTCTCTATTTCAAACATTTGGCCCCTGCAAATAGAACAACAATTACCGTTGAACTGCAAAACCCAGGGTTTAGCGCAATTGGTAAAAACCTGATAAATATAATTTTAGATGTTGACAATTCGGTTGAAGAACTACCAGACCCAATGGCTGAGGAAAACAACGATTTGACAAAGGCTTATTCTAATGATGGCTTTTGCTTTTTTGTTTTTGACAACAGTGCTTTTCCCGTTTATCCAAAGGAATTTGCAATCGTAAACAAGGCAGATATCAGTCTTAAAGCTTCGGGAACAAATGCATTTGCAGAAGCTGAATATTATTTATTTGAAATTGATACGACTGAAAACTTTGATAGTCCTCTATTAGAGAGGGGTGAAGTTTTGTCCTCACCTGGCTTGATTGAATGGGATCCTGCTCTCCAGTTTGAAAACGAAGTGGTTTACTATTGGAGAATTAGTCCCAAGGTAATGGAAAACACCGTTTGGAATACAAGCTCTTTTGTGTATCTAGAAAACTCCTCAGAAGGATGGAACCAGAGTCACGTCTATCAATGGTTAAAAGATGATTATACAACAATTAATTATGAAGAGGCGGAAAGACAATTTTCTTTTTTTACGAATATTAACGAAGTAAAAATTTCTAATGGAACGTACCCAGATCAAACAATATCTGCAACAATAGATAATACACCATATTCCTATTCGGACTTAGCGTCTGAAGTATCAGCTGGAATTTATATTTCAGTGTTTGACGGTGATACGGGAGAAGCATGGAGAAACCAACCTACCGGTGGTGGGCTATACGAAAGTGTTATAAACACAAGTTGGGCGCAAAATTGGGGTGTATTTCCATATCCAACTTATAACCTAACAAATAGATACAGTGCTATAAAGTTTTTAGATGATATTGTTCCAGATGGCAGCTATGTTATAATGATGACTTTGCATACCTCAGGCCTTAATAACCCTAGAAATGGTACACCACAAATTGACGAATGGACATCTGATGCAAACGTTAACCCAGATGGGAGAGACTTGATGACGCTCTTTGAAGCGCAAGGTGCTGCAAGACTAAGAGAATTAGAAGTAGAGTCTAAGCCTTATATTTTAGCATATAAGAAAAACGATCCCTCGTTTACGCCTATAGAGGTTGTAGCAGACAAGTTTATACCAGATGAAGAAATAAAATTAGACCTTTCTATTGTTGGAAGGTGGTTTGAAGGAGATATTAACTCAACGGTTATAGGTCCTGCCCAAGAATGGAATAGGTTGCAATGGTCTTTGGATGAAGTTAACTTAGAGGAAGATGAATACCAATTGGACTTAATTGGGATTAGAACTAACGGTGAAGAAGAAGTGGTTTTTCCTAATGTAGATAATTTTGATTTTGACTTATCATTTATAAATTCGAATGTTTATTTTCATTTGAAGTTGCATTTATACCAAAAAGATGATGCAAGCAGAACTCCTGTGCAAATAGGTTATTGGAGAGTTCTGTATCAAGAAAAACCAGAAGCTGTTTTGAATGTAAACAGAAAGTTTACATTTGAAAGTGATACTTTATTCTTAGGTGAAAAACTAAAATTGGCAACTGTTGCAACAAACATTACCAATACGGATATGGATAGTTTATTGGTGAAATACACGATCGTCGACAATACAAACAATGAGATTAACATCTTTGAATCCCTTCCGCCTTTAAAGGCTCAGGAAACGGCAGATATTGACTTCGAGTTTATTGCTGACAAGTTATTGGGTTTACACCAATTTAGAGTTGAAATAAACCCAGAAATGGCTCAACCAGAACAGTATCAATTTAATAACTTTGGGATCAGAGACTTTGTCGTACAAGGTGATAGAATAAACCCAATATTAGACGTGACATTTGATGGCTTACACATTTTAGATGGTGATATTGTTTCTCCTAAACCACATATCAAAATAGACTTGAAGGATGAGAGCGACTTTTTATTTATTAAGGACATTTCAAGTTTTGATTTGGCTTTGAGAAAACTTCCAGACCCCCAATCATTTCCTATTGATTTAAATAGTACAGATATTACATTTACTCCAGCCGATAGTTTAACAGAGAATAAGGCTACAATTGATTATTATCCAGAGCTAGAATCTGGAGAGTATATATTATATGTTCAAGCTGAAGATGTTTCCGGAAACCTGTCTGGAGACCAAGACGTTGAGGTAAGATTTAATGTAATAGAAGAGTCTCAAGTAAGTAACGTACTAAACAATCCGAATCCGTTTTCAACGAGCACTCAGTTTGTATTTACACTGACAGGGTTAGATGTTCCAGAAGTGTTTACAATTCGAATTATGACAGTTACAGGTAAGGTCGTTAGAGAGATAACAAAAGAGGAATTAGGTAACTTGAGAATCGGACTGAACAGAACTGAATACAAATGGAATGGAACAGATGAGTATGGCTCTAAACTGGCTAATGGTGTTTACCTTTACCGGGTAATGGCATCAACAAACAGCGAAAGCTTTAATCATTTTGGAAATAATGGAATCGATGGGTTCTTCAAGAAAGGATTTGGTAAGTTAGTTATTATGAGATAAAAATGTGACCTTCATTGCTCTAAGTATAAAATCACTTCATTGATTTGAGCATTGAAAAACATAAATATATTTTAAAATGGGGAATCGTGTTATCAATAGCACTCTTCTCCATTTTTCTTTTGTATTTGAATGTACTAATGCCCTTTGTATTAGGTGATGACTTTTTATATGCGCTTAAGTTTCCCAAAGAAGGATTTGTCGGCTCTACTGGGATTGAAAGCATGCAGGATTATTTTAATTCACAAATTAATCATTACAACAATTATAATAATAGAATTGCACCCCATGCTTTATTACAAATCATTTTATTATTGCCCACATTCGTTTTTGACTTAACAAACGTCATTGTCTTTCTTGCTCTTCCTTGGTTTATAATAAAACCATTTTTACAAGAAAACCTTATTGGAAAAACTAGCACAGTCTTATCTAAAAATCTAGTTTTATATTTTTCAGTCTTGCTTTTTTTATGGTGTTTTCATTATGACTTAGGTCGTTCATATCTGTGGACTACAGGTTCTGTAAATTATTCTTGGTTTTTAATTTTTCAATTGATGTTTGTTGGAAGGTTGTATAAAAGGTTAATGGATAATATGATTTTTCAAAAGTCATCAATAGTATTGGCGTTTTTAATTTGCACTACAAATGAGAATGTTGTTTTAAGTTTGTTTGTAATTACTTTAATTGTGATGTTTTATCAGAAAGCGATTAAGTTAAAACAAGTAGAAAAAACCTTGATCTTTTCTTCAATTATTTTGCTTTGCGGTGGTTTAATAATGTTAAAATCTCCAGCTCTTGCCTTGAGAATAGAAAATGAATCTTTTCAGTATGAGTCTGTAATGTTTAAATTTTCAGAATACTTGAAACGGCAAACGTACTTTATCGCTTGTGGTTTGTCGGCACTAATTTTTATACTGATGTATAGAGTAAAGTATAAACAAAAAAAGAAAATGTTGTTTTTTGGTATTATATTTTTTGTATCAAGTGCTGCTATGTTTTTGGCACCGCTTTATGAAGCTCGTTCAAGTGTTTTTGCTTTTCTCATTTTTTTGATGTTCATTTTATCCAGCCTAGATTTGAATAAAATAAAAAGTGGTTATGTTCTCGTTTTTTTAATTTTCTTCAGTCTTGCATTGTTTCCGGAACGAATTCATGATGTTAAGAATATCAAGAACCGATATGATATCAATTGGCAAAAAATAAAATATACACAAGATGATTCGAGCCTTACACTAGTAAAATTTTGTGAAGAACAAGAATCATCTGTTGCGGTGTGTGATGAACTTTCTTATGATATAGAAAAGTTTGAGAATAAAGTGTTGGCCGCATTTTTACAGAAGGAAACCGTACAATTAGAAATAAACAACGATGAAGTTTTAAGGCAGGTGTTTTTAGATGGTTTTAAAAACGGTAGGCCAACCACCAGTAAAATGACTCACAAGAAAGTAGGAGAAAAACTGACTGATGATATTATATTAGATGGCGTATTTGTAAATAAGAATGAAGTTATTATTGAACTAAGTAAGAAGAGGCCTGAGGTCGCAATTAATGATCTGGCCTATATATTTCGTGGAGTGAATAACGGAAAATGGCGACACCATATAATTAAGTTTTTACCATTATCTGTTGGAAAATACTTCTTGCATTACCTAGAAGAGGAAACGATTGTAGACAGTGACGGAAAAGTATTTTTACATACCGTTTTTGATACTGAAGAGTACGAATCATTTATTATAGCGTTGTATAACAAATACAACCACAATGTGATTGGAAATCAGGTAAAAGTGGCAATCAAATAACTAAAGAGCGCAAAAAATTATCAGCAACCATTTGCTACGTTTGCAATAATGAGAGTAATTCAATCAAAGCATCTGAATAGAACTTTTGAGTCCAATTGGTATATCGAAATCGTTGATACTTTCCCCAAATAGGAATAGAGGAAGATAAACCTCCTTTATTAAATAAGAAACTCTTGGACTGTTGCTTGATTAATGGTTGCATTAAGACATGGCAGGGTTTTAGTAAGTTATGGTTCTTTGTTTTTTTATAAATTGAAAGAAGAAGAACGACCAACTGGGCATTGCCAGCAGAACAAACAAAAGGTTTTTTTGTTTTCCACTCAACATCATATTCGCCATTAAATGAATTGTCCTTGATGATTTTATCAGATATAGACGACAGGTTGTTTTCTAGGACAGTAATAAACTCCTTGTCATTTAACAAGTTAGATGACTCCCATAAACCACGATATGAATAGATTAGGTTGTGAGTAAATGCAAAAGGAGAACCATCAAAACTACACTTGTTGAACGACCCATTTTCATTTAGAAGTGATTTTAAGTATGCGTAAAGTTTAAGTGTTTTATTTGAGCTTGTGCTTAATAGTTGTTCAGCTAAAAGAATGGGCCAAAGTATTCTGGTATAGTAAGAAGGATTATAATCTTGTTTATAATTAGAAGATACAAATTGACCATTATTGTTGAGTAAACTTATTAACCAGTTGTAGCATGATTCTATCATTATTAGAACACGCGCTTCTTTGTTAATCTTATAAATTGAAATTAACCCTAACATTATTTGTGCACTATCAAACACGTAACTTTCTTGTGATGATTTTGACACGTTAAAACCCCCTGTGTTGAGCTGTAAGCCCTTAAGGTAGTTGACCTGAAGCGAAGCCAGGTTTATTAACGTTTGATCACTGAGAGTGCCGCTGCTTCTTATAAGCGTTGTTAAAAGATACCCTGTTGTTTCTGGATAATCGATTGACCATTTTCCCCACAATGAGCAATATTTGGAAGAACCTAAGCTTTTGTTAACTGAAAAGCTTTTTTTAATCCAAGATATGTTTTTTTCAAGTGCAGAGAGCAATGACTTTTTGTCTCCAATAAATTCTTGAATAAATTCTGCGTCAGACATAATCAATTAATGAATGGAAGGTTCTTAAATTTGAATATAAGCCTGAGCAACCAGCTGTTAACCTTCCAAATTCTATAATGAGGAGTCAAGTTGCCACCAAATGCCCTAAAGAAGTATTCAACCTCTTGGATCATTGAACCTTCAAAATCGAATTGTTTGGTTTTACTATTTGTAATATTGTTCCAAAGTAAGTATGATAGCGCACCAATTTCTTTTCCATCAGGATTAAAAAAACCACAAACGTAATAGCTAACGTTATTATCATATGCGATAAAGCTTCCAGCTAAAATCTTTTTTGATTCTTTGTGCCTGACCAAATGTAATTGACAACTATTTATTTCGCTTAAGTTATTGTAAAGTCTTTCAATGAGTTGTTTTTGAAAAGGGTTTTTTCGTTGACTATAGCTCCTTTCGAGTTCATTCCAGAATGTTTCAACATCGGTATTTATAACCTCACAGACGGCTTCTGCCTTTTTGATATTTCGCCTTACGTTACCTTTTAGGTTGCTCCAGAGCTCCTCTGTGTTGTCAGAGACAGACAATGTATAGGTGTACCTTGTTGATTGTTGATAGCCAGCCCAATATTGTGGCAACCAATTGTTAACTTCTGTCGAATATTGTTGGTAATACAGATCGTGCTTAGGCAGTTGACCCAAAAGTTTTTCAGTGATTTTTATTTCAAAACCAATTTTACTATTAGGCTTTATGTTTTTTCTATAGTTGAAATAGATACCATTGTAAAAAGTGAGAGGAGGCATGAGGATTAGTTTAAAGCCACGGTATTTTCTAAAATGGTAGACCAAAACGCCCTCTACGTTTCCATCAAGATCTTTAGCTATTACAACATCCCAACTGCCATTGAGGCAAACGGCATCCATCCATTCTTCTGAAAACTGAATAGGAAGTGCTAGCTTTTTATAAAGTTGCTTATATTCAATTTTCTGACTGATAATTTGAATGTTTTAATTAAAGACTCAACCTTTTAATAACCTTATTGAACACATCGTGAATTGACTCCTCAACGGTTTGGTTGGCCGTTAACAACTCAACATCAGCTTTTAGAGGGGATTCAAAAGGAGAATCAATTCCAGTAAAACCTTTTATTTCCCCTGCTCGAGCTTTTTTATACAAGCCTTTGACATCTCTTGCTTCGCAAACCTCCAAAGGCGTATTTACAAAGACCTCTATGAAGTTTTCTGAACCGATTATGTCTTTTGCTTTTTGTCTTATCTCTATTGTAGGACTTACAAAACTATTGATACAAATGACTCCAGAGTCAATAAAAAGTTTCGATATTTCTGCTACCCTTCTAATGTTTTCCTCTCGGTCTTTAATTGAAAATCCAAGGTTTTTATTAATTCCCGTCCTTGTATTATCGCCATCTAGGACTTGGACAAAGTATCCTTTTGAAAATAGAAGTTTTTCTAGGCCTTCAGCTATTGTGCTTTTTCCCGAACCAGATAATCCAGTAAACCAAAGAACTATTCCTCTTTGATTCAGAAACAGCTCTTTATCAGATTTGGTTAATAGCTTATCAAATATTGGATGTATGTTATTCATTGTTATTCATTGTTTGTCATAACCTCTTTATATAGTTTTTTAATTACGATATAGCCTACTGCCAGGAATCCGCCAAAAATAAAGCCAAAAATAAAGAAGAAAAGAGGTGTATTGTTTTGAGGCGTTAATGGTAAAAGCGGACGATCAACCACCTGAATGTAAGGTGTTCGGTTGTCTAGAGTGATTTGTGCAATTTGTAACTGCTCTTCAGCTTTACCGATCATAAATTGTAGCTTTTGTTTCTCAGTTGATAATCTGCTTTTGGTTAGTAGGTCTTTTTTTCTAAAAAGACCTTGGTTGCTATCTTCAAAAGAAGCCAGTTTATATTCTACATTTGAGAGGGCATAACTTATGGAATCATATTTTGATTTTATAATTTTTAGGTCATACGACTGTTTTTCAACTGATTTTTCAATGTAAAATTCACTAAGCTTATTGAAAATAGCGTTAGTTAGTTTTACCGCTAATTCCTCATTGTTACACTCAACAATTAGGGCCATGATGCCTGTAAGTTCATTGTAATAACAATTTAGTTTTCCGACCTCTTTCTCGTTACCAGCAATGCTACCGTGAACCTTTTTTAGAGCTTTGTTTTCTTTGATTGAAAATAGAGATATAGAGTCATGCGAAAAACTAAAACTTTCTAAAATCATTGAGTCCTCTACTGCACTAAAGAGTCCACCATCAAGGGTCCACTCGTCATGGTCTTTTAGCATTTGGATGTAATGGTTGGCTAAAAAGTCCTTTTTACCACCTATTGTAACTTCTGAAAATATAGCATTTTGAGTTACTCTTCTTGTTTTGGCAAGTTCTAATATTTTATCAAGATTTGATTCTGAAGAGCCCAGCCCAATGCCGAAACTGCCCAAAACGCCGGAAAGGCCAGCCAGTCCTCCACTTTCATCCTCATTGAGCATAAAAGTAAGCTCAGCTTTATACATGTTGGGTGCGTCTTTTTTAAGTATAAAGACGAATAGGCCCATCAACAAAGCGAGTAATAAAATTAACTTCCAACCTTTGAAGCATGCCAAGGCATAATCCTGAATCTTAAGAATTACGTGTCTAAGTGATATATCCGAATCGAAGTCATGACTCATGCCTCAAATTTAGTTAAAAATAATGATTGCTTATTATTAAGTAGAAAAGAAAGGATTATAGAAGAATATTATAAACGTAATAAATTGCACTGAATATCAATACATAAAAAAGCTGCGTTTTGGTTCAGTCAAAACGCAGCTTTTTCAATCAAAAACACCTAGTCAAAAACTGACCAATAGTCCCTTCTAGGTTTTTACTATTTATTAAGTAAAGAGACCAATAACTTTTCTGAAGCTTCCAGTGAAATGTTTTTTCTTTTGGCATAATCTACAGCTTGGTCTTGGCCTACAAAATTAACGGGGAAATACTTACTTTCTGGATGTGCAAAATACCAACCACTAACTGATGAGGCGGGATACATTGCAAACGATTCGGTAAGGCTGATGTTAACATTGTTTTGTACGTCCAATATTTTGAAAAGAGTTTCCTTTTCGGAATGCTCTGGACAAGCAGGATATCCAGGCGCAGGCCTTATGCCTTCATATTTTTCTTTGATTAATTCATCATTGGTAAGCGATTCGTTAATACTGTAACCCCAATATTCTGTTCTGACTTTTTTATGCAGACATTCAGCAAATGCTTCAGCCAATCTATCAGCAAGGGATTTTAAGAGAATTGCGGAATAATCGTCATGACTGTCTTCAAAACGCTTTACCCACTTTTCAATTCCAATTCCAGTTGTAACTGCAAAAGCACCAATGTGATCTTGTTTTTCACCAGCAGGGGCAATAAAGTCAGATAATGAATAAAGAGGTAACCCTTTAGCTTTTTTAGTTTGTTGCCTTAAGTGAAACAATTCAAAAGTCTTATCGTCATGATGTGCTAATATAGAATCTTGCTCTGTGCTTTCGGCAGGAAAAATTCCAAACGCGGCTTTCGCTTTCAACCATTTTTCATCTATGATTCGGCGCAACATGCTCTGTGCATCGGCAAATAGATTTTTAGCTGTTTCACCTACAATTTCATGGTCTAAAATTGCAGGGTACTTTCCCTTAAGTTGCCAGCTGGTAAAAAATGGTGTCCAGTCTATATAAGGAAGGAGCTCTTCAATAGAAAAGTCATTGAAATACTTTACACCTGTAAATTTTGGTTGTGGGGATGGATTGTTTTTCCAATCTATTTTAAACTTATTCTCTCTTGCTGTTAAAATATTAACGGCCTCTTTAACTCTTTGACTTTTAGCTCGCCTGATTCTTACCTCTTCATATTCTTTAGTTATTCCTTCCTTGAAGGCAGTGGCCACTCCTTCTTCTTGGCTCAAAATTTTAGAGCAGACACCTACACTTTTTGAAGCATCTAAAACGTGAATAACAGGACCAGAGTAATGAGGTTCAACTTTAAGAGCGGTATGAATTTTTGAGGTAGTTGCTCCTCCAATAAGAAGAGGAAACTTAAGGTTTTGACGTTCTAACTCTTTGGCAACATACACCATTTCATCTAGTGAAGGAGTGATTAAGCCACTTAGCCCAATCACATCAACTTCTTCCGCTATTGCTGTGGATATAATTTTTTCAGCAGAGACCATAACACCTAGATCTATAATTTCAAAGTTGTTACAAGCCAAGACAACACCAACAATGTTTTTACCAATATCGTGTACATCACCCTTTACTGTAGCCATTAGGATTTTACCCTTGCTGCTTCTATCGGTGCTGCTTTTTTCTGCTTCAATAAAAGGTGTTAAATATGCTACAGACTTTTTCATTACACGAGCTGATTTTACTACTTGAGGAAGGAACATTTTTCCTTCACCAAATAGATCACCAACAACGTTCATTCCATCCATTAATGGACCTTCAATAACTTCAATACTTTTTTTGAAGTTCTTTCGAACTTCTTCGGTGTCTTCTATGATATATTCAGTGATTCCCTTGACCAGTGCATGTTCTATTCTTTTTTCAACAGGGGCATCCCTCCATTCAAGGTTTCTTTCTAAAACCTTGCCACCGCCTTTTACACGAGCAGCATAATCCGTTAATGCTTCAGTAGCATTTGCGTTTTTATCAAATAAGACATCTTCAACCAGATCAAGCAAGTCTTTGGGTATATCTGCATATATTTCCATCATTCCCGCATTGACAATTCCCATATCCATTCCTGCCTTTATTGCATGGTAAAGGAACGCTGAGTGCATAGCTTCTCTAACGGCATTGTTTCCTCTAAATGAAAATGAAATATTACTTACACCACCTGAAACCAAGGCGCCAGGACAGTTTTCTTTAATTTGTCTAGTTGCTTCTATAAAGTTTATAGCATACTTATTATGTTCATCAATACCTGTAGCTACTGCAAATATATTGGGATCAAAAATAATATCTTGAGGTTTATAGTTTAATTCATTAACTAATATATTATATGCCCTTTGGCAAATAGTGACTTTTCTCTCAATTGTATCAGCCTGACCTTTTTCATCAAATGCCATTACAACAACTGATGCACCAAAACGCCTTATAAGTTTGGCTTGTTCTCTAAAAGAATCTTCTCCTTCTTTTAACGAAATAGAATTGACAATGCACTTACCCTGAACGCACTTCAGACCTTCAACAATTACATCAAATTTTGACGAATCTATCATTACTGGTAACTTCGCTATATCAGGTTCTGACATAATCATATTTAGAAAATTACGCATTTCTTCTTTAGCGTCAAGTAAGCCATCATCCATGTTGACATCGATAATTTGTGCTCCACCCTCTACTTGTTGTAGGGCAACAGAAGTCGCTTCTTGGTATTTTTTATCTCTGATAAGTCGTGCAAACTTTTTAGAACCCGTTACATTTGTTCGTTCACCAATATTGATAAAGTTCATACTGTCTCTTACAATAAGTGGTTCGAGACCAGAGTATTGAGTTAGTGGGTCTGGGGTTTGAATTTTTCTAGGAGTTATGCCAACTACGGCCTCACTCATGGCCCTTATGTGATCTGGACTGGTTCCACAACATCCTCCAATAATATTGACAAGACCACTGCTGGCAAACTCTCGGATATAGGACTTCATTTCCTCTGAGTCCTGATCATATTCACCAAGCTCGTTTGGCAAACCAGCATTTGGGTATGCGCTGACATTACAATCTGCCATTTTCGAAATAGAAACCAAGTGTGGCCTCATTTCTTTAGCTCCTAAAGCACAATTAAAGCCAACACTAAAGGGTTTAGCATGTGATATTGAAATCCAAAATGCTTCTGCTGTTTGTCCACTTAATGTTCGACCACTTGCATCTGTAATTGTACCAGAGATCATGATTGGCAACTTAACACCTTTGTCTTCAAAGCATTTTTCAGTGGCAAAAATTGCGGCTTTTGCATTTAGAGTATCAAAAATTGTTTCTATCAGAATCATATCTGAGCCACCATCAATTAAGCCCTCACATTGTGTATAATAGGCATCTACCAATTCGTCGAAACTGACACCTCTGTATCCTGGGTTATTTACATCAGGAGAAAGTGAAGCCGTTTTGTTCGTGGGACCAATTGCTCCTGCAACAAAACGGGGTTTATCTGGGTTTATCTGGGAGAACTCTACACAAGCTTCCTTGGCAATCTTTGCAGAAGCAAAATTTAACTCATATGTTAGTTCAGAAAGATTGTAGTCTTCTTGAGATATAGTATTGGCATTAAATGTATTTGTTTCAATAATGTCTGACCCTGCTTTAAGGTATTCTTTATGAATCGCTTTTATAATCTCAGGCTTTGTTATTGACAACAAGTCATTATTTCCTTTTAGATCTTGTGTAACATCTTTGAATCTCTCACCCCTATAGTCCACTTCTTCCAGTTTGTATTCCTGGATCATTGTTCCCATAGCACCGTCTAATACTAAAATCCTCTCCTGCGTTAGTTTTTCTAATTGTGTCATTAATAGTCAATTTGCTTATTGTTAATATTGTACCGAAAGCCTGTTCCTATAAATGAAGTGTTGGTATCTCCCAAAACAACATTTTTATCAGTTCTCATTTTTATAAAACCATCTATGAATAGGTTTTGAAATAATTCATAACTTAACGATACATCAATGTGTGAAATGTTGCTTTTTGCACCTTGATGTAATTGGTTGTTAAAATTGGATTCTCTTAACGTATTCGTTATTAATATATCAGATCCAAAATTAGAATTAATATCTTTACCGATTCTACTGTGAAGATAACGTGCAATTATAACAAATTTTGAAACTGGGTGGTATCTTAACTTAAATATAACTTCACTAAAGTTAGCCCCTAAGGGGTGTGCTAAAGGTTGATTGTTGTGACTGTAACTAGAAGTGGACAGATCGGGAAAGGTTTCACTTGTTTGGTTATGTGAATAAGTATAAGGTCTTACACTATTATATTCCAGTTGTAGATCTAATGTTTTAATGTCAAATAAGTCAAAATATTTCATACCAATTTGATATCCTAACTTATTTCCCCACCAACCATTTCCAGAAAACAGCTCACTTGTTCTAAACTCATCCAAAATTAATTGAACATAAAAGGAAGTTTTAGGTAAAGCTTGCCAATTGGCATTAAAACCAATGAGAACATTGTCTGGGCTATCAAGAGAAAACTCAACAGTTCTGTATAAAATTACTGGATTTAGATATTGAAACTCGAAGTGATCTTCTCTAGAAAAGACTACAGATTCAAAAAACCCAAATTCTAACTTAGGAGAAACCTTAAAGCTAAGATAGTGTGTTGCCATATATTTCTTTGGCAATAAAACATCCCCAAGAGTCGATCTTGAAGAACCATTGTTAAGTTCGGCGAAGATGGTTTGGTATTGAATTTTCCAAATTCGAAAACCCAGTTTCAAATAAAAATAATTATTAGCGAAGTCGCTCAACAGCAATGACCGCATACCGTTACCGATAAAGTGACGACCATGCCCAAGTTCTAAGTGGCTATGTTTAGTAATTTTAAACCCTAAATAAGCTTGAGTATTGGCATAATCAAAACTGTTTTCAGAGTTGAATAATTTGCTGTTGAATGGTTTGTAGTTTCCTTGGCCGGGAATGCTTTTGTACTTGTCTATAAACGGATTTATATAATTAAAAAAGCTAGACTGATGCTCAAAAAAAGAGGAATAAAAATAGAGGTTTTGATCTATTTCTCCCCAAAGTTCCAACCCTCGCATGTTTAGAAAAACAGTGCTTTCAGATTTAGAATCACGACCAAACTGCACATTGAGTATAGGGTTGATGGTCAACTTAAAATCAGAATTGTTTACTTCAAACAAGTGGGCTTTGTTTTTGTAAAAAGTATTCCAAAGGCCCTTCTGTGCATTAACAAATATATCATTACTAAAATATAAAGTATTGTCAACGTGTGACCTGTTAAAGTCATCATGACTTGATATCGCCCAGTTATGACTTTCGTTTAGTATTCTTTTGACATCATGCCTTCTTATGTTTTTAAAACTGGTATGACGAACAGAGTCTGCTTTGTATAGGTGTTGATACCTTTCAATGAGGTGGAGGGCATTGTCATCATTGTTAAGGTATTGCATTTGTCCATATACAGAACAACAGAATAGACCTAAAATAAAACCAAGAATTATTTTCAAATGATTTATTATCATGACTTAAATTGATGCAGAAAGCTTTTTACATATTCATCAAATTGCTTGCCTTCTCCATTTAGAAAATCAACTTCTATTGGAAGAGCAAAAACTGGAATTTTGTTAGCAACAAGATAATCTTTGTGCAATGCCAACCTCATAGCGTCTTTTTCTGTTGTTAAAAATAGAGTATTGTCGGCACTTTGGTCATACATTTTTTTGAAATACTCTAATTCAATAGAAGTAAAATAGTGATGATCTTCGTATTTAACTATATTTTCAATTGTTGCTTTTTTCTCTAGGTAAGATAACAGATACTGAACATTGGCAATTCCAGAGATTAAAACGACCCTATGGTCTTCAGCAAGATTAACTTTGATTGAATTGTCAAAAATATAATACGGCGGCCCATATTTGTATTTTGAATAGAATAGTTTTTGAAATGGTAGTGGATTGATTTTCGTTTTAATTTTTTCCATGTCCTCAACCGTTATATCATCATTACACTTTGTAACAATAATGACATTTGCTCTTTCATAGGAAATGCGAGGTTCTCTCAACCGTCCAGCAGGCATCAAAAAGTCATCTGTGAAAAGATTATTTTGCTCCGTTAGCAATATATTTAACCCAGGTACTACAGATCTGTGTTGAAAGGCATCATCCAAAAGTATGGTTTCGACCTCGGGGTGATGTTTAACCAATAATGGAATACCAATATTTCGGCTTTCAGACACAGCAACTGGAATGTTAGGATATTTTGTCTTAAACTGCAAGGGTTCATCTCCGCTTTCTTTTGCGTTATCTCTGGTACTTATCAACCTAAACCCTTTGCTTTTTCGCTTGTAACCCCGACTTAAGGTGGCCACATTTATATATGGAGAAAGTAAGCGAATTAGATGCTCGATATGAGGCGTTTTACCTGTACCCCCAACGGAGAGGTTTCCTACATTTATAATAGGAAGGTTAAAGCTCGTGGCCTTTAATAGACCAGTTTCATAAAAGATATTACGCAGAGTAATTAATCCTGCAAAGAGCAGTGAAAAAGGAGAAAGTAATATAATCGCGAACCAGTTTTTTTTCATTTAAATAAGATATCCTGACCAATATGACAGTTCAAACATTTATGAAGATTACAATATTGCATTTTTAATTGGATTAAAGCCTGAGTTTCTGCTGCAGATACGGCGTTTATACCCAAATTTTTCCAATTATCAATAATAACGTTTTTTTCCTTTGGAAGTTGACGGTATAAATTTACAGCAATGTCTTTATACTTTTGATCGCCCTTAGTCATCCCATATGTAAAGATGAGGGGAATAAATGCATTTATTATAATAAGCCTGGTAGCTTGAGCTCCTAAATTCTTGACTTTTGGCTTTGAGGGCCGGCCAGGAATGTAATGTTTGTTCCAGTACTCAGATAATGTAACGGCAAGAATCTCCTTGAATTTCTTAATTGAGGGTTGAGAAATCAATTGGTTGAAAATCTTTGGAGTCTTATGATAAAGTGCAGCTACTTGTACGATTCTCAGTGTTGGAAAATTGGAAGGTCGCATTCTTGCAAAGCGCCACTCTACGCCCGTCATTGGTTGTAAGTTGTGTTTTTTTTGCATGAATTCGTATTCTTTTTTGAGTTTAAGCGTGTATTTGTCTGGTGTTTTATGAAGCAATCCAGCCTGACCCATTAAAATAGCCTCACTCTGTACCTTTTGGGTGTGATACTTTATCAATAGACTGTGTGGGAGCTTTTCGCTAAGGGCTTCAAATGCGTCACCGTTCACCTTTAACCCAAAGTACTTTAGGATCATTTTGTAACAAACATACTCCCAATCATTTTTTGATGCTTTTAAATAGTTTAGAATCGGGTGACACTTTGACTCCAATCGTTCAATTAAAAGGCGTTCCAAAAACATATTTACTTTGAATGCGTTTGCCTTATGAATTAGATTGGCACAGGGCACCCAATCTGGATTTAGTAAGAGCCTTTGGTAATCAGTGATTAAGGATTCTTCAATGCGATCTTTTAAAATTAAGGTAGGCATTGTTTGACCACTTTGTGTTTTGACAATGGCATTGTTTTCATAAACGACATGAAGTATAACACTGTTATAAGCGGGGTCAAATTGATGTTTATGACTTATCCATTCTGAAGCGGAGGTATGCATTTCCACATGACCAACCCATGTTTGGTTTCCAATTTTAACGGTAGCATTTAAAAAGTCTGGTCCAGCATCATGATTGTGTACTCCAAAATTTACAATATTGATGACATCCCCAGATGTTGTAAGCAAATTGTGTAAATTAAATCGCTTGAGTTTCCAAACCAGATGTAGAAGTTCCTCTTTCATGTATGTTCTTTTATATACATGAAATTTTGGAGGAGAGGTAAACAGTATTTTGGAAATATATTTTAGACTAATACTATTTGAGTATAAGTGTTAAGTCTTAAGAAATACTATATTGTTGCTTTGATGATTGATCTACACCTCAACCTTAATTTCCCCCAAGTGCCCAATTTTAAAATTTACGGAGTTGGCAATAAAGCATATTTGGTTTGCCTTTTTGTGCAGCTCTTTTGCTTTTTCAACAAGATGGTCCTCTAGAATAGTTACAATAGGGTTTAGAGTTACTTCTGTAAATTGTCCTGAGCCACTTTCACTTTCCTCCATTGTGCCAGAAGCATTGTCAACATAATCAATTACAGTAATTTTATGCGTTGAGCATAGGTGCAAATACCACAACATATGACAAGAAGAAATAGAAGATAAAAACAGTTCTTCAGGGTTGAATCTGGACCTATCGCCGTTGAATGTAGGATCTGATGATGATAGTATTTCACCATATTTTCCTTTTGCTGAAATACTATGGTTTCTATTGTATGCAGAATAATTTTTTGTCCCCTTCCCTTCGTTTCCTGTCCAGATTATTTTGGTTTGATAATGATGTTTTTTCATTTCACTATTTAGTGTACTTCAAAATCTATTATTCTCCTTGAAAGCAACGTTCAGTAATTTAAAATCTAACTTGCCGGAATTCGCCTTCAGGTGATCTAAAATAATTAGGGATTTGGTTATTTTTTTATCAGTGTTTTTAACTTTGGCAATTAAAAAAATTAGACTGCGCTTTTTGCCATCTGTTAATTTTTCAAAGTAGTCAGACCCTTCAACATCTTGAATTAAAACTTCCTCAAATTCATCCGGCAATTCCATACCGTATTTACTGGTGTCGCTTTTGATTTCTACATTGACGACCTCTCCAACCTCCAGGTTAAAGTCTTTCATTTTTTCCGTACTCAATTTTATAAACCACTGGCCTTTACCATCGGGCATAAACCCAGCATAGAATAAGTTGTGTTTATTTATTGAACACACAATACGTTTGTTTCCCTCCTTGGTTAATAGATCATATGGTTCTTGTGGAACGATAATGCCATATGACCACAGACCGGTTTTAAACTTTAATACTGGAGGCTTAAATTTTTCCATAGAGTAAACGTTGGTTCAAATTTAGCAATATTGTTTCACACAACTATTCGATGCTTCACATAAGTTTAAGATACTAAATCATCATGCAAAAAAATGTGGTTGCTTATGAATTGTTTTTTCTTTCTAACTTTGTTGTCAATGATAAATCTAGAAGAATTATGGGTAGGTGATGGCGTGAAGATAGTTTCTTCGGGAAGGATAGGTACGTTTGAAGGTATTCATCAAAATGGAAAGGCACGCATTAAGTCACAGGGCAAGATATATTTGGCTTCTGCAGTAAACCTGGAGTTATATGAAATAAAGACTAATGCCCCTCAGGTTTTTTTCAGTGAAGAAAAACCAAAGACAAAACAGAGCTTTATAGAGTTTTCCGACTCTATTGACTTACATATCGAAAAGCTAAAACCTTCTTTAGAAAATGGACTTCCTGAACGTATTGTTGATATACAGGTCAAAGCCTTTATGAATTATCTTGATTCAGCAAGAACACTTAATAAATCATTGGTGGTAATAATTCACGGAAAAGGAGCTGGTGTTCTTAAACAAATTGTACAATCTACATTAAAGGGAGACAGTAAGGTGTTTAGCTTTCGAGATATTAATAATGGTGGAGCAACAGAAGTTGTTTTTAATCCGTATTAATAATCAGAAAAAAACACAAAACACTATCGGTGTTAAATCGCTGAAAATAACGCAATATATATATTACATGCTTTTATTTTATAAAACGAATAGGGGTAATCTGTAAAAGATTTGTCTATATATCAAAGGGTGTTATTATACCAATTAATAAATAATTTGCCATATATTTTATGTATATTTAAAGATGGGAAAGCAATTAAATATTACTATAAAAGAGACTAAAAAAGAGTTATTAAAAGAATTAAAAACCCAAACAATAGATCGCAATAAAACTAG
>CAJQRD010000014.1 GCA_905480605.1 uncultured Saprospiraceae bacterium | reverse complement strand
GGTACTATATAAAAGCCACCACCGTATGAAGCATGCCATGTAGTTGACGTTTCATCATCAAACCATACTCTTCCAGAGTCATACAATCCGAATACTCCAAATCTAATTGGAATACTCAAATTATGGATCTTCCCAAGATGTATTCTTAATTCTGTATTATAAAATGCCGCAGATCTTCCAATGTACCTATTCCTTCTGATGCCTCTGTTATTAGATTGCTGTCCTATAGAACTTAGTTGATAGAAAGGCAAATCTCCATAAGTCTGACTGTAGCCACCCCTTAAACCTAGAGTTATTCTCTTCTTAGCGCCAGCGGACATGTATAATGAAGCTTCTGCATCTAATCTGCCTCCGAGATCAAGATTTTCTGCAGTATTATAGAACGTGTAGTTGTTTAGCTTTAGTCTAGTGCCATCTTTAGGAAGCTTCTTACTATCGGTAAAATCTAGTAATAGTTCCATCTCGCCACCGACTAAAGTATTAGTGCCTAATAATCTACTAGCTAAAAATTCATCATATATGGAACTGGCTTCGGTATTGATAGGATTAGCTGATACGTCTCTATATTCTATTTTTAGTGAAGGGTTAAAGTGTGATTTATTCCAAAATTGTCTAATTAGACCTATTTTGGTACCAAGTAGCTTAGTATTGTTCCTATAAAACTTATCTAGTCTTAAATCAGCATTTACATTAGTTTCATTTCCAAATCCATAGAAATATTGGTTTTTTCTATCTCTGTTGTTTCCATATAACTCAAAGCTAACATCCCATAATGTTCCTATTCTTCGCTTGATGTATTGATACTGAAGACTTGCATTTAAGTTAGTAGTAATAATTGCTGTCATACTTGTTTTACTACCAAATTCTTGTTTTCCAAATTCTTGTTTGATATTCGAGTACATCACTCCCATTTGTAATCCATCATCTGCATTATACCCAAGACGAGGAAGAGTAAATCCATAATCGTAATTAAAAATATTTTGCGTGTTGAAAACAATATCCTTTTCAGTTTGCATGTATTTTCCTGTCTCACCGAGAGTCATTTCATCCTTCTCATTTTTGGCATATACAATAGTAGATTTACCCCCAGCTACTTTAGATGAGTCATTGATTTTATCTTTACCAGCGCCACCGACTATTTTTATAAGTAGCTTTTTGCTTGCATTTCCAGATATTTCAAATATGTCCTTTTTACCAAGGCCAAATAAAATTATTTCTTTGGTTTCTGTCTCTTTTACTAGTCTAGAGTAGATTACTTTTTTTTTGTCTCCAGATTTTGAAAGGTGATGAACTGTTACTTGCACGTCTCCATTAGCTTGCCTTACTAGGTCAAATTGTTCTCTGTTGTTCGTTCCTACTACGTAGATAGACTTAGCTAATAATTTATAGTATTTTTCAATAGCTGCAGGTAGTAGATCTTTTCTGATCAGCATAGTTTTCTTCATATCTGCTGAAGTCATAGCTTGAGCCTCTGGAGGCATATTACTTAAGGCTTTATCGATAGTAGCATTGTCCATCACACTTAAAAAATATTTCACTTGACTTTGCCAATCTTCTCTAGTTAATGAACTAAGTAACCATCTATCTTTATCTTTGCAATTAAAGTTAAGACTCTTAAGCCCTTTGTAATGCTCCTTAAATGTAGCCCAATTCTTACCGACAATCTCCCAGTCAATGAACTGGTAAATTCCATCTAAGACTGCGAATACTTTATCTTTATCTTTTGGGAATGCTTTGTATAGAGTCTCACCTTCCTTTTCATAAACCAACCATGCCCAATTGTCATCATGTCTATCCGAGTCACCTAACCACATATCGAGTAGCCTAGCTTTAACATAGGAGTCTTGATCAAATTTTGCATTCTTATCGTTAAGTAGTTTTTTATACATTTTAAAAGTAGACGCTACCTTAGTAGCACCCTTATAACCAGGGCTGCCATTGTTTTCACCAAAAGGTTTTGTTTCTAATGTACCGAGCATACCTGCAAAATCATTCTGATATACACCTAATCTTGGATCATCAGGCATTATGTATAACTGTGGATCAGTATGCCCAAGATCAAGTTTTTCAGCAAATTCTTTAGCGGCTAACGACCCATATGGATGCTGATGTGCAATTAGATCCTTAGCCGTATGACCTATCAAACTATTTTCGATCGACTCGCTGAATCTTGTTTGCGGATTCTTGTCTACTGATCTGAATGCTATTTTTCTGCCATCCTTAGTTTTGAACTTTAATGAAGATGTTTCTCCAGCCCCACCGGCTTTGTATAGCGTAAGGCCACCTTCGTAGGTTCCTATATCTAAGTAAGGGACGTCTTTGATAGGTAATTCCCAAGTAGATCTATATAAATCACCTGGGCCTTTTTTATAGTCAGTACTTGCTATTGCTGTTCCTTTTTCAGGAATATTCACACTATCTATTAGCGTAACCATATTTGGACATGGATTATATGATGGGTTGTGAGGGATGAAATCTGGTTTGTTTGTTCTACATGGGCTACTAAACAATTTTTGGCTGAATGCTTGTTTGAAGTTACCTGATGTCACCTCCATGGCAGAAGCAATTACGTCTCCATCACCTTTGAAGTCTAATGTGATATAGCCTTTCATGTTTTTACTGAATATAGTTCCCTTTCTACTAGCCACTGGCCTTGATTCTACTAGAGATCCACTATTGATGTGGTAATTCCCAGCACTTTTGTTGATCTGTAGATCATATTCATGTCCTGATGTAAAGATTAGACCATCTACTTTCTTAGCAATAGTTTGTAATCTATTTCTAAATGCGGCTAATTTTTTGTTCTGTAAATCTTTAGCGCCTCCTATGTTCTTATGAAAAGCAGCTTTAAAAGTACCATATATAGGAGGGGATACATGCATAGCGCCTAGTTTATATCCTGCAAATTGTCCATATGAAACTAATGGGTGGTGAATTGCTACGATCAAGTTTTTATTATCACTTTTTGCTATTAGGTCTGATAGTTCGCTCCATAGTTCTCGATCGGAGAGAAAACTACACTTTTCGTCTTCTTCTTCTATACGCTTATCTTGTAGAAGCCATTGTGAGTTAATAGTAAGTAACTGCACATGATCATTCAAGTTAATCATTTGAGGTCCTAGACAATTGTTTCTTGGGTACAGTTTTACATTCCGCCCCCCATTTTTTTTCAGGTACTTTTCTAACGCAGATAGTTTCTTTTTGCCATCATCTCCAGAGTCATCTCATTCTTTGTGTCCAGGAATGAAAATAACTTTACCATTTGCACTGCCTAATGATATGAGCGCATCGATTCTGTCAGTTTCTTCAGATTTGGAAGGAATAGAAAGGCCGGTAGGGCCTACAAAATCACCATTGACTAATACTGTGTAAGGACCATCAACAGAATTGATTTCTGAAGAAAGAGTTTTGAAATAGTCAGATTCGAAATCTAGTTTTTCTAAGTTTCCTAGTAGAAATACTTTGTGATCAGCATTGGTTTTTTGACAAAATGCGTGAGTTGCAAAACACATGAATATGGTAATAACGAAGAAAGTAATTTCCCTTTTTTTCATAAATATATTTGCGTAAAATGTTTAAAATCGATGGGTTATAAAAACCTTTCTTCAAAATAAGTAAAAATTTAATAATGAACGATAGGATTTATTATTTTGATGCATTCATAAACGTTACAAAAAATTTAAATACAAACAAATCAACACCGGACGACAAACCTATAATACGAGATAAAGGATAACAGCTTAGAGGTATACAAAGAAAGTTTAGAATAAGAGCAGCAATCGAACCGGTATTCGGTCATTTGAAAAAGCACTTTAGAATGAAAAATAACTATCTGAGTAGTTGAACTTTACCACAAATCAAAACTTTTCTAGCTGCAATGGTTTGGGACCTCAAAAAAATACTAGTTGTAAGGATCAACTAATTAATGGCTGGATTTCTGAAGAAAAAATATTAGAACTTTCTCTTAAAAATCCTAAAAGGCTTATTTTTTTAAATTTGGATGATTAGTTTTCTTCTCAATGCTTTCTACTAGCTTTTTATTTCAACTAGGTTGATTATTAATGGTTTGAATTTTTATGCGGCATTTACAAGTTCAAAAAGCGTGCAGCCAGCGGATATTATTTGGTATTCAATGTTGAGAATTTTGCTGACTTTGTACTATTTTTTGTTTCTAAGTTGATTATCAATTATGATACATAAGGTATCATACCATAAGCGATTACCTTTTCTTGCTTTCCCTTTAGGTCTAATGCACCCAATTTTATCAAGTTATAGGTCTTCGGATTTACAAAAAGATTATATATAGTATTTGATACAATTAGAGAATAGCCCTTTTTATTACAAAAACCTTCCAATCTAGCAGCAATATTTAATACATCGCCATGAAAAGCAATCTCTTTTTTTAATTCTCCTACCTCTGTCATAATAATTTTTCCTTTATGAACAGCAGCTTTAAATTCAGGTACAATACCATATTTTTCAATATAATATTTAGACTTGCTTTTGAGTGTATCTCTAAATACTTCAAAAGTATTAACAATGTCCTCAATATTTGACTCATCTATATTTTCCCAACTTATAACTATCTCATCACCTACATATTGGTATACTACTCCGTTGTATTTTAAAAGGGCTTTAGTGACATCAATAAAACAATCTTGAATTAATTTGCTATATGTTAGGTGTCCTAATTTCTCAGCAAATGTCGTCGAAGACTTTAAATCCATAAACATAAATGCGCGATTCTCTTCTTTTCCATAACTATACTTACCCAACAATAAATTCATAGTGGCACCATGCCCTAGGAAAGAATCGATTTCAATTATAAATAGGGCTGCGATAACTGCTGATAAATGGATTCCTAAACTATAAAATATTCCTCTAGAGGTTATGATGCCCAAATAGTTTTTACTATAACTGTTTATAAATTCAGTTGATTCATTAGAAATATAAAAATATGAAGAAATAAGTATAGCAAAAAAGATAAGAAGGCCGTAAATAATTGTTTTTAAACCAATTCTTATAATTGACTTGGATTTTCTAAAGTGCTTTTTGAATACGCAGATTTCAAGTAATGCTACTATAAGACCAGAAATAATACTTTCTATTAAATTGACTTCTAGCTCCACGGGAAAATCAAAAAAAGCTGTAGAATTCTCATTAAAGTAGCCTAAGAATAAATAAATGGAGATTATGAACAATAGCGGTATCAATATAGAGGCTATCATTATAGTTTTTATTCGAAACCAATCAATTCTGTTTAACTTTAATAAAGAAGATTTTTTTTACCCATGTTTTTTCATTGCTCATTAAATGTTCTTGAGTGGATAGTCATTATAAGTGCTAAAATAGTAAAAAAGAAACAGCCTAAATGCTGTTCTGCAAAATCTCCTTTCGTATGTTTAAATGCTCTCTAATAATTAATTGCATATTTAGTAGTGTCTGTGACTTTTTATACTATGTACTTTTTTGTGTCAGTATTTCAGAAAACCTTTGTGCATTAAAGTAAGAATTTTTATGTTTTTTATTTAATTAATTTATAATGGGTTTGATGTTATTTAGTCCGTTCTAATATAGATCGTCAAATCACCATCCTAATTAACTTTTATTTAGATATAGAAAGGGTTGGTTTTCATTTTGAAGCTTTTATGGCTCAATTCGCTTGCAAATACGTCCATCTATCTTCAAAATAACCTTTTTGGTCATTTGTAAAATTAAGAATGTTCTCAATTTAAGTTCAAACTCCATTATGAAATCAAGGTGATTTTGTATTTATTATTACTTTTAATAATTCTTCTATAGCCCAAGTTTATAAGTGCAATTGAAGTACTAACGTGATGTAAGTCATTCTCTGAGTTGATTAGGTCCATATTTTGTCTTTGCTAAACATAATTATTGAGATATAAATAACTAAGTTTTAATGAGTATGATATAAAGGTTTTCAATATATTCCTTTTTCTTTTTATTCTTTTGAAGAATATACTTTTAATAAACAAAATAACTCTTATGAAAAATTTACTTTTCATAGTATGAAAAAGGAAAAGATAGAACTACTAACTGATCTATCGTGCCAACAGCCGAAAAGACAAGGGAGTTGTGCTGCAAGAAGCCAGGGTAAGCATAGAGGTTATAAGGCTGTTAACTCGCTTGATGAAGGATATGAAGCAGATAAACATAAAGAAGTTTGTTGAAGTAAATATGTAGACTTACTTTATTTAAGACTACCTATAATTTAAAATATACCAAAAAGGTTAGTTGAGTAATTCAATAAAAACCTTTAAATCGCTCAAGGTAATCATGATTAGTGTGACTAAAATTTTGGGGAAATTTGAGAGCTTCACTTTGAATGTTTAATCTCATTAATAAATTAAAATTCAACAAAGAGCATAATGGTTTTCATTTTTTAAAATCAACATACCACTTAAAGTGTTTTTTAATAATGGCTTCTTTTTCTTTTCTAATAAAACCTAAGTAGGCAGAGGCGACAGGTGAAAGTTTTTTATTCTTTAACCAAATTAATCGCCAGTAAGTTAATATAGGAAGTCCTTTAGAAGATATAATATATATGTCTTTATTTTGCAATTCATTACGCATACCTATCAAGGGAATAATAGAATAACCAAGCCCTGCAACAACTGCTTGTTTAACTGTTTCATTCGAAGTTAACTCTATACTTTTCCGTTTAGTAGAATTACGAAAATACATACTCATTGCATTTCTTGTAGCTGAACCTTGTTCTCTATAAATTAATGGTCGAGATTTGATTATCTTTTTAGTATCACCAATCAGATATAATTTATTTTCTAGCAATACCTCTTCATCCGTATCTAGTTTTTCTGGTAGTACAGACACCAATGCAAAATCAATTTCATTATTTTGGAGTTGTTTTATCACAGTAGTCTTGTTAGAAACATCAAGCGTGAGATCTATGCCGGGATATTTATGAACAAATTCACTTAGATAATAAGGAATAACATACTTACCCGTAGAAGCAGCAGATATTCTAAGTTTACCTTTTAACAGTCCTTCATATTCTTTGGTCTTATATTTAAGCTCTTCCGCTTCGCTTAATATATTTTTAGCAATCTGGGCAATTGATTTTCCAAAATCTGTAAGTTGAATTTTTTTCCCTACTTTTTCGATTAAAGGAATATCGAATTGCTTTTGGAAATTTTTTAATTGTATAGAAAGAGCTGGCTGAGTCATGTACATTTCTTCAGCAGCTTTTGTGATATTCTGATGTCGTATTACTTCTAAGAAAATTTTTAATTGATGAAAGGTAAAATTCATACTATTGATATTTTAGTTAAGAATTTGAGTTGTCTTTATAGATGAGAAACCTATAAATAATTACAATACATTTTTAAATATAAATGCAATCAACAAGATATAAAGAAACTTACAACTATTAAATTTTTTTATGGTAGTCATAAATATTATATACTTATTTATATGACACAAAAGGTCCATATTTGTAATTCAGACCATTGTCAAATTGATTTTTACATTTTAATAGCTAAACCTAAAAATTATGAAAAGTTCAATTATAAAGCAATCCCTGGAGTCTAGCTTCATTCAGATTTTAAGAGGAATATTTAAGGTAAAGAGTACTAGTAGTATAAAGAGTACCAATGAAAAAAGTAAAGGGAACAGGATAAAGAAAAACGAGTTAGATTATTTTGAATACACTTATTTGAGTGATTCACCAAGTTAAGGTTTTATACTTGGCTAATAAAATAAACTTGTTTCTTACTTTCGGTTCTTGAGTTAATAATTCAAAATGTAACCGTAAAAAATTGATTATAGGATTAAGGAGTTTTGCTGCTAAACACTTTTGAGAACAACAAACTTAAATTTTATCATCTTCTAAAACCATTTGAAAATGAAGAAAAACCCATTTCATTTAATTAAGCACATTAAAAACCTTTTTAAACCCAAAATATCCAAAGGGAAATATGATCGACTTAAAAACCACAAACCGAGTTGGATGTATAGGAATGAATAATTTAGTTTTCTAATGTTTTATGTTGTCTAACGTTTCGACAACATCTCCTTTCTCGGGTAAAAAAGAGGTCTGACAATCATATAGTAGCCAGACCTCTTGTTTTTGTACAAATATCTGGAAATTAAATATATACGACAATTAAAGAAGAACAGCATATAATATTACATAAGTCGACCAAATCTGCTTCATACCTTGCAAAAATGGCGCTTATAATTTTCCGGTCTGATGCCTAAATAATGAAAACAGCGACATACTGAAGACACTGCTGATGAATGGGTAAAAGATGTTTGGAAATTATTATAAAAAAACAATAAAGAAGATGAGTAATCGAGAATTTAAAAACTGAATATAGCATCTAGGCTACAGGTAATTTTTTTTGCTTAAAATATATTGCGACAAAAAATGCCCTCAACTCGCGACTAATGAAAAACTTTTAAAAAGAATAAATGTATTAGCAGAATTACATGAAAGAGCAAAAATGAAGCCTGCAGATTTGGAAAATAAAGGATTTCACAACTTACAAGCTATACTAAATAAAACTGCTGGATGAATTTCAAAAAAAATCAGTTGACATACTAAGTAAGGCCTATAAGACTAATTAAGAAATAAACGAATATAGAAATCGCGGATTAGGATCTTCAGAAATTACAACTATTGTTTATTCAGCAATAGTTAATTATCGTTCAATTCCCATCTCAGTCCAATATGAATTTGGAAATTTAGACATGGCGGATTTTACTTTAGAAATTGATCAACACGTAAAAGAATTTATCATAACAAAGAAGTACTCTATAATCAAAAGATTGAGTAGCCGTAATTCAACCAGCTTAAATGTTAATAGTAAGTCGGATGTATTTAACGTAAAAGGCCTAAAGTCCTAAATGAATCAGAACTAAAAAAGTTAGCTTCTTTTAGTCAATTCGAGCGAAACATAGCAGGTCAATCTGAAAAGAATATATACAATGTTTATCGTTAGAATAATTCATTCAATCTTATAGAAATGAAATTTCTAAATAGTAAATGCCTTTAGATAACAATAGTTCTGTTGTTGGCTTAAATTAAAAACAATCATTGACTAAAAATTAGATTCCTTACCTACTATAACAAAACGATCCTTTTAATGAAGACAGATTGATTTCGATGAATCATAATGAAATAAATACCAGCTCCCGGAAGCTCCGTTCGATTAAGATCAATCTCATTAATTCCAGGTTCCAATAGGATAGATTTTGATTTGATCAGCTTACCTGTAGCATCTATCAGTTCATACTTAGTTGCAAGTCTCTCTTTGCTAACAATTTGTACTTTCGTTACATTTCTAAAAGGATTTGGAAGTATATTCAACTGAACAGCATCATCATTGTTTTGGTGATTGATTTCATTTTCCAAAGCAAGTGAATAGACACTGAGGTCTGAAGCCTGATAAATTTCATTCTTGGTGGAGGAGTCAAGATAAATATTTCCCACTTCTTGATATTCTTCGAATACTATCTCAAATAAAAGTTCGTCTTTTTTAATTTCCTGATTTTGGCTTGACCAAGTAATTTTAAGTGCATCATTATTAATATGAAAATTTTGTTTAGCTATCGGTAGTTTGTGCGGAACAAGTCTAAACTCGGAGTAATCACCGACATTAAAAGTAGCTTGGAATCCAGACAGATGGAAATCTTCAGATGCAAAAAATCCAACCAATAATTCTTCATCATTATTTCTAGACTCGTTTACGATAAGTTTAAAACTTGATTGGGACCTGGGCTCCAATTCAGTTTTAGTTGCACTTAAAATATAACTCTGATTGACATCACCCACTTTTATACCTTCTAAGTTGATTTCTTCACCAAGCGTTCTTATAGTCATCTGGTCATCAATGTCTGATAGTAAAGTATACTTTTTATGGGCATCTAGAAAACGCCAGCTTGTATTTTGAGGAAAATTCTCATATATACCTAAAAGCAGTTTTCTTAATTCTAAGAGGTCCATTACATCAATTTTGTCATCTTTGTTGATGTCTGCAGCGACTAATTCAGTAAACGCATCAAAGCTTTCGAGGCCCAATACATGCCTTTGAATATGAATCAAATCCAGAGTAGAAACCCCGTTCAAAGGGTCGTCATTTTTGTTGGGTTTGATAACAACTGAAGTTTGATCATAGTCTGTATCAAATGCAAAATCTCCATTAGAATCTGATGTATAATATTCCCACAAATCAGCATCCCTTACACCAATTTCGACTTGAGATAAGGGCTGGACTTTTGTTGTCATGACATTTCCGATAACTTTATTATTGTCAGGTTGACAAAAGCCAAATAGGCTGAGCTCATCAATATCCCAAGCTGCTACATTAGAAGGAATACCTATAGGACAATAAGCAAGGAATTCGATTGTCAAATTACCTGGATCAGAAAATACAAATTGGTCCAAGTCTCTAAAATTGAAAGACTGTTGAGTCCATTCACGGTTAGTGCTTATAGATTGACTGGAATAAATTTCATTATTATCTTTGAATACTTTTAAGGAATATAAGGTTGGATAATTATTTAGTCCTGTACCCCCAGCAATAAACTGATAACGTTCGGGCGCTTTTTCAAAGAATCTTAATTCTGCTATTGAAACTGGTCCAGTTGTCGGACTTATAAAGACTTCAAAAATCATTCGATGTTCTGAGTCTTCCTGATACATGCAAGAAGGTTCTGATGAGATACACATACCAGAACCGATTGCACCTGGTGTACAAGAATGTGTAAGACCACTGGGTCTATTTAATATTGATGCAATTATTTCAGCGCATTGAAGTTCCTCTTCGTATTGAGGTATAAATTCGTTATAACTTGATCCACCGGCAGCGCAATCATTTAAATCATAATGAACTAACGTCGATGGTTTAGGGAGTACTTTAAGCTTAATAATTACTAAACTATCACAACCATCAGTGGTTTGTAACAACTGTTGATAAGTGCCCTCTGCACTATATGTTTGCCCATTTAAATTGAAAACTTCTCCTTCGAAAATACTGATGTTTTCACATGTTTCTGCAGCTGGAAGGAAGTCGATTTTGATATCGAGTAAACTATCACAGCCTTCAGAATTCACTAAGACCTGAGAATAGGATCCTGCAGTACTATATAATATTCCATTGATGGTGATGTCACCGCCTTCACATATTTCTTCAAACAAAGCTTCAGTACTCGGCGTAGCAAATTCTAACTCTAAAGTTAAAGTAGAATCGCAGCCTGCTTCATTGGTGAGCATTTGTATGTAACTACCTTCCAATGTGTATATTTGGTCGTTAAGTTCAAACGATTGTCCTTCACAAAATTGCGTAGAAAAAGTTTCCGCGGTTAATCCAAGTACTTCTAAATCCAGATTTAAAAGAGAGTCACAGCCGAAGTTATTTGTTATTTGTTGACTATAAAAACCTGAGATGGCATATGTTTCTCCATTTAGGTTATAGGATTCACCTTCACAGATCTGGGCACTGATGTTTTCTTCAGTATTGGGATTTAGAATTAGATTAATTTCTATGATAGAATCACAGCCTTCAACGGTATTAAGCTCTTGCTCAAAAGTGCCTCCCATAGAATAGCTTTGCCCATTTAATACAAAAGTTTCACCTTCGCAGATTTCCGTGTTTATTATTTCTGATGAATTTGGAAAGACAGTAAGCGTAAGGTTCCAAAGCGTATCGCAACCATTAGCGGTAATTAGGGTTTGTTGATAGGTACCTGTAGTAGAGTATTGCTGATCGTTATAACTGAAAATTTGACCTTCACATATTTCTTCATCAACGAAGATAGGGTCAGGCAGATCCTCTGTATCCAATTCAATATTTACGTCTACTGAAGTCGTGCAATTATCACCATCCCTCACATAAATGACTTGAACACCTTGATTCAATTGATCGAAGAATCCATTAATAGAATAATTGATCCCATCTATCGAATATTCATACACTTCATTGGCAGTACTAAAAATATTTATGGATCCAAGTTCATCACAAGTTACAGGGGTTGTTTCAGTATCAATTTGTAATCCTGAATAGCAAAAACTAAAGTAATCCATTCCTAGGCCGAAAGCTCCTGGTGAGGAGGCAGGTCTAAATCCGGCATATCTGATTGAATAAATGGAACCTTCACATCCCGGTAAATTAAAGCCCCAACAAGTCAAGGCTCCATCTCCTGTACCAGGATCGCCGGCATCGATTCTTTCTTCCAGAATAACAGTTCCAGAAGCATCCAAAGCCTGAATGATAAAAAATTCCTCAAAATCCATGTCTAAAATGCAACCTGCAAAACTATCAATTGGGATTTCAAAATCCAGAATGATGGGTGGAGAAGTAAGGCCTGACAATTGTCCGTCATCTGTTAGGAAAAATTGGCCAATATCAACACCAGGCGCTGGCGTATCATTGCCCCATGCACTGCCGAACGCTTCAGCATTATTGCCCCCTACTTGAGCAAGAACAGGAAAGCCACCTCCTTCTAATCTGAAACTCAATCCAAAGGCATCTTTAAATTGATCTGATAATATCAACCCAGAACTAGGTGATTCCTTAGGAAAAGTTTCAAAATCTATGGAAATACAGCCGTTCTCAATTTGAGCATTGAGAAATAAGGCACATGCAACGAAGGTGGTAGTGATTAATAATCTCATAAGTCGCTTAATTGAGTTTGAATTATAATTTAATAGATGAAAGACATTTATAATCTAAAGTACAAAAGAAATATTATAAATTTCAACCATGTGTATAATACAAGACTTCTTCGCCACAGTTATTTTGTTGAATACATAAACAGATCTGAATCTTTAAATTCTATTTCGAATTTAGTATTTCAGTTTATTACAAGAGCTGATCAAGTATAAACTTTTATTTTTGGTTAATTCAATAAATGGTTTTCTTGATAGGTAGCCTTTGTAATAGCATATAACTGCGATTGTGTAACATAAAACTGGATTGATAATTTATGATGCATATCCTGACAGCAAGTTTTCTAAAAATAGCAAACTAAAATACTTAGATAGGTTATGATGAATTTTTATTGAAATAGATATCTGATAATGAAGTAGAAATTAAAATGATAAATGCAAAATTTGCAATCAAAAACGAGAAAATAAAATGACCTATTGCTTTCGATTCTATTATAAAATAGGTATAAACTAAAATACGTAAAGAGATGGGGTACTTAACAATTTAAGTATTTTTGAGAAAAAAACTTTTTGAATATGGAATATAAAATATATGCAGGGACACTTTTAAAAATCAAGAGAGGATTCATGAAAGTAGCATTAAAAATTATGTATTGTGGCATGTCTAATGAAATGACTTTTGTTCTATCACCATTTATTACAAAAGGATATCAAGGCTTTAGTCCAAACATTTACTATAATTCAAACTCAAATGTAATTCATGTTTTTGATAAAGAGTTCGATGTAATTGAAGTGACTCCTGATTACATAATTTTGGGAGATTAAAATTTGTCCTTAGAAGTGAACAACAAATGATTATAAAAAATAAAAATCGAGTTAATAACAGTAGTTGTTTTAAACATAGAGCTTAGCGCTCAATTTATACTGCTTCACTAATTCCTCTTTTCTCAAGATGACACATATACTTAAAAATAAAAATCTAGAAATTCATATTGATACCCCTTATGAAAATTATAATTTTTCACGCTTTGACTGGACTGGAAAAATTGTAGAAGTAAAATTTCGAAATATTATATTGTCTGGTGTTGAAAACACTGAATGTCAAAATGAGAATTATTTTGGAAAAGGATTTTATAATGAATTTGGAATTGATACGGCATTAGGTTTTGATGAAGCGGATATAGGTGGCTGGTTTCACAAAATAGGCGTAGGCTTATTGAAAAAAGATGATAATAAATATCTGTTTGATAAAAATTATGAAATAGAACCCGCCGAATTTAAAATTATTTCTAAACCAAATAGTCTTACAATAAGCTGTAAATCAAAAATCATCAATGGCTATTCGTATTTATTAAGAAAAGAGATTGACTTACACAATTCTAGTTTTACTATTAAGTATTTTTTACAAAATACGGGTGAAAAAGATATTATTACAAATGAATACGTCCACAATTTTACAGCAATAAATAATGATTTAATAGGACCTAATTATGTACTAAAGTTTCCATTTCAAATAAAACCTTATCTATTTGATGAAACAGTTAATCCTGAGCTAAAAGTTGATATTGGGCTAAATAAAATTAAGTTTAACAGTTCACCAAAAGAACAATTTTTTTTTAGTAACCTATCAGGGAATAAAAAAGTCAATGCAAAATGGGAATTAGAGAATGTTGCAAGCAATATTGGAATTAGTGAATCCTGTAGTTTTCAAACTAAAAAAGTGAATCTATGGGGATGGAGGCACGTGATTAGTCCGGAGCTATTTTTTAATATATTTATTAAACCTGGCAAATCAGCTGAATGGTCCAGGAATTATAAGGTGTATAAACTAAATTGATGCTTCGGGTAATAACCGTGTATAATTGTTACATTTGAGCAGGAAGAAAAATCACAGTTTATATTCTATAACGAGCTATACATAAACCGTTAGCTCAGATGCGAAGACAACAAATTCTTATTAGTGAAAGATAATTTTCTAATCCTTAGTAAATGTACGAAATGTCGATTGACTATTGACAGTACTAATAAATCAATTTTTTTTTACATATTTTTTCCCTAATCTGTTTCAGAGCTCGGTTTAAAACTAATTGAGACTGATGAAAAATACTGCATTCTGACCCTAGAAATAAATGGCATTATACTTTTTGTGGTAAATTACTTGTACAATAGAAACCAGACATTAGAGACCTTGAAATAGCGAGTATAATGCGACAGTCAAACATTATTGTATCTAAGCTATTAATCTAATTAATACGGTGTTTTGAGTTGTATAATTTGCCAGGTATTGTCTAGGCAAAATATCAGAACAATCAATATCAACAGTTTTACAACTATGTTTACCATGTATTGCTTTAACAAGGCTCTATTAATATGGAAATATTATCACTAAAGAAAAAATCTAATTCCAATTTTATTGTATGGCGATTCGAAATTGGATTCGGATAAAAATTGAATAACATATAAATAAACAAGGCGACAAAAGAGTAGGTTTGCGAACCACATAATAAGCCAAGACTGTTGGCATTATAAATACAGCTGCACCTGCTATTTTGCATACAACAAGCAATATGACTGTCGATTTTTCGAGTTACTTGACTTAATTAATAATTATACTAAGAATGATATAAATTAAATATTTACTTTTAGCACAGATAAACTTAGCATATTTATATTTTTATGAGTCATAAATTCCACATCCATCCAGAGATCGAAAAAGCAGAAACCCTTCCCGCTTCTTTTTACAGAAGCGATCAGATATTTGAAGCCTTAAAAGAAAAGGTGTTTTTAAAGACCTGGCAGTTTTTGTGCAATGCCGAAGAAATACAAAACCCAAATGAGGTACTACCCATAAATGTTCTGGATAAATACCTGGGTGAATCTCTTATATTGTCCAATGATGCTTCAAGCAAACTGCATTGCTTTTCAAACGTCTGTACACATCGCGCAAATCTTATACTCAGCGAAAGAGCCAAAACGAAAGAACTGGTGTGTGGCTACCATGGCCGACGATTTGGTCTCGATGGAAAATTTGAATTCATGCCTGAATTCAAGCAAGCTCAAAATTTTCCAAGGCCCTGTGATGATTTGCATACCTTTCCTTTGATAAAATGGGGGCCAATGTTGTTTGCAGGATTTGATGAAAAGTTTGATTTCCAAAGCATCATTGAGACAATGAAAGCACGGGTAGGCTTCTTACCTATAGATGATTTTGTTTTCGATGCCAGCAGATCGAAAGACTATCGTGTAAACGCACATTGGGCATTGTATTGTGATAATTTTTTAGAAGGATTTCACATCCCATTTGTACACCACGATCTCAATAAAGCTTTAGATTATGGTAATTATGCCACTCATATTTATGACAATTGTAACTTGCAGATTGGCTATGCAGATAGTGATGCCAATACTTTTGATTTACCAACAGACCACCCTGATTACGGTAAAAATGTGGCCTCTTATTATTACTGGGTATTTCCGAATATGATGTTTAATTTTTACCCATGGGGTTTGTCTGTCAATATCGTAAAGCCCATATCCAAAGAACTGACGAAATTGAGTTTTTTGTCTTATGTTTGGGACGAAACAAAGATAGAAGGAAGTGCGGGAGAGTTTTTGGATAGGGTAGAGAAAGAGGACGAGGATGTTGTTGAGAGTGTGCATCAAGGCATTAAATCTCATTTTTATAAGGCAGGCCGATTTTCACCAATACGCGAACAGGGTGTTCATCATTTTCACCTGTTGTTGAGTAAGTTTATGACTAGAGAGGAGTGAAGATTTTGGGATGTGAAGTCAAAGTAAAAAACGAAAACCAATGTTAAAATCAAAAATTAAACAAACAAATTTTGCAATTCTATGGCTGATGATTTTCACAAGTTGTTTTGACTCAAAAATAAACCAATCATTTCAAGTTGAATATAAAGGGGCATTGAAAAATATAATGCATAAAGGAGATTTGTCAGCTAAAGTCGATTTATCAGAATTTAGTACGCTCGAAAACTTTTATGCACTTGGGGCTGTAGAAAATTTAAAAGGTGAGATTCAAATTTTTGATAGTAAACCATATGTTTCATTTGTTGAAAAAAACATCTTGAAATTTGACACCAGCTATTCGAAACGGGCAACTCTTTTAGTATATGCAACGGTTAAAGATTGGGTTTCAATCAAATTACCTGATAATCTTACTTCGGGAAAAGAACTTGAAAGCTATATTCAAAAAGTAGCATTTGAAAACAAAATTGATACCAAGCAACCATTTCCATTCAGAATAGAAGGAAAATTGAAAGAAGTACATTGGCATGTGATAAATTGGAAGGATGGAGATCAGGAACACTCACACAGTAAGCATGTCTCATCTGGTTTAAACGGAGGCATTGAAAACATTGATGTTGAATTGCTTGGTTTCTATTCTAATTCCCACCATTCCATATTTACCCATCATACGACAAATATGCACATGCATGTAAAATTGCAAGATGGTAAAATTGCGGGCCATGTTGATGAATTAGAGTTGGGGGAGAATATGGTTTTAAGTCTTCCTAAGAACTAATTAAATAGTGTCTAACAGAAGGTTTTGTTCCTGTTAAAATTACAGTAAGAATCAGAGATACAAAAATATTTAAAGAGATATGCTATATGGCCTTATGATTTTTTTACTAAAAATGAATAAAAACGAAACCAATGTTCAAAAATCTAACTCTCTATATCAGAATTTATCCTACTTGGAAAACCCTAAATTTATAAATCCAAATTTTTATTTATAAACTCAAATAATTTTTAATAACCAATATGATCAGAGCAAATTCTACATTGACTTTTTCTTGTGGCGCATTTATGAAAAATAGATTTATGCTAGCGCCATTAACCAACCAACAAAGCCATGATGATGGTCAACTTTCTACTGATGAGCTAAAATGGCTAACGATGAGAGCAGAAGGTGGGTTTGGTTTGGTAATGACTTGCGCTTCTCATGTCCAAGAAGTTGGAAAGGGATTCCCTGGTCAACTAGGTATTTTTAGTGATAACTTAATTGAAGGACATAAAAAGTTAACGGCTAATATTAAAACACATGGAAGTTTAGCTGTTGTTCAATTACATCATGCTGGAATGCGATCTCCAGCTGAATTGATAAATGGAAATCCTGTTTGCCCTTCTAACAACGAGAAAACCAATGCGCGCGGTCTTACTATCACGGAAGTTAAACAATTAAGAGAAGATTTTATTTCTGCAGCTATTCGTGCCAAAAAATGTGGTTATAATGGTGTTGAGGTACACGGTGCTCATGGTTATATTTTAACCCAATTTTTAAGTGCGGAAATAAATAAAAGAACAGATGATTATGGTGGCTCACTGTTAAACAGATCACGCCTTCTTTTTGAGATTGTTGATGGTATAAGATTAAAGTGTGGTAAGGAATTTTTACTTGGTGTTAGATTGTCTCCCGAAAGATTTGGAATGGATCTTGAAGAGGTAAAAACGGTTTGTCAGGGATTAATTGATGAAGGGAATATTGATTTTTTAGACATTTCCTTGTGGGATAGTTTTAAAATACCTCATGAAGAAAGATATCAAAAAATCACTTTGTTGGAACACTTTAAATCTTTAGATTTTAAACAGGTAAAATGGACTGTTGCTGGAAAAATCAGTAACGCTTTTGATGTACAAAAAATTTTAGATTCTGAAGTAGATTTTGTGACTATTGGAACTTCAGCAATATTACATCACAACTTTCCAAAATTGGTTATTGAACACCCTAATTTTATTCCTATTACAGTTCCAGTTTCAGAAGAACATCTTAAAAAGGAAGGATTAGGAGAAAAGTTTATAAAGTATTTAAAGAGATGGCCAGATTTTGTAAAATAACAATTTCCTGCCTACTGGTCATAATGTAAGTAAACTGGCTGTAGTTTATAAGTAAAAATAAATCGTACATTTGAAAAAAGCATTGTTCAAATTTTGAATACCGAGAAAAATTCGCAGTGATGGACGATCAAGTAAATGGAAATAATAAATAATAATGGATTATAGAAATAAATTAAAAACCAGTATAATGAAGCATTTATTAAAAACGATTTTACTTTTATTTCTTATAGTTCAATGTAGTTACAGTCAAGTAAAATCAAACTTAGAACTTATTGACATATTTAATATGGAGTATGTGTCTGATCCACAGATCTCTCCTGATGGATCCAGAATTATCTATGTTCGGAATTTCAAAGATATTATGACTGATAGAAATTTATCAAATCTATGGATCATAAATTTTGACGGTTCTAACAATAGACCACTTACCACTGGAAACCAAAACGATTTTTATGCCAGATGGTCACATGATGGAAAAAAAGTAATTTTCAAATCGAATATGGCTGATGAGAAAATGAGGTTGTATATGATGTGGATGGATACAAAAGAAACTGCTCCATTGACAAACACAACGGAGGTGCCAAATGATGTGGCTTGGTCATACGATGATAACACTATAGCATTTAATATGTTTGTACCCAAAAAGCATGAGTCAATTGTAAAAATGCCGAACAAACCTGAAGGAGCCATATGGAACACCCCACCTATTTATATTGATGATATGAACTACCGCGGTGATGGGCAAGGATATTTG
The DNA here is from genome assembly GCA_905480605.1 of uncultured Saprospiraceae bacterium. Taxonomy (GTDB): domain Bacteria; phylum Bacteroidota; class Bacteroidia; order Chitinophagales; family Saprospiraceae; genus RFSX01. The sequence goes on along the minus strand of CAJQRD010000014.1, from coordinate 40,799 downwards.
AGAAGTGGCAACATGCAATTATTTACTTTGCCTATTGAGGGAGGCACACCAAGGCAATTGACTTTTACGGATATTAATCACAGTAAACCAATTTGGTCAAAAGACAATGTAAGGCTTTTTTTCAATGCCAATTTTCATAAGCCAGAAGAAATAGAACCCCTTGATGGAGAGATTCATCAAATAAATTTAAATGATGGTACGATAAAATCATTAACGAATCGATATGGTCCTGACAACAATCCAGTATTGTCACCAAGCGGAACAAAAATCGCGTACTTAGGATTTGATGACACATACCAAGGTTATCAAATTACCAATCTTTATGTTATGAATGTAGACGGAACCAATTCCGAAATTATTTCTGAAGACTTTGATAGAGATGTTCAGAATATTAATTGGGGTAATGATGGTACGGGGCTATATTTTCAATATGATGATAAAGGAGATACCAAATTGGCATACATTACATTGGCTGGAAAGGTGACTATAATCACAGAAAAATTAGGTGGCCTATCACTTGGCAGACCTTATAATGCCGCCAGTTATACGGTATCAAATACAAATAAATTCGCCTACACACTTGGTGGAACAAATCATCCGGCCGACCTTGGTGTTGCAGACTTAAAATCTAATATCCGATTGACGGCACTTAATGATGACCTGTTCTCTTTTAGGAACCTTGGAAATGTAGAAGAAATATGGTGGGAATCTTCATTTGATCAGCGAAAAATACAAGGGTGGGTAGTCACTCCTCCAAACTTTGATGCCAGTAAAAAGTATCCAATGATTTTGGAAATACATGGAGGCCCATTTGCAAGTTATGGCTCTGTATATTCAGCCGAAATACAGGCATTTGCTGCTGCAGGATATGTCGTGCTTTATTCTAACCCAAGAGGAAGTACAAGTTATGGCGAGGAGTTTGGAAATTTGATACATCACGACTACCCAAATCATGATTATGACGATCTTATGTCTGGGGTTGATGCAGTTATCAAAAAAGGATTCATTGATGATAAAAATTTATTTGTTACTGGAGGAAGCGGTGGCGGTACGCTTACGGCGTGGATAGTCGGTAAGACCGATCGATTTAAAGCAGCAGTTGTTGCCAAGCCAGTTATTAATTGGTACAGCTTTGTGTTATACGCGGATGGCGTTCAATTCTTCTCAAAATATTGGTTTGCTAAAAAGCCATGGGAAGATCCAGATAACTATTTAAAACGCTCGCCATTGTCTTATGTTGGTAATATAACCACACCAACCATGTTGCTAACTGGTGAGGAGGATTTCAGAACACCCATAGCGGAAACAGAGCAGTTTTATGCAGCATTGAAATTGGAAAACGTTGAAACGGCCATGGTAAGAATTCCAGGTGCTTCACATGGCATTGCCAACAAGCCAAGTAACTTGGTTGCCAAAGTAGCAAGTATTCTGGCTTGGTTTGAAAAGTATAAGGATAAAGAGTAATTAGTATTTGAAGGAATGCATGGATGAAACTAATTATGCTGTTGCAAAGAAAACTAGGAAAGTCTCTGTTTGGGGCTAGGTGAAAACGTTAACCTATTTTGATTCCTTCTTCAACAATTCCTACATATCATTTGTTTACTACTAAATTACGTACGCAAATATGAAATTAATACTGAAAACCTCTGTCAAGGGAAATTATAAAAAAATCATGTCTGCTTTCGACCGTAACCTTTTCGAAGCCCTCAAACCGCCCATCGGTCAGATGGAAATTGTAGAATTTACTGGCTCTCAAAAGGGAGATAAAGTCCACATTAAGTTTCTCAGTCCAATAAAGGCTGAATGGGTCAGCGATATTGTAGAAGACGGAGTAAACGATAAGCAGGCTTGGTTTGTTGATGTGGGTGTCAAACTCCCTTGGCCATTAGCGAGTTGGACTCACTGTCACATCGTAGAGAAAATTGATGATGAGAACTCCTTGATAATTGATGATATTACTTTTTCTGGAAGAAATTTCATTTTTTCTTTATTACTGTTCCCAGCAATATTCCTAGGTTTTTATCCTAGGAAGAATATCTATCAAGACTATTTTAAAAAACTAGTTTGATGATGAAATTTCATTTCTTATTCTTTCTTTTGGTTGGAAATGAAGTCCAGGTATTCTTCAGATTTTTATTTATTTATTTATTTATTTATGTTAGGATAATTGTCATTTCGTAGTTAATTTGTATCATAATTTTTCAGGGCATGAAAAAATCAGTTTTTAGTATAGTACTTTTCCTATGCAGTTTAGTCACTGTGTCATATTCTCAATGTGATACAGGAAGCGAACCCGAATGTACATGCGAGACAGCAGAGGTACTTTGTTCAGTTGCTGAACTTGACGGTTTTAGTAGTACTATGGGTAGTTTTCTACATCCAGGAGATGGACCATCTCCATTTTGTGGAGGAGGCACTCAAACTAATAATCCTACATGGTTTGCTTTTATTGCATGGTGTTCTGATATAACCTTAGAAGTAGCATTTGAAAATTGCACTACAGTTAACAATTTCGAAGGAGCACAATTGGCAGTATATACTGACTGTACATTTAGTGAGCAGCTTGATTGTGATTCTCAATGTAATGATGATAGTACAGCAAGTATAGACTTGGCAGGTTTGACTATTGGCGAATCCTACTATGTGATGCTGGATGGCTGTTTTGGCAGTGCTTGTGATTATGAGCTTTCTGTTTCTCCTACAGATTGTGATGAATTTATTGAGGACTGGGATGACCCGGTAACAGAGGATGAAGTAATTTGTGTCGCACAATCTATAATCTATACTGTTGACAATCTATCTGGAGCTACAAATTGGCATTGGTATTTAGATGGAGAGGAGATTGATGTTACGGATATTCCAAGTTATGAGATTGCGTGGGAGGATGAAGGCGAATATGAACTTTGTGTAGATGTAAGCAATATATGTTTGGATGTAGATGAAGATCCTGAAATTAATTGCGTAATGATAACAGTAGCCAATCCTGATGCTGGAGATTTGAGTGCCAATGATTCCCCAGAATGTCCTAATGAGTTCATAGAGATAGCAGTAGAAGAATATAACAATGCTGATATATATACGGAACTTTTAATCTTTGTCAATTCCGAAGGAGAAGTTGTGTTGGTTTTAAATGGCGTCTCAAATTATAATTTTACATGGCCAACTTGTGATATTTTTAGAATATACAGTTTAAATTTTGTTACTGTAGAAGATATAGAAGTTCCTGATGTAGGTGATGATTATATGGGTAGTGATTGTATGCTGTTTTGTTGTGATGAAACTTTTATTGATGTTGTTTTTGAAGATGAAGATGCTCCAGAATTTGATAAGCCACCCGAAGATATTACTATAGATTGTTATTTATCATTATACGACTTAGAAATTGATGAAGTCGATTTTCTTGATGTTGAAGACAACTGTATAGAAGATACTGAAGTCTTGGGTGCAGAAGTTGTTCAAGCAGATACATGTCAAGGCGGGACAATTGTAAGAGAATGGTTTTTTATGGACGATTGTGGACTTGAAGTTTTTCATCAACAGACAATAACAATATTACCATGGGCAGCTCCTCAATTTCTTAATCCACCTTCTGATACGACTATGAGCAATCTGGAATATCAGTCCTATGTGATTTCACCGCTTGAATATACCAATGGATTGACGAGAGACTGTAAAATTTCAGGTACCCTTAATCCACTTATTGAAGACAATAGGAACGGTTGCGCAGGTTTTGTATTAGTGACATATGCTACTATTGATCCTTGCGGTCGGGAGCTGATTGCAACTCAACAAATTAATATAATACCTGATGTCATGGCACGGGATACTTCTATAATCTTTTGTGATATAAATCAAACAGGTAATGTTGTAATAGACCAAACAGATTTAGATACCGTTGTTGCCAGTGACCTTACCAATGTTACTGTCAATTATTACCCGACAACTGCTGATTTGGCAGCAGGGGCAAATGAAATTACTTTTCCAGTAAATTCAGAAAACCTTCCTGAAGCATTTATCTACGCTACAGTTACTGATGCTGGAGGATGTTACTCTGAATTAAATATTGAAATAAAAATTCAGGCGGTCCCATCATTAGACTTAATGAGTATGGCTGAAACCTGTTTGGGATCAGCGGATGGTAGTATAGAAATTTCTGTACCTATAAATCTTTCGACTTATACTCTCTTACAAGATAATGATACTATTAATATTAATACAATAAGTGATTTGATTCCAGGCAATTATAAGTTTCTACTGATTGATAGCTTAGGATGTAGTGTATTGGATTCAATAGAAGTTGGAACAGGCTTCGAAATTAATTTTGAGAATGTATTTTCCGATTGTAATAACAATGGAACAGGAACCAATTCCACAGATGATTTTTATGAAGTTGAATTTGTACTTGTTGGTGGTTCGGGTCAATTTAGTTTAGATGTAGGATCTGTGATAAATCAAGGAACATATAATTATGACGAGACGATATCAATACAAGTTCCAGCTGATGGCAATGTTATTACATTAACGGCTACGGATGTGATATTTAATTGTACAACAAGTTTTGACTTAGGGAATTTGGAACAATGTTCAACAGATTGTGAATTAAGTTTAGATCAATTGGATTCAGTATGTAATGACAATGGGACACCTCTTGACCCTCTTGATGATTATTTTGAGTACACAGTGAATGTTTCGGCTATTAATAGCGGTTCTTCTAATATGTATAACATTTATGTTGACAATGTTCTCACTTTTTCATTCGATTATGATGTAGTATCAAACTTTAATCTAGATGCAACCAATGCTTCCGTTACCTTAGGCTTTGAAGACTTAGATCAAAATGACTGTTCCTTAAACTTGGATACTGATCTTTTAATTCCATGTTCTAATCTATGTCAATTGGATATTTCCATTGAGTCGGTAGATTGTATAGACCCAGGAACACCTTCTAACAACAATGATGATCTTTTTGAAGTTGGAATTATAGTAAGTGGAATTAATGCGTCATCAAGCTTTACAGTTGAACAGACAGGTGGTGTGTTTAATTATAATGAATTGATAGTCCTGGACAATAATTTGATTTTAAATGGAGATCTAGTAGTAGAAATTTTTGATTCAAATGACATTAGCTGTGTAGCAGAGGTTACTATTCCTGCACCTGCACCTTGTTCTACGCCTTGCGATCTTGAATTGTTAGATTTAGCAATTCTTGATTGTGATGATAACGGTACAGGAATGGTTGATACGGATGATTTTTTCTCTATTGAATTTACAGTTGGCAGTATTCTAGGTTCTGGCTCTGATTTTATACTTATTGATGACAATGGAAATGAATTCGGACCTTTTGTTTATGGTAATACTAACTTTTTGGGGCCATTTATTGCTGATGGTAGTGAAATTGTTTTAAGCTTAAGTGACGCATTTAATACAAGTTGTATTCTTGAGCTATCAATTTCACAAGAAGGATGTTCTACATGTAATCATAGTCTAGAATTAAATGCAGATATTCTTACAATTGATTGTGAGAATACCACAAGTAATCTAGATGCTCAAGGTGATGAAGCAATAGTAGAATACTTATGGGAAGGGCCTGATAACTTTATTTCTAGTTTAGCTGAAATTGGTGTTGGTGTTTCAGGAGAATATACTTTACAAGCAATCTTTCAAGATGGATGTGTTTTAAATGAAAGTATTACTATTGTATCATCTACAGATGTACCCATAAGTAATGCAGGTGATGATTTATTGCTTAATTGTGAAACTGCAACTGTAACACTAGATGGTACCCAAAGTGAGTATGGTAACAATGTTATAATAAATTGGCTGGATGAGTCTGGTAATATAATTTCAGAAGATATTCAGTTTGAAGTTTCTGAGCCAGGTTTGTATGGTTTACAACTTATTGATGCTGTTAATAATTGTATATCAGAAATAGACATGGTTCTGGTTGAAGAAAATGTAGATATACCTGTAGCAATAATCTATGCAGATCCTGGAAATATTTTGGATTGCATAATTTTGAATGTTAACCTAAGTTATGAAGTAGAACCAAATACTGATTATAACTGGATCGTCAATAATCAGATTGTATCGACTCAAAATGAATTAATTCTATCAGAACCGCAGACAGTCGGGTTAATTGCCGTAAATATAATTTCTGAATGTCAGTCCGAATCATCTCTTATGATTTTGGATGAAACAACTTACCCTCAAATTTCCATTTTAGATGTGGAAAAACTTGATTGTACTACTGGCGAATCGTGTGTGACTGCAAACAATTCATCAAACAATGACATACAATATAGTTGGTATGATACCAATGGCACTTTAATTTCAAATGATGAGATAACATATTGTTTTGGCACAAGTGGTGAGTATACAGTTGAATTGGTTGACTTGGTTAATGGATGTACAAATACAGAAAGTTTTGTGATAGAAGGTCCTACTTTACCTTCTATAGATCTTCGCGAACAAATAACATTGATCAATGATGAAACTGGCGAATTGTCTGCTGAATTAAACATCGATGAGAATTTGCTGGCAAGTATTCTGTGGGAAGGTGAAGCAAGTCTTTCTTGTTACAATTGTCTTAACCCAACGATATTATCGGCTCAAGACAGTACAGTTTTGTCTTTAACAATTACAACACTGGAAGGGTGTGTTGATGTAGCAGAGGTTTTGATTCGAGTTAAAAGAATTCCAAATATTTATATTCCAAACGTTATTAACCCTGGTGAACGAGAGGACTTTACTGTTTTCTCAAGTTCTGATATTAATACTATTGAAAAATTGGCTATTTATGACAGATGGGGTAACCTAGTGTTCGTAAATGAATCGTTTAGTCCTAATGATTCCGATCTGGGCTGGGATGGTACAAGAGATGGTAATAGTCTTGAACAAGGTGTGTATGTGTATCACGTACAGTATAAGGTAGACGGTCAAATCGAAAATGTATTTGGAACAGTTACTTTGCTTAAGTAGATTGCAGAATAAAAAAATTAATTTCTTTGAAATGCAGGACTTAACGGATCTGTCTTTTTAATCCAATTAGTGAGGCAGACAATGTTTAGTTTTATTATTTGTTGGCACATAGCTTAATCTTTTTTTTGGTTTAAATAAGTTACTATTACCACAAGCGCAATAATACATTTGAACCATATAATTACTTTCTTAAATTTTTCATCAAATTTATTTGCCTTTTTAATGGAGTAAAAACTTAGTGAATACGTCTAAAAACCAATCCTTACATATCCTACTCACTTACTGTATTACAAAACGGCCAATACTTTATAAACAAGAAATACAATACATAGCAGAGCAGCAATCAATGGTAGGACAAACTTTCGAGTGCTCCAGCATTTCTTTTCCCCAAAATCATTAAAGGCCAATTTTGCCTGTGAGAGGTTTACCAGCACGAAAACGCTGATGATAACATAGCTGGTGGTGTTTGCAAGTTGAACAATAGGAACAAATATGGCCAAGACCATGATCCCAAAGGAAATCACGACGGTGGCAGGGAGAGGAGTCTGGAATTTTTTATGTACTTGATGAAATAATTTCGGTGCATTGTTCCGTTCTGCCAATCCATACAAAACTCTTGATCCCATTATAACTTGTGCCAATACCCCATTTAAAACAGCTACCAAACTGATTAGACTTATAATATAAACATACTGTGGTCCCTTGCTTGAAAGTATATCAGCCATGGGTGCATTTGTGGTAGAAAGTTCATTCAGAGGTAAAGACATTACAGCAACAATAGCCACAGTTATGTACAGGAACAAGGCGATAGAAAAACTGCCCATAATGGCTATAGGCATGCTCTTTTTCGGATCTTTGGCCTCTTCGGCTACATTGGCCAAGTCTTCAAATCCAACAAAAGCATAGAATGCTAAAAATGCACCTTGAAACACAGCAAAGACATCATAGCCTGGTGCTTCAATGAACATTTGTGAAAACTGCGAAGTGAACTTATCCAAATCGACGCCTGCAATTACAATGACAAATACGAGACCACCAATTTCAATCAGCGTTATTAATCCGATCACATTCAACGATTCACCAATTCCCCATATGGCAAGCATACATAGGAGCGTCATCATAACGATGATGACCAAGGCATCGGGCAGCTCAATAAACACGTCAAGGTATCCAACAAACCCTTTGATAATGGCTGCAGCTGAAATGAAGCCAGTGAAAACTACACTCCACCCAACAAGGGTTGCCAATCGTTTTGAATGAAAAGCATTGTCTACATAATCAATTTCTCCACCGCTTTTTGGAAAACGTGGCGAAAGAAGTGAATAGGAGTAAGCGGTCAATCCTGCTAAAATTCCAGCAATAAGAAAAGAGAGCGGAGCTAGTGTTCCAGCATAACCGGCCACTTTACCTACCAGTACATAAATACCAGCACCTAGCATGGTCCCGACGCCATACAACAAAATTTGAACTGTGCCGAGTTGTTTCTTAAGTCCTATTTGTTCCTTTTCATCGCTCATGTCTTAAGGGTTTATCTCAAAGATAAGGTATTGTTTTATTTCATTTTTGAATTCTATTTATCTAAAAGTTGAGGAATAAAAAAACACTTTGAATATACGCAATATAACTGAGCGCATATTTTAGCAGTTTTTAAAATAATTTTTGATAATTAAAATCCCATTTCGATAAACAAACCACAAAATTTATTTGTTTTCAACAGTAACCTTTTGAAATCAATTGAGAAATAATTTAGTCCAGTTGCAATCTTGATAGCAATTAACGTATCGATATTTAAAAATGATAGGACCTTGCAGGTTGATATATCTTCTATTCACAATCGTTGCACACATAATTTTGTATTATAGTCAAGAAGATAAATGTTATAAGCTTAATATTTGAAACCGTTCTACGTTTATCAGTGGCCATCTCCGTCACCCACCAACATATGTTCTTTTCCAATTAATTTCGTTGCAAATTTTCCAATTGTTAGCCCTTGCACTAAAATGGAAAAGACAACAACAACATAAGTAATTATTATAAAGATGTCTCTGCTCATTTCATCAGGAAGACTCAAGGCCAGCGCAATAGAAATACCACCTCTTAGTCCTCCCCAAGTCATTATTTTATCTGTATGGGGTATGAATTCTAACTTTTCACTAAATAATTTTACTGGAATAAACAGGGAGATATAACGAGCGAATAATACAAGTATGATGCATATCAAGCCTGCAACTATATATTTACCATTGAAGGTGAGTATGAGCATTTCTAAACCTATCAATACGAAAAGGATAGCATTCAATAGCATATCAATTAGCTCCCAAAATTTATCGACATATTGTTCTGTGGTATCAGACATTGAAGTACCTCGAACGGTATCATTTCCCACTATTAATCCAGCGACAACCATTGCCAATGGGGCAGATAGGTGTAAGTAATGTGCCAATGAATATCCACCCATTACACACGCGAGAGTAATTATAACCTCTATGTCATAATCGTCAATAGATCGCAATAGCAAGTATGTACAGTATCCTAAAATCCCTCCCATTACAATTCCTCCAAATACTTCTTGCCCAAATAGTTTTGCAATATTAAATGCATCGCCACCATGTGTTCCTCCTTGTGCTAGACCTAGTATAGTCAAGAAAACAACTACTCCAACGCCATCATTAAATAAGGATTCTCCTACAATTTTTGTTTCTAACTTTTTAGGCACCCCTGCTTTTTTCAAAATACCCAAAACAGCAATCGGGTCAGTAGGAGAGATCAAAGCTCCAAAAATTAGACAATGAATAAAAGGTATGTTGAAACTCATAAGTTGAAGCAAGTAGAAAACCAACCCACCGGTTATAAACGTGGAGGCTAGTACTCCCAAAGTACTAAATACAAGGATTGGCCAACGTTGAACCCGAAGTTGATCAAAGTTTGTGTGCATTGCTCCTGCAAATAGCAAAAACCCAAGTAATATGTCTAGTAAAATATGATCAAACTCTATCTGTGCTACCATTTTCTCTGCAGCATCATATATCGTAGGATCCACCAAGCTTGAAGCAAACAAAACGAGTGTAAATACAATAGCAATGAGCATTAAGCCGATAGTATTTGGAAGTTTCAGGAATCGAATATTGATGTAGCCGAATAAGGCCGATAAAGCTATGACTATAGAGGAAATTGTAAATAAATCCATGGTTGGTTTTTATTATTATTGGTTGTGAATATAGTAAGGATTTTTGGCTTACAGTAAATAAGATGTTTTTTGGAATAGATAATTCTGTGTTTTATCATGTTTTGGAAAATCTGTCTATCATATATATTTGAGTAGGTGGCACATAAAATATCTTAAGGAAAAAGAAGTCGAGTGATATTAATAAATTACATTTAGCTACTTATTTTATGATATAACAAGAAGTATGACTAAGAAAACAGAAAAACCATCACCAGAAGCGAAGGCGCTTTCTCTCTTTTTAATGGCGTATAAAACAAAAGACCCAATTTATAAAGAGAAGTCTAAACGCATGAATAGACTTTGGAGCTTGGTATTAAAAGATGAATTAAGCAAGAGTGACTATGTTGAAGAAGTGCAAAAGGTGTTGACATCTTATGGTGGGTATTCAGAAGTTGTAGAAAAAATAGTTAAGTATTACATAGAAAAATTTGGTGAATGGAAATTACAAGGTGATGACAAGTATTGCCGAGACGCTAAGCAAGTTGCTGATAGAATTTTAAAAAAATAAACACCTTATTTCCAAGATTAGCCAGATACTGAATAATTCCCTAATTGGTTTCTAACCATAACAGTTAACTTCATTAGCAATTTTCGTTCAAAGATTTCATTTTTGTGATGAAGTGACTTTTAAAGTAATTGACACAAAAAAACTAAGTCTATCTCACAGCGATATATAATATCAGTGGGATAGACTTAGTTGTACAGCCCAAACTTAGGAATACAGACGTACTTTAATTCTTTTAGTTCTGGGTGTTATTTTTTATTAGAATACTATCATTGGTAAATCCATCAATGAAAATATCTATAATAACGGTATCTTCAGCAACATCCATTCTCAGTGACCCATTGATGTCGCCTTGAAAATAGCCTAATGGAAAAGTTCCTTCAGGTCTTTGTATGTCCAGTGAGTAGAAACCATTAGAATGAGTTTGGGTAGTAACTCCAGTGGACCTTACTGAGACATTCTTTGCGGATTGTCCATCTTTATTTGAAACAATTCCTCTAATGTTAATCATAGATAAACTAGGATCATCTTCCGGCTTTAAGTAAAGAGTTAATGCATCAATTTTTTGATAAACATCAAACCTGATTGTTTGAGGGGTGAAACCTGCTTTTTTAAAAACATAGTCGTTCTCTCTATCGACAGATTTTAGTGTTACATTACCTTGTAAATTAGTCTTATCATGACCGAGGGAGACGCCTCCTTTTTCTATCTCTATATCTACTTCCTTCATAGGGCTTTTGTCGTAATAATCTAAGACTGTTACGGATATTGTGCCTTGGTCGTCTGGGGAATTCAATTCTTCAGCAGGTTTAGTATCTGGTATTTCCTTCTGTGCTGTTTTTTCTTTGCACTGAATAAATAATAAGGCGAAAAAAACAAAGGAGTATTTGAACGTTTTCATAGTGGGTGTTATTTAGTTAGTTAAATGTTGAATTAATTTTGAAAATATTTTAGTATCATATTTTTGTAATCTTCGACATTGCGTATTGAATCAAGCATAGGATCATTTTCAATTTTCTCCAAATCTTTGAATCCTTTAATTAGAGATTTTTCTAAATATTTTAAAGCTGTCACAGAATTTTGATTCATTGCACTTACCTTGGCCATATCAAACCAGTTGTTGGCATTAGGATCAATGTATTTTATAAGTTCCAGGTATTGAGATTCTGCTTTTGAATAACTTTCTATCTTGGTATAATGTTTTGCAAACATAATCCTGATTTTTTCATTTTCAGGATTAATATTAAGCGCTTGTAAGTAGTTGATTTCTGCATCACCATTTTCACCATTTCGACTCGCGATGTACCCTAAGTAATAAAAGGCCATAAATTGACTACTGTCCAGTTCTATTGTTTTTAATAAGGCAATTTTGGCAAGGGAGTCCCGTCTTACATGTATGTGAATTCCAGCAATATTTAACCATGCGAATGGATCCTGAGGTGTCAACTCTGCTACTTTTTGTGCAACACTCAAAGCTTGTTCAAAATTTCGCTGATATAAATGCCAGGAAGTCCAACCTTTCCATACCAGGGCACTGGTCGAATCCATTTCGGTAGCCTTGTCTAAATAAATTTTTGCATTATCAAAATCTTTTGAATCTTTGGATAAGTAATATGCCAGATGAACATATGGTCTTGCCCAAGATCCTGCATATTCAGATGCTTTTACGGCGTAAGAAAAACTTTCCTTCGAATCTTTAAATATTTTACTGTAGCAAAGACTAATAAAGTAATGAGTAAGAGCCATTTTTGGTTCTAATTCCAATGACTTAAAATAGTAATTCAATATCTCTTGTCCTTTTTCAATGCTCGGATTTTCAAAAGAACTGTATTTCATATATAATAAAATACCTTCAAAAAGATATTCTCGAGCTTTGATATTGTTGTATAGGTAATGTTGGTTACCCAATAGCTGGCCGGCTTTATTTAGCAACTTTGGAAAATCTTTAAATTTCTTTTGAAATGCCACTTGTGAATTGTAGAGACTATTTGGATCTTCTTCCAAGATGGCATTGATCGATTGTTGCGCATCATCTTGTAATGCAATTACATAACGCCGAGTCACTTCGGGATGTAAATGGATTATTGATTGATTAGCTATCAATTGATTGAAATAAAATTCAGCACATAGTGAATCTGGAGCTAGAAATTCTTTTTTTGAAAGAGCATTTTCAAAATCGAGATATGTTTGGTAACTAGTAGAATCCAAAAGTTCCAAATCATAAGATAAATTTGATTTACTGGCGATGTAATTTTTATTAGGATCAGAGTTTTCATTCTCTAGTAAAAGAGCAGCAAGAGAAACTTCATCTACCAACGAAACTTTTGTGCCTCTTGCACCCACAATCATAGGAATTTGACTAAGAGGCGCAACTTCAGCAGATACATTGTCCTCGAGGTATCTTCCTATTTCCATCAGCTTAACGGTTTTATCTTGATTGGCGTCTGCTTTCCCTATTAGACCCTCGATTAAATGGAATGAGAATGCTCCTCTTCCACCTCCCCATTGAATTCCTTCAACACTGAATTCATCAGGTTGACATGATAGAATTTTTATTTCATTTTCGTATTGTTGAGCCAAGTTGGCGGCCGTTAATTGTGAGCCATTGACTGAACTTCCTGCGAGTTTCCCAGAACGACAAGCATCTGCAATTAAAACAACTTTGGCCTTTTTTTCGATGGATATTGCGGAGATCATGTTTTGTAGATAATATAAACTATAAGTACCGCCTGCCATATAAATTTTCGGGCCACTGTCCCAGCAAAGTAGAAAGCCAAGTTGATTGATTCCTTTTCTTTCCACATCTCCATGACCAGAAAAATATATCAAAGCCTGGTCATTTTCTTCGACAGAATCGTACAGCCAATCAATGGCAGTGGCTACTGCTGCACCAGTTGCTTCTTCATTAATAAGAATTCGAAGATTGTCATCTTGTAAATTATTACCTGCAGGTGATCTGAGAAAATCAGCAAAAACCTGTGCATCTCTGTGTGCAAAAGAAAGATCTGGTATTTCTGGATTTTGATAATCTGAAATACCGATAACAACTGCAAAAGTTTTTGGTTTTTTGGCGCCTATTATTCTTAAAGAATTGGCACCATTCTCTTGAGCAAATAAATTTAACGCAAAAAATAACAATAAAGTTAAAATTTGAAAATTCAGGTATGGGGTTCTAATACTCATAGATTATTTCGGTAGGCTTCTTAAATATAACGATTCTTTAGGTAAAAGTGAAGAATTGATGAATTATTAAAATAGTAGGTTAAGTAGCTAAATAGACTCTTGGAATATTAAGTTATATAATTTTTGGATTTTTTAATCATTATGAATTAGTGTTTTAATAAAAATCTAACTTAGAGTTCATGGATTACACTTAGATTTTTTCTATATATCTTTTTATGAATCTTCATCATTGTGATGCACAAGGAATGATAAAACTATATCATGACCATATACACTTAAGCTCGCATTTTGATTCTTTGGGTTAAATTGAGTATCTTCATTTTAGATCATGATTAGGTATCGTGGTATGATAGATACCCAAATCGGTACTAAAACTTAAGAATAACTATTAAGAAAGAAATAATGGAAGAATACAACACTAACTGGACAAAAGAAGAACTTAAAATCTACACATTGATTTATTGTGCAAATGCAGATCTTTCAGAATCAAAAATTGAGGTAGATTTTATAAAGTCAAAAATACAAACCAGTAATTTTGAAAAAATTCATGCGGAATTTGAACACGACAATGATTATAAGAGTATCCAAAAAATTAAATTGTCTATTGAAAAACATGGATATACAAATGATGAAACAAATGGTCTTTTTGAAGAAATGAAAGAACTTTTTTTAAGTGACAACGACTATGATATTATGGAAGAAAACCTCTTTAGAGGGTTGAGTCATATTCTAAAATAATCACAGGTGCAAAAAAAAATGAAGAAAATTTAAAAATTAAAATCATATTTATCATTAATGGGACAAGTCAATGGACTTTTGATGAATTCTCATGATAGGTTGTAAACTTGAGTTAAAGTTATTTAATATTAAGTTTTTAATAAGAAAATCGAATAGATTCAAACCCTGAAACCCTAGATAATGAAATTCTATAATTTATTATTCCTTTGCTTGATTTCACCTTTTATCCAAGCACAACAAGAAAAGGGCTTAACTCCTATAAAAAAACAGATGGCCAACGCAGGCAGCTCACGTGCTGTTATTGTTGGGATTTCTGATTATCAATCCGCAGAAATTCCTGATCTTGAATATGCAGATAAAGATGCGAGTGCCATAGCAAAATGGGTGCAATCCAAAGCAGGCTGGAATATAGATAATGACAATATAATGGTCCATGTAAATGATGAAGCTACAAATGCTCAAATAATTGTTTCTATGGATTGGCTTATTGAGGAAAGTAGAGAAGGTGACAGAGCGCTTATATATTTTTCTGGTCATGGAGACGTGGAACGTGTTACTAAATATAATAATGGATATCTTCTGGGATATGATTCTCCTCCATCAGTTTATGGTGCAGGTGCTTTTGCCGTAAACTATTTAAAAGATATGATCGCTACATTGTCTGACAATGGTGTTCAGGTAATATTAATAACAGATGCTTGCAGGGCAGGGAAGTTGGCTGGAAGTTCTGAAAACGGGACTGGTGTTACAGCAGCAAGAATGAGTCAGCAATTTGCTAATGAGATTAAAATTCTGTCATGTCAGCCAGAAGAATTTAGTTTGGAGGGAGAACAATGGGGTGGAGGTAGAGGTTGTTTCTCTTATCATTTAGAAAATGCCTTGTATGGATTGGCTGATAGCAATAATGACTATGTGCTTAGTTTAACGGAGGTACAAAGATATATTGAAGATCATGTAAGTGAAGAAGTTGCTCCTCAATCCCAGTACCCAATTGTGCAAGGGCCATCAAGGACTACAATTTCATTTGTGGATGATGCACAATTACAAGCAAGACGAAGTTTACTAGATAGCGAGGGCACCAAATTTTTAGCGGTAAATGATCGCGGAATGGAAGATATCTTTCTTTCAGAAGCTGACACAATAATCCGAAAATTATATGATCAGTTTTTAGTAGCCATTGAGAACAATAACTGATTGAAACCTCAAGGTTCTTCAGCCAGTGATTACTTTAATAAATTGCAAAATAATCCTGGTATCGGAAAACTTTCCGGTGTCATTAAAAGAAAGTTTGTTGTGGCACTTATGGATCATGGCCAACAAGTAATTAATAAATATTTGAGTGGAGATGAAAAGTTTGATGAGATTTTGGAATGTGGAATTGGTATTGATTATGCTTTATACAAAAATTATTTTTTTTTAGCGGCTGAGCTATTAGGTGAAAAGCATTATTACTATAATAACTTAATGTCTAATGCATATTATTTTCAATCTTTTGAATTGAATAGGTATTATGAAAATGAGGATACTTCGGATTATTATGACTTGAAATCCTTGCGTCAAGCCTTGTCTTATACGCCAGAGGCACCTCACATTATACTTAATATCGCTTGGCTGTCATCCCGAGATAGTTTTGTGAATTATATTAAAAAAATAGAAACCATTGCGCCTGAGTGGATAAAATGGAAGATGACCTTTGGAGCAGAATATATATATACTGATCCAAAAAAATCTATAAGCCTTTATAAGGAAACACTCAATGATGAAACTTATTACCTAGAGCCTTATTGGGCTATTTCGGAAGGCTATAATGTCTTAAATGAACCGGATTCAGTTACGTTTTATAAAAATTTATACATCACAAAGTTTTATGAAAAACTTAACGCTGAACCAGACTACCTTCCTGTGAGTGATTACTTTTTTTTGGCTCATATTCTTTTAGGACTTGATCGAACTTATGAACTTGAAAAAGTATTGGTTGCTGAAGCAGATGCAGCTGTATGTGACATGTATTTCGGTGTTTATCTTGAATTATGGAATTACTATATGCGTAGAGGCAAATTTGATCAAGCTGAAATGTTTTATAAAAATCATATGCCATTGGATGTTAATGAGGAATTGACATCTGAGTATTATAATGATTTAGGATGGTTATACCTAAGGCAGAAAAAATATGAGCCGGCAAAAGAGAATTTTTTAAAGTTGCTGGAATTTAACCCAGGTTACTTAGGATCAAATGTAGCTTTGGAATTTATATTCAGAAACAATGGTGACCATAAAAAAGCGGATAGTTATTTGAAGGCTTCACTTCTAGATGACCCGGATAAACAATGGAGAAACTTTTTTCTTGCTATCATAAGCAGCTTAAACAATAAATATCAAAATGGATTTGAATATTTAGAAAAATCGCTGCAAAATGGATTTGACTTATTTGACCTTATTGTTGATAATCACAACTTACAAAACTTATGGTTGCACGATGGTGAAAAATGGAATGCATTACTTATTAAGTATAAAGTCAATACAAATTAATAAGACGATAGCAATTATAAAGTTCTCAGGCCCTTAATTTCTCGCTTAGTGATTAACCAATGGTAAAATAGTGTATTGTAGAAGTTAGTTGTAAGCAACTGAATCTATATTTATTTATGAAAATAATAAATTCAATTTCATTAACTGGAAAAATCATTATTCCAAATAGAATTAGCATCAAAACCAATAGAGTTGGTAACAATGGTTAATCATGCCATTCATTTTTACAATAGATTAAAATTACTTTCATTTAAATTCAGTATCTTCATATCCGTACAATTTTGAGAGCGATTATTTATCAATTGCGTAGGTTATAATATTAAGTAATTACTAAGCAATGATTAAAAATTCTTTAAAGAATCCGTTTGCAATTCTCGAATAAAATAATTTACTAAATGCTAATAAGACTAAAAATGAAAAAACACTCTATTCTAGTTTCTCTTGTATTTGTTTGTTTCGTTGTAGGTAATTTTAATCTTCAAGCACAAGACGAGGTGCTTAAGGAACTTGCAGAAATTGCCATTATAGATCAAAAAATAATGATGCCAATGCGTGATGGTATTCGCTTAGCAACAGATATCTATCGCCCCAAAACCGATAAAAAAGTGCCTGTTATTTTTTCTCGCACACCGTATAATTTTAATTCCTGGGGAGATGGGGAACAAAAAACACGAACAGCTCAAAGAGCTTTAGAAGCCGTTAAGCGTGGATATGCATATGTAGTTCAAAATGAAAGGGGACGATATTTTTCGGAAGGAGAGTGGGATATACTGGGCGTACCACTAACCGATGGTTATGATGCATTTACATGGATGAAAAATCAATCTTGGTCTAATGGAAAGATTGGGACTTATGGTTGTTCTTCAACCGCTGAATGGCAAATGGCTGTTGCGGCCTTAGACCATCCTTCTCATGCAGCAATGGTTCCCCAGGGTTTTGGTGCTGGTGTAGGCAGAGTTGGTAAAATTAATGAACAGGGAAACTGGTATCGTGGTGGTGCTGAACAGTTGTTGTTTTTTGCTTGGCTATATGGGGTAGAACATGATAAATTCAAACCTCGGATTCCAGAAGGAGCCACTCAAGAAGACTTAATAAGAATATCTAGGTTTTATGATTTAGCTCCTGAAAATCCACCAATAGATATGTCTGAAGCTTTGAACCACTTGCCTATTCAGGATATGCTTAAAAACATGAATGGTAAAAAGGAGGTATTTGATAAAATGGTACGCCGTAAGCCAAATGATGAAGCCTGGTTTAATGGAGGAATCTATCATGATAATATGGAAATAGGTGTTCCTAGTTTTTGGTTCGCCTCTTGGTATGACGTGTCTATAACTCCAAACCTGGCTTTATTTAATCATGTTAGAAATAACTCTAAGGATGAAGCAATTAGAGACAACCAGTACTTGGTGATTGCACCAACATTACACTGTCGTTATACACGAGCAACCGAAAATACTATAGTTGGCGAACGAAGTGTTGGTGATGCAAGGCTTAACTATGAAGAGCAAGTTTATGCTTGGTTTGATTTGTGGTTGAAAGGTGACCAAAACGATTTTAAGGAGAAAACACCTCGCGTGCAATATTATACAATGGGAAGTAACAAGTGGCAAGCATCAGATACTTGGCCTCCAGAAAGTGCTAAAATGACAACCTATTATTTAAACAGTAATGGTAAAGCCAATAGTTTATTTGGCGATGGTAATTTATCACCCTCAAAGGCAAACTCTGACAGTCCTGATAGTTTTATTTATGACCCCATGAATCCAGTGCCTTCTTATGGAGGTAATGTATGTTGTACAGGGAATGCAATTGAAGGAGGAGCTTTCGATCAGCAGCAAATGGAAACCAGAAATGATATTCTGGTTTATACCACAGATGTTTTAGAGGAGGGTGTCGAAATTTCAGGTTTTATTGAATCTACATTATATGTGTCTTCAGATGCAAAAGATACTGATTTTACAATTAAACTTATCGATGTTTATCCTAATGGAGAGGCTTACAACTTAGATGAAACCATTCAGCGTGTAAGATATCGTGAAGGTTATGACAAGGAAGTATTTATGGAGAAAGACAAGATTTATAAAGTTGATTTAACACCTATGTCAACAAGTAATTACTTTAAAAAAGGACATCGTGTACGTATTGAAATATCAAGTAGTAATTTCCCTCGTTTTGCGCGTAATTTGAATACAGGTGGAAACAACTATGATGAAAAGGAAGGTGTAGTCGCTCATAATAAAATTCATCACTCTTCAAAATATGCCTCACAAATAAGGTTGCCTATAATCTCTAATTAAATTATGAAAACAATACTGGCTTGGATAAAATAAGTTGATGGTACAAAATTCTAATTGATGCTTAAGTTCTTTCGAAAGGTAAGACTAAAATTAATAGACGAAGGTAATCTTAAAAGATATTTAAATTACTCAGTAGGGGAGATTCTTCTTGTGGTATTGGGTATTTTGATTGCACTTCAAATTAACAATTGGATAAAAAAAGATCAGCGACACTTCTTAGATTAAATTCATTTATTGAATCCCTCCCTTTCTGAAGTCTCAAAAAAAGTGAGTTTCTAAAGAAGTATTATAGTGAGGATAAATAGTATAGCAGGAATTATCATTTTGAAAGAGGATTGAAATCATAGACGCAATACTTCTTTTCTATTGTTAAGGGAGTATTGTTTGAAAATGAGAACATCTGTTATGAAGTTCGGAAATGTTTAAAGCAAACTTCCTTGTTTTAGTAATCACTCTCACATTAGATATTGATGCTTAGCACATGTTGTGTTAAGTCATCTATTTTTTTTTAGAGTAGGATATTCATTTATAATCGATGAAATAACAACTATTCACGACTAAATTTCAGCTTTAATTTTTTTTTCTGATTCAGCGCGCTTTTATGCCATTTGATCGGAAATTCAATCCATGCGACATAAAATTACCTCAACTTTGAATTGTAAATATTACATAATCTATAATGCTATCAATTATGAAAAATTCAAATTTAATTTTAGGTGTACTCTTCATATTTTCTACACTTACCGTAACAGCCAATACAAATATCAATTCAATTGAAGGTAAAAATGCCGTTTCTTCAAAAATAGTTAACTATTTATCAACTATTAATTTTACGCATGATATTGAAACTGTAACTATATTCTCGGATTTTCTAATAAATGAAAATGGAGATTTGTACAATGTAGATTTTATGGTAAATGAAATTGGAGAAATATTAATATTAACTACGGAAATTGAAGAGGAATTTTACAAAGTAAATTCATACAGTAGTATGCATCTTGAGCAATACTCTTTCCCAGTGGCCTATGTAAGAGCAGAGAAATAATTAAAGTGTTTATGAAGAATCAGAGAAGACTTTGTGGATGCGCATTGTCTTGATATTGAAGCTTATCATTTTACTCGCGGTTTTACTAAACAAAATTTTAATTTCAAACGTTGAGAGATTTAGCTGGTATGTAAAATACTATTATAAAATAATAAAGAATTAAATTATATTTAGCATCCAGATGGTTTTAACCATCTGGATGTTTTTTTATATAACAGAGATAATTTATAGAAATAAATTACTGTTTCCAATAATACATATGATGGTCAGTTCTGTAGGCGGTTCCTCGCTGTATATACGAGTTCCATTAGATGTAAGCTGAAAAATAAGTTTGGGAGTAGATGCATTAAATTAAGTGAAATTTTCCAATCCACAAAAGACGAAAAAAGTCTGAATGACTCTTTGCTTTTTCTGCCTCTCGGGTCTATTTCCACCCACCATCCATAATGCATTATATTAAGTCATTTGCGAAATGGAGGCAGAAACAATGAGTAATCAAATGAAGATTGGTATGATGATTTGAAGCGAAATCATTTTCAATTATGATGCATATCATTTTAGCTTTAATAATTTTTATGAATATTTAGGGTAACTAAAGTTATGTACTTGAATGGACATAGATAAGTATTTTAAATTGCTGGTATCAGGAATTTATGACAGTATGTAGATAGCACAATTAATTAACCTAAAATTTAGAAAAATGAAAAGTGGTTTTTATTTGCTCGCCTTAGCAGGAATGGTATTCATCACATCTTGTGATAAAGATGATCCGATAATTACAAATGATGAAACATGTGTGCTCCTGGAATCAATTTGGGATGCCCCAAATGACCCCTCAAAAGGAATTACGGAATATAATTATAATTCGGCAGGGCAACTTATTGAAATAGCTAAGGCAGATTACGACCTGGACCCAACACCATATAATGAAAGATGGACCTTGACCTACGACGGTAATCAGGTGTCTCGGGTTAACCATTATACACAATTCAGAACAGACCCAGAAGATGAACATGAGATTACCTATTTCTTTTACGAAAATGATCTTGTCGATTCTATTTCTGTAGACGCGAATCGTCCGCCTATAACTGGTACGTATACTTATAAGGATGAGTCTTATATGTTATTGGAATATAGTGGTGATAAAGTGGTGAAACTCACAACGTATCTTACATTGACAGTAGATAATTCAATCGTGGAAGATGTGACAACCTTGGATTGGACAGGCAATAATGTTACAAAAATCACACGATTATTGGGTGGAGAACTGGTCAGTACTATTTACACTTACGATGATAAGAAAAGACCTTATCGTAATTTCACTATGGCATTTGCTCAAACCCAAAGCCTTTTTAATTTAAGTGAAAATAACGTACTCAGCAACCGTTATACTTACGCAGGCATAATGCGTGGTTCGGATTTTACATACGAGTATAATAGTGATGATTATCCAATTAGTTCGTCCTACACGGACCTTGCGAATGGATGGACTCCACCTCCGATTGTATATACATATGATTGTAAGTAGTTTTGAAAATGTTGTATTGATATGTAAAAAAGAACCTTCGATACGAAAGTAGATTGAAAATATATTCAAGCACTTAGAATTAATTTTCTAGGTGCTTTTTAATACACAATTGATATTTTAAGTTCTACCATTTTTAATTAATTGTAGTATTATAATAAGCAATGGGTTAGTATCCAACTTGGGACTCATGAAATTAAATTCTGCATTGATCAAATTTGTGAAACCTATAGCAACAAAACTTCAAAAGGCGATAATTGCTTTTGTTATAAGGCCGTTATTGATATTGAAGTAAAAAAATTTATCTATAACCTTACCGTCATTAGATTATAAATAACGAAAGGCACACAGTGTGTAAAATCATTATTAGGATTCGAGAAATAAAGAGCTTAGAATAATAACGATGATTCAATAATTGTGATTTGTAAAAACAATCAAATATAATTATTTGGAAAATAGGAGGATAACTGTTTAGAATGATGGTTCTAATTGTGATAGACTGTTAACTAAACAATTTGATTCGTTAAGAATGAACGACTGATTTTGAAGAATGAAGTACTGGGTGCTTCAAAAGGGAGTCTTAATTTGATTAAAGTTTAGTATTTGGAAAAAGCCTTATACTCACTCTAAGTAGGATGTTATATGCTTTAAGTCTTTAGAAGATTGTAAAAGTGGTAAGAACGTTATAATTATTTTTAACTTTAATGTTGGCATGATCAAGCATAAGCCTTCTACTAAAACGTTATAGATGATTGCGTATCGTGTCTTAAGGCAAGTATAAACTAGGCTAATAATATACAATGATAAAACTGGAATTTTTAAAAATATGTCAGAAGAAGAAAAAGAACGAAATTATCTATCAGATTTATTAATAAAAGTTGACCAAAAACTTACTGAGATAAATGAAGCGATACTAGGAAAGAGCGATGAAATAGCTGAGATACACAAACATATGCAAGATCATAAGCGGGACATGGATAATCTTGAAAAAAACGCGATGCGCGAAGTAATTCGAAATTATTCATTACAAGGAGAGCACAGTCTTGAAAACAGAAAACGTTTGATCCGGTTAAAGGATACGGGTTTTTTCGGAAGAATTGATTTTTTAGAGAACAACAAACAAACTGCAAAAAACATATATATTGGTGTACATAACTTTCAAGATTCTCAAAGAAACAAAAATTTAGTATTCGATTGGCGGGCACCTATTTCAGGTCTATTTTATGACTTTGAATTAGGTGAAGCCTTTTATGAAATTAATGCAAAGACAATTGAAGGTTCTATTTTACTCAAAAGGCAATTCAGGATTCGCAACGGAGAAATGGAATACATGTTGGATACAAACATAACCATTCACGATGAAGTGTTGCAAGAGGAGCTTAACAAGACATCCAGCTCCAAAATGAAGAATATTGTCGCTACCATTCAAAAAGAACAAAATGCTATTATTCGTAATGAAGAAGCACGGCATCTCATAATTCAAGGAGTTGCTGGTTCAGGGAAAACATCAATTGCCTTACACCGAATCGCTTATTTATTATACCGCTTTAAAGAAACAATTACATCAGAAGATATTTTGATTATCTCGCCAAATAAAGTTTTTGCCAGTTATATCTCAAATGTATTACCCGAATTGGGAGAAGAAACAGTGGCTGAAACGAGTGTTGAAGAAATTGCTGATGAACTTTTAGGATATCAAATAAAGTTTCAATCCTTCTTTGAACAGGTTACAGAATTACTTGAAAAAAATGACCAAAAACTTATTGAACGCATTCAATTTAAATCATCACAAGAGCTCTTGAAAAAAATTGATGAATATCATATTTATTTGCAAAATGATGCATTTAAAATATATTTGTTAAAGGCAAACTCGTTCCTTCATGGTTTATAAAAGAAACATTTGAAAAATACAGTAGAATGCCTCTTCTGAAACGATTTAATGAAGTAGTAAAGGAGATCGTTGAAAGTATTTATCGATACTATAAAATAGAGATTCAATATAAAGACCGAACAGATTTGCATACAACCATTCGTAAAATGTTCCCTTCTTACAACCCAAGAGTATTATATAAAGGTTTTTACCAATGGCTGGGCAGACCTGATCTATTCAAATTAAGAAAAGGCAGCACTTATGAATGGAGTGATGTCTATGCATTATTGTACCTAAAAATGAAATTAGAAGGCATCAAACAGAACCAAATTGTTAAGCACTTGGTCATTGACGAAATGCAAGATTATTCTGTTGTTCAGTATCAGGTGTTAAGCAGAATATATTCTTGTAAAAAAACCATTTTAGGCGATATAAATCAATCTGTAAACCCCTTTAGTTCTTCTAATCTGAACACGATAGAAAAAATATTCCCAAGTGCGACATCTATGACAATGCTTAAAAGTTATCGTTCAACTTTCGAAATCACTCAATTCACAAAACGTATAAGTCAGAATGTGAATGTTGAAGCCTTGGCACGACATGGGGAGGAGCCACTAATTATTGCTTGTAAAAATAAAGATACTGAGCTGGAAGAAATTAAAAAATTAATTGCTGCTTTTAATATGAGTAAATTTAAATCATTGGGTATTATTACTAAAACGCAAAAACAAGCTGATTCGCTTTTTCAGTCGCTTTGTATGCTATTCCAAATCAATCTGTTAAATGCAGTAAGTGTTGACTTTGGAAGTGGCATTGTTATTACAACTTCACATTTGGCAAAAGGATTGGAGTTTGACCAGGTTATTGTACCTTATTGCACGAACAAAAACTACCTTAGTACTACTGATATGCAAATGCTATATGTAGCTTGTACAAGGACTATGCACAAGCTTTATTTGACACATACTGGTAATCCAAGCAAGTTTGTTTTAGAATAATATTGAACAATGCTACAGAATGATTAATTTGATTCAACCCAATTGGCTGCTGAATTGGTTTCTGTAGTTTTAGCTTCTGCTAATGCCAAGGCTTTTACATGGATACTCCTCATGATCGGCATGAATCAAATTTATTTTAAACTTGACACCTTCGCTTCGAGTGTTTATTCTTAGTTTATATCTTTAGCATCAGTAATATTGTCATACTGACAGATATTATACCGTTAGTTGTCATAATGAAAATCGATTATTGGTATTATTTCCTCAATTGATTTGAGGTTGTAAATCAATTAGAGTTTATATTACTTGAATATATTTGTGATTATTCAATATTTTATTTGACTCAATGTGATTTAAAAAGATAACTATGTTTAGAATAATGACAATAACTTTTAAAAGGAAGTATTATTGGCAGTTTCTTTGCTTAAAACATCCATTCATGAAATTTGTAATTAAACTTAATGATTCTGGTTAATCCAATATTGATAGAATTCCTTTAGTATTTTCAACGCAAGTACAGACTTTAGACACCTTGTAATTGTTTGATGATAAATATGCAACAAAAGAAGTATTGAGTTTCTGCTCAATGGTGCTTCCCATTGAATTGCTTTTAGGTTTTTATTCTACAGAATTAAATTTGAATAAATTAAATTCATAATTACCTTTTCCATTAATAATTGAGATAGAATAATTGATGTAATAAAAGGAACAGAAATTTTTTAGTATTTACTTGAATAATGTCCTAGCTGTTTATTATATTTAAATCAAATATACCTAATAGCGCATTTAGGTTACATATGCGATATCAATTTAATAACTGTCTTATAAGTACAAGGTTGATACGGCATTCTGAATTTTAATCTTTTGAAACCGTGAAGAAATACAGAGAGCCTTGATTACTGATAGCTACCGGAAATTGTTTTGTTTATGTTTCAAGACATGAATGGGTGGTTCACCTTCAGTGGATTAATGCAAGTAAATCTTGCTTAAAAGAAAGAGAACTGAAACATCAGTTTCAGATGGGGAAAGTGCTGCCGTCCCCGTCGGACTAAGCCTATGGCGACGAAATGCGAAGCAAATTATAAATAGATGATTTACAATTGATTATAAAAATATTTTTGAAGAAATAGTGTATTTTAATTGCACAATTCAGTAATTATATTTTATATTACTTAACTAATAAATGAATAATAATGGGAAATCATAGAATCAAAGTACGCGGACATGTTGTAGGTACAGGCAATGATGAAAGTGCTAAGCTTGACTTACAGTACGATCAAGGTCCTTTCGAAAATGCATTAGAATTTGATCATTTAGTTCAACCAGGAGATAGGTTTACTATAGAATCTAGTGATCAGTCTATAGCTCTAACTGGAATCAGAGATTGTACTGATAATGAGGGTCATATCATCTCAGAAATTTCTTCTGGCAGTCCTGTAGTAAACGCTGAAGGCAACCCCAAAACAATTGTTTTTAATGTTGTTTCTGAAATGCCATCCAATGAATTGTTAGAATCTTTTGAAATCGGTTATTCTAAAAATGGCGGTCCCGTTATTTGGGAAGATCCCAAAATACGAATGAGAGGTTCAGCAGAAGGCCGTAATTAATTATCTTGATATTCAGATATACTATCTTCATTTGTTTGATATTTTGCTCCTTCAATCATTGCATAGCTCAGAATCAAGCTCTTGCAGACAGTTTAAAAGGCTTAATTACTCAACCTACTTCAATAGATTCTGTCTACCTCAAGTTGCTTATTGAGATTTCTTACGCAGAAACAGATCCAGAAGTCAGTGAAGAATATGCAGATATTTTAATTGCAAACTCCAAAGAATTAAAAAATACTAAGTATCAATTTAATGGCTATCTACAAAAAGGAAATGCTAATGTTGAACAAGGTAATTTGAAAGAAGGCTTGAGTGCTTATTTTAATGCTCTTGAGATTTCATTAAAGTCAGAAAATAAAATATTTGAAGGACAAGTCTACGGCTCAATCGCTGACGTATATTGCATTAGCGAAGATTATGATAACGCTATAGAGTATTATAATAAATCGATTGCAACTTTGAGAAATACCTTGGATGCAAAATCTTTGTCTTCTGCAATATTCAATGCGGGGGACACTTATTTTTATCAAGAAAAATATGATAGTGCTTTAATTTACTTCAAAGAGGCGGGACAAATATTTGATGAAATAAATTTCGAAGTAGGTAAAGCTTACAATCTTGGAAATATCGGGATGGTTTATGCGAGTCAAGGTAAACATAAGTTGGCAGAACAGAATCTCTCTGCTGGTATTGCCATACTAGAAGAGATTGGAGATTATTATCCTATTTCAGTTTATTTGACCTATATGTCAAATATATATCATGAAAGAAGAGACCACTTAAAAGCTTTAAAGTTTGCCGAACAAAGTTTAGATATTGCTTTGCGTTATAGATTAAAAGATCAAATAAGTGAAGCTTACCAAAAGCTTTATGAATTGAATAAGCATGCTGGTGATTACGAAACAGCTCTCTCTCATTATATTGATTATCATATCTACAAGGATAGTATAATCAACATTGCAAGTGTTCGAGACTTGGCCAATCAGGAAGCTGATTTTGAAGTTTCACAAAAGCAACTAGAAGTCGACTTACTTGAGCAAGAGAAAAAGATCCAGCGCATAACCATCATCGGTACTTTTATAACAGTTTTTTTAAGTGGATTACTAGCATTCTTTCTGTATCGAAGAAATCGGTATATCAAAAAGACTAGCCAAATTATAGCTGCCGAAAGAGATAAGTCAGATAAGCTCCTCCTTAATATCTTGCCGGAAGGAACAGCTGACGAATTAAAGGAAAAGGGACATGTTGATGCCCGTAAGTATGATTCTGTTACTGTCATCTTTACAGATTTCAAAGACTTTACCCGTTATTCTGAAAATCTAGATCCGGCAGATCTCGTCAAATCGATAGACTATTACTTTTCACTTTTCGATGAAATTATGGATAAGCATAATATTGAAAAAATAAAAACGATAGGTGATGCCTATATGTGTGCTGGAGGCTTACCAGATCCCAGTGAAAATCATGCAGAGAACAGTGTGCGAGCAGCCCAAGATATTATTAATGTTATGATTGAAACTCAGGAAAACCCACCTGAAGGGATGAAGCCTTTAAATATAAGAATCGGTATTAATACAGGTCCTGTAGTCGCTGGTGTAGTCGGCACGAAAAAGTTTGCTTATGACATATGGGGTGATGCAGTTAATGTAGCTTCACGGATGGAAACCAACTCTAAGATTGGAAGGATAAATATTTCTGAATCCACTTACGAATTGGTCAAAGATAAATTTAGCTGCACTTATCGAGGGGAGTTTGATGTCAAAAACAGAGGTTCTATGAAGATGTTCTTTGTTGACTAAAGAAGCTTATCTATTGAATAAATACAATTGTGTTTAAAAAAAATTATAGCCAGCACATAACAAATTATGATGATGCCAGACCCGCAGGTTTTCCGTTGAGTCTAAGCAAAGGTAAGTCATCAATTCTGTAACATATTACAATACTGAGGACTTAAGCCATTAGAAAAGCCCAAGATAGAATATGAAAGATGTTGAAGACTTTTGTCCACATGACAAAAAAGACTGGAGAAACTGGCTCGAATTGAACCATAATAAAAAAGAGGCAGTTTGGCTTGTTTTTTATAAGATAAAATCCCAGAACCATAATTTAAGTTGGAGTGAATCAGTTGATGAGGCACTTTGTTTTGGTTGGATTGATAGCACCAAAAAGACAATAGACAATGAGAAGTTCAAACAGTATTTCAGTAAACGAAAAGCAAAAAGTAATTGGTTTAAGATAAATAAGGATAAAGTGAAAACCTTAATTAACCAAGGACTAATGGAAGAAGAAGGCTACAGGAGCATTGAAAGTGCAAAAACAAATGGTTCTTGGACGATGTTGGATGGAGTTGAAGCACTTATAATTCCAGATGATCTAAAAAAAGAATTTGCAAATTACAAAGGCTCAATAGAATACTTTGGAAGTTTAAGTAAGTCTGTTAAAAAGATTTTATTGTACTGGGTCGTTTCTGCTAAAAGAAAAGAAACAAGACAAAAGCGAATTTTAGAAATCGCCGAGGAGGCAAGTAGAAATTTGAAACCAAAACAATTTAGATAGAATAAAAACGGCTTGCAATATCGTGTATAGTACTTACCCATTGGAAAATGCACTATGAATCATAGAAATATTATTGCTCAACTGTCATAACAATAAAGATTTGTTAAAATATAACATTAAAAGGTTATTTTATTGACCCAATCTGAGATGGGTTGTTTAAAAAATAAACTTAGAATATAATAATTAAGCTAAAATAAAATGAAGAATATACTCAGTGTTGTATTGATTTTAGTATCTCTATTAATTTTTGGAATACGAATATCAAAAGGAATCGAATTTAAGCAAAATGTTACCGGATATTTGAAAAGGAATATGCAATCTTTGGCGCCATTAATAATGCTCTACTACTACAATATAAATTTAATTCTTTAAACAACTGATTTGCTTCGACTGTAAATTCTAAGCATTTTAAGGCACACATATAATAAACAAGCACATTAGCATTATTAATACAAAAGGAAGAGATAATGAGTATAGAAAAAGCATATAATATTTGGGCAAATCAATATGATACAAATGCAAACCGTACAAGAGATTTAGATAAAGTATCAACAATAGAAACTTTAAGTAAATATGATTTTAAAAGTGTTTTGGAATTAGGTTGTGGAACAGGGAAAAACACAAAATGGTTATTGGAAAAAGCAACACGAATAATTGGATTGGATTTCTCCCAGGAAATGCTAAAGAAAGCGAAAGAAAAAATATCTGATGAAAGAGTTATTTTCAAAAGAGCAGATTTGACTGAAAGTTGGGAGGTAGACAATAACTTTGCTGATTTAATAACTTGTAGTTTAACTCTTGAACATATAGAAAACTTAAATCATATTTTTAATCAAGCAAATCTGAAATTAAAGAAAAATGGTTTGTTTTTCATAAGTGAATTACACCCATTTAAGCAATATTCTGGAAGCAAAGCAAGATATGAAACTGAAAGCGGAACAAAGGAATTAGAAGTTTATATTCACCATATTTCGGAATATATTGATGATGCAAAAAATAATGGATTCGAATTTGTGGAAATGAAAGAATGGTTTGATGAAAAGACAAAAAAGGGATTACCAAGATTGATTTCTTTTGTGTTCAAAAAACAACTATAAACGCCAACTATGTGTAAAATTTTGCTGCATAAAACTTTCGTAAAATTCGACAATCAATTAGTCGAAATAAATAACAACTGAAAATTATGATTTATAAACCGCAATTTTCTTTTTACTAACCAGTTCAGTTACCATGAAGGGTTATTATTAAATAAACTTTTACATCCAATTTACATTGTTTTACATATCATTAAACTGTATTGATTCAAGTCTCGCTATTTTTGTTGAGTAACTAAACTTTAACGATATCGTATGAAAAATATCACATTAATCGCTTGTACAGTAATTATATCTTTTACTTTAACTGCTTTTACTTATTCAAATTGGAATGGCCCACTTACTGATAAAACCTGCAGTCAACCAACTAGAGTAATTGAACCGCCTAACTTCTTTTACAATCTTTCTTCAACTTGTAAGAATACCATAACTAAAGAAAAAATGCATAATGCTAAAACCATATCAGACCTTATGCCTGATTATAGCATGCAAGAAAATCTAAAAAATAATGTTACATCCTTAAGAGATGTAAAAATTAGAATTGAAGAAGATAACGTAGACAACACTAAAAAGAGATCTGTAAAAGCAAATGGAAACAATTTAAGCAAGGAGCAGTTAGATTTTTTTAAATCTACTGACTATTCCACCAGTTTTTTTCTTGAAGGTTTTGTTACTCGCAACAATGTGAATTCAGGGTTAAAAAATGAACAGTATTTCAATTATCATATTGCAGTTGTACCTGAACAACAAGCAACCTATAAATCTGGAAACAATGCGTTTATTGACTACTTATCTACTAAGTGTCAATCAACAATAGATAAAGTTCAAAAAGGAAGCCTAAAGTATGGGAATATTAGTTTTACAGTAACTACAGAAGGAACCATTTCAAACATTAAAAATAACTCAACTTGTGGATACTCAATCGTAGATGAAAGAATGATGGATTTAATGAATAAACTTCCTGATGTCTGGAATATTGCTAAGAATGGTAAAGGTGATAAAGTAGAACAGACCTTTGTTTTTTCTTATGGTCAGACAGGATGTTAGTTCAATAAGTTATCCTCTTGAATACTCAAATATGCACCAGATGATTATGAATAGTGTTATTTAAATATTTGTGAAATTTTCGAACTTCGTTCTTTTCGCTTGAATTTTATGTTTTATTGGATGGCCCTCTTACTAGGTTGGATTTTTCGGATTAGAGTTAATTTTCTTTTATTACAATTTGGACATTGGGTAAAATGTGCAATGTGAATCTTTGAACATATTCCTACGTTGATAATTCCATTGCCTTGTTTTGATTACGATGCTTATAATCGGTATGTGAAAAATTTACTTTGGTATTTTCATGTGAAAACTATTGTTGCAACACACCTGCCAAAATTGAAAAGTACAAATGAGGACATATCACCAGAAAAAACTTTTTGGTCTAACTTTTCGTACATTGAATTAAATCCATTAACTTCATTTTTTGCTCGATCAATGATCTTGCTTTTTATAGGAGTTTCCATATCTATTTTTTGTCAGAAATAATTAATACTATATGGAAAGCTTTGTGCTAGGTTTTTCTGTCGACAGTAGGAGACTTAGTGCATTAATGTACTTGAATCACAACCCCCTAAAAGCAGGCTATGCTTCATATACTAATTGTTGTAATTAATTTAAACAAATCAAGAGTAGATTTATGGATTCATTGATGCCAGGTGAAATGGCTAAACAAGCTGAGGAGACAGGAATAAAAAAAGTAAAAAGAAGTTTTTCGAAAACTTTTGTCTTGGCGATTTTAGCTGGTGCTTTTATTTCTTTCGGAGCAATATTCGCAACAACAGTTACAGCGGAAATAACACTTTCTTCTAGCTTTACAAAATTGATAGGGGGTTTAGCTTTTAGCTTAGGACTCATTCTTGTAATCGTTGGAGGTGCAGAGTTATTTACTGGAAACAACCTCATTGTAATGGCATGGGCAAATAAAAGAATCAAAACAAGTCAGGTTTTAAGAAATTGGTCTATTGTTTTCTTCGGTAATTTTGTCGGTGCAATTTCAATAGTCGTTCTCATGTTTTATTCACAGCAGTATACATCTGGAACTGGAGATATTGGAGCAAAAGCTTTGAGAATTGCAGAAACCAAATGCTCATTGGGGTTTGTAGAGGCTATTATTTTAGGAATCTTTTGTAATACGTTAGTTTGCTTAGCAGTTTGGCTTTGTTTCAGTGCGAAAAATACAAGCGGGAAGATTCTGGCAATAATTTTCCCTATCACCGCCTTTGTTGTGGCAGGCTTTGAACACAGTATTGCAAACATGTATTTCATCCCGAAAGCATTGCTGATAAAAAGTTTCGCACCCGAAAAATTCTGGGCAAGCATCAACTCTTCTCCTGAAATGTATGAAAACCTAACATGGAGTAATTTTATTATAAACAACATGTTTCCAGTAACTATTGGGAATATAATAGGTGGTGCAGTATTGGTTGGGTTTGTATACTGGTTCGTCTATTTGAATGACAATAAGAAAGAAGAATGATGCCATCGTAAATACGATAAATAACAAACAAATATTCAGAACATAATCCATAATAAGAAGTATATCAAAAAATAAAAACCAAAAAAAGAAGCGTCTGTTCAAAACGTTATCCATAAGACAAAAAGTCGTACTTATGATAATTATTGGTTTACTAAATGTCTGGGAATATTGAAGTTTTTAAATCTAAGGATATAGAAACGATAGTTGCAGCTAGATTAGGAAATGAGACAGTGTAGCTAAATCAAGCTCAACGTAGTGAATTGTTTTGAAGAGATAGAATGGTTGTTGGCCAGCCTATTATCTAGAAAGTCAACTGTGCTATTACTCATGTCATCATGCTATGCGGCTCGCTGTTATATTCGACTCAAAAGAACTTTTAAGAGCAACAGACAAGTTGTACAGATATATTGAATTGACAATGAACACAAGCTCAGTTTGTTTCTCCTTTTTTTTTGAGTAAATTGTAACAATTAACTGGAAATAAAAAAAGATGATGCGAGAAAATATTCTTTTAAAGAAAAGTCCAAAAATTGAATTCCAACTTCTTGAAAATGGATTTAAAATAATTGATGGGCAAACTGAACGAAATTCCGGTCTTTACTCTTACGACGATTTACAATCTATAGAATTAAATAAGATATGGTTTCCAAAACTAGCCAAATGGTTAAGAGCTATTACGTGGATATTTAATGGAGTTCCATATTTTCCTGATGCAGAATCTTATAGAAAAGCCAACCTTATTATTCATTTCAAAAAAACAAAGCTTGGGATATGGTTGACCGATTCTTATATGGCTGATAAAGCAAAAAGTATAAAGGAGTTGTTAGATAAAAAAACAGGGTGAGGTGGTTGACTGAGATTCTACTTGTGCATTAAATCTTCTTTGTACTTTGTAGTGATGTGGCTCCGAACTTCCCAACAATTCATACCGCTAACAATTGATATTTATTATAACCCTCAGAGAAACAAAATGAAGATCAATGTTTAAATTCTTTTGAAGAATAGCTGAAGATGTCATATGTAATAAATCGTTCTAAGTGCGTAAAAGAAGTAAAAACTTAGTAAATTTCATATATTATGGGTAATTACATTCAACCAAATAACTAATATGAATTATGTTACAAAAATGGATTATTGTTATTATTGGTTTTTCACTGATCACTAGCTCTTTGTTATTAATATCATCGTGTCACAAAGATGATACTCTAGAACCCAAGCTTGAAATCTATAGCTTTTCACCAGGAAGTGGATTGATTGGGAGGCATGTAACTTTGCGTGGTAATAATTTCATCCTTCCAGTACCATCTGAAGAAGGTGCCGGACCTCATTTAAATACAAGTATTGTCAAGTTCAACGGAACAGAAGCTGAAGCTGAATTTGTTTATCAGGACAGCATCAACATGCAACGCATAAATGTGGTCGTGCCAGAAGGTGCGACCACTGGCCCAATCACTGTAACAGCTATGGGTCAAACTGCTACATCTTCAGAAGACTTTGTGATTACTTTTCCAGATTACATACCCAATGTTACTGTCAGTACTGCGCATAGCTATGGTGGAATTGATCTAGATATAGATGCCGATGGGAATTTGTATGTTGCTGAAAACCACCTCCGCGAGATAGTAAAAATAAGACCAGATGGCTCCCTGATCACTGTATGGTCTTGGGATTCAATTGGTCCAGAAATACCTCGTGGGATTACGGTTGATAAAGACGGTAATGTGTATGCGACTGTTGACAACTCTATAATAAAAATAGGAAAAGACGGAATGGTTACCACACTTGCGGGAAGTAGTAATTCTGGCTATGCTGACGGTTCAGGTGAAAATGCTAAATTCTACTTCCCATTTGGCCTTACGGTGGATTCCGTTGGAAATGTTTACGTAGCTGATCTTCTTAATTATAAAATACGAAAAATCTCTCCTTCTGGAGTTGTAATTACAATTGCCGGGAGTACTCAATTTGAAGGTCCAATTGATGTAGCATTGGATAAAGAAGGGGAATTATTGGTTGCTGATGGCAATAAGATACGAAAAATTACTCCGGATGGTTTTGTCTCTACAGTTGCAGGAACTACCCAGGGATTTTTGGATGGGGCCATCAATATGGCACAATTTGGATCTATAAGAGGTTTAATAGTGGACCCATCGGGTAATATATTCTTATGTGATTCTGACAATTCTTCAGTTCGAAAAATATCTTTTGATGGGACTGTTTCCTCAGTTGCTGGCAGTACCTTTGGTTGCACAGACGGACCTGGTCACCTAGCCAAGTTTAGCCTGACAAAAGGATTGACGATGGATTCTGATGGGGCTCTGTATCTAACCACAGGTGGAGGCGCAGAAAAAGTAAGGAAAATAGTAATTGATTAACGAAATTGAATTGGGTGAAAAATTGTGGTTCAATCACAAAGTCTGTGGGTGAAAGCATTTTTTTTATTGGATTTCGTCATGTTTTTTGTAGGTAAATTTACGATTTGTGCTCTAAAAAAGAATACTTTTGAGCGTTGAGGAAAAGTACAAGATACATGTAAAGGAGGAATTGCAATGTATTTTGATAATCAAATTATTGGTTGAGTATATGCTTTTTATAGAAAGTGTAATTTTAAATTACTACCAATTTCGAATGTTTTTTGCGAAGGCAGAAAATGTCTTTAATTTTAAAGAAATTAGTCGATCAACCAAAAGTAAATTGTGTTATATTTAATCATAAACATATGAGTTATAGTACTTCTGAACATTTAAGCATCAAAAATGTTTTTTCATTTAAGTCAGTGTTCTTAAAAACCATAGGTGTTCTTTCTGCTGTCGTTGCCATAAAAGGATTTATGATTCCTAATCACTTTTTTGATGGTGGTTTGTTGGGGATTTCAATTCTTATGCATGAATTTTATCATATTGAAGTTGCTTTGCCACTTGTATTGTTAAACCTTCCATTTATATATCTTGGTTATCGAAAAATAGGAAAAAACTTTGCAGCACACTCTCTACTAGCTGTTATGATATTAGGGTTTTCGTTATACTTTATTAAAGTTCCAGTGGTAACACATGATCATTTTCTTACGGCAATTTTCGGTGGTGTTTTTGTAGGTTTGGGTATTGGTTTTGTAATACGTAGTGGTGGTGTTATAGATGGTCTTGAGGTAATTGCAGAATATACCAATAAGCAGTTTGGTTTATCGACTACCGAAATTATTATGGCGATAAATACCATAATATTTTTAATTATTGCCTTTTATTTAGGTTTGGAAAAGGCTATGTATTCTATATTAACCTATTATACTGCCTTACGCGTTTCAGACTACGTGGTTGATGGGTTTGAAAAATTAATATCTTTAACTATCATTTCGCCTAATTCTGAACTTGTGAAATCGTTAATTGTAAATCAATTTAATAAAGCGATTACTGTTTATAAAGGTGAACGAGGAAATTTGCCAAAATCGTTTGATGTAAAGCATGATTGCGATATAATTGTTACAGTTGTTACCCGATTGGAAGTGCATAAAATGAAAAAAGCAATAGCTGCTACAGACCCTAAAGCATTTATGTTTATTCAGAATATTACAGAAGTAGATGGTGGTATTTTAAGTAAAAAAAGCAGGCGTTAATGAAAGCATCGTTTGAAACTATATATAAGCATGTAACTGATACGTTAAACAGAGATTTACCTGAACATTTAACGTATCACAACATCGACCATACTTTATATGTTTTGAAGCGCGCCATCTTTATTGCTGAAAGGTCAGGTGTTTCTAAAGAGAATATTGAGTTGTTAAAAATAGCTGCAATATATCATGATATAGGTTTTATAAAATCGCATATCAATCATGAGGCGATAGGTTGTAAAATTGTGAGAAAAGAATTGAAAGCTTATAATTATTCAGAAGAAAGTATTGCTATTATATGTGGAATGATAATGGCAACTAAAATCCCCCAGCATCCAAAGACATTACTTGAGAAAATACTTGCAGATGCCGATTTGGAATATTTAGGCACTAAACATTTTAATTTTTTCAGTGAAAAATTATACCAAGAATTAAAACATTATAACGCTAGTTTTACGCGTGATGAATGGAATGCAATACAGGTTAGATTTGTTGGTAATCATAGTTATCATACGGCATTTTGTAAACACTATAAAACGCACAGAATGATTAAGAATATACAGCAATTTTTATAGGCTAGTATAGATACTGTTAATACACAGGACTGTTGGCCTTGATTAAAACTACCAAGAAACCAATGAAAAATTTCTTCTGAAAAATTTGAAGGAGAAAATTGAGATTCCTACAAAGTATAATGATCGATCTAATCAAGACTATTTTCTAATTACTTTTATTTTAACGTTTATCTTTCTAAGATTTTCTTACTCTGAGTTTTAGATGGGAATCTGCATAAGAAATTAGCGATGATTTTATAGAAGACATATTTAATATATTATTGCTAAAGCTGGACCGTGCACTATCCACCTAATTTATCGAGTCATTGTAATTAAAGGAAATTAGGTTTCTTTTTAAATTGGTCCGCAATCACTTCTTTGACTACATCGATTTCAATATCAAGTAAAGTTGCTACTGCGCCTTCATAGATAATCTTTTTAAAGAGCTGTTGAATCCGTGCTGTATCATAGTTGGCCATTGATAACTGTATCATAGGAACACCTATATAGTTGATGTCATCACGAATATAGTTTTCGTGTAATGAGTTTAATATATTCTGGATAATTTATGTCTCTAGGAATCATTGTATTTTGATTAAGGAGTGAATTAAAGTATTTGATATGTTTTTCCAAGAGTGAGGTATAATAGCTATTGTACCACTCGTTGTGATCGTCTTTGAAAGCGCTAAACTTGGATAGGGATGTAGAGTACTTTTTTTATGATTAAGAATCAATTTTGGTTTTGATTTAGAATTAATGTAATTTAAAATCGAGATTTACTTTTGATCTAATAAACAGCCCGATTGAAAATTATAAGAATGACGTAAATCACTTGATTATTCTTTGAATTTGTATTTAATCCCCATATCTAATGAATCAATACAAAGCACCGTGGCATTACCTCTTATTGCTGATATTGGCTGGAGAGTCTGTGTTCATTTTACCATTTGTTCTTGCACGAGTCTTCAGGCCAACAGTACTTGATGCATTTGCACTTGACAATGTTCAATTAGGTTTATGTTTTTCAGTCTATGGTTTAGTGGCTTTGTTGTCCTATATCTTTGGAGGTCCTTTGGCCGATAAGTATCCACCTAGAAAATTGATTGCAACGGCACTTTGGTTGACAGCATTAGGTGGATTGGTTTATGCTACTTTTCCTAGCTTTACAGTTCTAAGAATACTTTACGGTTATTGGGGCTTTACGACGATTTTTATATTCTGGGCTCCAATGATAAAGGCTACGCGCGTGTGGGGAGGCTCAACTTCTCAAGGCAAAGCTTTTGGGTTTTTAGACGGAGGGAGAGGATTAGTAGGTGCACTGTTTGGTGCTATGGGCGTTCTTGTATTTGCTCTTTTTATTACTTCAGAAATATCTGCTGCAACAGTTTCAGAAAGCAAGGCAGCCTTCAAATATGTCATTTTAATCTCTTCTGGATTAGTGGCCTTTGTAGGTCTGTTGGTGTGGGTTTTTATGAAAATGGATCCTAAAATAGAATCTGAAATAATATTAGAAAAGATCACGGCATCGCAAATTAAAGATGTTTTGAAGTTGCCTTCAGTTTGGTTGTTGATGATAATTATCTTGTGTGCTTATGTTGGTTATAAAATTACAGATGTGCTCTCACTGTACGCAAAAGATGTAATGCTTTATGATCAAATTCAATCGGCGAAAGTTGGAACTTCGTTGTTATTTATCCGTCCTATCATTGGTGTTATGATTGGCATTTTGGCAGACCGCTCCCAAACTACTTTTTGGTTGTTGGTTAGTTTTGTGATTTCATTTTTTGGTGCTTTATTGTTTGCTACAGGCATAATTACAGATTCAGAAACTGCACTTTTTTTTGTATCTATTTTGGTTGTGGCCACAGGAATATACGCAGCACGTTCTTTATACTTTGCAGTGATGGAGAGAGGACAAATACCTTTGATATTAACTGGAACGGCGGTTGGTCTAATATCAGTTGTTGGATATACCCCAGATATTTTCGCTGGACCAGCTATGGGTTACCTTCTCGACAATTCACCTGGTGCTCAAGGTCATCAACATGTTTTTTATATGTTGGCTATATTTTCATTTATCGGTGGTTTGGCCTCTTGGTATTATTTTCATTTGTATGGAAAGCAAAGTGTTGAGAGTGAGAATTGATATATGAAGTGAACTTGGAAGTCCTAAATAAATTATTTCTAATATTGTAAATAAAGAATGAAGAAAACAAAATATCAAGCACATAAAAAAGCAAGTATAGATGCTGGTACAATTAAAAGCACCTGGTAATATTCTTGAGTATTAGATAAGAGAAAAAATATTTTCTAACTGGGGAAGTACAAATCATACTTCCTTCAAGCACAACCCGGGTTTCTCATTCATGGAGACGTAGGTAATAATTAATCGAATGAAGGACCCTGAAAAAACTGAGTATCTAAGTAGAATAAATCTCGATATTTGTAATCCTAATTTAGAGGGCTTAACTAAGCTACAAGAACATCATGTAGAAAATATTTCATTTGAAAATTTAGATATAGCGTTAGGCAGAAAAATTTCACTAGACTATCATGATCTGTTTGAGAAGGTTGTAGTAAAAAAGCGTGGAGGATATTGCTTTGAACTCAACACTTTACATGCTGAACTATTAAAGTCGATAGGATTTTTCCCTAAGCCAGTTTTAGCAAGAGTTTGGTTAAGCAATCCCAAAGGAATTCCACCTAGAAATCACTTGGCACATTTGGTTGAATTGGAAGGAAGAACTTATGTAACTGATGTTGGTTTTGGGGGACTCATTTCTAGTATTCCTTTAGACATAAATGTATCATCACCGGTCAGTGACAAAGATGGAATGGTTAGAGTAGTCCCAATTGCAGACCATCAATTCATGATTCAAAGACAAACTGAAAAGGAGTGGGCCAATTTATATAGTTTTGAGAATGTGGAGATTGGAGAAGAAGATATATATCTTTCTAACTATTATATGTCAACGAATCCTAGATCACATTTTTGCAGTCATATATTTGTCGGAAGAAATACCAAGGAGGGGAGGATTGGACTATTCAATAATAAAATGGCAATTCGGAAAGGGATAAAAGTTGTGGCTAAAAAGCAAGTCGACTTTGGGGAAGATTGGCTTGAGGTGCTCAGAAATGAATTTTCTTTAACTCTCGATTTTACAGAAAAAGAGTTAGGTGTTTTGTTTGAAAATACCTTGCACTAAAATCATTGAAGGTTTTTTCATTAACAGATGAATTGGCGAATAAAAAAACTTACCTTTTGGATGTTGATTCGGATCGTTTTTATAAGATTCATACATTACCCCTCTTATAGTTAAATTGTTTTCATTTGGCTGTTTCATAACTACACCCAATGCTTGCCCTTACTCGTTTGAAAGAATTTCAAAAGCACCTACAAATAATTTGCCTTCAGGTATTTATATGATTTCGACATTACCCTCACCTTGGGTTCCTTCTGGAATTGTAAACCTATGCTAATTCATTGTTGCTAAGTTGGAACAGATTCAGAGTCATCATGCTGCATAGAAGGGCATTCCGAGGAAGGTGAAAGTAAGTTTTTGGGTGCTAGACAAACTATCACTTCGTTAAAGAGTCTTTCCAATAATTCGGTGTCTCCCATATATGGTCCAACATTTCGTAAGTAAACAAATGTATTTTTTGGTAATTCGATTGTTTTGAATGTTGCTGTTGTTTTAGTTTCCATTTTTTTAGTTTAAAGAAATAATATGATAGAATAAATATCCAAATAAAATCTATCTAATTAACTGATAACAGTCAATAAGGATTATAGTAAACAATCGATAGACACGAAAGAGTACTGTATCCGTAGGAGCATCTACATGTATAGATTTGGAGTATTAAAATTATTGGGTAAGAGCTTATGAATCTCTGTTATTTTGGTATCATTAATGTTCTCAAGAACATAAGTGAGCCACTCCCTGGGATTAACATCATTTAGTT
>CAJQRD010000013.1 GCA_905480605.1 uncultured Saprospiraceae bacterium | reverse complement strand
TTTACCAAACTTACATCATTAATAAAGTCATATAGTGTCAATGACCTTATATTATAATAAGCATTCCAAAAATCACTAATAGATTGTACATATTGCTTCCTTTGGTTTTCCTGTTCATTTTCAGCTAAGGTCAAATCTGTTATTTCTATCTTCCCTATCAGATACCTCTTGCGGGTTAAGTCGTACCTTTTTTGAGATGTGACATATGATAGCTTCGCTAGCTTGACATTATCCTGTACCAAACCAAACTGCTGAACGGCAATTACAACATCCCGTTCAAATTTCACTTTTTCTAGTTTCGTATTTAATTCCGTCAATTCATAATTGGATTTGGCAATTTCGTAATTGGCTTTACTTTTTCCCCAATCGGCAATTGGAATAATAAGTGATAAACTGACTTGTTCCTGGTCGATCAAGCCACCATAGGCTTTATTGAGGCTAGAACCAAAACCCGTAACACCAACATTCCCGGTTATTTGTCCATTTATTCCTGCCTCTGCCTTTGTCAGCTCGACATTTCGTTCGGCTTCTAATAAAATCCTTTTCAATTGTTTTACTCTACTTCTATTTTGTCTAGAATAGGCTAATGCTTTATCTTGCTCTATTTCAACAGTTGGCACTCCTGCAGGAAGTTCTAGTTTAAATTCTGTCTCCTCTGCTATTCCTAGAAAATCCCTTAGCCTTTCATTTGTTGTTTGAACATTCAATTTGCTTTTC
This sequence comes from uncultured Saprospiraceae bacterium, assembly GCA_905480605.1. Taxonomy (GTDB): domain Bacteria; phylum Bacteroidota; class Bacteroidia; order Chitinophagales; family Saprospiraceae; genus RFSX01. The sequence continues at coordinate 75,545 of CAJQRD010000013.1, read as the reverse complement.
GCAATGTCAGAGTCCGTTCGCATTACATCCATCTGGAGCTGTAATAGTTCAGTCTCTGCAATGTTTCCTACCTCAAATCTTTTCTGTCCCAATTCATACAAGGTATCCGCTACCGACTTTCTGTCTAGAGAGGCTTTCAGGTTTAGCTGAGAAACCATCAAGTCAAAATAGTTACTTACCGCTTGATTTGCAACTGCTTCTAAATCTTCTGAATACTTATATTTAGATTCTTCATAAATGAGTGGGTCGATTTTTTTTCTCCACTTTAAGTTATTGAAACCAAACAGTGGCTGAGTAAACCCAAATGATATTGGGTTACTTAAATAACTTATATCTGATGGAATATTGTTCGTTTCAAATATATCCAGCCTTTGTACCCCGGTTGAAGCAAAAACCCTTGCTCCAGTAGCTGATATGTTTTGAAACAATCCAATACTAACATCTGATCGCATTTGTGACTGTTCCAAGAAAACACTCGTTCCGTTATTTTGCGTAATCGGTGACACCGTCCTTGTTAACTGAGGGGCGTTTATACTTAAATCAATCTGTGGTTTGTAATCCCCTAAAAAAGATTGATAGTTCCAATATGCGTTACTTTTTACAATCTCAGCCAGTTTGACCTCTGGGGATTCAGATTGTGCAATTTTAATAATATCGTCAAGAGAGTACTCTGTAGAAGACTGTGCCAAAGTAACTTGCAAACAAACAATAACTAATAATGTTGTAAAAGTAAATTTCATATTCTAATTGGTTCTTAATGCGATTATTGGGTCATATTCCGATGCTCTTTTGGCTGGAAATAAACCAAAAATAAGTCCAACAATAAATGCCACACCAAAGGACAAAACAATAGACCACCAACTAATTACCGTGGGTATTCCAGAAGATTGCGATATTAATTTGGCGGTGACAATTCCAAGAATAACTCCGACCAGCCCTCCAATAAAACAAATTGTAACAGCCTCAAATAAAAACTGAAAAACGATATCTTGTTTTTGTGCCCCAATGGATCTTCTTATCCCGATTTCTTTAATTCTTTCTAGAACGGACGCCAACATAATATTCATAATACCAATACCTCCAACTAATAATGAAATACCTGCAATTACGGCCAAGACAATATTGAATGTTTCTTGTGTTTTTTGTTGCTGCTGGATTAATAGTTCAGGTATTTTAATATTGTAATCATTAACACCGTTGTGCTTTCGTTTTAGATAACGTCCAACAATATCCGCACTTGCTTGAAGTGTCTTTGAATCTGAAATACGCAAAACGACCCTATCTAGTTGATGATAGTTATGATTAGGATCAGAGTCATTATCCCCTACGTCCTCGGAGGTAATTTTAGATCTATTCTTAAATCTTAAAAGTGCAGTTTTTATCGGAATATAAACATTAAGGTTATAATCCTGTAAGCCTAACTTTTCAAGGTTTTCCTGAGACGCTATTCTTTGTTTGATTACACCAACAACAGATAGCCAATTGTTTCCAACTTTAATCTTCTTGCCTATTGCGCTTTCTCCTCGAAAAAACTTTGTCTCTATACTTTTCCCAACAATGCAGACCGAATTTCCATTGACCATGTTGCTTTGTGAAAAATTCTTCCCTGAACCAATTTGTAGATTGTTCAGCTCAAAAAAGGCCGGCTCTATGGCAATGCAATTAGATTTGCTTTGCATTCCATTGGCAATAACGGAGTATCGCATACTAATTTCTCCACCTGACTTATCAATGGTTGGTACAATTACTTTAATGTTATCTAGGTCAAGCATGGTTAACCCTGGCGACCACTTTCTTTTGCCGTTTTCAGAATTTGAAGATTCTTGATCTGCGCCTGCTGCTTGATCTGCGCCATCCCCAGATTCGATATTACTTTCAATTACAATACTGTTGGCGCCTATAAGTTTCATCTGCTCCATTATTGCCTTTTGAGCTCCAGAGCCAATACCTAACATGGCAACAACTGCTGCTACTCCAAATATAATACCGAGCGCGGTTAAAAATGCGCGCAATCGATTTGCAATAATACCTTCAATGGCTAATCCAAAATTAAAAATAAGTCGATCCATACTAAAATGATATTGTAAAAAACGTTGGCCCGTCCTCTTGTCTTTCTATCTCGTTTTTAACCATCTTTTTCTTCTCTTGGAGCTCTGCTCTAATGCGCTCTTTTTCTTTTTTGAAAGCACTCAGGCTTTCTTTCTTTAAGTTAGAATCAATATACTCAAAAATTAAAGTTTCCGCATTTGCTGGTTTATTTAAAAGCACCATATCTCCCTCTTCAATACCAGCCAACACAATTATGTCGGTTTCATTTGCTAGCCCTTTTACAATCTCGCGTTTGGTTGTTTTTGCCTTAGTTTTTACAAAAACATAGTCAACAGAATCTTTAAATATCGATTCCAAAGGAATATAGTTTAATGTATCAAAGTTGTTGATCAGTATCTCTATTCCCGTTGTCATTGCTGGTCTTAAAATCGAATCTTGCTCTATTACAGACACCAAGACTTCAAATACTTTCGTATCATAGTCCCTCAGTTTTTCACCTATATTAGCTATCTGTGTAACTGTTCCGGAGTATTCTTTATCAGGAAATGCATCCACCCTAATTATTGCATCTTGCCCAATAGAAACTTTGCTTATATCGACCTCGTTAACATACGTCTTAGAAATCATTTCCGTTAAATCCGGCAATTCAGCAACTATCGGATTCCATGCTCTAATTCTTGAGCCTGTTTTAACTTTACCGTTCCAGGTCCTATGATATATTAGCATGCCGTCAGAAGGTGCTTTAATGGTAAACTCTTTTGACAAATCAACTAGACGCTTCATTTTTTTTTGCTGTTGTTTCAACGATGCGTTTATCTCTGCAATCTTTGCAGTATTCTTTTCCTTCGTCAGCCCAAGTTTAACGTACACTTGATCAAACTCTCTTTGGATTCTTTCGTATTCGATGTTCTTTTGGCGAACTACCGCTTGTGGTTCAAATCTGTTGAGTTCGACCTGTAGCTTGGTTTCCTCCATTGAAAACTTAATATTATTCAATTGATCACGAAGGCCTCTCATCTCTATGGTGGTGTCAATCTTTGCTTGATCCAGCTGTGTATTTACTTTATCAATTTCAGTTTGGATATCTGACATTCTGTTGGCAACTTCTGTTTTATCTAACTGTGCAACAAACTGCCCTTCGGTAACAATTGTTCCTTCAGGTATCATTCTTTGAATGGTAGATTCATAAACCTGTGCTGACTGCATAGACTTTGGACCCATTATTTTTTTTGACTTTTTTGCCTCGAGGTCTCCTGTAGCAACAACAGAAATATTGAAAGGTCCCTTTTTTACTGAAGCACTCAGGTTTATCCCTTCTTCTGATTTCTCTGGTTTTAAGAAAAAATAGAGCACGAGCAATACTAGAATTGTTCCTGTAGCTAGAAGAAGTCGTTTGTTTTTCATTTAGATTGTTTTGTATTATTGGCTAAGCTGTCATTTTCTAACGGATTTTCCTAATCAAATATTCCAATTAACAAATTATTAATTGTTGTTATTTATAAATGTTTGTTACTGGGCGTTTTGATGTATAAACAACGATATAATTATATCTTTGTTGTAAACACATTTATAACGTGAAGGAAGAAAAGAGACATATATTAAAGCCCGAGCAAAAAGCTCTCAATATTAATCTTAGCAAACAGATCTATGGATCGTTTGCAGAAATCGGCGCTGGGCAGGAAGTAGCAAGAAACTTTTTTCAAGCAGGGGCTGCCGCTGGAACAATTGCCAAAACAATGTCTGCATATGATAAAACTTACTCTGATGCTATTTATGGTACAGAAGAAAGTGGCAGGTATGTTTGTGAATCCAGGTTGTATAAAATGCTAGATCACGAATATAGTCTAATGGATGAAAGGTTAACCACTGAACGTCCAGATACTTTGTTTTTTGCTTTTGCAGACACTGTTGCTGCGATAAACTACAAACGAACAATAAAGGGAAATGGGTGGATGGGCATCAGGTTTCAACTTAGACCCCATGGGCCAGTTAACGACCTAATTGTTCATGTAAAAATGAATGACAACAATAATCACCTACAACAAGAAGCCATTGGTGTTCTCGGTGTCAATATGGTCTATGCTTGTTTCAAACTCCACGACAACATGCCTGAGTTTGTAGAATCATTAGATGATGGCATTAAAGGTCGAGTATCAATAGATATGATAAGGCTTGAGGGACCTGACTTTTGGCATGTTGACAATAGACTTTTGTGTTTGTATATTGTAAAATATGGTTTAACTGACGTGGCCATTTTCAATAAAGACAAAAGAAGTATACATGCATCAGAGTTTCTCTGGAAAAAAGACCTTATGGTTGTCAGGGGCCACTACAGACCCCCAACAACCGTAACACTAGATGCCTTTTCTTCTGGTTTTAAACAATTCAAAGAGGAGGCGGAAGTCAACAATGACTCTGCTTACATTATTCCAGAAATAACAATGGAATACTTAATCGTTGATGGGCGTTTAGACCCTAACGATTATTTAGACAGAGCAGATTGTCTTTGCGCTCTAGGCTATGACGTTATTATATCGAATTGTAAAAACCACCAAACCCTAATTAATTATTTGGCCGATTATAGTATAGGGAAACTGGGACTTCTCATCGGTGTTAGGGAGCTCTTATCTATTATTGAAGAAAAATACTACAACAATCAAGATGGAAGATTACTTGTTGCGTTCGGTGAGCTTTTCAATAGAAACATCAAAGTATATGTTTATCCTGCTTATTTTGAAAAAGATGCCGAACTTATAAATGCTAAAACCCTTATGGTCCCAGATGGAATTCACTTTCTATATAAACACCTCATTGATGGTCACCAAATAGTTCAAATTGAAAACTACGATAAAGACCTCTTGGATATTATGCCATGGAATGTTTTGGAGTCTATAGAAAAGGGAGAAGACTCTTGGGAAATAGCAGTACCAAAAGAAGTTTCACAAATTATTAAGGAGAAAAATTTATTTAATTATGCCTCAAAGAACACAAATATTGCATAACGTCCTTTTTTCAATACTTTTTTTATCTGTCTTGTTTTCTTGTAAGAAAAAAGAACGTAAGTTTTTACAAAACCTAAAGTCAACAACAAAGCTGGTTCAGCAAACTGTTGAAAAAAATAAAACATCACTAAAAACTATCGCCTCTAAAATTACTGTTGATTTTATAACTGGTCACTTCGACCCCTCTACTGACTCAACTTTTATACAAGTATCAGATAAGTATGCAGATCGCCATGGTATGTACATGAAAAAACAAGCTTATGATGCATTTCTAAAAATGTGGACTGCAGCAAAAAAAGATGGTATAAACTTAGAAATCCGTTCAGCAGCCAGAAATTTTGATTATCAAAAAGGTATTTGGGAAAGAAAGTGGACGGGAGAAACAAAATTGAGCACTGGTGAAAATGCTTCAAAGGCTTATACAAAACCAGAAGAAAGAGCTCTTAAGATTTTAGAATACAGTTCTATGCCAGGTACATCAAGACACCATTGGGGAACAGATGTTGACTTTAATAATTTCAATAATGACTGGTTTGAAAAAGGTGAAGGATTAAAGTTGTTCACTTGGTTAGAAAACAATGCATCTGATTTTGGTTTTTGCAGGCCATATACACAAAAAGATAACAAAAGGCCATATGGTTACAATGAAGAAAAGTGGCACTGGAGCTATATGCCCTTATCTCGTGCTTATACTGAATTTGCCCAAAAAGAATTGAACAATCAAAATATTAAAGGGTTTAAGGGTAGTGATGTTGCCAGTGCAATTGATGTTGTCAACAAATATGTTTTAGGAATAAACCACTCATGTAAATAAATAATTATGGCACTTATAGAATCTACAATGTTGGACCTAGGGACAACGGCACCTCTATTCAACCTATACGATACAGTTAGTCATCAAACCATTTCTTATGATGACATAAAGGGCACACAAGGAACTGTAGTGGTTTTTTCTTGTAACCACTGCCCTTTTGTAGTTCATGTAAATCAAGAGCTTGTAAATATTGCCAATGAATATTTAGGTCGTGGTGTTGGTTTCGTTGCCATTTCCTCTAATGATGTTGACAACTACCCACAAGACAGCCCGGATAAAATGAGTATTGTTGCTAAGGTTTTAAAATACCCATTCCCTTACCTATATGATGAAACACAAGAAGTAGCCAAAGCCTATGAGGCTGCATGTACGCCAGATTTTTATATTTTTAACCATGACAATAAGCTTGTTTATCGTGGACGTTTAGATTCAAGTCGACCTGGTAATGGTATTCCTGTAACTGGTGCAGACATGCGCAGTGCGTTAGACGCTATGTTACTGGGTATAAATGAGATTACTCCTCAAATACCAAGTGCTGGGTGTAATATTAAATGGAAGTAAGCTATAAACTTTTCCAAAGTTTGTAGGATTATGAATTCATAATTATGAATTTGAAACTTAAAGTTTTTGTGAAAACTTCTAAGCTATGAAAAATCAGACTAAGCTATTTTTAGAGTTCCTTACACTATTTGTAATTCTTCCTATGGCTCTATGTTTGTCAATTGGTATTTGGATAAAAGTTACACTTGGTCTTTTAGGTTTTGGTTTTGTTGTGTCGGTTTTAAGTCAGGAAAAGTATACACTTCTTAAAGGGGGTGCTAAAGGCTTTCCTACTGATTTGAAAAAACAGATTATTACTGTTCTTGCGCTTCTAATTCCGGCAACAATTTTCTTTGTGTATATATATGATTCTGAACAATTGTTTTATGTAGTTCGAAACAATCCGATTGTTTGGGTTGTTATTTTTTTTGTTTACAGCTTCATGTCGGTTTTACCTCAAGAGGTTTTATACCGTAGTTTTTTCTTTCATCGGTATCGGTCTCTTTTTACAAACAATGTGGTTCTTGTTTTGATAAATGCTCTAGTGTTTTCTTTAGGTCATTTATTTTTTGAGAACACCTTGGTTCTGGTTATAACCTTTCTTGGCGGACTAATTTTTGGGTACACTTACTTAAAGACAAAATCACTTCGTCTGGTTTTTATTGAACATACCATTTACGGGTATTGGTTATTCACCGTTGGGATGGGAGATATGTTGGGTTTTCCTGGAGGGTAGAAGGCTCTAGCTTTTAAAAACCATTCATCGGCTTAACACATAACTAAACTGCCTCTTCAAAAATCGTATCCAATTGTTTTATAATCTCTGGCAATTCTTTTCTAAACTTATCTTGATGGGTAAAGTAAATAGTTATTAGTATATATAATAAATCAATTTTCTCAAACCCTAACGTACCAAGTATCTGATCTTTTGTAAACCCCGAAATAGTTTCAACAGAAGACCATAGTTGATTTGGGGTTGTTGGAAAATCCAGTTTTGGGTTACTCTTAACAAATGCCTCAGCGTATGCATGATATGCTACATTGTAAAACTGGTCAGGACTAAAGAAGGCATATTCTGCGTGTTCCAGAGAAAATACGATTACTCCATCTTCTGAATGTGTTTCTACAGTGTGCAAAAATTGAAATACTGGAGAAGGGAAAGCATGCTTATACATTATAATGTGCTCAAAGTCTTTAAATAAGAAGTGCTTTCGGTTAAGGGTCATTGTTATTGGAACTTGTGCAATCATGTTTTTAACATCAAATAACACATCCACATCACGTTCATACCCTTTAGACTTGAACTCAATGCCTTCAACATATAAATAAATACGTTTATGAAACTTAGCCCTATCTTCTTCATTTAACCTATTGTATATTGGATTGGTCTTTTCCAACAATAGCGTTATTTCTGGATCTAATTCAATTGGGTTTTTATCCAGCCACCAATAATCTATTTGAGGTTGAAACAAATACAACAATGCTAAAGTTGCCGCTGGCAAAATTGCCCATGCTATATATGGAAAGTTCGGGTCTATAAACATTTTATAGAAAAACCACCCTAACACGATTGCTGGTAAAATAGAAAGTATTCTTGAAAATTTATAGATCTTCATATTGCCACTAGGTTTTTAGATGTGATTTCATCATTATAAACCAAATATATATGAAAAAGATTGTTTGATTTATAAATCATCAGGTCATTAAAACATTGATACATTGTAATTGCTATCTTTGGCGATCTAAAAAAGGCTTATCTCGATGAAATTTGACTTAATAAAAAAAGATCCCGGTTCTAGAGCTCGTGCAGGTGTGATACATACGGATCATGGTGAGATTAAAACACCAATATTTATGCCTGTAGGTACACAGGCTACAGTAAAGGCTGTTGAACAAGAACACCTAATTCAGGAAGTCGAGGCTCAAATAATCTTGGCCAATACATATCACCTTTATTTAAGGCCAAAAATAAATGTCTTAGAAAAAGCTGGTGGAATCCATAAGTTCATGTCTTGGGATCGACCCTTGTTAACTGATTCGGGTGGATATCAGGTTTATTCATTAAGCGATCGGCGTAAAATCACTGAGGCCGGAGCTAAGTTTTCATCCCATATTGATGGAAGCAAACACCTTTTTACACCTGAAAGCGTAATGGATATCCAACGCTCTATAGGGGCTGATATAATAATGGCCTTTGATGAGTGTACACCTTTTCCTTGTGATTATAAATATGCGAAAAGGTCTCTTGGGCTTACTCACCGTTGGTTAGACCGGTGTATTGACCGATTTGACTCTACCGAGGACTTATATGGTTACGAGCAATCTTTGGCACCAATTGCTCAGGGTTCTGTTTATAAGGACCTAAGAGTAAGGTCTTGTGAGTTTATTGCTGAAAAAAATAGAACTATCAATGCAATTGGAGGTTTATCAGTAGGAGAACCACATGATATTCTTTATGATATGACGGAGACCTGTACCAATGTGTTGCCAGAAGATAAAGCCCGATATCTAATGGGAGTTGGTTTGCCAGAAAACATATTAGAATGTATCGCCTTAGGTATAGATATGTTTGATTGCGTATTGCCAACACGAAACGCGCGTCATGGATTGTTGTATACCAGTGAAGGTGTGATCAATATGAAAAATGCTAAATGGATAGAAGATTTTTCCCCTGTTGATGCAAACAGTACTTCTAGTCTTTCAAGAAAATATTCAAAATCATATTTAAGGCACTTGTTTCAAGTTAAAGAGTATTTGGCGTTACAGATTGCCAGTGTTCACAACTTAAGTTTCTTTGTTTCTTTAACGCAACAGGCGCGACAAAAAATTGTAGAAGGAAAATTTTCTGAGTGGAAAAACAGTTTAGTACCTAGATTAATGACACGTTTATAATAGAAAACACACTTGCTTAAAAAGTTTGATATATATATAATTAAGAAGTATTTATCTAGTTTCTTTTTTACGATGCTACTTATTACTTTAATGGCGGTGGTTATCGACTTTAGCGAAAAGATTAATCGGTTTATTGATGCCGAACTACCCATTTCGAGAATTCTTGGTGAGTACTATTTAAATTTCATTCCTTGGATAAATGGCATGATGTGGCCATTATTTTCTTTAATTGCGGTTATCTTTTTCACTTCTCGTTTGGCAAAAAACTCAGAAATTGTAGCTCTGTTAAGCAGTGGAATTAGTTTTAATAGAATCATTTGGCCTTACATTGTTTCAGCAAGCATTATTGCCTGTCTTTTGTGGGTTGGTAAAAACTATGTGATTCCTCATAGTTGCAAGATTAAGAACAACTTCGAAGCAGAGCACCTTTCTAAGAAGCATGAGAAAACACTTAACAGTGATGTGCACTTTTTTTTAAACCCTGACGAGAAGGTTTATATTAGATATTATAGGCGTGCAGATACAACCGCGCAGTCATTTAGGTTAGAAAAGTTTTCAGATAACAAATTGATTGAAGTTTTAAAGGCAGAAAAACTAGTATTCAAAAAAGCACCCAACGAATGGACTTTTAAAAATTACAGCATTCGGGAATTTAATGGAAACAAAGAAACCCTTACCAAGTTTGATAGACAATCAAAAGATTCTATCCTCGATCTTACTCCAGATGATTTTATCCAAAACATGAAGCAAATGGAGAACATGACCACCAGGGACTTAAATGAATTTATAAAAAGAGAAAAGGGTCGCGGTCTTGGTGAAGCCAAAAACTTTCTCATCGAAAAACATATGCGTCAATCTCAACCTTTTACAATTATTATTCTCACACTTATTGGCTTGGCGGTTGCAGCAAGAAAAGTCCGCGGAGGAATGGGCTTACACCTTGCCTTAGGAGTTGTAATTGGTGCCGCGTTTGTAATACTATCTAAGTTTGCTGCCACATTCTCTAACAACTTATCATTATCGCCAGCCCTGGGCGCTTGGTTGCCCAATATTTTCTTTGGCGTCATCGCATTATGGTTACTCCGGGGCTCCCAAAAGTAAATACATCCTAATTAATAGTACTTTTTACACTTGGGCTTTTAAAAAACACCGGCTGAACAAACTTTCAATACTTTTTGAAAGTTCACAATATTTGTTTTTGAATAACAAGCTATTAATCAGTTGTTTATATATTTATTATATTTTTTTTGTTTAACTATTTGGCGTTTTTGTTAATCAAAACTTTGTTTTTGTTTAACTTTTGCTTAGATTTGTTAAACAAACAAAATAACATGACAGCAACTGACTTTTATACCAAAATAGACTTGCTAAAATCTTCTCTAAACGCATTTGCATATAATTTGACTAAAGATCAAAAAGATGCAGAAGACTTATTTCAAGAAACAGCTTTTCGTGCTATCTCGAATAGGGAAAAGTTTAGACCAGGTACTAATTTCAAAGCATGGATGTTTACAATTATGAAAAACATCTTCATTAATAACTACCGTAAAAAGGTAAAGGCCAATACAATCATGGATTCTACTGATAATATGTTTTATATAAACTCTGGTAGAAACGCAGTTGAAAATGATGTGGATCGCAATTTATTGATGCAAGAGTTACAGGCCATGATTGCTGACTTAGATAATTCAATACGAAAACCTTTTGTAATGCATTATACTGGTTTCAAATATCAAGAAATTGCTGAAGAATTGGATCTACCTCTTGGCACAGTTAAAAGTAGAATCTTCTTTGCAAGAAAAGAATTGAAAGCTGCCATTAAAGGTAATTATGGAGACTACCACACTATAAGAAAAAAATTAACAGCCTAGCAAATTTTTCGGTTGTTTGATTATAAAGTCTGTTATTTGTAAAAAATAACAGACTTTTTTTATTTATATAACTTATGCCCAAACCAACCTTAACGGCCAAAGATATTGTAACTTGGTATTCTAAGAATGCACGAGACTTACCCTGGAGAAAAACCATTGATCCATACAAAATATGGCTTTCAGAAATTATTTTACAGCAAACTACAGTTGCGCAGGGAACCAGTTACTATTTAAAATTTATATCGGTCTACCCGACTCTTACAGATTTGGCAAGTGCCCCTATTGATGATGTACTAAAAAACTGGCAAGGACTGGGTTACTATTCTAGGGCTAGAAACCTTCACTTCTCTGCCAATTACATCATTAATGAATGCAACGGCATTTTCCCAAACAACTACATTGATTTGTTAAAACTCAAGGGCGTAGGTGCTTATACTGCCGCCGCTATATCAAGCTTTAGTTATAAAGAAAACAAAGTAGTCGTTGATGGAAACGTAATCAGAGTAATTTCCAGACTATATGGAATAAATGAAGCCGTCGATAATCCAAAAGTTCTGAAGTTAATAAAAGAAAAGGCCCAACAGTTGTGCGATACTCAGAGTCCTGAAGTGTTTAACCAAGCTATTATGGAGTTTGGTGCCTTGCAATGTAAGGCTAAGAACCCTAACTGTAAATCGTGCCCACTTCAAAAGTCTTGTATCGCTTATAAAAAGAATATTCAAGATCAAATACCATTCAAAGCCAAGCGCATAAAAAAGACAAATCGCTATTTCAAATATTGCTTTTTTATAATTGATAACAGCAAGACATTGATCATCAAGCGATCAGAAAAAGATATTTGGCAGGGTTTATATGAGTTTCCTTTACTAGAACTAGAAGCTCTTGAAGAAGAGCATGGTTTTGTTATGCCCAAAAACATTAAAATTAGACCGTCAGAGGTCTTAACGTCCAAAATATTTAAGCACCAACTGACGCATCAAACCATTCGCGCTGTGTTTTACAAAACATATATCAGTCAAGCAGATTATAATTTAATGCTTAAAAAGGGCGTATTCAACAATTATCTTCTTATAAACGTTGAAAATATCAACAAATACGCCTTACCAAGACTAATTGATTTGTATTTAAATGATTTATCCATAACTTTATTTTAGATTTAACTCCACGGACGGGAGAACGACCATAAATAAATGGCTTTTGTCAGTGTGTTAAAAAATTATATACTTAATAAATCTATCAATGTATAATAAAGTAAGTTTAATCGGTCACCTTGGTAAAGACCCGGAAGTAAGAAGATTAGAGAGTGGTGCTGTAGTAGCAAAGTTTTCTTTAGCAACCAGTGAAAGCTATAAAGACAAAGCTGGAGAATGGCAATCAGTTACAGAGTGGCACGATGTCGTACTTTGGAGATCTTTAGCTGAGAGAGCTGAAAGGGATTTAAAAAAGGGATCGTTAGTGTTTGTTGAAGGCAAACTGACAACTCGAAAATGGCAAGATAAGGAAGGAAATAACAGGTATTCTACAGAGGTTGTGGCACAACTTCTGAAACCATTAGACAAGCGTGAGAATGCTGGAAGTGGTAATTTTAACAGTTTCCCTAGTGCAATGGACGAGGCTCCTGCTGTCAAAGTATTTACTCCACCAGCTGCTAGTCCTGCCAGTACTGAGAAACCAGCAGCTCAAGAAGATGATGACCTTCCATTTTAAGGAAGGTTAAATTTTTTAATTAAACACAAAACCTTGGACCCAGAGCCCCCCCTTATACTTTTATTTAATTTTGTTGCACTTTCCATTACACCGATGACGATTATAAGCGTTACGTTGTTTTTGATATTGTTATTAATACTATCAGCTCTTGTGTCCGGTTCAGAAGTAGCTTTCTTTTCTTTAAGTCGTAAAGACCTAGATGAAATAAAAACGGAAGAAAATAAACTCTCCAATAAGATACTTAAACTTAGAAGTGAACCGCGTCGCTTATTGGCAACAATACTGATCAGTAACAACCTGATCAATATTTCAATTGTAATTATTTCTGATTTTCTAATTAGAAATGTTTTGGGGGATGAAATACTTTTATCGTGGGCCGAGGCTGTTTCTAAAATTATACCTCTCGAACCTTATGATATTTGTCGTACGTTAAGTTTCCTAATTACTATTGTTGGCGTTACATTTTTACTTGTTCTATTTGGTGAAGTTGCACCTAAGATTTATGCAAATCTCAACAATATGAAATTTGCAAAATTAATGGCAACACCCATGAGCCTCCTTTCCGGTTTCTTCAAGCCATTTAGTATGTTATTGGTGCGTTGGTCATCTAAACTAGAATCTAAGTTTATTCAAGAGCGAACAGGTATTGATGATACAAGCAAAGAGGATCTTGACAAAGCTATTCTTCTAACAGTAAACAATGAAGATGAATCGTCTGAAGAGGTTGATATTCTGCGTGGTATTATCAAGTTCGGAAATGTTTCTGCCAAACAAATAATGAAGTCTCGGGTTGATGTTATCGCTATTGAAGAAGGAGGCAGTTATGGTGAGTTGATGACTATGATTAAAGAGAGTGGCTTTTCTAGAATTCCTGTTTATTCAGAAGATTTTGATAATATAACTGGTATTTTATATGTTAAAGACTTACTAGGTTATTCCCTAGAGGATGAAAGTTTTAATTGGAAACAGTTTATCAGAACCGACGTGCTCTACGCTCCAGAATCTAAAAAGATAGATGACCTGATGAAAGAGTTTCAAAAACGAAGATTACACCTAGCAGTTATCGTTGATGAATTTGGTGGCAGTGCCGGAATTGTAACTCTTGAAGATATTATGGAAGAGGTAATTGGTGAAATAAAGGATGAGTTTGATGACGATGAAGAAGTGGACTACATCAAGATCAATGACTATAATTACATATTTGAAGGAAAAACACTTTTAAATGATGTTGCACGAATTGTCCCCGTTGAAAAAAATATATTTGAAAATATTAAAGGTGAAGCTGATTCATTGGCAGGATTGATTTTGGAACATATCGGACATATTCCTAAAAAGGATAAAACCTTACTTCTACATCCTTTTAAATTTAAAATTGTATCTGTCTCAAAAAGACGGATTGAAAAAATTCATGTTACACTATTATGAGAATTCTCACCTTGACAATACTTGTTATTTCTATATTTTTATCTTGTACGGACATGAGTATACCGTTACCGAAACCAAGAGTTTATCCTAAGGTCGTGTATCCTATAAAGGATTACCAAAGCTTTAGCAGCAACAATTGCCCATTCTCCATGACGATACCAAAATACTTCATATTCAATCAGGACAATAATAAAACCGAGAACGAGGAACAATATACTTGCTGGTTTGATTTGGTTTGTAATGAGTTGAATACAAACATACACATGAGCTACGTTCCGATTGACAATAGAGCGGACCTTGATGAAATGGTTCAGGATGCTTTTGAAATGGTCAATAAACACAATGTAAAAGCAAGTTATAGAGACGAGATCAAAATCAACATTGCAGAAAAAAATATTTATGGGTTGGTTTTTAAAATAGACGGGCCCGTTGCCTCTCCTACTCAGTTTTTTTTAACCGATAGTACTTCGCACTTTTTAAGAGGAAGCCTTTATTTTAATGATGTTGTTAATAGGGATTCTATAGCTCCTGTTTATGATTTTCTCGAGTTGGATATCAGTAAAATGATTGAGACGTTGGAGTGGAAATAACAATCGCTAAATGCTGTTTTACCATTTAGCGATTACTATATTTTTTATTAGAACTTATGTCTTAAAATAAAAGAAGAACGATTACATCTTAATTACTTTTCCTGTTTTACTGTCTGTTCCTTTTACTACTTTGTATAAATATGTTCCTACATTCCAGTCTGTAGAATTTTCAATTTTAACTGATCTATCATTTGTTGTTTTTGTAAACATCAATCGCCCATCCAATCCATAAATTGAAACTTTCATTTCTCCTTTTGTTGGATTATCAATGGCAATTGTTTCTGTAAAGGGATTCGGATAAATGACAACATTAAGATTATTATCGTTTCTTAATTCAAGAACTGCGTTGTTTTTAAAATTAGATTCCATCTCATTTAAGTTACCTTTTAAGACTCCAGTAAATGCTAAATCCCTTTTATAGAAGTCCTCGTCCCTTAAAAAAATCTGATAACGAATATTTTCATTCAACGGGTTTCCAGTAACCGTTTCTAAGTCTTTTGCATTGTAAAAAACCCATTGCCTTTCTCTTGGCCACTCGTCTTCCTCACCGCTAAACAATTCAGTTAAAATATCTAAATCTTCATGATTTATATTTCCATCTTCATTAACATCCGCTGCTAAAAATGAATACATATTTGTGAATATATATTCTTCATTTAAATACGCCTTTAGAATATCAATATCTGTTTGATCAATTTTAGACATGTCGTTCTTTTTATAAGCACGCATTCTATAGTGTCTTTCCATATCAACTTCTTCAGTACCAAACCTTCCATTTGAATTTGAAGCCAATTCTATGTTATGAGGTGTATTGATCTCAACAACCTCTTCTGAATAGGTATACTTTTCTTCGTAATTAAAAACATACAACATTTGTCCACCTTGACTGACGAAACTATCAACAACAATGGGCACCAAAGTAGTATCAACTAAAACAATTGTATTGATTGTAGCTCTTGATCTTAAGCTGATTTGAACATCTTCTAAAGGTTCGTTTTGTGAATCAACAATGTCTCCGTTTACTGGCATTTCTCCAAAGTCCAAAACACAGTCTGGAATATTCGCAGCATTATTCTGCACTATAACTGTCACTGCACACCATGCTTGATTTCCGAAAACATCAGTTATCCATAATTGTACATCATTAAAACCGCTATCAGCACACGTAAATATTCTTGATGTTGAATCTACATTCGAAGAAAAAGAAAATTTCAAAGGTGCGTTATTACAAGGGTGGTAACTAGCATGGTTAAGGTCTTGTGCCCAAAGCTCAGCCATACCATCGTCAACTGCGCCATCACCATTTGTATCAACTCCCATTAAAGCAACTGTTAGTTTTGCAAGACAATAAGGAACGGGGCCTTTTTGTTTAACAATAACTTCCGTCTTACAAATCATCTGCTGACCACAAGAATATTCAACTCTATAATTAACTATACTTTTTCCAATAGGATATGTTCCTGATGCATCTGAACCATTTGAATCTGCAAATCTTGAATCATTCGTAATACCATAACCACCATAACATGCTTGACCGTTAACAAAAACCAATGGTACACTTACATAGGCACTGTCACATATAGTTGCATCTATTGTTATACTAGGAGTACAAACTAAATCAGGTTGACTGGTTCCACTAATTTTAATGGTTTGTGTATATTTCCAAATTCCAGGATTTCCTGCACCTGTGTTGTAATTACACCAGTCTAAAACAGTCCATGTTCTTAAAATCTTTTTACAGTCGGGTCCAAAATTAAAAACCTGATCTTTGTACGATGTACCCACCATACTACAAGTCATATACTCATAAGATGGTCTTCCGTATTCTGCTGGCAAATAATCAGGATGAGTATTTACCCCACAACCATACAATTGTAAATGGTCCTCTGGCCAAGTGATATTATGATAAGAAAAATCTCCTCCCCCAATATAAATAGTTTGAGTGCACTCAATCCAATTCCAGTTTTCATCTTCAACCTTCCACGTTCTATAAATTTTACCCGTTTCACACGTTGTCAAGTCATATACCACCTCAGCTGATCCAGCACTGTACTGATTTCCATTATGGTAGTAGTGTGCTTGCCCATAAATTGAAAGGTCCCAAACCTCAGCGCCACAGTTCAGCCATTTGTCCGGTGGACACACCATATCTATTGACTTTAACTGGTTAGTTCCCATCATTATCACAAATACACTTATAACAGTAAAAATAGTTTTCATTGGTTCTGTTTTGATTTTTTGCCAATACCCGAAGATAGGCTTAATTAATTGCTCAACATATACCCTACATATAGTATTATATACTTATTAATAATTTAACATTATATGTTACATAAACGCTGCTTAATATTATAAATTATTTTAATATGTTTGGCACAAATTCTGTTATACTTAAGTAAAAAAACATGCTTGTAATAAAGTTTGGTGGTACATCTGTAGCAAATGCAGACATAATAAAGCAAGTAAAAGCTATCATAAGTGATTTATATAGCCCACACAGCGGATTAATTGTCGTGGTTTCTGCATTTAGTGGTGTAACAGATTTATTAATTGAAGCCACTAATAAAGCTGAAAACAAGAACCCTGACTATAAAGACTCAATTCATAGTTTTTTTCGTAAAGCACATCAAATTGCTGGAAACCTACTAACATTAGAAAATTACGATAAAATAAAGAATGAACTTCAAGAGAACCATTTGGTATTAGATAACATTCTTGGTGGAGTTGTATTAATTCAAGAGGCCTCAAAAAAGACAAGAGATTATATACTGAGCTTTGGAGAAAGGAATTGTGCTTTTATTCTAAATGAGTATTTATCTCAAGAAGGTATGAAAACTCAATATATTGATACAAGAAAGTATATAAAAACAGATGATACCTTCGGGTCTGCACGTGTCAATTTTAATATAACCAACAAACTATTAAATGATGAATTTGCAGGCTTTGATAAAATTGGTATTGCCACTGGTTTTATCGGATCTGATTTAGAGTCTGGGAGAACCACTACTCTTGGACGAGGTGGTTCCGATTACACTGCCGCAATTTTCGCTAGTGCTTTAAATGCTAAAGAGCTCCAAATCTGGACGGACGTGTCTGGCGTTTTAACATCAGATCCTAGAAAAGTATCAAAAGCGTATACTATCAAAGAGTTATCCTATTCTGAAGCTATGGAAATGTCACACTTTGGTGCAAAGGTTTTATACTTCCCAACAATAAGACCTGTTAAGGAAAAGGGAATACCTACACGAATTAAAAATACATTAAAATCAGATGATGAGGGTACTCTTATACACAATCAAAAAAGCAAGGGAAGGCGTATTATTTCTGGTCTTTCGTCAATAAGTAATATAGCACTTATATCTATAGAAGGTACTGGTTTACAAGGAGTTAGCGGTATTGCTAATAGGTTATTTAAGTCTTTAGCTGGTGGTAATATCAATGTCGTAATGATTACACAAGCGAGCTCAGAACATTCTATTACAGTTGCTATAAATGAAGAAGAAACAGGGTTAGCAAAAGAACAAATTGAAAAGGAATTCATATTTGAATTAGATAGAAAATTAATAGACCCCATAAAGATTGATAAGAACCTATGCCTTATTGCAGTGATTGGTCAGAACATGAAAAACAGTCCTGGTGTATCAGGACGATTATTTCAAACTTTAGGTAAAAACGGAATCAACATTGAAGCTATTGCTCAAGGTTCATCTGAGCTAAATATCACTTTTGCTATTTCTAAAGAAAATGAATACAAGGCTTTAAACACATTGCATGATTGCTTCTTTTTATCTGAATATAAAACAATTCATCTTTTCATAATCGGTGTTGGTTTAATCGGCAAAACATTGATCAATCAAATTATAAAAAACAAGGAAAGAATTCAAAAAGACAGCGGTATCGAAATTGTAGTTGATGGCCTTTCAAACTCTAAAAAAATGTGTTTAGATAATGATGGGATTGATCTGACTAAATATGAAGAATACCTTGAAAAGTCTCAAGATCTTGCAAATATTTCTGAGTATATATCTAAGATGAAAAAATTCAACTTAGCACATTCAATTTTCATAGATAATACAGCCAGTGCGAAAGTGCCGCCGTTTTATCCTGAAATACTTAAAAGTAATATAGCCATATCAACACCTAATAAAATTGCACTGTCTTCTGATTTGGTTACTTATAAAAATATAAAACGCATCTCTTCAGAAAAGAATGTACCATTCAGATTTGAAACAAATGTTGGAGCTGGACTGCCTATTATGTCAACATTACAAAACCTTGTCAGCAGCGGAGATAAAATTATAAAAATTGAAGCAGTTTTATCTGGTTCTCTCTCGTATATATTCAACACTTTTAATTCAAGTTTTAATTTCAGTAACGTTATCAAAGATGCTCAAAATCAAGGATTTACCGAACCTGACCCTAGAGAAGACCTTTCTGGCGCTGATGTAAGAAGAAAGTTATTGATTCTAAGCCGAGAATCCGGTTTTGATATGCATGAAAGTGAAATAAAAATCCATAGTTTTTTATCAAATGCTGCTATAAACGCAAAAGATGTCGGTACTTTCTATGAAGTTATAGAGAGTGAAGCTGATATCTATAGCGGGTTGATAAAAGAAGCAGAAGACAAAAACGAAAGGCTGAGATTTATCGCATGCTTAGAAAATAGTGTGGGAACAATAGGTCTTCAATCCGTTTCATCAGATTCTCCTTTTTATACATTAAATGGAAGTGACAATATGATCGTTTTCCATACACACAGATACAACAAAACACCGTTGGTTGTCCGAGGACCTGGCGCGGGAGCTGATGTTACAGCTGCGGGTGTTTTAGCAGAGATCATAAATATTGCATCATTTATATAAAACACTGTTAATCAAATTTTTATGTCAAAAAGGGTACCGTTAAGAGTCTTTGCACCTGCATCAGTTGCCAATGTTGCCGTTGGTTATGATATTCTAGGCTTTGCCATCAATGATATAGGCGATGAAGTCATGTTTAAAGCAGGAAATGAAAAAGGCCTGATATTAAAGTCAATCCACTACAATAAAGGATTATCAAAAGACCTTTATAAAAATACAGCAGGCTTTGCTGCGCTAAAGGTTTTGGAATCACTGGGTCTTGAGGACGAACCTATCCATATGGAATTGTATAAAAATATGGATATAGGAACAGGTCTTGGAAGTAGTGCAGCAAGTGCTGTTGCTGGTGCTTTTGGCATAAATGAATATTTAGGTCGTCCATATACCAAACAAGAACTACTTCCTTTTGCGACACAGGGAGAACAAATTGCTGATGGGTCATATCATGCAGACAATGTTGCGCCTTCTCTATTAGGTAGTTTTATTCTAATAAGAGATAATGCAACTTTAGATTATGTAAAACTGCCAATTATAAAGGGACTAAAGGCCGTAATTGTACACCCAAAAATAAAAATTCTGACAAGGGATTCTAGAAATATATTAAGTCCACAATTAAAACTAGACCAGCATATTCAACAAAGTGGAAACCTTGGTGCTTTTGTGGCTGCCCTTTTTAGAACTGATTTTGAATTGCTAAAAAGAAGTTTGGATGATTGTATTATTGAGCCACAGCGTGCCGAGTTAATACCATATTTCTACGATATAAAATCAATAGCTATTGATAATGGAGCATTGGGATGTAGTATATCTGGAGCAGGACCATCCATTTTTGCTTTATGCATGAATAATATAGTGGCAGAAAACATTGCAGAATCATGGAAAAAACTTTACTCTGATAAAGGAATTGAAAATAATGTTCATATTTCTGATATAAATACAGAAGGGGCAATAATTTCTTAATATGAAACTATACAGTACAAATAACAAGAAGAATATAGTAGATCTAAAAGAGGCTGTATTAAATGCATTTCCAAAAGATAAAGGATTGTATATGCCCTTGCATATAAAAAAATTACCAGAATCTTTTTTTGAAAACATTGAGAATTATACTTTTCAACAGCTGTCATTTGAGGTCGCTCATCATTTGATTGGTGATTATATTCCGAAAAAAGCCTTAAAAGATATCATCCATAAAGCAATTGTATTTCCAGCACCTGTTGTAAAAATAAAAAATAACATATACTCGCTAGAACTCTTTCATGGGCCAACAATGGCTTTTAAGGATTTTGGTGCAAGGTTTATGGCCGAATTAATGTCTTACTTTTTAAAAGACAATGAAAATAAAACAACAATCCTTGTTGCAACAAGTGGAGATACTGGCGGTGCAGTAGCATCGGGCTTTCATAATGTTAAAGGAATTGAAGTTATAATACTCTACCCTAGTGGTAAAGTAAGTCCACTTCAAGAAAAGCAATTGACTACATGGGGAGATAATATAAGAGCTATTGAAATAGATGGCGTTTTTGATGATTGTCAAAGATTGGTAAAGACTGCTTTCTTAGATGAAGAATTGAATTCTAAATATCAATTCAGTTCAGCTAATTCAATCAATATAGCTAGATTAATACCACAAACTTTTTATTATTTCGAAGCACTCAAACAATTAAAAAAATTAGGAATCAATTCAGAAAACATTGTGTTTACTGTTCCGTCAGGTAACTTTGGTAATTTAACTGCAGGATTATTAGCAAAGAGAATGGGTCTTCCTGTATATAAGTTTATTGCTGCCACAAATACCAACGATACAGTGGTTAAATACCTAAGCTCTGGAACTTATAATGCGAAAGCAAGTATTGCCACGGTTTCTAATGCAATGGATGTTGGTGATCCTAGTAATTTTTCTAGAATAATGGCTTTATATGGTTCCACGTGGAACATGATAAAAGAGGATATAATAGGATACTCATATAACGATAAAGAAACAATAGAAACAATAAACCGAATAGACAAACTTGAAAACTATATTTTAGACCCTCACGCTGCTGTGGCTTACTTAGCGTGTGAAGAATACCTAACGGAAAAAAATGCAGAATGTGTTCTTTTAGAAACCGCACATCCTGCCAAATTTTTAGAGGTCGTCAACCAAGCTATAAATGAGGAAATAGATATACCTATAAGACTAAATCTATTTCTATCAAAGAGGAAAATTGCCTTAAATTGTTCCAACCAATTTTCAGATTTTAAAGCACTTTTACTTAACTCATTATAATAAGTCCCCAAATTGTTCCACGTGGAACCTATTTATAACACACTCAACTATAATGAATAATTACTATATATTAATCAAAATATATTTCAAATTTCATTGGTTATTGATGACTACGATAAAGCTATCAAGTATTACCAATCAATACTTGCATTCGAATTAATTGAAGATACAGACTTGGATAATGGAAAAAGATGGGTTAGAATTTCACCTTCTGGTTACAAGGACTTTGCTTTACTGTTAACCAAAGCAAAAACAGAAGGACAAAAGAAAGCAATTGGTAATCAAAGCAGAGGTCGTGTATTCTTATTCATACAAACAGATAATGCCATTAGAGATTTTAATAATTACAAATCCAAAAACGTAGCCATTATTAGAGAACCATCAAATGAACCATATGGAACAGTCTTTGTTTTTCAAGATATATACGGTAACCTTTGGGATGTCATACAACCACTACCAAAGTAAAGTATCGTTTACACCATATTTGTCTTCTAACATATATTAAATACATTTCTAATATATATTTAAACTAATAATTAAGCAATTGGAGTTAAAAAATCAAATATTTTTATATATTCGGATCATTAAAACAAACATCACATATGAATAAATTATTGACCTTTCTGTTGCTATTTGGACTAACCAGCTTACTGGCTCAAGAAAATATAAATAACAATAAGTTTAAGCAATTAAATAACGACTTGCCAACACCTAATTCTTATAGGTCTGCATCTGGAGCTCCTGGTCATGAATACTGGCAACAACGTGCTAATTATAATATGAAGATAAGAATTGACGATCAAGATCAAAAGTTGTTTGGTGAAGAAACTATTACATATCATAATGAATCTCCAGATGATCTGACCTACCTGTGGCTGCAGCTAGATCAAAATGTTAGATCAAAGGACTCACATACTCATGATATAAAAACATCAACAATTAGAAATAAAATGTCAACTGGCCAAATCGATAACATGACTCCTGATTTTGATGGTGGTTTCAATATTGAAAAAGTTACAGATAAAGTAGGCAAAAATCTTAGGTACACCGTTAATAAAACTATGATGCGAATAGATTTGCCCGTCACCCTGAAATCAAAAGAATCATATACATTTGATATAAAGTGGTGGTATAATATCAACAATACAAAAGAAATTGGAGGACGTTCAGGTTATGAAAACTTCAAAGAAGATGATAACAACGTGTATGTGATTGCACAATATTTTCCAAGAATGTGTATGTATAATGATATTTATGGATGGCAAAACAAACAGTTCTTAGGAAGAGGGGAATTTACTCTATCATTTGGGGATTACAATGTTGAAATTACAGTACCAAGTGACCATTTGGTTTCGGCAACTGGAGAACTACAAAACCCAGACAAAGTTTTATCAAAAGATCAAAAGTTAAGACTAAAACAAGCAAGATCATCACATGTACATCCAGTAACAATTGCTACATATGACGAAGCTGAGGAAAGAATAAAAACTAAAGAAACCAAAACCAAGACTTGGAAATTCAAAGCTGATAATGTTCGAGATTTCGCATTTGCAACATCCAGAAGGTTTATCTGGGATGCACAGGGAGTTCCAATGCCTGACGGTCGGACAGTAATGGCTATGTCAATGTGGACCAAAGAAGGAGATTGTTTATGGTCTAAGTACTCAACAAAAGCTGTAGCGCATTCTATAAAATGGTACTCGCATTATACTTTTGATTACCCTTATCCAGTAGCTTGGTCAATAGATGGAAGTATGGGTATGGAATATCCGATGATTTGCTTTAATTTTGGAAGATGTGAAGATGATGGTACCTATTCACAAAGAACAAAATATGGACATATTGGAGTTATTATTCATGAGGTGGGACACAACTGGTTCCCTATGATAGTAAATTCAGATGAAAGACAATGGACATGGATGGATGAAGGACTCAATACCTTTCTACAATATCTAACTGAACAACAATGGGAGAGAGACTATCCATCTAGAAGAGGGCCCGCTAATAAAATTGTAGATTACATGAAAGGTGATAAAACAAATATTTCACCTATCATGACAAACTCAGAATCAATATTTCAATTTGGAAATAATGCATATGGTAAACCAGCAACTGCATTAAATATTCTAAGAGAAACTGTAATGGGAAGAGAATTATTCGATTACGCTTTTAAAGAATATTCAAACAGGTGGAAATTTAAACATCCATCACCTGCTGACTTCTTTAGAACAATGGAAGATGCCTCAGCGGTTGATTTAGATTGGTTTTGGAGGGGCTGGTTCTACACAAACGACCACGTAGATCTATCTTTAAATACAGTTAAATATTATCAAGTAGAAACAAAAGATCCCAGAGCCAAAAGTAAAAGAGAAAAAGAAGAACGAGCAGCAGAAAGAGAAAATATTTCTGTCATAAGAAACAGAGAACAAATTCTTGAAACTTTAAACGAAAAAGATTCAACAATAGACGATTTATATACAAATTACGATGCATTAGATGTTGATGCTATAGATGATAAGGAATATAAAGAATTTATGGAAACTTTGTCGGAAGAAGAAAAAGAACTTTTAGAAGGAAATGATCATTTCTATCAATTAGAATTTGAAAATAAAGGTGGAATACCCATGCCAATTATTCTTGAATTTGCTTATGAAGATGGCACAACTGAAATTAAAAGAATACCTGCAGAAATATGGAGATTTGGACGATCCACTATTACCAAAGCGTTCATTACAGAAAAAAAGGTCATTAATATAACTTTAGATCCTTTTTTAGAAACTGCAGATATTGATACTGATAATAATAGCGTCATCCCACAAAAATCTCCGGATAGATTCGAATTATTTAAAAGAGGAAATAATAATAGAAGAAGAGGGGGTGGTGAAAATCCTATGCAAAGGGCTGCACGTGCAAAGAAATTAGAACAGCCTTAAATGAACACATTATAAAAAAAGCATAGCAATAATTTGCTATGCTTTTTTTTATATATCCCTTAAATTTAATAATTATATTTTCTTTAAGAAATCGCTTAGATAATCATTAAACTCATCAGGCCTTTCCATCATTGGAGCATGACCGCATTTATCAATAAAATACAAAGTAGAATTAGGAAGAAGCTCATTAAACTTATCCGCAACAAAAGGAGGTGTCACATCATCTTGTTTACCCCAAACTAAAAGTGTAGGATTTTCAATTAAATGAATTTTCTTTTCTAAATTATTTCTTACAGCAGACTTTGCCATAACAACAATTCTTATTGCTTTTGATCTGTCATTTACTGTATCGTATACCTCATCGACAAGTTTCTTTGTTGCTATAGCAGGATCATAAAACACCATCTCTGCTTTCTTTTTAATAAACTCGTAATCACCCCGTTTTGGAAAAGTATTGCCCATTGCATTCTCAAATAAACCAGAACTACCTGTAAGTATCATAGAACTAACTTTATCAGAATTACCTAACGTATAAAGCTGGGCAAGATGTCCACCAAGAGAATTTCCCATAACATGAACCTTTCTAAAACCTTTATATTCGACAAACTCCTCGATATACTTAACCATGCCTATTAAACCTAAAGCTTTTAATGGCATTTGCATAATAGGAAGTATTGGACTCACAACATTATACTCATCGCCAAACCTATCAATCATAAATTCAAAGTTACTTAGCTCTCCAAGCAACCCATGTAATAACAATAAAACGTCTTTACCTGGAGAAGTCTCAATATATTTATACTTACCGTCCTCTAATAATTCTTTATTCATCTATGCTCTTAAATTGCTCCTAAATATATATAAATTAAATAATGCAAATCCAAATATAAAGATAGCAATTGCTTGGTGCATTACACCATAGAATACTGGTATTGTCGACTTAGAGTTGATTAAGGTCAAAATACCAAGTAAAACTTGCACGTTTAACAATATTATCAAAGCAATATTAGGCTTATAAAATAAATTTCGCATAGGATATCGTAAAACCTTTATAGCAAAGTAAATTCCTAAACCATAAACAAAATATCCCCAGCTCCTATGTAAAACATGTATTAATGCGGGCATCAATGCATCCTTATCATAATTTACTATCCCATCTAAAGTCCAATTAGATGCATCCATCAAAACAGAAGGAAACATACTGCCATTCATATCAGGCCAACTAGGGTAATAAAGCGATGCCCTCATACCAGAAAGTATAGCCCCAAAGAAAATTTGAATACAAATAAAAACAAAAAGGTATTTCGAAAACTTAGAAAAATAACGATTATCACTAATTATTTTTCCATCATAAAAAACGTGGAACGTTGTCCAAAGAAGAAATCCTAAAGTCAACAACGCTATGCCTAAATGCAAAGAAAGCTTGTAAGCATTTACCCAAGGCCTCTCCACCAAACCACTAGCCACCATAATCCACCCAAAAATAGCTGCTAACATAGCGGAGATAAACACATATCCCATCCGTCTTAATAAATCTTTATCAATCCATTTTTTGAAAATAAAAAAGATAAGAGGGAAAATAAAAACAAAAGCCATTATTCTTGCCCATAGCCTATGGAAATATTCCCAAAAGTAAATGAATTTAAATTTATCCAAATTCATTCCTTGATTGATCATGTTATATTGTGGAGTAGCTTTATAAAGATCAAATTCTTGTTGCCAAGCAGAATCAGTTAAAGGAGGAAGTGTGCCAGTAACTATTTCCCATTTAGTTATTGATAAACCCGAACCCGTAATTCTAGTTATTCCTCCAATGATAATTTGAAAGAAAAGTAATAAACAACCAGCAATCAACCAAGCCTTAATATATTTGTTATAGATCATTCTAATATTTATTCTACTAATTCATTTTATGTCAATATTGTTTTCTTTTATTGCAATTTAAATAACTTATAAACACTCTTAATTAGTTATAAAATTATTTAAATTAAAAAAAAGGTCTCATTATTAAGGGTGTTAGCTTCTTAATAACTTTATTTGATTTAGTACCTGAATTATGTAATCTACATTCTTCTATTACTTAACTCACATCTTACCAACACCAGAAACACAATAAAATTATAACTTATAGCTTATTTAAACATCTTGTTGATAAGATTACATGTTCATATATAATTCTTGTGTTGATGTCAGTAATAGAATAAATAGTATTGAACAAAACTTAATAAAAAACACATTTTAATTTATTATAATATATAATTAATTGTAAATTGTTTCCTTCTAAAAAAGGGTGTTAATAACTCATATTTATCAACATATAAACTAACACAATGCGAGCAGTTATACAGCGGACTAAGATGCCTGCTGAAGTAAAAGTTGAAGGTAGAGTTATTGGTAATATTTCAAAAGGACTTATAGTTTATATTGGTTTCGAAGATGATGATAATAATGATGATATTACATGGTTATCAAATAAAATAGTCAATCTTAGAATTTTTAATGATGAGTTAGGTAAAATGAACTTGTCTGTTAAGGATATTGAAGGAGAAATATTACTTATAAGTCAGTTTACTTTGTTCGCAAGCACTAAAAAGGGCAATAGACCCTCATTTTTGAGATCTGCAAAACCGGATTATGCTAATAAAATATACGAAACCTTTACGGAGCAAATCCGTTCTACACACGACATCAAGGTATCTTGTGGTATATTCGGAGCAGATATGAAAGTAAGCTATATTAACGATGGCCCGGTAACTATAATAGTAGATACTAAAAACAAAGAATAATATGACAATTAGTGACTATCAAAAAAAAGTTGATGATTGGATAAGAGAATATGGTGTAAGGTATTTTTCAGAAATGACAAATATGCTTATTTTAACAGAAGAGGTAGGGGAATTAGCTAGGCTTATGGCACGAGAATACGGAGAACAATCGTTTAAAAAGCCAGAAGATAAATTGAATGTAAAAACAAAAATTACTGATGAGTTAGCAGATATACTATTTGTAACCACTTGTTTAGCAAATCAAATGGATATTGATATTGAAAATGCACTGAATAAAAATTTAGCTAAGAAGACATCACGTGATAAAACACGGCACTTAAATAACTCAAAATTGTAAAATTGAATCGCGATTTAACTATATCAGAAAAATTAGAAAAAGAGCTAAGTCTTAAAGAGTTACAAATAAAGAGTTTGCTGACAATCACACAAGCTATAAATGACAATGTATCTACTGAAGGTCTATTTAATATGTACCGCTCTTTTTTGAGTTGGGAAATGGGCATAGACAAAATGATATTATTTGTAAAAGGTGAAGATAGCTGGCAAACAGCCACAGATATAAATGTAGATCAAGAATATCACACAACACTTATAGAAGAATGTCTACAGTATAATCGATTACATACAGTAAAAGAAGAAGATCATAGTCATATTAAATTATTTGACATCATTATACCTGTATTTCACAAATCTTATGCAATTGCTTATGCTTTGATTGGAGGTATTAAAGAAAAAGAGGATATATATAATAAAATTCAATTTATTACGACAATTACAAATATTATTGCCGTTGCAATTGAGAATAAACGGCTTTTTAAAAAGCAAATAGAACAGGAAAAACTTAATAAAGAACTAGAGTTAGCTAAAGAATTTCAGCAACGGTTGATTCCAGAAAATATACCTCAAAGCAAATTTTATGAGGTAGAAACATATTATAAGCCTCACTTTAATATAGGTGGAGATTATATTGACTTTATGAAATTCAGCGAAAATAGATTTGCCGTTGTAATTGCTGATATATCAGGTAAAGGTGTTGCTGCAGCTTTATTGATGTCAAACTTTCAAGCAATGTTACAAAGTTTGATTTTTCAGTACAGAGACTTAGAGACGTTCGTCTTTGCATTAAATCAGGCTGTCTATAGAATTACAAAAAGTGATAAATTTATTACTTTCTTTATTGCTGAAATAGATACAGAGAAAAAAGAGCTTAGATATATAAATGCAGGACATTATCCACCTTTATTATTTAATGATGGTCAAATGCAAGAACTAAAAACAGGCAGCACAGTAATTGGAGCATTTGAAAAATTGCCATTTATAAATGAAGAAAAAATTAAACTGGCACCAAATGCATTTTTATTCTGCTTTACAGATGGACTAGTAGATATTCAAAATGAAGCGGGAGAATATTTTGAAGAA
Source organism: uncultured Saprospiraceae bacterium (assembly GCA_905480605.1). Lineage (GTDB taxonomy): Bacteria > Bacteroidota > Bacteroidia > Chitinophagales > Saprospiraceae > RFSX01. The sequence goes on along the minus strand of CAJQRD010000013.1, from coordinate 46,389 downwards.
GATAAATTAAAGGAATTTATTTATAAGAATAAAGACAAACCTTTAGTGGAGTTTAATAATAAACTTATCGAAACAGTAGAAGCATTTAAAGGAGAAAGAGAATATGTTGATGATATCGCTTTGTTAACAACCAAAGTAATTTAGATGAAAAAAAGTAAAAAGGTAGCAGTTTTGTTGGCATTTTTTGGAGGCATTTTTGGTCTACACAAATTTTACCTTCGTGATATTGGTGGTGGAATATTTTATATATTCTTTTTCATCTTTATGTCTAGTATAATTAAGTTTCCTGTAACAGTTATACTAGGCATTATAGATGCTATTAATATGCTAGGAATGTCTGAAGAAAAATTTGATAGAAAGTATAATAAAAATGTTAGAGAATTTCAGCAAAGGAGAACATCTAGAGAAACTAGGAGTTCAAGAACCAATACACGAAGACAAAGTAGAGAAGATATTGCACGTGATCGTCGAAAAGCAGATACAAGCAGGTATCAAGTAAATAAAACCCCAAAAAGGCAAAGATCAAATCCTTTTAAGAAAACAGCATATGCAAAGTATAAAGATTATGATTTGGAAGAAGCGATTGTTGATTATAAACAAGCTTTAGAAATTGCACCAGAAGATAAAGAAATTCACTTTTATATGGCTGCTGTTTATTCTATGCTAGAGAAAAAGGAAAAATCGTTTTTTCATTTTGATAAAGCTGTACAATTTGGATTGAAGCAAACGAGAAAAATTTTAGAAATGGATGAGTTTGCATATTTGCGTGTACAGAAGGAATTTGAAAATTTTAAAAAGAATAATTTTAAAATAGTATCAGAAAATAATACGGCATCGCCAAATGAAGAATTGGTATTGGATGATTTGTTATTAGCACGATTAAACAAATTAAAAGAAATGCGCGAAAGAGGATTGCTATCTGAGAATGAGTTTTTAGCCGAGAAACAAAAAATAATCCGCCCTTAAAAGATGATAGCAAAAGAACTTATATCTAATTTAATACTGCCATTAAGCCCAAGTGATACATTGGAGGAAGCATTGACTATTATGTCGATTTACCACGTGAAACATTTACCTATAGTTGAAAATGAGAACTTGGTTGGTATTCTATCTGAAGATGATGCAACTACTAATGACCCAGGCACCTATGTAAGGGATATACCTACAAGTAGTGCATATAGTTTTGTGTCAAAAAATGACCATGTATTTGAAATACTTGGCAGACTAGCACAAAATAAAATGACTACAGTTCCGGTAGTAGATGAGGATGAAAAGTTTGTGGGCATAGTTACTCAAGAAGACCTTGTTAAATATTATGCCAATTCATTTTCTTTTAAAGAGCCCGGTAGTATAGTTGTTATCGAGACATCCCGCCGCGAATACTCATTGTCAGAAGTTTGTCGTGTAATCGAGTATGAAAACGCATCTATACTTTCCACCTTTATAACAGCAATAGAAAATACAGAGGTTTTGCTACTTACTATAAAAATTAACCAACAAGAAATTAGTACCATAATTACAGCTCTAGAACGATATGGTCACAATATAAAGGCTAGCTTTACTGAGGATGAATTTGAAGATAATTTAAAAGATAGATATGATCAATTAATGAACTATCTTAATGTTTAAATTCTTCTCAATATTATTATTTTTCTCATTTCTTTTTTCTTCACCTCTAAGTGCTCAATCAGATTATTTTGTAATAAATGATATTTTGATCTCGGGTAATAACCATACCAAACGTAAAGTAATTTTAAAGGAAATTAATTTTAAAGAAGGTGACACTATTTATATAAATAAACTGGATAAAGTTCTGCCTCAAATTAAATTACAAATTTTAAGTACAGGTTTATTTAATGCTGCTAGAACTAATATTAAGAACTATAACACAAGCACTAGACTAGCGGATATTAGCATTGAGTTAGAGGAAAACTGGTACGTTTTTCCCGTACCCATATTTGAACTGGCAGATAGAAATTTTAACGTATGGTGGAAAGAACAGGGTAGGTCTCTTGATCGGGTTAATTATGGTTTCAGGGTCTCTCATTATAACCTTTCAGGAAATAAAGATCCTCTTAAGTTAAAAGTCCATTTTGGTTATACTAGAAAATACGAAATCACCTATGTTTATCCATATTTATCAAAGGACGCTAAATTAGGAATTGGTGGATCTATATTTTATTCAGAAAATAAAGAGATTGCTTTTCAAACTATAGGCAATAAAACACAGTTTGCCCAGTTACCGGATGAAAGAAAGCTGTTGTCAAGGTTTCGGATTGGACCAGATTTGCGGTTTAGACCAAACGCCAATAACTTTCATGGTTTGAGATTAGAGTACCATAACAATAAGATTAATGATTACGTATTAACAGACTTGAATCCAAACTATTTTTTAGACGGTAAAACAGATATAAGGTTCTTTTTTATTCAGTATGAATATAACCATGACCGAAGGTTGTACCGTCACTATCCTTTAGGGGGTTTTTTATATTTTATAAATATAAAAAAAGAAGGCCTTGGAGTATTCAATGACTTTAACAATCTAAGTGTAACCCTTGGTGTCGAAAAACATGCTCAGTTACAAGAAAAACTTATATTTAGTACTAGGAACAAAGCAAAGACAAACCTGATAAGAAGTCAGGTTTCTTTTGCTAACAATACTGGACTTGGTTGGAATAGTGATATTGTCAGTGGTTATGATTTATATGTAATGGATGGTACAGATTACCTGATAAGTATGAATTCAATTAAGTATCTTTTGTTTGACAACAACCTGAACACTGTTAGGTGGTTGCCAAGACAGTTTAGAAAAATGAATTTGACGATATTTCTACGCGCCAATATGGACTTTGCATATGTAAATGAGAAAACATATGTAGATACAAATTCATTAAACAATAGGGTTATATATGGTTATGGTCCTGCTGTAGATATAATTTTCTTTAATAACTTTATATTTAGTTTTGAGTTCAGTTTTAATGATATTGGAGAAAAAGGATTGTTCTTTAGTAACTCTATAGCATTTTAGCTTATATTTTGGATATTGTAATCTCAGGTGTTCTGTATTCAAACACATAGTTATATTTGTATATAAACTTGTAAGTATGAAAGCATTTATTTTTGGTCAAAAATGGAAGGAAGTAGATACCCCGCATATCAATAAATTGTTGGAAAAACTGGTATCTGCGGAATTCGAATTCAAAGTATATGATAAGTATGCTGAACAATTACCAAAGCTTACAATAAATTTTGACACATTGTCTAGCCATGAAGAGCTAAGGTTCTTTAATCCAGATGTTATTATAACTCTCGGTGGTGATGGTACTATACTTTCAGCTGTACCATTGATTAGGGAGATGGAAACACCAATAATGGGTTTAAACCTGGGAAGGTTGGGTTTTTTAGCAAGTATTGAACAAGAAAGAATAGATAAAGCTATAAATGATTATGTGGCGGGTAGATATACAGTTATTAAGAGAGCAATGTTAAAAATCATATCAAATCTAAAGGTTTTTGGAAATGATAACTTTGCTTTGAATGACTTCACACTATTAAAAAGAGATAATTCCTCGATGATAGTTTTGCATACTTTTATTGATGGAGAGTTTTTAAATTCTTATTGGGCAGATGGATTGATTGTTTCAACACCAACTGGATCAACGGGGTATTCATTGAGCTGTGGGGGACCAATTGTTTTCCCTTCTTCAGATAACTTTGTGTTAACACCAGTAGCGCCGCACAATTTGAATGTTAGGCCAGTTGTTATATCTGGTAAACATGAAATTACATTTAAAATAGAAGGGCGAGCGGATAATTATTTATGTTCGATGGATAGTCGATATGCTGTTATCAGAGCTGACCAAGAAATAAAATTGAAAAAAAATGATTTTTCTACCAACCTTATTTGCTTGGAAGGCGATAACTTTATGAAGACAATTAGAAATAAATTAAATTGGGGATTAGATAAACGAAACTAATGATTGTAAAAATCAAAGTAGGCGACTTATTGTTTAGTTGTAATCTTAACACAGGACACGATATTTCTATACCCTTTAAAAATGATTCTGGTGTAATAGCATTTGGGGCTGATGCATATAGTTCAAAACCATATAAAGCAGGTGACTTTATAGGAGCACTAGAAAACGGATCTCCTGTTAATTTTTACAATATATATATCAACCCACATGGCAATGGTACACATACTGAATCCGTTAGGCATATTGACAATAGAGGTTTATCTATATATGAAACGTTAAAAACCAGTCATTTTGTTTCTAAGTTGGTGACACTAAAGCCCGAAACCTTAAATGATGGGGATAGAATAATTAATAGCGAACATTTTGAAAGACTTGGCGATATAAAAAACGTGGAAGCTTTAATAATAAGAACCATGCCGAATTCTAAAAAGAAACTAGAAAAAAACTATACAGGGACAAACCCTTGTTATGTTGATTTTGAATTTATACAGAGACTCAATAACTCAGAAGTTAAGCACCTGCTTATTGATATGCCAAGTGTAGATAGAGAAATAGATGGAGGTAAATTATCTGCACATAAAGCATATTGGCAAATAGATAAGGATATTGCTATGGATAAAACAATTACTGAGATGATCTATGTTGACAATGACATACAAGATGGTTTATATTTGTTAAACCTGCAGACTATTTCTGTGGACATAGATGCCAGTCCATCGAAACCAATAATATATGCATTGAAAGAGATATGAGTTTTATAAATGAAATAGAATATTATGTTTATGATGAATATATCGAGTTAGGTAAAGAAGCCTACCATGAAAAAATTCATTATTTTGAAGCTCACCAATTGCATATATTAAACCTGCCTCTTAACCAAAGCATAGAGCTCCAATGTGATTATATTGAGGCTTTACATCAGACAAACAGATACTTTAAAGTATTAAATAAAGTAGATGATTTAATTGGGGCAATAATTTATGAAAATGTATATCATATAAAAGGAACGGATGTTTATAAATCCATGTTGTTTATCAAAGCAGACTCATTATATAATACCATTGATTATAAAAAGGCAAATCACGTAATATCTGAATTGATAAAGATAGATGGCAATAATAGTTTGTGTAAAACGCTATTTGTAAAAAACAACGTTGATAACTTAAGGTATGAAGGACAAAAGGTTCACGCAGTTGGTATTCTGTTATTTTTAACCTCGGCCTTTGTGATAGGTACGGAAATATTGATGATAAGAAGTTTTTATAACGAATGGATTGATATATTTGTGGCGATAAGAAATATTTTGTTTTTATGTGGGGTCGTATTGATCGTTGGACAAGAAATTAACATAAGAATGAAATCATTAAAAGCATACAATCAACTTATAAAATAAGCCAGTGCATTTTTCAACAAAACACAAATACAAAACAAGAAGAGAAAAAAACAGAGACGTTTGGCGTAAAGTCAAAATGGCTTTTATTGTATTTACGATTGCACTCGTGGTGTGGGTAATTAAAAACAGAGTTTATATCAACGATTATTTCTTTACGGAGTATTGATTTTTTAGCAATTTACTTTTCTAAATAGGGCATTCGATTAATTTTATATTTTATAGAGTCTCCCCCCGGGCGCTTAGATGTTTCTCGCGGCTATAAATAATTACTTTATGCAGTAATTACCTTTTTAAAATGGCCCTCCATTCGTCCCGTTCCATTTGGTAAACATATGCCAAGTAAGCTATAAATATTCCAGTGTTAATCGAATACAACTTTAATCCAGTAAGGTTTTGATAATTGTAAAAACCAAAATATAACAGGATTGAAATGAGGAAAATCGAAAAAAGTATTTTACCCACAGGATAGGAAATAGGATGCTTTTTTTGACCAATTACATATGCTAACGTAACCATAATAGCGTATGCTGTTAAAGTTCCCCAAGCACAAGCACTATAACCAAGGTCTCCAATAAAAATAAAGGCAATTATAAAAGTGGCAATTGCTCCAATTACTGAGATTACTGCGCCATAAATTGTATTGTCCGAAAGTTTATACCATATAGAAACGTTATGGTATACTCCAAGTAGCATATAAGCAATCAGTAGAATGGGTACAATTACCAGGCTTTCACGGTAAGAAGGTGGCAAAGCTACTTTTAAAATGTCCATAAACAATACCAGTCCTAAGCAGACAACCCCACCAATGAGAACAAAGATGTTACATATTTTTCCATACATCTTCTCCTTATCCTGCTCAGAAGAATTATTAAAGAAAAATGGCTCCGCGGCATAATTAAAAGCACCTATAAAAAGTGCAAAAAAGCCAGCAACCCTTCTGGATGCATCATAAACGCCACTTGATGAAACGTTTTCATTTGCACTACCGTCACTCAAAAACTGAATCATTTGAACACCAAAATATTGTATAAAATTATTAGCCATTCCAACTATAACCAATGGAATTACATAAGGAACTATTTTCTTTACTAGGCTGGGTGAAATTTTTAATTTAAAACCTTTTACATAATATAATAGAATTAATAAGTAGATACCGCTTACAAAAACGTTTACAAGAAAAACGTAATCTATTATTGAAGGAAACCTTGGCAGCCAACTCAAAACACCATCTTGATATTTTGGGTACACCGCTAAGAAAAAGATTATAAGTAAACTGGTCACCAGAACATTTGTGATCTTAAAAACAGTAAATTGCTTGGCTTTGTTTTGCAAACGCAATTTTGCATACCCAACCAATGCTATTATATCAAAGGCAAGAATGAAGCTGAACCACCTGACATAATAACCATCTCCAGAAAACCCAATTAGAGCTGCAATATCGTCACTCCAAATAAAGCTGATACACAGAACGAGAACAGCACTTAATGTTACAAGGCTGGCTGTTGTGTTATAGCTTTCTTCTATACTTTCTTTTTTATTGCCAAATCTAAAAAGTGCAGTATCTAGTTTTAAGGAGAACAGCACGATTAAAACGGTCATGTAAGAGTATAGTATAGAATATATTCCAAACTGATTTTGACCCTCTTTTCCAAGTAAATACGTTAGATATATAGTTATAAGCAGCAAATAAACCACCTTAGAAAGTATAGATCCTATACCATATATAACTGCTTGTCCAGCAAATTTTTTAATACTACTCATAAACTATAAAAATAAGAGGTTTAACACCCACTTCTTGGTTAATTAACGCTAGAATACGACGGATTTATGTAGATTTGCTCGGATTTTAAAAAGTACGATATGCTAAACATAGAACTTCTAGAGAAAATAACACAAATCCCAGGTGCTCCAGGACATGAGCACAAGATAAGATCATTTATTAAAAGTCAGCTAGAAGGAATAGTTGATGAGCTGTACACAGATCCAATGGGTAACTTAATTTCAGTTCATAAGGGGAAATCTGATAAAAAAATGATGATTGCCGCCCATATGGATGAAATAAGTTTTGTGGTATCGCATATCGATGATGAAGGTTTTATCAAGTTTCACACATTAGGAGGGTTTGACCCTAAGACCCTAACAGCGCAGCGAATTATTATTCACGGGAAGAAAGATATTATGGGTGTAATGGGTACAAAACCAATTCACATCATGACAGCTGAAGAGCGAGCTAAGCCACCTAAAATACAGGATTATTTTATTGATACTGGATTGTCAAAAAAGGAATTAGAAGAGATTGTTTCAATAGGAACTCCAATAACAAGAGAGAGATCTTTTATAGAAATGGGTAATGCCGTTAACTCAAAAAGTATTGACAATAGAATATCTGTTTTCATGCTGGTTGAAGCTATGAAAGAGTTGAAAGGACAAGACTTGCCAATGGATGTATATGGTGTGTTTACTGTTCAAGAAGAGGTTGGACTGAGAGGTGCAACAGCAGCAACAATGGGTATAGATCCTGATTTTGCTATCAACTTAGATGTTACTCTCGCATGTGACGTACCCGGGTCAGCAAACCATGAACGTATTACTGACCTAGGGAAAGGGGCAGCAATAAAAGTTTTGGATGGCAGAACGATTTGCGATTATAGAATGGTAGAGTTCATGAAGCAAATAGCAAAAAAAAATAAAGTAAATTATCAGCTGGAAGTTTTACCTGCTGGTGGAACAGATACGGCAAGTATGCAACAGTTTGCTAGAGGCGGGTCAATTGCCGGAGGTATTTCTATTCCATGTAGATACTTGCACCAAGTGATTGAAATGGCTGACAAAAGAGATGTGCGTGAAGCGATAGATTTATTGAAACATTGTTTACTGGCAATGGATGATTTTGATTGGTCTCACAAATAATATAGAATACTAAGAAATCTAAATAGAGAATAAAAAACAAGCCCTTCTAAGTTTCAAAATTTAGAAGGGCTTGTTAATTTCTTGTTAAACGAAGAAGAATCCAATAACTTATTTCATATTATAACCGTTAGTATTATCCAAAAAGGATATAAAATGAATAAAATTATTTCACTAATTGCGGCAGGGTTTGTAGGAGGCGTTATGGCTATTTTTGTGGGAAACTACTTTTCTAATCAGGAGTTACCAAGTAGTTTTAATCAATCACCGCAGGCTATTTTAGCTTCTAATACGGCAACACAAGTACCATTTGATTTTGTAAAAGCAGCATCAATAGCAACACCTGCTGTAGTCGGAATTACCGTAAGGGAAAGTGCAGAACAAGCAAGCAACCGTTTTAACAATACGGAAGTAAGTCCATTTCAAAGATTTTTTGATATGGGCAACCTTGGTGAAAGATACAGGCAAAGAGGTGGATCGGGATCTGGTGTTGTGATATCATCTGATGGGTATATAGTAACGAATAATCATGTTGTTGAAGGAGGAGATATTATAACAGTCGACCTGATGGGAGAAGAGTTCAGCGCGAAAAAAATAGGTACTGACCCAAGCACCGACATTGCATTAATTAAGATAGATGTCAATGGATTGAGTTCACTTGACTTCGCTAACTCGGACAATATAGAGGTTGGAGAATGGGTTGCAGCAGTTGGAAATCCTTTTAGTTATTTGAACTCAACGGTAACGGCAGGTATAGTAAGTGCAAAAGGAAGAGACATTGATTTATTGCAAAGAGAGAACGATAGAGATGACAGGTCGATAGAGGAGTTTATTCAAACAGACGCAGCAATCAACCCTGGAAATAGCGGTGGAGCGTTGGTCAATACCGATGGTGAATTGGTTGGAATAAATACTGCAATTGCAACGCCAACGGGAGTATATGCAGGATATGGTTTTGCCGTTCCATCAAACCTTGTAAAAAGAGTTGTTGAAGACATAAAAGAAAATGGCGACATAGAGAGAGGTCGCTTAGGAATAGAAGGAAGAACAATTGATAATATAATTGTTCAAGAAAATAACCTTAGTAGAAATAAAGGATTCTTTGTAGAAAATTTAGTTAAAGGGAGCGGAGCAGAGAAGTCAGGCGTTCTACCTGGGGACATTGTTATTGCTGCAAATGGAAAGCGTGTAGATACATTTGAAGATTTATTGGATGTTGTTGAGATCGCTAGACTAGGTGATAAAATCACATTGGATATAGTAAGAAAAAAGAGAGAAATAAAAATACCTGTTTATTTGAAAAAAGGTATTTAAAGAGAAGTTGGTTTTTCGTTTTGTTTTGAGACGTCTGCTCCACCCGGAGCAGGCGTTTTTTCTTTTGAAGTGATTCATAAGGGAGCTATGAAAAAACCTCACTCCAAGTGATCACCTTTTATCTGTTTTTTTATTTGTTAGTAGAACAACGATTATGGTTTCACTGATAAAGTTACTGGTTAAGGATTTTGTTACACTGGTTTACCCCCCCCACTGTATAGAGTGTAATCAACAAATTCCCATAAGAGAAAAACTATTTTGCACAAATTGTCAAAACATTGTTGGATACACAGACCACTTTGAAGTGGCAAATAATGATTTAATAAAACGAATAGGCCCTAGAATTAATCCTGAACATGGGGCCGCGCTTATGAACTATGTTAAAGAAGGTGCTGTTCAGAATGCGATTCACAAACTGAAGTATTCTGGTCGTTTTGATATTGGAATTCAGCTTGGTGTTTTATTTGGTGAAGCTTATTTATCTTCAGAAATATTTGAGAAGGCGGATGTTATAATACCAATACCGATTCATAAATCACGACTACGAAAGAGGGAGTACAATCAAAGTGAAATGTTTGCAAACGGTATTTCTTCCGCCACAGGAATTAAGATAGACACAAAGTTATTGGTTAAGAATAAGTATATGTTGTCTCAAACCCAAAAGGGCAGAGCAGATAGGTTTGACACGGTACTTAATACATTTAAAGTTGAGAACAGGGTGCTTTATAAAAACAAACGCCTATTACTGATTGATGACGTATTGACAACAGGTGCTACCATTGAGGCGGCTTTTTCTTTATTGGAAAAAATTCCTGGTGTTAAAATTCAATTGGGTTTGATTGCTTTAGCATCAAATTAATTAACATTTAAAACCTTAGATAGTTACAACCTACACGAGTAGGTTTTTATATAGCCTCAAATGAAATTATTTTTTATCTTGTTGAAAATATTGACGATGATAGATACTGTAAAAAAGGAATTTAAAAGGAGAATTATAGATGAGGGTCTTTCTAGAACCGTTAAGTGCGTAGGTGAACTGTCTGATGAACAGCTGTGGTATAAACACAACTCGAATACGAATTCTATAGGCAATATCATTTTGCATCTTTGTGGTAATGTCAGACAATACATACAAACGGGAATTGGTAAACAAGAAGATATAAGGAATCGTCCATTGGAGTTTCTACTTTCTTCAAGGGTTGATCGCAAGATACTAATTGGTAAGATTTTAGATGTTGTGAATGAAGCGAATGCCGTCATTCAAAACTTAACTGAAAGTGAATTAAACGAAGACAGAGAGGTTCAGGGGTTTGACGAAAATGTCTTGTCAATAATAATTCATGTTATAGAGCACTTTAGTTATCATGTTGGGCAGATAACCTTTTTTACAAAGTTTGTTAACGATTTGGATACTGGATATTATGCAGGCTTGGATTTGGATGTGACGGGATAGACAAGTATTTGCGGAGGTTATGTTTTTAGATCAATAATGGCAAAAAACAAACAGGGGTTCGGAACAAAGGGAGGGCCTTTGTCCTGGTTACAAACCAACTCTAAATACATATAAACTTGGGAATAAATATTCTGGAAACATAAATGTTTCGAAGACTATACTCTTTGAATATTTGCACCTAGTGCATTCAGCCTCTCATCAATTCTTTCGTAGCCTCTATCGATTTGTTGTATGTTGTCAATTCTACTTGGTGACTTGGCAGATAGTGCAGCAATCAACAATGAAACGCCTGCTCTGATATCAGGTGATGACATTGTAATACCTCTCAATTGACTTTTTCTTTCTAGCCCTATTACTGTTGCTCTATGTGGATCACATAATATAATTTGTGCACCCATTTCAATCAGTTTATCTGTAAAGAAAAGACGACTTTCAAACATTTTTTGATGTATCAACACACTGCCTTTTGCTTGGATAGCAGTCACCAATATTATACTTAAAAGGTCAGGTGTAAAACCAGGCCAGGGAGAATCATAAATTGTAAGAATAGAACCGTCGATGAAGTTTTGAATTTCATAAATGTCTTGTTCGGGAATTATAATGTCATCATTGTCAAATGACATTTTAATACCTAGTTTTTGGAAAACACTAGGTATTAAGCCCAAGGCATCTAACCTTACATCTTTTATGCGCAATGAAGACTGTGTTGTTGCTGCAAGACCGATAAGGCTTCCTATTTCGATCATGTCAGGAAGAATTGTATGTTCTGTACCGTTCAATGAACGAACACCTTCGATTTTAAGTAGGTTGGACCCTATACCTTCAATTTTGGCACCCATCCTGTTCAACATTTTCGAAAGTTGTTGAATATATGGTTCACATGCTGCATTGTAAATCGTGGTTGTTCCTTCTGCTAGGGTTGCGGCCATTACAACATTACCTGTTCCTGTTACAGAAATTTCGTCCATATGGAGATATGTTCCTTTTAGTTTTTCTGCGGCTAAGAAGAACTCATCTGTTGATTCTTCATACTTGAATTCTGCCCCCAGAGCTATAAAACCATGAAAGTGTGTATCAAGTCGCCTTCTGCCAATTTTATCACCACCAGGTTTGGGTAAGAAGGCTTTCCCAAATCTTGCCAAAAGAGGACCAAGTAAAAGAACAGAGCCCCTAATTTTTTTGGCTTCGTTGAGATATTCCTTGGAAGCAAAATACTTTAAATCTATAGAATCTGCCGTAAAGGTGTATTTGTTGTCGTTGTGTTTTTCAACTTTGACACCAAGACCCTTTATAAGAGAAATCAACTTCCTAACATCGATGATGTTGGGAATATTATTAATAGTCATTGGCTTATCAGTAAGTAGACAGCCGCTTATAATTTGTAAAGCTTCGTTTTTTGCGCCTTGAGGGGTAATTTCACCTGAAAGTTTGCAATTCCCTTCAACAATAAAAGATCCGTTATTCATATATTAGTGCTTGTAAGTCAAGCTCAAATATATTAAAAGAAAGCTTAATATAATAACAATTATCTTCTTCTTCTGTTGTTATTATTTTTGTTGTTGTTGTTTGGCCTTCTTCTATTGTTGTTGTTTTTATTGTTAGAAGGGTGTCTTTTGGGTTTGTACTTAACAGCAGACGTTAAAGTATCTAAAGAACGATTTTCGTCAACAGATAATTGACCCTTTGACAATGACTTTAAATCTTCAAGAATAATATCATCACTTACGTAATGTTCTCTGTTCCAGTTTTTATAAGCCAACTTCATGAAAGATGCGATGGTTTCAACAAAACCCTGCTTAATAGGTCCTTCTTCCATGGCAATCGCCTTTTCCATCAACAGTCTTACGTTGTGACCGTAATGACGAAACTCACGCTCTTTTACAGGGTATTCAATGATATCAGGTTTAATACCTCTATTTTCTGATTGTGGTATTATTCCATTAGGTGGGGTTACATCAATTTCATAATTAGATATTATAAAAAAATGCTTCCAAAGTTTAGATCTGAAATCCTGAGTATTTCTACTGCTAGGATTCATTTGATACATTAGGTTTATAATTTGCTCTGCGAAAGCTTGTTTTTTTTCTTTGTCCTCAATTGTCTTATTATAGTTGACAAGATTTTGGACGTGACGGCCATATTCGGAAATTATTAAAAGCTCCTCTTGGCTGTTGTAAGTCATTGTAAATTCCATAGTACTTTATTCTACTGTTACCGATTTTGCTAAATTTCTTGGTTGATCAACATCACAACCTCTCATCACGGCAATATGATATGCCAATTGTTGAAGAGGTATGACAGATAACAAAGGAGTTAACGGTTCTTCAATTTCAGGTATTTCTATTATATAATCTGCGAGGTCTTTGATAATTTCATCGCCTTCTGTTACAACAGCAATGACTACGCCATTTCGGGCTTTCACCTCTTGAATATTGCTTACAATTTTCTCGTAAGCACTTTTATTGGTTGCAATTACAACGACAGGCATATATATATCTATCAGAGCAATTGGTCCGTGTTTCATTTCCGCGGCAGGATATCCTTCTGCGTGAATGTAGCTAATTTCTTTGAGTTTTAGAGCACCCTCAAGTGCTACTGGGAAATTATAACCTCTTCCAAGGTACAATGCATTAGATGCATTTTTGATTTCAGAGGCAATATATTTAATCTTATCGTCATTAGCTAGTATTCTTGCAACTTTAGAAGGAACACTTTCTAAAGACGCCAGTAGTTTGCGATAATAATCTTCTGACAATGTTCCCTTATGGCGTGCCAAATGCAACGCCATCAAAGCCAATACAGTAACTTGACTTGTAAATGCTTTTGTTGAAGCCACACCAATTTCTGGTCCAGCATGAATGTAAGACCCTGAATCTGTTTCTCTTGCGATAGATGAGCCTATTACATTTACTATACCATATAAAAAAGCTCCTTTCTTCTTGGCCATTTTAATAGCAGCAAGAGTATCGGCTGTTTCACCTGATTGACTTAAGGCTACAATAAAGTCACTTTCTCTGATAATTGGATTTCTATATCTGAACTCAGAAGCGTATTCAACTTCTGTTGGTATTCTTGCTAAATCTTCAAAAAGGTATTCTGCTATCATTGCAGCATGCCATGATGTACCACAGGCAGTTAAGATAATTCTTTCGCATTGACCAATACGATTAATGTGTTGTTTCATCCCACCGAGCATTGCCCAACCTTCATGAGCATTTACTCTTCCGCCCATACTTTCACTAATTGTTGTGGGCTGTTGAAAAATTTCTTTCAACATGTAGTGTGGGTATCCACCCTTTTCTATTTCATCAATTTTTAGGTCCAGTTCTGAAACTCTAGGGTTTTGAATTTCATTATTTGAATTTCTGATTTCATAACTGCCGGATCTGTTGATCGTAATAACTTCACCATCTTCGAGATATATAACCTTATTTGTAAATTTTATAATCGGACTTGCATCAGATGCTAAGAAGAATTCATCCTCACCGATACCAAAAACCAAAGGACTTGAAAAACGAGCACCAACAATTTTGTCTGGTTCGTTTTTATCAATTACAACGATGGCATAAGCGCCTATTATTTTTGTCAAGGCTATACGTATTGCCTCTTCAAGACTTAAGTCCTCTTTGTTTTTTATTTCTTCTATAAAATGAATCAGCACCTCAGTATCTGTATCAGAAGTAAAAGTGTGACCCAACTCTATTAATGCTTCTTTTATGGGGGCATAATTTTCTATTATACCATTATGAACAATTGCTAAACTACTACCTCCAGACTTGTGAGGATGTGCATTGGTATCATTTGGAACACCATGGGTTGCCCAGCGCGTGTGGCCCATACCTGCAGTTTGCGATAAGTCTTGATTCGATTTCTGTGCATATTTTTCCAGCTCAGAAACCTTACCCTTTTTCTTAAGTATAGTAATTTTATCACTTAATAAGGCAACACCGGCACTGTCGTAGCCGCGGTATTCTAGCCTTTTAAGACCTTCAAGAATTATAGGGTAAGCTTCTTTATTACCTAAGTAAGCAACTATTCCACACATATATTAAATTATGGTTTTGACGTAACCAACTTTAATCTCATAGGAAAGTCTGGATGTGACTGCCCGAGTACAATTGAACGTGTTGCACGTTGCGGTTTATTACGAGCCTCTATCGAAATTATTGGATTTTCAATTTCTCCTCTTGCGATCAATATTACGTGATTCGAAATATCTAATTCATACTTTCTCAATGTTTGTCCACCAACCACAGTACTTTCTAATGAACCTCCAAGGTAATCTGCACTTGTATTTGAAAGGCTTGAATCAAGTATTTGAGTCGAAGTTCCACCTTCATTAACAAATAAAACATCAAGACCAGCTACAGGATCGACCAAGGGATCTGTTTCTTCCAATAAGAAAAATTCCAATTGTGCTTTATTAATTATTGTATTTTCCAATGTTTTCACACTACTTAAATCAACACTTAAATTCACACCTTGCATTGATTGAATATAGGCAAAGTCTGTATTCACCAGACCAAGAACTTCACTTACGGGTGTGTTTGAATAATCGTGCATGAACTCGCTTGTCCTTATCGCTCCGATGTCAATTAAGTAACTACCTTGAACATTCCCTGTTAAATTCGTATAGTAAACGGTTATGTTTAAGGGAGAATTATTTGAAAGGTTAAGGCCAGCCATGCTGCTGTCATCCGGAGACGACCTTAAAACAAAACCTTTAACGAATTCTTTATAATCTGCTGAATTTTCCTCATTGTTGAATATAGAGGTGTCACCAATAATCGGTAACCAAAAGTCGGGTTTCAAAGGGATTCTCAACTGGGGAAAAGATTTAACTATTGAATCCCTATTGGAAGCCAAGCCAATATCTACAGAGTCCCTGTGATTAACAACATTATTGTATTGACCAACCAAAGTTGTCCCATATTCAAAAGAATCAGAGGATAATATCTGATTGTTCTCTTCACTTACTTTTAATTCTTCTATTAATTGAAAGACTTCAATGTTGTGAATTGCGGCGTCATTCCCAAATTGACCAAAAGTATCAAGGGGAATAATCATAATAATTGAATCGACCGACAAAGTATCAAACGATGGAAGAAGCCCACTCAATAACTGTGTTGATAAGTAAATATCGGACTTAGAAAACCCAAAAGAAGAGTCATTAAGCTCACCCAATAAGAACGTACGCGTATCAACACCTGTGCGGTAAGTAACCACTGTGTCATCAACAACGGTCTCAACATTTATGTCAAGAGTGTCTGTAAACGACACATCAATTGATGTATCTTCAAGAATAGTAGATCCAATGGTAATTTCTTCATTACAAGAAAACAAAAGGCCTACAAATGCTAGGAATAGAAAAAAGTATAGTCTCATTAAAATAAATAAAATGCTATGAAACGGGTTCTAAAATTTCTTTATAAAAAGTAAGTATTTCTGCTGGCAACTCTTCAGTACTAAAGTATTCTAATTTAGGAGCGTCAGAATCATCAAAAAGAGCGGTTTCCTTTTCAGGTAAAGATTCACTTCCTTTAACGAGAGCATGAGCATTTTTCATACCTCCTAACAATAATTTAACTTCTCCGTTGTCATTGAAGTCAGACAAATCCTCTTTTTCAAGTTGGTTTATTGCTGCGAGTTCAAAGAATTTCTCAGTAAATGTTTTTTCATACTCATTTTCATAAGCAGAATATACAATCTTAGAGTTTTCAAATATTGGCTCATTGTTGTAAACATTTTTAAGGTAGAAAGGAACCAAACTGGTCATCCAACCATGGCAATGTATGATATCTGGAGCCCAACCAAATTTCTTTACAGTTTCAATGACTCCTTTACAGAAAAAGACCATTCTTTCTTGATTGTCATCAAAAACTTTTTCATCTGCATCAGTAAAAACGAACTTCCTTTTGAAAAACTCTTCATTTTCAAGAAAATAAACCTGGAGCCTAGCTCCTGGTAAAGATGCAACCTTGATTATTAATGGAAAATCATCGTCATCTACAATAATATTCATTCCAGATAATCTCACCACTTCATGTAACCTGTGTCTTCTTTCGTTTATGCTACCGTATTTAGGCATTAATACCCTGACTTCCATACCTTTTGTATGTGCCAGTGGTGCTAATTTATTTACGATTGCGGAAATTTCTGAGATAGTAGTATAAGGATCCATCTCTTGAGTTACATACAAAACTCTCTTTTTACTCATTCTTGCAATTTAGAATCTCCAAAAAATTGGGCTGCAAAGATACTTAAAATATTGGTTAAATGAGTGGTTTTTTTTCATATATAAATGATAATCAATCAATTATTGATAGGTAAACTCAATATATTAAGATTTTTCAATGTGTAAATAGGCTAAACACATGGAATTAAAAGAAGTTATTGAAAAGAAGTCGTCTGGTTTAAGACTTACGCGCTAAGCAGAGATTAGTTAATTATATTGTCAATTAACCCTAATTTCATTGATTCTTTATGCTTCCTGAGGAAAACACAGACTGGCCATTGATATTTGAAACTTCAAAGTATCCAGCTGTTGGCGCCTTTTTGTTGTCAACGATTACAATTCCTCTCATATCAACCTGTAAGTTATAAACTCTAACTTTATTATTCTCTTTCTCAACAGTATAAAAGCCTTTTGCAAACCACCTCATTTTATCAGCAACTTGTTGGTCAATCTGATTTAAATAGTCTTCATTTATTGGAAATGCATCAATTGGGTTGTCCCTATTTGAAAACAGGGCATGTTTTATCATATATATACTATCCGTTCCTTTGGCTACGCTATACCAGTTGATATTTGCTATACCAATGGGCATCGTCAACAATGAATTATATTCAATACTCTCAAGTGAAAACCTTTCTGAAATTTTAGTTTTTACAACCTCTTTATTTATAAGTGTAAAGATTAAGTAAAGTGAACTGATTAATAAACCATAATTATTAAATGTTGACCTTTCGAGTTTAGATTTATAAAACCATAGACTTAATGTCAAACCTACTATTAATGGAAAAGTATAAACAGGGTCAACAACGTTTATACTATCAAAGCCTAACCGCTTGTCGCTAAAAGGTGAAAACAATTGGGTCCCATATGCCGTAAAAGTATCTAAAAGGATATGAGTGAAAAGGCACAACCATACAAATAAAAAGAGCCTAGTAAACTTGAGGTTTTGGAACCACGTTATTTTACTTAAACCAAAAGCAATTAATAACCCGCCCAGAATATTGAAAACAATAGAGTGACTAAACCCTCTATGAATACTTAGCATTTCAAACTTATCATAGAATAAATATAGTATTACATCAAGATCAGGAATTGTAGCGACAACTGCTCCAACAATTGCTCCTTTATTTCCTATTTTTTTTCCAAGTAACGCTTCTCCAACCGCAGCACCTAAAACACCTTGGGTAATACTGTCCATTTGAATATTTTATTTTTATTTTCTGAGAAATGTAGGCTTATGGAACAAGTAAATACAGTAGCAGGTCATCTAATTATACATTGAAACGATATGCGTTGTTTCTTTATTTTATTTCTTTTTAATTACTACTCGAAATATAACTTACCAGTGATTTTGGATACCGTTACCCACTAACCATCTCCATGAGTGTTGCACAAATAATAGCACCATAAGTTCCTAGCGCATATCCCAATACCGCCATTAAAACACCTACAGGAGCAAGGCTTGTACTAAACGCAGATGCTACAATAGGTGCTGATGCAGCACCACCGACATTGGCTTGACTTCCGACTGCAACAAAAAAGAATGGCGCTCTAATAATCTTTGCAACTACAAGTAATAAAATAACATGAACCAACATCCATGTGAAACCAATTGCAAATAAACCAAGGTTATCAAATACTTCACCTAAGTTCATTTTCATACCAATAGTTGCGACAAGAATATATATAAAGATGGATCCCCATCGCGAAGCACCGATTCCTTCAAGTTTTTTCACTCTTGTTAATGACAACAACATACCAAAGGTTGTACTGATTACGATTAACCAAAAGAAGTGAGACATTAAAGAGTTAAGTCTTAAACTGTTAAGGGCTTCCTTCCAGCCCTTCATTAACGGGGTGATAACATCTGCTCCCCAGTGGGAGAGAGCGACACCACCAAAGGCAACAGCTAATAACGTAAACAGTTTTGTTGTGGTTGGCATTTCTGCTATGCTTGCTCTATATCCTTCAACTCTATTTTTTAAATCCTCAATAGCAGAGTTATCTGCCTTTAACCAACTATCAACTTTGTCAGAAACATTTGCACCATACAGCAATACGCCCATCCAAATATTGGCAACAACGACATCGACAACAATCATGGTTCCAAAGAGGTTGTCTTTTACTTCGTAAATTTCTTTCATTGCTGTTTGATTTGCGCCGCCACCAATCCAACTTCCAGCAACAGTGGCTAATCCTCTCCAGATTTCATCAGGGTTGCCACCTATAACATCAGGAGCAACAGCAGATATCAATAAAAGAGCAATAGGTCCTCCTATAATGATTCCTATTGTAGCTGTAAAAAACATGATCAATGCTTTTGGTCCTAGTCTTTTTATACCATTGAAGTCAATTCCCAAACAAAGCAAGATCAAACTTGCTGGCAATAAATATCTTGATGCGACAAAGTATAATTGGGAATGTTTTTGCAAACCATTGTATTCAGACTTAGCGACACCACTTTCTCTTAAAAAGTCTGTAATACCGTCGTAGCTTAACCCCTTAGGTAGTGTTAGGTTTTTGGCTTCTAACAATGAAAACAAACCATCATCATACCAGTGAGGTGCAATTAAATTAAGAGGCCAGTTTAAGAGAGCGGGAATAAAGTATGCTAAAAGCAGTCCAGGAATAATTGTATAAAACTTTTTCCAACCTTTGGTTTCTAAGCTTGACGTGTGGAAGATTAAAGCCAACACAACCAATAGGATACCAAGTACAATAGCATCATTGGTAAAAAAAGGAGCAATACTTAAAAGCATAATTATTATTTATGCTTGAAAATTAGCGAAATCTTATTGGAAAAGAAAAAATAAAGGGACAGTAAAAAAGGATATGTTCGAGTTTCTAATTTAATTATTTCATAATTAACCCAATAGGTCCTATTTGATTTTAGTGCTTGAAACCCTAAAAGCCACTAACGGTAGAAAAGGAGATGGTAAAAGAATGCACAGATGATATTTTACGACAATTGATAAAGGTTAAAACAAAGATTCAATATAAAAAGGGTTTATGAGTGTTAGGTTTAGTATGTTATTAGAAATATAGGTATTAAGGGATTGTGATTAGTATTTGTTATCTTTTTGTGATAATGAGACACATTACTAGGAGAGGCAACGTCTCTTTTGCATATACTTAAAATAGAAAGTACGGTGAAACGAAACCAGATGGAAGGTTTTATTTAACCACAATTAAACAATCGTATAGATTGAAACTTTTAAGAAAACACAAGTTTGAAATACTCCTAGAGTATTCGTTCTTCTTTTTGGAAGATTTAGTACAATTGCACTTTGGTGTAACTTTTTGATAGAAGACTTTAGAGTCTTTCAAGACATTAGGATTTACGCTACTTGTTTATTTTATATCACATAGATATACATTCTTGTCCGTAATTTTTTAGACGCTAAGGCAATAACATTATCTGTTGTTATTGGAGCGATTAGTGGATATTTATTAATTGGATTTTTAGGTGCGAGTCTTATGGAGCTGATTGAATATGGGCATCCAGGCTCATTTGATTTTCCAGTATTAAATAAGCATTTTTATTATTATTATTTCAGGTTTATTAGTTTGGTATCTATGGGGTTTGGTGACATTACTTCTTTGAGTTATCCGGCAAAATCATTAACTATTTAAATAAGTTTGATTGGACAGCTCTATATGGCAATTGGTATCGCCTCTTTTGTTGGAAAATTTATGAACAAATAAATTATGTCAGCGGTCTTCAATTTAACGATTCCTAGATCTAGTTTCCTTTTGATATATTTTACTCAAATCTAAATTTAAAAAATCTTCTGAGTCAACTTCTTTTTCGGGATTTGAACTGTAAGGTTCACGTAGAATATAACTTGTATTAAAAAAACGATCTGAAATTTTTACAATTACTTTTTCCTTTACAAAACGTTCCAACTCCTTGTAAATAACATTTACAGGGAGTCCTGTATCTATACATATTTTATGAATTGTCAATTCATAATTGTGATGTGCAAAAAGCAAAAACAAATCATCTGTTGTTATAAAAGGATTGTTTGAAAGTTTTGGTCCTGGCCTGTTGTCAATTTCTTCTTTTAGTTTAAAAAACTGTTTCATTCCAGAAAACCTATTGGTGATTACCCTTTTGTGTAAAAGCGCAAAAAGCCTTTTCTTAGCATATCCCTTAGAGAGGCCAGAACCTTTTGCTAATTGTTCTGGAGATAGATATCCACTTCTTTGCTGAGACATCATCAAGAGAATTTCCTTGTCACTTATTTGCCATTGTGTTACCCTTGGTACTTTTATGTGGTTGTTGCGATACAAGAGAATTGGAAAAGCAACGAAAAGCACTGCAAAGGAGACAATAGCTAATATGGTGATAAGTATTTCAGGCATTATATGTTTTCTTAATAGTATTTTGCCTCGCAGTTCGTCGTCACAGGCTTTGTCCTACGGCGCCGGCAAGGCTTTCGTCTTTCATTTCTTTGACACACTGTCGTGTGGCACTCTTTTTTTAAAAGAGAACAGTCAAAAAAACAACTGTCTCAATTCGTTTAAGATTGTAAATATATTAAGAGTAGTCGAATAATTTTAATATCTAACCTTCCCACCAGCTTTCGCTGTTCATTCCTTTGACACACTGTTGTATGTCACTCTTTCTTCAAAAGAGATCAGTCATTCATTCTCAACAACTTCCATTTCTATCAACCTATTTACAAGGTCAGTTGAAACGATTCGAACTTTAATTTTATCTCCTAACTTGAGGCTTTCTCCGGTACGTTTATTACTGGCCTTATATCGTCCATCTTGGATTTCAAAACCACCAGGTATTCTTGTAAATGGAATCATACCTTCAGCTTTGGTTTCTGACACCTCCACAAATAACCCACGTTCGATCATTCCAGAAACGATACCAGTATATTCTTCACCAATATGCTCACTCATATACTCAACTTGTTTGTATTTGATAGAGTCCCTTTCGGTTTCCATGGCTCGACGTTCTTGCCTCGAAATATGTGCACACATTGATTCTAATTTCGTTTTATCCTCTCTGTGATCTTCTTCTAAATTCTTCTCGAGAATTCTATGAACCAATACATCGGAGTATCTACGAATTGGTGATGTAAAGTGTGTGTAATAATCAAAATGTAATCCATAGTGACCAATGTTGTCGGTTGAATAAATAGCTTTCGCCATTGTTCGGATGGCGAATGACATTAGCAGTTTGTACTTAGGATCTTCTTTTGATTTTTTCGAAAGACCATTGAATGATTCTGCAATTTTATCTGGTGTAGATAAGTCGAGTTTGACATCATATTCTTCCATAAGAAGTTTAAGGTCGCCCAACCTTTCTGTGTCTGGTATGTCGTGTATACGGTATACGTTAGGCACTGCGTTTCCTTTGTTTCTTGTTGCAACGAACTCAGCAACGCGCTTGTTGGCAAGTAACATAAAGTCTTCGATGAGCAAGTGAATGTCTGTTCGTTGTTTTACAAAAACGCCAGTGGGTTTGTTCTTTTCATCAAGAACAAATTTCACCTCGTCTGACTCAAAAGCAATCGCACCATTTTTGAACTTTTCCTTTCTTAGAGCATGTGCGATTTTGTTGACAATTGTTAATTCTTCATGATAAAGGCCACTTTCGTCATCAAGAGAAACTTGTCCTTCTTCATAAGTAAACCGTCTATCAGAATGAATGACTGATTTCCCAAACCATTCGCCAACCATTTTATATTTATCATTGAACTCGAAGACCGCACTAAAAACCAAGCGATCTTTATTGGGTACCAGACTACACATGTTGTTAGATAACTTTTCAGGCAACATGGCAATGCAACGATCGACTAAGTAAACTGAGGTAGACCTTGCAAAAGCTTCTTTATCCAACGGTGTATTTGGTTTTAGGTAATGTGTAACATCAGCAATGTGAACACCAACTTCATAGTTGCCGTTTTCTAGGACTTGATAAGAAATCGCATCATCATAATCCTGGGCCGTATCTGGATCAATAGTAAAGGTCAGAATATTTCTAAAGTCTCTTCGGTTGGCAATCTCTTCCTCTGTGATTATATCTGGGATTGCATCAACTTGCTTGATAACATCATCAGGGTAATCAGAGGAGAAACCATTTTCGATGAGAATGTTTTCCATTGTCCAGTTGTGGTCATCAAGGTCATTCAGAATTCGTGTAACCTCCCCCCAAACAACATCACCATTACTAGAGTCACTGCTTTCAGACCCCCAGTCGGTAATTGTAATTAAAACCTTATCACCTTTAACGGCATTGTTAAAGTCTTGAGGTTTTAAATAGACATCCAGTTTGGTCTTTTTAGTGTCAGAAGAAACGATTCCATATTTTTTATAGACAATTAACTTGCCCATAATTTGAGTCGTGTTTCTTTTTACTACGCGAATAACCCGTCCTTCTGGCCTTCTGTTTTTGTGTGTAAAAGACTCTATTTCTACAATATCACCATTAAGAGCTGTTTTAAGGTATTTGGCGGGTATAAACACATCATCATCCTGGTCCTGGATAATTACATACCCAGCACCTGATTTGATGAGGTCTACTCGACCCGTTAGGGTGTTGGCAGTGCTTCTAATCTTCTTTTCTTGGTTGCGATATTTTTTATCCAAAACAAATTTGTGATCAGAAACTTGTTTTATTACAGAATCTGATAGTAAAATCCCTAGGATGTGATTGATGGCATCTTTGCCGACTTTGAGCTTTAGTTTTTTAGCTATTTGAGAGGCATTGAGCCTCATTTTAGGATTCTTTAAAAAGTACGAGAGAACTATATGTCTGAGTTTGTCTGTTCCTAATTTTTTCTTTCCTGTTTTTCTTCTTTTTCCCATAAATTAATTTCTTCTTGTGAAGAGCTGATCGTTCCATCTACTTCTATTTCAAACTTATAAGCTGAACTGTGAGTAGGGTTATAACTTAGATCTGAGACATCTTGCTCTCCAACCATTGTGTAGATACTTAAATTTTCGTCTATAGTAGCTACAGATTTTTTGATAGTTTGGCCATTACTTATGGTACCTGCAATGACCTTTTTTGAGATGAGGGTACCGTCTTTTGAAAGTATTAATAAAATATATTCATAACTGAGTAAAGATCCTTTCCAATATACCAAACCATAATAGTCATTGGGAACATTTAGCTGAAAACAAGGTACAATTTCAGTGAATTCATCAAAACTATCCCAAATCACAAAATATTCTTGAATCAAATCAAGAGAAATCGGCTTGTTTTTTGAACTGAAAGTAACTACTGAATCTTCAGATATTGTAATTGGAGGCTGAATTTCTGGAAATTTTTCTAATAATTGCTCCAGAGAATTGGGTATTTCTTTACTCATAAAGTACAAAGGTATCGGTTTAACCAATTAGAAACTAGCTTTAATGCCAAAAAACAGTAAAAAAACTGTTCTCGGGTAATTAGATTAAGTCTAAATACCGATGTGGGGTTAAAGAATAAGGATGAAACTTTAACTTTGCTAAGCAATGAGTTGTACATAGATTACAATTGATTTTACAATGAAAACTAATTAATCAAATGCGTTGGATCACTGAATTTCTAACATCAAGTATTGGAAAGAAGCTGGTAATGAGTCTTACGGGGCTTTTTTTAATTTCTTTTTTGATAGTCCATTTACTTGGAAACCTTCAATTGTTAATTTCTGATAATGGCAAATCATTTAACATATATGCTCATTTCATGTCAACGAATCCATTGATAAAGGTTATTTCAATAGGATTGTATGCAGGAATCTTACTTCATGCTATACAGGGTATTTTGATTGCCCTGCAAAACAAAAAGGCAAAAGGTTCAAAATATGCTGTGAACACAAATGCGAATGGATCTTGGATCTCCAAGAATATGGCATTACTGGGCACGTTTATACTTTTCTTTTTGTGTGTACACATGGGTGATTTTTGGTATAAAGTAAAATTTACAGACACATTAGAAATGATTACTTATCCAGGTGTAGATTATCAGGTTAAGGATGTATTCAAGAGAGTTGCTGTGGCGTTCGAAAACATATGGATCGTAATAATCTACTTAGTAGGTTTGGTGGCTTTAGGATTGCATTTGATTCATGGATTTCAAAGTGCATTTACTTCATTGGGTTTACAACACAAAAAGTATACGCCAATTATAAACATTATAGGAATATTATTTTCAGTAGGTATTTCATTGGCATATGCCGTTATTCCATTGATAATGTATTTTTCTAAATTATCTAATTATTAAATCAAGCTCAACCAAGCGATATAACTCAGACAGATATGAAATTAGATTCTAAAACTCCTGAAGGTTCATTGGCAGAGAAGTGGACAAAATATAGAGGTTCAATGAACCTTGTAGCACCAAATAACAAAAGAAGACTTGATGTTATTGTTGTTGGAACCGGTTTGGCTGGTGCATCAGCGGCATCAACATTAGGAGAGTTGGGCTATAACGTAAAGGCATTTACCTTTCATGATAGTCCAAGAAGAGCGCATAGCATTGCAGCTCAAGGTGGTATAAATGCGGCCAAAAACTATCAAAATGATGGCGATAGTATTTACCGGTTATTTTACGATACAATAAAGGGTGGAGACTACAGATCAAGAGAGTCTAATGTACATAGATTGGCAGAATGTAGTACAGAGATTATTGATCAAGCTGTGGCGCAAGGTGTACCATTTGCAAGAGAATATGGAGGCTTGTTGGCAAATAGATCTTTTGGTGGCGTTCAAGTGTCAAGAACCTTTTATGCAAGAGGTCAAACAGGACAACAGTTACTTATTGGTGCATATTCAGGTTTGTCAAGACAGATTGCTTTAGGAAAAGTAAAGATGCACAACCGGCATGAAATGTTGGATGTTGTAATAGTTGATGGAAAAGCAAGAGGGATTATAACAAGAAACTTATTGACGGGTAAGTTGGAAAAACACGCGGCACACTGTGTGGTTTTAGCGACAGGAGGATATGGAAATGTATTTTACTTGTCTACAAATGCAATGGGCTCTAATGTAAGTGCAGCATGGAGAGCAGTTAAGAAAGGAGCTTTGATGGCGAACCCTTGTTATACACAAATTCACCCGACCTGTATTCCTGTTTCTGGAGAATATCAATCGAAGTTGACTTTGATGTCAGAGTCGTTGAGAAACGATGGGCGCGTTTGGGTTCCTAATAAACTTGATGATGCAAAAGCCATTCAACAAGGTCAAAAAACAGCACAAGAATTAAAAGAAGAGGACAGAGACTATTATCTGGAAAGACGATACCCAGCGTTTGGAAACCTGGTGCCAAGAGATGTTGCATCAAGAGCTGCTAAGACAGCAACAGATGAAGGAAAAGGCGTTGTGAAAACCGGCCTGGGCGTATATTTAGATTTTGCCGCAGCTATAGAACGTTATGGAAAATCTACAGCACATACAAAAGGTATTAGCAATCCAAGTAGTGCACAAATAAAAGAATTGGGAGAAGAAGTCGTTTCTCAGAAATATGGAAACCTATTCCAGATGTATGAAAAAATTACAGGAGAGAACCCGTATAAAAGCCCAATGAAAATTTATCCAGCAGTTCACTATACAATGGGTGGACTTTGGGTTGATTATAATTTGGAAACAAACATACCAGGATTGTTTGCACTAGGAGAGGCAAATTTCTCAGATCATGGTGCTAACCGTTTGGGAGCCTCTGCTTTAATGCAAGGGTTGGCTGATGGTTATTTTGTAATTCCATATACTATAGGTCAGTTCTTATCTAATGAAATAAGAACACCACAGATCAGTAATGAATCACCAGAATTTATTACTGCTGAAAAAGAAACAAGAGCAAGGCTTGATCACTTAATCGATACAAATGGTAATCAATCTGTTGAAAGTTTCCACAGGAAGTTGGGAAAAATCATGTGGGAGTATTGTGGTATGTCAAGAAATGCAGAAGGACTTCAAAAGGGAATCAAGATGATTCAAGATTTGAGGGAAGAGTTCAAAAAAGATGTTTTTGTTCCAGGTGTAGTTGAAGAATTTAACCCTGAGCTGGAAAAAGCAACGCGAGTAGCTGACTTCCTTGAAATGGGTGAAGTTATGATGAGAGATGCTTTGGATAGAAACGAATCTTGCGGAGGACACTTCAGGGAAGAGTATGTATCAAGTGATGGAGAAGCTGAAAGAAACGATGAAGAATACACTTATGTAGCGGCTTGGGAGTGGTTAGAAAATGGCAAACCACAAGTCCATAAGGAAGAATTGAAGTTTGAAAATGTAGAATTGAAAACAAGAAGTTATAAATAGTATTATAACAACAACTATTATCAAAATTGAATTTAAGTCGTAAGACAAAAATATAAAAGAAGCGTTATGCAGTTAACATTAAAGGTTTGGAGACAAAAAAATAACAAGGCTGAAGGGAAGTTTGAATTTCACAAAATCCAAGCGGAAGAGCATATGTCATTTTTAGAAATGTTAGATGTTTTAAATGAAAAAATTGTTTCAGAGAAAAAAGAGCCAGTAGCATTTGAGCACGATTGTAGAGAAGGTATTTGTGGCTCCTGTAGTATGGTAATTAATGGAAGACCTCACGGTCCTCAAGCGGGAACTACGACTTGCCAACTGCATATGCGCGCGTACAAGTCTGGTGATACAATTACAATCGAACCCTTTAGAGCAACATCATTTCCTGTTATAAAGGATTTGGTTGTTGACAGATCTTCATTTGACAATATCATTCAAGCAGGAGGCTATATATCCGTAAATACGGGTCAAGCTGTTGATGGTAATGCAATACCAGTTAATAGAGACGACGCATCAGATGCATTTGATTCTGCGGCTTGTATTGGCTGTGGTGCATGTGTTGCAGCTTGTCCAAACGGTTCTGCAATGTTGTTTACTTCTGCAAAAATTAACCATTTAGAAAAGCTACCTCAGGGAAAAATTGAGCACAATACACGGGTGAAAAACATGATCAAACAAATGGACAAAGAGGGGTTTGGTAAGTGTTCAAATGTTGGTGCATGTGGCGTTGAGTGTCCTAAGGAAATTCCTATGGATAATATTGCAGCAATGAATAGAAGTTACTTAACTAGCGTTTTTACGAAAGAGTAATTACAAAATAATAAAATGTTTATAATAGAGGCCAACGCAATTGTGTTGGCCTTTTTTCTTTAGTTCGTGTAGTGATCTTCGATGTAAGCAAAGGCGAACAGATCTTGAAATAGAAAAAGCTCCAGAGGAGTAATATGTAAACAGAACATACAGAATAAAAAACAAAGCTACGGAGTAGAGACATAGAGTTAGTACAGCAAGTTGCTTACCTTTACGCTAAAGAAATGTGCGGCGCACCTATGTTTTGTTTCGCATTGTTAAAGAGAAGCGCTTTTCTTTAAAACCAATGAAAGACCAGGACAATAAGAAAACCAATCTCTATACTAGACTTTCTCTTTAAATTCCAAGTATTTACTTTTACCCAAACAACTATTGCTTGCCCTGCATGTGTAACGTTATTTTTTGACAAATAAAATAGAGAACTTAACACCTTTGGTGAGCCTAAAGTAACGAGGAACATGAATAAAAAAAGAATATTAATCTAAAACAAGCTACAGAATAGCGACAGGTCTTTTTGAAAATGCACCTATTTACTGGACGTTACCCAGAATTCTTCAATAAAACCATAAGGTATTTGTCATTTTGTAAATATTTACTGCAACGAATCGTAATGTTGTGCCGTCTTAATAATGAAACGACACAAAAGTCGGCAGTTTTAAAGGAATATAGCCTTAAGTTATTATAAAACAAATTGGTAATTATGAAAACAACCATACTCTCAATATTAGCATTATTCGCCTTTTTGAATCCTTCAAAAGCCCAGGTTACTATACAGTGCCCTGCCGACCTAACAGTAGACTTATTTAACCTAGATCAAGATTATGAATCTTATGGTGACGCAGTGGTAAATTCTGTCAGTGGACAACACACGGTAGATAAACAAGTAACAGTCATAGACTCAAACTGTGATGGTCAAACCATTACATTAAAGTATGTTGCTACTGAAAACAACACAACAAATACGGCTTTCTGTATTCAAGAAATAACAGTAAACGAGGCAGAACTTTCGGACGTAATATGGCCTGCAGCAACATACGAATTAGCAGTTGGTGCGCCAGGTGACTTGGATCCAAACATTTCTCTTAGTAGACCAGAACCATACGATTTACTTTTTGGTGGTTCTTCAATAGCTATAGCTCATGCGGATCAGATTATTCAGGCTAATGTTAATGCACCATATAAAGTGGTAAGAACGTGGACTGCAATAGATTGGTGTAGTTCAGAAACGGCGTCCTTTGTTCAAGTATTAAAAATTACTACACTAGAAAGTGGATCAGTAAGTATCTTAGACATTGAAACATGCCATGGTACAACAACGTCAGTGCAAGAGGTGAATGTTACAACAAATCAAAACGGATATACTTTAGATTTATCTAACTGCTCCTCAATTAATAATAACCTTCTTGGATTTTTGAATTGTATCGCAGAGAACAATGATCTTGAATCAACATCTAAAATTATGCTTGATATCGTTGGAAATGATGATCCACTAAATGGTGTGTCAACCTTAGATATGGTTATTACACAAAGACACATTTTGGGAATAACTCCTTTTACAAATGAATGCAATATTTTGGCAGCTGACCTTACCAATGATGGCAGAGTAACGGCTGTTGATATATTGACTATGAGAAAACTAATTCTAGGCATTGTTCCTTCATTGCCATTTTCTCCGTCTTGGATTTTTATAAATGAAGCAGATGTTTCAAAAGGGTTAAACTTTGCAAAATCAGAATTTCCTTTACAATCTTTAAGGGTAAAAGCAATTAAGATAGGAGATGTAAATGGCTCTGCAGCAAATTAGAAGTATAAATAAGTAACTTAAGAATATAAAATTTGTTATTTAATTACTTTAAACTAGTTGATGGTTTAGTACAGCTTAGTCGCGAAAAAAGCTGGCACGAAAGTGTCGGCTTTTTTTAGTCAATGTGTAAAAATGTATTAAAGTGTTTATATTTAAGTGATTTAGATAAGAAATAAACATTAACAATGATAGTTGAAACGCCAACACCAAACTTATTGGAAAGTATCGAATTTTATATAAAACTAAACTTTCAGGTTCTTCAGGAAGATGAAAATGCAGTTGTATCAGATGGGTCAGTTGTAGTCTTAATTAACAGTGAACGAACTACGAGGGCGGGAGTAAAATTATATGTTCAAAACAAGGAGGCTATTATTAATGAATTGCAAAAGGAGAATAAATTTTACGGGGCATCAAAAAACGTATTTAGTGAACCTAGCGGAATGCGTATTACTTTAGTTGACCAGAGTAAAAAACCCAAGTATGAATCATCCAAAAACGAGCCATCACTTTTAGGAAGTTTTGCTGGAGTAAGTTTGGAAACCCCAGATATGGAAAAGTCCCTTAAGGTTTGGAAAGCATTGGGCTTTGAAGTAACAATGGGAGATGTAGAACAAGGTTGGGTTGCGCTTTCTAATACATCAGGAGACTCGATTAGTTTGATGAAGCCAATGGCTTGTCCACATTTGTTTTTCAATCCATCCTTGACATATTTTAACGGCACCCAAAACATTTCAATTATTGAAGGAATTAGAAAAACTGGCATTACAATAACAGAGGAAATATCTCACTTTAATCCAGAGGGTATAGTAGATAATATAATTGTAAGAGACCCAGGGGGTTTTGGTTTTTTTATTTTTAGTGATTAATCATTTTAATAAATGAAAAAGAAAGTAATCACCAACGCTGTTATTGTTTGTGTCGCTTTATTTTTATTAGCTTTTGCATCTGTTCAGTTTCCGCAATTGTATATAAAGAAAACACATTCTTATCAACAGTTTGACATCTATTCCAATTCCAAAATTCAAGAAAACACTTTTGTTAAAAACACATTAGATTCAGTTCTGTTGAATTTGAAAAGAAGTGAATTCTATAGCCCTGACCAGAAGTTTAAGTTGTTTTTTGTGAAGGCTACTTCTTATTCAAAAGTCATAGAGTTTTTGGGTATGAAAAACATGGCATCTTCAAAGTTTGATTCTCATATTTATAACGCCGAACCAGACTTTAAGTCTGGCTGGCTTATTAAGGGGTATGGTGATTTAGAAAAACTAAACCTTGTCCAAGTAATTACTCACGAATGTGTACACAGCCAAATGTATCCTGAGTATTCGACCTTAGGGTTTATGAAAACACAGTCATGGATCAATGAAGGCTATTCGGAGTATATTTCTTATGCTCCAAAACGCAAAGAACAACACCAATCTATTCTTGATTTAATGGTGAGCATAGAAAACTCTAATGGTGTATGGCTGAAAACAACATATGGAAACTATAGTCCTAGATTTTATTTAAAGTCCAGATTAATTGTTGAGTATTTAATTGAGGTAAAAAAAATGACGGTTAAAGATATCATCAATGACACAAGTTTAAGCCCAGAAGTTGTTTATGAGGACATTAAGAAGTGGTACAATGTTCAAGAGCCGTTTTAAAAGCATTGAACGACCGATTTATATCGTCTTTTGTTGTAGCCCAAGAACAAATACTAATTCGAATAACTCTTTTGTTTTTCCACATTGCATGACCAACCCAACAATCGCCACTTTGTTGTATGTGTTGCATAACCTGACTTGTTAATTCATCTGAATTGCAACAGACAACAATCTGATTAAAGTCTATTTCATTGAGAACGGTAAACCCATCAGCACTGCTAAGAAGATCAGCAAACAGATTTGCTTTTTCATGCATGCTGGTTACCATTTCATCTATTCCATGAATACCTAGGCTGCAAATTGTTGCCCACAATTCAATCACTCTGGAACGCCTAGACATATCAGCCGTATAATACATTCCATCCCGTTCTTGATTCTGCATGATATATGAGGCAGACATATGCATGGCAGAACTTAGCGCATCTTTGTCTTTACAAATTACAATACCACAGTCATAAGGGGTGTTTAATGTCTTGTGACCATCTACTGCTAGTGAATCCGCTTTTGCGATACCGTTAGTCCAGTGTTTTAATGAAGATGAACACTGAGCCCAAAGTCCAAAAGCACCATCAATATGTACCCAGGAACCAGCGTTGTTCGCTAGGGTACAAATATTATCGAAATCATCGAATGCGCCACTGTTGACATTGCCAGCCTGTAATAAAACGAGGCATGTGTTATCTAGCGCTGGTAAGGAGTCAACAAGCATTCTACCCTGATGATCAACATCGACCCATTCAATAGATTCTTGCCCAAAGCCATTCATATTAACTGCTTTTAGAACGGAGGAGTGGGCCTGCTTGCCAGCAACAATTCTGACTCTTGGAGCATTCCAAAGACCTTTCTTATTGACATCCCAACCTTGGTTTTTTAATATTCGATATCTCGCTGCGGCAAGGCTACAAAAGTTAGCAGCAGAAGTACCTGTTACAAAACCCGAGACACACTTATCATCAAGGTCAAAGAGTTTATTAATCCACTTTTCGACAACGGATTCTAACTTGGCACAGATTGGAGATATAATTTGTAGACCACTGTTTTGATCCCAAGTCGTAGCCAATTGTTTGGCAGCGATACCCGCAGGAACAGCACTGCCATTTACAAAACCAAAGTACCTACCACCTAACTGAGCGTTTGTGGCTGGGGAACCGAATGTGTTGAGGTGTTCAATCAAATGATGCCCATCAAGCCCATCAACCGGTAGAGCTGAATCAAAAACATCAAGATCTTTGATCGCTTGGTCAGAAGGATAAACATCTCGATCAAAAATCTTAGCAATGTATTCCTTACTATAACTTAATGATTTCTCAAACAGAGAGTCATCTTTTATTTCTTTGAATAACTTCTCTTGAATCTTGCTCATAACAAACGACTATTTTAATTTAGCAGCAATAAATGCTGTAGTCCAGGCTGCTTGAAAATTATAACCTCCAGTAATACCATCAATATCCATGACCTCACCTGTGAAGTAAATGTTTTTGCACACCTTGCTTTGCATTGTTTTCATATCAATACTATCTAAACTTACACCCCCGCAAGTCACAAATTCTTCTTTGAATGTGGTTTTACCTTTTACATCATAAACGTCGTTGGTTAATAAAGTAACCAACTTATTGATACCTTTCTTACCCAACTCAGACCACTTTTTATCTAGAGCTATTTCACTTTTGGTTAAGAGGTATTGCCACAAACGATCAGGTAAATCATAAGGTCTGAAATTGCTCAATTGTTTTTGTGCATGATTGTCAATTATTGCCAATAGGTTTCCTTTTACAACTTCATTATTGACTTCGTTGACCCAGTTGACTTGCGTTTTAAATTCATAATTTAGATCATGCAGAACCCGTGCGCCAAAAGCAGACAAAACTATTATTGCTGGAGCACTCATCCCCCAGTGGGTGATCAGTAGAGGGCCATCTGATTTTAACTTGGTACCCTGAACAGAAACTAATGTTTTTTCAACAACGACTCCCATAAGCTTGGTTATGTTTTCATTGGGCATGTTGAAAGTAAACAGAGAAGGAACAGGCTCTTCGATTTTATGGCCCATGTCTTCCAACCATTTTAAACCTTCTCGTTTAGGTGACCCACCAGTTGCAATAATTACTTTGTGGAATAACTCAGAAGCTGTATTACTTTTACGGAAATGCAATTGATATTTGTTGCCAGTGGGTTCTATTTTTTCAATAGCGGAACCAAGCTCTATGTTTATTTTGAACTTCGAGCACGCACTTAAAAAACAATCAATGATGCTTTGTGAATCTTGTGATTGTGGAAAAACATGGTTGTCTTCTTGCACAACAAGCGGCACACCACGAGACTCGAACCATTCTATACAATCCTTCGTATAAAAATCTTTGAATGGTTTTTTTAGCTTCTTTCCTCCACGGGGGTAAGCATCACATAGTTTTGAAATAGATAAACAAGCATTGGTTACATTACATCTTCCGCCACCCGATACTTTGACCTTTGAAAGTACCTTTTTGGTTTTTTCAAAAATTGTAACCTGAGCATTAGGGTAATTTTCTTTAACGTTTATAGCAGCAAAAAAACCTCCCGCACCACCTCCGATAACTGCAACATTCATGGGTGTAAAGAAAATGATAATTTATGACAATGTAAACAGTTAAATAAGTGATGAAATTTATATTATAAATTTTATCTTAACGTTGACTTAAAAATATAAATGAAGAAGTTATATAGTGTTATGTTGGTTGGGCTTTTGTCTTGTTCTCAAATTGTAGAAGAAACGGGTCCGGCTTTAATAGATTCGACGTCAGTAATTGTTTTGGG
The DNA here is from genome assembly GCA_905480605.1 of uncultured Saprospiraceae bacterium. Taxonomy (GTDB): domain Bacteria; phylum Bacteroidota; class Bacteroidia; order Chitinophagales; family Saprospiraceae; genus RFSX01. The sequence continues at coordinate 11,797 of CAJQRD010000013.1, read as the reverse complement.
AACAGTTCAAGATGGTGGCTCACCACATATAGGATGTAAGAAAAATTGTTGTGTTGACCTATTTGACAATCCAGACGCAAGACGGAAAGTTGTTTCATTAGGGCTTGTGGATTATGAAGAGCAAAAGACATTTTTAATTGAGGCAAGCCCGGATTTGCCAGAACAAATGAAAATACTAAACAAAAGTTTTGATTTTCAACATTCAGAAGAACCAAATGGTATTTTTATCACTCATGCTCACATTGGTCATTATACAGGATTGATGTACTTGGGTAGAGAATCATTGGGAGGCAAAAACGTTCCCGTTCACGTTATGCCAACAATGAAAAACTTTCTTGAAAAAAATGGTCCTTGGGATCAATTGGTTTCACTTGGAAACATTGATTTAAAAGAATTGCAGAATGATACGCGTGTATCGATTTCTAAAAACTTGTCTATTCAACCAATTTTGGTTCCTCATAGGGACGAATACTCTGAAACAGTAGGATTTAAAATATTTGGTCCAACTAAGACCATTTTGTTTATTCCAGACATTGACAAGTGGAATAAATGGAGGAGGTCTATTGTTGAGGAGGTTGCGAATGTTGATATTGCTTTTTTAGATGCAACGTTTTATGATGCACAAGAAATAAACAACAGGGATATTTCCGAAATACCACATCCGTTTGTTATTGAAACCATGAACCTATTTGATAGCCTTCCTGTTAAAGAGCGCCAAAAAATTCACTTTATACACTTGAACCATACCAATCCATTGTTAAATAGAGGAAGCGAGTCCTATAAAACAGCAGTATCTAAAGGATATAATGTTGCGGAATTTAAAAAAACGATAGAATTATAAGTACAAACGGAAAGTGGAGCTCTTTACATAGTGTAAGCAATAATTGTCTTTAAACTTAAAAGCATTATTATGATAAGCAAACACTATATATTCAGTATCGCCATGGTTTTATTGGTTACGTCTTGTCAAACAGATTTAGAGCAGACCGACCACACGGAAGAACTAGGTGTTGATACAACTCATACAATGGATACGAATACAGATGACGAAGGGCAGCAACAACTTGGTATTAACGCAATTCCCGGCCTAGAGTTTGGTTATGATTATTCGAATCAAGCTACACCGAATTATATTGATAAAGACAATACAAGGGGAAATGAAATAACAGATGCTGGTGCAACATTGGGAAGAGTATTATTTTATGATAAAAAGCTTTCTGTTGACAACTCCGTTTCATGTGCTTCTTGTCATAAACAAGAATTGGCCTTTGGCGATAATAGAAGATTAAGTGAGGGTGTAAATGGAGAGACGGGAAGACACTCTATGCGCTTGGTAAATGCAAGGTTTTCAGATGAGAGAAAATTCTTTTGGGATGAGCGAGCAGATAACCTAGAACAACAAACGACAATGCCAATTCGGGACCATATCGAGATGGGGTTTAGTGGTACAGGTGGTAACCCAGGAATAAATGATTTGACAGTAAAGTTGTATAATGAATTGTATTATAGACAGCTGTTTACAAACGCTTTTGGGGATGAATTAATTTCTGAAAATAGAATGCAAGAAGCTTTAGCACAATTTGTCAGAAGCATTCAATCATATGATAGCAAGTATGACGAAGGGCGTGCATTGGTGAATAATAGCAACCAGCAATTTCCAAACTTTACAGTATTAGAAAATCAAGGCAAAAAATTGTTCTCGGAAAGCGCAATGTTTCAAGGTCAATCGGGTATTAGAATTGGAGGGGTTTAGGTTGTCAAGGTTGTCACAGAGCAAATGAATTTGACATTTCACCTAATTCTGAAAACAATGGTGTTGTTTTGGCCGCTGACGGCACAACAGATTTAACAATAACGAGATCGCCAACTTTAAGAGATCTGTTTAATCCAGCTGGTGAGCTGAATGGTCAACTGATGCACAATGGAGACTTTGAAAGCTTAGAGGCGGTGCTAGACCATTACAATAGTATTGAAACTAGAGGTAATAATAATTTAGACGGAAGATTATGTAGAGGCGGAGGACAACAGCTGAATATGACTGAAGGAGAAAAACTTGCAGTGATTGCGTTTCTAAAAACACTTAGTGGAAATGATGTTTATGAAAATGAAAAATGGAGCGATCCCTTTTCAGAATAAACCTATATATTTAAAATAAAAAAATGCAAAAACGACCAAAGGTAGGCGTAGGTGTGTTGATTAAAAACGGTGAAGGAAAAATTCTAGTTGGAAAAAGAAAAGGGAGTCACTCTCCATTTTATTCGATTCCAGGAGGACACTTAGAATTGGGTGAAAGTTTTGAAGAAGCGGCCATTAAGGAAGTGAAAGAAGAGACGGGCTTGTATATATTTAATCCGAAAGTATACAGTGTGGTCAATAACCTAGAGACTTTTAAAACAGAAAAGGTACATGCGGTCTCTATAAACTTATTTGTTGATAGATTTGAAGGTCAAGTAGAAGTTATGGAACCACATAAGTGTGAAATGTGGCTTTGGTGTGATCCTTACAACTTGCCCCAGCCTCACTTCGAAGCAAGTGCCTTGGCGGTTAAAGCATATCTTGAGAAGGTGTTTTATTTTAAGTAAAGGCAAATAAGCTCTGCCAGAGAGGGGTCCCTTGTTGAAAAAAGGCCTGAATATCCAAATTTTATTCTGTTTATGATTGTTAAGTGTACATTACTGGATATCTGAACGACAGAAATAAAAGATTAGTCTTGGATGTTAACTCCTTCTAGGATTCAGGTTCTTTTTCTTTCATTGACTTTTGAATGCTTGAAGTAATTTAGGGCCATAAGTCTTAAATCGTACTTATAGTAGGTTCACCATTAAAAAAATATTGTTTATTTATTTTACAAACTCTGTTTTTTTGTCTTCTTTACCAGTTCTTTTTATTCTAACGGTACGTTAAGGGCTGCTAGTGAGGTTGTGTACTAGTAAAAATACCACGAGGATTAGAGATATTATTTAAAGTTATGATAAATTTGTTACTCATTAATAAATCAGCGATGTTATTTGAATCTATTCGATCAGGAGATATTGAAAGTGTAAAAGCACAAATCCAAAATAAGCCCAGCCTTGTTAGCGAAAGAGACGCTCGTGGTTTTACACCACTAGTGTTGGCGGCATACTATAACTTGACGGATGTTGTTCAGTTGTTGTTGGACAATGGGGCAGAAGTGAATGCCCAAGATGCTGCAGGAAACACAGCACTAATGGGTTGTTGTTTTAAAGGTTATATTGAGGTTGTGGAATTGTTGATTGAGCACGGAGCAGATATTAATATTAAAAACCACAGTCAAGCGACAGCTATAATTTATTGTGCTTCTTTTGGTCAAGTGGCTGTAATGCAAGTACTTTTAGAGAGGGGAGCTGACCCTAGCTTAAAGGATGATAAGGGGAAATCAGCTTTAGATCACGCTAAGAAGCAAGGTGACCAATCTACAATTGAATTGTTAGAGGCACATGTTTAATGCTTTCCTTTTTTAAAATTCTCGTTCAAGAGAAACAAATTTGATCCAAACGGCTACTACTTGCATGAGCGAAAAGAAAAAACAAGTCATTAATAAATTTACCGATCTATTTGGCGAGCCAGAGTGTATTGTAAGATCACCAGGACGGGCAAATATTATTGGTGAACATGTTGATTATTGTGGAGGACTGGTTTTACCGTTTGCTATTGAGCAGTCTATGTATTTTTGCTTGCGTTCTAACAATACCAAAGACATTAATTTTCATTCTGTAGATTATGATGAAACCTATATTATTAAGGAAGGAAAACTTAACTATGCAAAGGAATGGTGTAAGTACTTTAATGAACTTATTAAGTTACTAGACCGAAGGGGCCTTAAAGTGATCGGAGTTGATATTGCCTTTGGAAGCGACATTCCAATTGGTGGAGGTGTTTCATCCTCCTCAGCATTGTGTTGTGGCCTACTTCTGTTGTTAGATCAAAAATTCAACTTGAGTCTTTCAATAGACGAAATGATAGAACTGGCAGCTGAAATTGAACACGGTATTGGTCTAAAAGGGGGTAACATGGATCAAACATCTATATTGGTTGGGAAAAGAGGATATGCTGTTCTATTGGACTGCGAGACAAAAGAGTATAGCTATATCGCCCTTAATCTTGAAGATCATTTTTTTATATTGTTTGATACGAATGTTAAGCACACGTTAGTTGACACAGAGTACAACATAAGACGCACACAGGTAGAGCATGCGTTAAAATTAGTTAGGAAAGAGTATGGGGCAGATCAGACTTTTCGAAATACAAACCTAGAACAAATTAAATTCATAAAAGAAAGCCACCCTTTTTATTACAAAAGAATCAGGCACGTTTTAAATGAAATTAAGCGGGTTGAAGAGGCAGTATTTTCAATAAAAAACCAAGACGCTAGATTGTTGGGACAATTGATGAACATGTCTCACGCTTCGCTAACAGGTGACTACGAGGTGAGTTGTGAGCAGTTAGATTTTTTAGCTGGCAAACTGCAATTACACGAACAGGTTTTGGGTGCTAGAATGATGGGAGGTGGTTTTGGTGGAAATGTTATTGCTTTAATGACGAAGGAACTTTCACAAAAACAAATGGTAGAACTGAGGGAAGCGTATCGAAATAACTTTGGCTATGACTTTAGGGTGATAAAGGTATCGCCTAGTAATAGTGCTACAATTGTTGAAGCAAACCAATAAGTTATATATAATCTGTTTTTTTGGGGTAGAGGTAAGGCCGCAATTTCTGCTCTACTTTCGTTTTGTTAAAAACTATTGGTAACGTAATGCTTCTATTGGATCTAGTCTTGAGGCTTTGATAGCTGGGTATAATCCAGAGACAACACCCACTATAAAACATACAGCAATAGCCAAAGCCATCCAGTTGAATGGTATGATAAATCGGCCATCAACAACGGCAGCGATAATTCCACCAATACCTATTCCAAAGATGATTCCAAGTAATCCACCGAGAAGCGTAATAACAATAGCCTCGATTAAAAATTGATATAGGATGTTACTTCTAGTGGCTCCAAGTGCTTTTCGAACACCTATTTCTCTGGTTCTTTCTGTAACAGAAACCAGCATGATATTCATTAAGCCGATGGCTGCACCAAGTAGGGTCATAAGTGCAATAGCAATTGTACTGATACGCAATTCTGTTGTTATGTCTTTTAATGTCTGCAAAATACCATCGCTTTTCCTTATCCTAAAATCGTTTCCCTCTTTGGCCTTTAATTTTCGTATGTTTCTCATTTTACCGATGGCACCAGATATTGCGTCTTCAATTTTCGTAGCATCGGTAATGGATGCCATGATAGAATAGTTTCGATCAGCATATCCGTAATATCTTTTGGCATTTAAAAGAGGAATAAAAACGCGCCGATCATTTGATGCAGTTATGGTTGATCCTTTGCTTTTAAGGACACCAATGACCTTGTAGCGCGTATTTCCTACACTGATTACTTTATGTAAAGCGTCATCTATTTTGTCCTTAAACAATAGTTTGACAAGTTCATGTCCGATAATAATTTGATGGGTACCGTTTTCTATTTCTGTCTTTGAAAAGTTACGACCGACTTCTAATTCATATGCTGAGGCAGAAAGGTAGTTTTCGTCTATACCTATAAGGCGTATATTGGGGTTTGTTTTTTCGTCTTTATATTTTAGTGAAGAATTCCATTTACAAAAAGTGTTGACAGCTATTTTGGTTCCAGGAAAGTCAAAGTTTTCTTTGAAGTCCATAGCTTGTCTAAAAACTATTGGGTCTCCAGGCTTGATGGTTTTTCCATTGTTGTTAGACCCCCTACTTGGGCTGATATAAAATGAATTTGCGCCCATTCGACTAAAGCTATCACTCATAGACAGTAGAACAGTATCAATTGCTGTAAGGATACCAACCAAGCATGTTATGCCTACTGCGATTATAAGTAAAGTTAGAATGGCCCTTAAAAGATTAGACTTTATAGATCGTAAAGCAATTTTTATGTTTTCGCTAAAATTCATGAAAGACCAAAATAACCAATATCGAGGACAATACGTGCAATAATAGAGACAGCCTAAGTTCTTATCGATGAAACGAGCTTTAATTAAGACAATTGTTAATTACAGAAGAAATTGGAGCGTGTAAGTTTTTGTTGGAAGCAATTATACTTCCTGACTTAAGATGATCTGTATTGTTGAACCCAGACACTTGACCACCAGCTTCCTGTACAATCAAAGCTCCAGCGGCAATGTCCCAGATGTTAAGAGAGTTTTCGTAGTAAATGTCAATCTTGCCAGTAGCCACATAGACAAGGTCTAATGCTGCAGACCCAAGTCGTCTTAAGCCACGACAATTTAGAATGCAAAACTTTAAGATTGCTAAGTTTTTATCAATGTCTTGATTTCGATTATAAGGAAACCCAGTTACAACAATAGCTTCAATTAAATTCTTTGTTGGCTTAACTAAAACGGGTTTATCGTTCTCCCATGCGCCAAGACCCTTGATGGCCGTAAACGCTCTGTCAAGAACAACTTCATAGACAATGCCAAGGATAACCTTTCCTTGACCCATTAGAGCAATTGAAATTGAGAAATGAGGGATATTATGTAAATAATTTGTGGTGCCATCCAAGGGGTCTATAATCCAAATTAATGGTTTGTCTTCTTGAGTAACCGTATCTTCCTCTGTTATAAACCCAGCTTGTGGAGTCCATGTTTTTAAAGCAGTAACGATCTTCCTTTCTGCTTCTTTATCTACATAACTGACTAGACTGTTGAGGTCCTTTGTTTCAATATCGGAATGAGAAACTTTATCAATTTCTTCTCGAACAAATACTGAAACCTCCGCACAAAGTTTGGTAAGGTCTTCCTTAAGCGAAAGTAGTTTTTCTGTGGTCATGGGCTAGCCCATTTCAGCAACCACTTCAGTAACTTCTGGAACCATTCTTTTTAACATGCCTTCTATTCCAGACTTAAGCGTCACGGTAGAGGACGGACAGCCGCTGCATGATCCTTGTAAAACTACACCAACCACGCCTTTGTCAAATGATTTGAACTCGATGTTACCACCATCCATTTCAACAGCTGGTTTAACATATTTGTCAATAAGTTCTTTGATCTTCTGTACGATTTCTGCTTCTTCACCTTCATATTGAATTGCATCAACATTTTCTGCTTCCATTGTTGCCATTGCCGCTTCATATCCGTCTTTTATAACAAGCTTAGCATCTTCAACATATTTTTTGATGAATTCTTTAGCATTTAACATAATATCTTCCCATTGGTAATTGATACCTTTTGTAATGGTAACGAAATTATTGCAGATGTAGACTCCTTCAACAAATGGCATATCAAATAAGGCAGTAGCTAATGGTGACCATTCTTTAGCAAGCTCATCCGTACGAAAATCGGCAGTACCTCTGTAGAGCATACGGTTGGTAACAAACTTTAGCGATTCTGGATTCGGCGTTTGCTCAGAATATAACATTATTGGACTTGTAGTCTTGGTCTCCATTTGTATCAATTTTTAAAGAAGAACGAAATTAGGGACTATTTGGTTTTAATGCTTGGCTATTTTTATAAAAATTGTCAAATAACTATTAATAATTCAAGCAGATTAGAGGTTTAGGGCATAATAAAACATATTGGTGCTAAATTGGTTAGTAAATAGATAGACTTTAGGGTGACTTAGTCAATATAAGTTATTATTTATGCACTTTGTAAGAATGAAAATCAGTTAGACCTCATATTGAGTAGAAATAGCAACATAAGTAAAGATGAAAAAGTCTTAGGATCATTAAAGATGTCTAAGATTATTTTACCTGTTTTATTGGGTATTGCCGTTATTGTATATATGGCATTGAGCCAATTTGACTGGGAGGAGTTTTCACAGATCAAGTGGAATCAAAGATTGTGGTTTTTTCTTGGATTAGCTGTTTTGATTTATGTGTTGAGACATATTTTTTATGCTCTTAGGTTAATGGTCTTATCAAACGGGGCCTTTAGGTTTAAACATGCTGCAGAGTTAATTTTCATTTGGGAGTTTGCATCAGCTATTTCACCGACAAGTATTGGAGGTTCTGCCGTTGCTGTTTTCTTTTTATCACAGGAGAAAATTTCACCAGCAAAGGCTGTTTCGATTGTTATGTATACTGTTATTATCGACTCATTTTTCTTTCTTGTAACAATGATTGCATTGCTAGGTACTTTTGGACCTCAACTGATACGTCCAGACATGCAAAGTATGTTTGAATATTATGGAATAATATATATGGTGGTGTGGCTCTTTATCTCTGCCTATGCTTCTATATTGTTGTGGGGGCTTTTTAGACCAACGATTATTAAGAAAATACTTTTTGGATTGTCAAAATTACCTTTGATAGGAAGGTTCAAAAGGACTTTGGTAAAGACAGGTCAGGATGTTGTTCTTACGTCTAAGGAAATTAGAATGATGCCTTTAAGCTTTCATTTAAAAGCAATTTCGACAACGGTAGGTGCCTGGGTTGCTAGGTTTTTAGCCGTTAACTTCATCATATTGGCATTGGTAGAAATGGATTTTGAACTTATGGATCAGTTCTTATTGTATGCGCGGTCACAAACAATGTACGTTATCACACAGTTTAGTCCAACACCAGGAGGCTCAGGAGTTATGGAGTTTATGTTTTCAGGATTTTTTAGTGATTATATTTCTGCAGGACTGGGATCACTTGGCGCATTCTTGTGGAGACTGATAACGTATTACCCATATCTGATTATAGGTGCTATTATAATTCCTAATTGGATTAGGAGAGTACTTCAGCAGAAGCAAGAGGCTAGAGCTAAGGAGCAAGAGGACGTTTAAGAAAAAGCTTAAGTTTAAAAAGGATGCTCTTCCAAACTAAAACAGAGTCTTCTGTACTGCAATTGTTCCTTCATGCTCTAAGAGCCATTTCTTAACCTTCAATCCAGATGCATAACCAGTCAATGATTTGTCCTTTCCAATTATTCTATGACACGGAACAACAACCGGAAATGGGTTTTTACCATTGGCGAGCCCTACGGCACGCACAGACTTTGGATTGTTAATGGTAATGGCAAGATCTGAATAACTAGCTGTTTTACCGAAAGGAATATCAGAAACGGCCTTCCATACACTTTTATAGAATGGAGAATATCCAAGTGTATTTAATGGTAAATCAAATTCTTCGAGATTGTTGTTAAAATATTGTGTCAGTTGTTGAGTGGCGAGTTTTGTAATTTTTGAAGGATTAGGTGTCCAAAGAGGCTTTTCGGCAGTAAATTTTATGGCAGTTATAGTTTCGGAATTGGCTTCAATTGTCCAAAAACCAATGGGAGAAGGTATAAAATCGCGAATTTCCATAAAAAGCTCTTAAATAGATTAAAAAATAAATATGTTTAGAAGCTTCTAAACCAACTGGTTAGCATCAAAAGTGAAGTTAATATTATAAAGTTTGAAAAAATAATTAATTATACTTTTTTGAGATTAAAAAAGAATATAAATTTGCAGCCGCTTTACAATGAAGCGCAGAAATAAGAAATACGTAAACCAACTATGAAATAGGTCCAGTTAAGTTGGACTTTTTTCCCGGTACCTTAGCTCAGTTGGTAGAGCAATGGACTGAAAATCCATGTGTCCCTGGTTCGATTCCTGGAGGTACCACATTTTAACCCTGTAAGTCACTGATTTACAGGGTTTTATTTTTTTAAGATCCTAATTTGTTCCAAATCTTGTTCCAAATATGGGTATTTTTTAGTACTTTTAAGACACTATGAGTGTTTATATTTCACCCAATTTAACTAAGAAAAAAACGGATTATAAACCTTCAGATAAAATTACCATATATCTGAATTATTATTTTCAAGGGAAGAAACTACGAATCCCTTCTGATGTAACAGTTTTATTTAAAGATTGGGATAAAAATTGGAAACAAGGAAGAAAATCTGATCCAGTATTAAAAACTGATCAAAATCATATTTCAAAAAACATTCTCTTAAAACAAAAATTAAGTGAAGTAAATCAGATAATTGATAGAATCAAATTAAATGGTCAAATACCTGTTATTGAATTAGTTAAAAACAATTTGAAGAGTTTTAAAAGGAAAGAAGTCAAAAAAACTTTTGAGAATCTAGACTTGATTTTCTTGCTTAATGAATATTGTGATTACATAGAAAATGAAATAACCCTCAGAAAAGGATACAAGAAAAGTATTTTTACCTCCATAAAAAGAATTAATGAATTCACTCAGTATTATAATAAGACATTAAATTTCAATGTATTAGTTTCCAATATAGATGAAGAATATCAAAAATCATTTTTGAAATTTTATTCCGATAAAGGTGATCAACCTTCTACAATAAGAAAACGATTAAAATCACTTGTATCATTTGTTAATTGGTGTAGTAAACAAGGATATACCAATCACAAAATATCCGTTATACCTTTCAATCATAATTTTGAAAAGGAAGTAGTTTATTTAACAAGAGAAGAAGTTTTACAACTATATCAATTTGAAGGATTTAATTTTTCAAACAAGAGTAATAAAAAACATACTAATCAGTTTTTTTATGATGAATTAAAAAATGGTAAAACAAACACCTATACTAATCTGGAAGTTTATAAAGACATTTTGGTTTTTGGCTGTGGTGTTGGATGTAGGTTTGGAGATCTTATTTCTTTAAGATTAGATAATTATCAATTCTCAGAGGATAGATCAAAAGGATATTTTGTTTTTAGGATGGAAAAAAGTAGAACTGGAAAACAAGTAAAGGTTCCTGTTAACAGATTGACTTTTGAGATTTGGAAGAAATATTCTAAAAATAAAAAACGAACAGATTATATTTTTCCAAGGTCTTCTTCTGGAAACTTACCCACAAACCAAAAGATGAATAAACAGATAAAGGAGGTTGGTAAAATAGTTGGACTAAATAGATTAGTTTCCAAACCTAAGTTTAACGTAGAAGGAAAAATAATAAATGAAAGTGATACAAGAGTTCCGATTCATTCTGTACTATCATCCCATATTATGAGAAGAACCTTTATAAGAGAAGGAATTGAAAATAAAATACCTACACATGTCATGATGTCAATGTCAGGTCATTCAACAGAAAGAGTTTACCACCAATATTTTTCTACTACCTCATCTGAACTTGATGAAGAAGGAAGAAAACTTTTTTCCCTTGAGTTAAATCAAAAGGAATATGAAAAGTCCAATAATCAAGGTTCCCTTGAAAATCAATTATTAGAGTTGAAGTCATTGTTTGAAAAAGGTCTTATTCCGGAAGATATATACCTAAAAAAAGTGTCTAGGTTAGTTTAATATTTGGATTTTCACTGATTACTTGCATACCACAAAATTCTTCGCTACCTTCACCCTATGAAGGTTAAAGTATCCTCACTCAAACATCATCCTAAAAACAAAGAAATCTACACCCTATCCTCTATTGAGGAACTGATGGGAAGCATTTCAGAGGTTGGATTATTACAACCTCTAATAATTGATTCTCGTAATCAAGTAATCAGTGGAAATAGAAGATTTGAATCTGTAAAACGATTGGGATGGGAAGAAGTCCAGGTTGAGGTTAGAGAAGTTAAAGATGGAGAGGAAGAATTACTCCTTATTCACTTCAATAAACAGAGAATAAAGAGTTTTAAGGAACTTATAAATGAATATCTAATACTTGATGGGTATTATTGTATAATGGCGCACCATTGACCCCCTTAATGGCGCAAGCTGACCCCCCTAAGAATCAGAAGTTAGAATAAAGGTAAAAATTATATTTAAGAACTTTTTCTTAAGCTTTTTCCCATGAGCTCTAGCCTAGAACAT
>CAJQRD010000012.1 GCA_905480605.1 uncultured Saprospiraceae bacterium | reverse complement strand
CTCAGACTTCGCCATTGATTGAATCAATGATACTAGAGCAGTAGTTTTCGCATTGGACATAACAATAATTTTGTTATAATATACTATATATCAATTATTTATATTAGATTATATTTTTTAGACATAACAATTTTTTGATATTTGAATTTCAAAAGTAATATAAAACCATATATTTTGCATCAAATTTTAAATAAATACCTAATGGCTACAAAGAAATATAAGTGCGAATACATTTGGTTAGATGGTGGAGAACCGACACAAATGTTAAGAAGTAAAACAAAAGTCGTTGACGCTAGTAAGTACAACGGAAGTCCTAGTGATCTACCTGTTTGGTCGTTTGATGGTTCTTCTACAAACCAAGCTCAAGGTGACAATTCTGATTGTTTGCTGCAGCCGGTTCGGGTTTTTGTGGATCCATCTAGAAAGGATGGTCTTTTAGTAATGTGTGAGGTTATGAATCCAGATGGCACACCACATGCATCGAATGCAAGAGCAACGATCAATGATGATGACAATGATTTCTGGTTCGGTTTTGAACAAGAGTATACATTATGGGATCTTGATCACCATACACCATTAGGTTTTCCCGCTTCAGGTTATTACCCACCTCCACAAGGTCCTTATTATTGTTCTGTTGGTGCAGAATATGCAGTTGGTAGAGAAATTACTGAAAAGCATTTAGAGCTTTGTATCGAAGCTGATATCAATATTGAAGGAGTGAATGCAGAAGTAATGAAAGGACAATGGGAATATCAAATCTTTGCAAAAGGAGCCAAAGAAGCTGGTGATCAAGTTTGGGTGGCAAGATATCTTATGGAAAGAGTAGGTGAAGAATACGGTGTAAGAATCAATATCCACCCTAAACCAGTAAAAGGTGATTGGAACGGATCTGGAATGCATGCAAATTTCTCAAACAGTGCTTTAAGAGAAAGCGGTAAAAAAGAAGTGTTTGAACAAATCTGTGAGAAATTTAGACCAGAAGAAGCTATTCAGGCATGTATAGATGTTTATGGTGCTGACAATGACGAAAGACTAACAGGTAAGCACGAGACACAAAGTATAGATAAGTTTTCTTATGGCGTAGCTGATAGAGGAGCATCAATCAGAATTCCAATCATAGTTCAAGAGAATGGATGGAAAGGCTGGTTAGAAGACAGAAGACCTGCTTCTAATGCAAATCCATATAAAGTAGCTTCGGTTATTGTGCAAATTGTAAAAAGCTAACAAAATATAAAATAGTTATTATTGAAAAGCTGTCATGAATCATGGCGGCTTTTTTTATATAGTCATCGAATTATTCTTTAAAAAAGAAAGCGCAGATGACTTGTTCAGCTTAACGCCATTGAATCAATCCTTTCTCTCACAGAGAATCACAAAGAAGAAAGAGAGTTTCACAGAGTAAAAGAGTTTTTACATTGTTATCCGTCGCTCGTGTGTTCGGTCTTACTACATGGATATTCAACAATCCTTTCTCTCACAGAGAATCACAAAGAAGAAAGTGAGTTACACGGAGTAAGGTAGTTTTACCTTGTTGACATTGAAGGATTGACTAAACAGTTTGTTCAACGCGACTCCAATAAAGCATAATTATCCCACCAAAGATCATTATCAATCTGATTACAAAACCGACAACCGGTCCCATAGCATCAATGAAGCTCAAGAAACTAAACCTCAATCCACCAGCAAAAAGTAAAAATATCATAGAAAGGAAGCCGAATAAAAAAAGCAAAAATCCCAGTAGAGTAAAAAAAGAACGCTTATCCATCATTTGAATTTAGAGTACGAAATTAATCTTATAACAATGAATATTAAAGGATGTTTGCAATATATTTTTAGTAGCCGTATTTTACAGCCGAAACCTAGCCCATTATGAAGAAATCAAACGAACTTAAACTGATAGAATGTCCTCGTGATGCGATGCAAGGACTTCATGATTTCATTCCAACTGATATAAAAGCTGATTATATTAACAAACTTCTTAAAGTAGGTTTCGATACTATAGATTTTGGAAGTTTTGTATCACCGAAAGCAATTCCTCAGATGAAGGATACAGCAGAAGTGCTTAGTAAGTTGGAATTAGACAATACTTCTTCCAAATTATTGGCCATTGTTGCCAATTTCAGAGGAGCATATGATGCTTGCCAATTTGAGGAGATAGACTATCTAGGTTATCCATTTTCAATATCAGAAACATTTCAAATTCGAAATACCAATGCAACAATTGAGCAATCATTAAATAGAGTCAGCGATATTCAGGCAAAATGTCTAAAAGCTGGGAAAGAAATGGTGATTTATATATCGATGGGATTTGGAAATCCATATGGAGACCCTTGGAATGTCGATATTTGCCAAAAGTGGGTTGATGAACTTGCAGCAATGAATATCAAGAAAATCGCACTTTCTGACACTATAGGTGTGGCAACTCCAGAAAGTATATCATATTTATTCAGCAACCTAATTCCACCTTACCCTGACGTAGAATTTGGTGCACATTTGCATACCAGGCAAGACAACTGGGAAGAGAAAGTACATGCCGCCTATAACAGCGGTTGCATGAGATATGATGGAGCATTGAAAGGTTTTGGGGGATGTCCAATGGCAAAGGATGACTTAACGGGCAATATGCCAACTGAAAATTTAATCCAATACTTTAAAAACCTCGATTTACTGAAAGGTATTGATTTGGGACAATTTCAAAAATGCATGTTTGCTACAAACAAGGTCTTTCCCAATTAGAAAGAAATGTTGACCAGGTATTCCATAAATAAGCTCATTAGTATTACCTTAAAGTAAATTTTAAAATATAGGATAAATTGCTATTTAAAACCAAAGCAGATTTCAAAGAAGTATTCGAAATGTACTATATCCCATTGTGCAACTTCGCAAATAATGTCATTTACAATGAGACATATGCAGAAGATGTTGTGCAGGATGTGTTTATTAAACTTTGGAGTAAAAATGATTCTTTGGTAATTAATGAGGGAATTAAGTCATATTTATTTAAAATGACGAAAAACAAAGCCCTTGAATTTCTTAGAACACAAAAATCAAGGTCTCAGCTTCATAAAAATGTAAATATCGATGTTGTTCAAAGTACTGACCACGACGAATTATCGAAAGTTTATATGCGTATGGAGCAATTGAATAACTCGTTACGACATTTACCACCTAAATGCAGGGAAGTATTTGCACTGCATAAATTTAATGGATTATCTTACAAAGAAATTGCTGACAGTATGGGTATTTCAATCAAAACAGTTGAAAACCATATGCTCAAAGCAATGAAGATATTAAGGTCCATATTGGTCAAAAAAAAGCATTTAAGCACGAAATGAATATAAACAAGTTAATACTCAAATCTTTAAATAAGACGACAAGTCTTGAAGAATTCAATGCACTTGAAGCTTGGAAGAATGAGTCAAATGAAAACCTTGAATTTTTGAAAGCCATGCAAGAAGAACATAATAGTGTTAATTATAAAGACTTTAATAAAGAACAAGCTTGGAACAATATCAATTCTCACCTTAATCAACCAATTAAAAAGATAGCATGGGCTAAATGGGGGATTGCTGCTGCTATTTTACTACTGCTATCTGCTGGGTCTTATTTTTATGCAAGTAACGAAAATATACCTTCTTTATTCAAAACACAAAATACAATTCAGAATTATGCTCTAGTGGACAATTCTGAGATTTGGCTAAATACAAATTCTGAAGTTCAGTACTTGTCAGACTTTAAAACTGAAAGAAAAGTGAGTTTATCTGGTGAAGCGTTTTTTGATGTAAAAGCCAATAAAGACAATCCATTTATAATTGAATTAAATTCCTCTGATTTTATAAAAGTTGTTGGTACTAGCTTTAATGTAGTAAACAGAGATGATGAATTTGACTTGACAGTGTATTCAGGGAAAGTTGAATTCCATGCACTCAAAAGAGTTATTAACCTTACCAAAGGGGATAGGATTGTAAAAGTAAATGGTTCATTTACGAAAATTAGAAATACGGATAAAAATGTTTCGAGTTGGAAAAATAAAGAACTAATTTTTGATAATATTTTATTGAATAAAGCATTAACTCAAATAGGGAAACATTATAGTGTAAAAATTAAACTTGATAAATCTATAGATATTTCTAAATGTTATTTGCGTTCTAAATATACTCAAGAAAGCATAACGGATGTTATGCTTGAGTTATCCAAATTTTTTGTAATGGAATACAAGCAAAGTGAATCAACCATTTTAATTTCAAAATTAAAATGTAACTAATATTGAGGTATGTACATATCACTGTGTGTACCTTATTCTTATCCTTCAGCGCTTTTTCGCAGAAGGAATCACAAATTATAAGTTTTTCTAAATCTGCAAATAGTCTTAATGAAACATTTAGGATTATTGAAAAACAAACTGGTTATTTCTTCGCTTACAATTCACAAAATATTCCAGTTAAAGAATCCTTCTTTATAAAAAAAAATTCTTTAGAATATACACTTAAAGAACTACTCTTTGAAATCGAAAATCAGTTTATTCTAAATGTAGAAATTGAGAATTTTCCTTCTAATAAAATAATACTATCTCCTGCAGTTGATAAAATAATATCAGGTAAAATCGTTGACGATTTGTCTGGCGAAACGATTATTGGGGCCACAGTTTTTAGCAATTCAAACGTATCAACAATTTCAGATGTCAATGGTTATTTTAGAATTATAATTCCTAAATCTGATAGTGTTTTGTATTTTCAAAATATGGGTTATTTGCAAAAGGTTTTCAGACCCAAAACCAAGTATGCAAAAGTTGAAATGCAATTAGAAAGCAATATGGATTTAGATATTGTAATAACACCGGATCCAGCGATAAAAGTAAAGCAAAACAACAAAATTGGCGTTAAAGAAATTGACGCATTTAAAGGTATCGGTGGGACGCCTGACTTGTTTGGATATATAAGAAGTATTCCCGGTATTTCTTCTGGTTCAGAAGGACAGAATGGTTTCATTGTAAGGGGAGGAGGTCCACATCAGAATATGATTTTAATTGACGGCTTACCAATATACGAGGGAAGTCATCTTGGTGGCCTTTCTTCGATATTTTTACCTGAGGCTATCAATAATATATCGTTTTTCAAATCTGCTTTTCCTGCTAGATATGGAGGAAAGCTTTCTGGTATATTAGATGTAAATTTAAAAGATGGAAATGCATTTAATTTTAATAGAAGTTTAAGTATTGGATTAGAAGGACTGACAGCACATATTGATGGACCAATTGGAGAAAATACAACCATCAGTTTGAATGGAAAATTTTCTCTATTTTCTAAATTAGTAGAACCTATTGCAAAGTTCTCATCTGATATCACTGACCTGAAACTGAATTATAATGACACCTATATCAAACTAACACAAAAGTTATCAAAAGATCATAATATTAGTTTAACAGGGTATTTGGGAGAGGATCTTGTCTTAATTCAAAGAACAGGAATTGAACCCTATCAATTTCAAGACTACAATAGAATAAGTTGGGGCAACAAAGTTTTGGGTGTCAGTTATAGAGGAATCCTCAGTGACAAGCTCACAGTTAGCACAAATGTTGGAGTTTCAAACTACAATTACCGTTCTCGCGGAACTTATGAAATTAGTATAAATGAAGGTACTTCCATTGATTTAAAAAGTTTTGACATTCTATCGGTATCTAATTTAACCGACTTAGTTGTATCTCCACGAATAGATTATTACTCAGATCACTTAGGCAAATTTACTTTTGGTATAAACTACACTGATCATAAAAATGAACCGACTATTATTGAATCTGAAAGGTTTGCTCCTAATAATGAGAACTTTAAAGTTGATACAACTTATCGCACTGATGAGCTAGCAATATATATCGAAAACAACATGTGGTTGAGTTCAAGTTTTTATTTAAATTCAGGACTTCGACTTAATAGTTATTTCAACAACGATACTGAGTATCATTACCTCCAGCCTCGCTTATCTTTAAATTTCAAAAGTAGGAATGATCATCTTCAACTTTCATACTCTAGTATGAGTCAATTTACACATTTGCTTTCTAATCCAGGGTTAGGAATTCCCTCTGATCTTTGGGTGCCTAGTACAGGATTGGTCCCTCCAGAATTGTCTCATAATTTTTCATTTGATTATAAGTATTTTAAAGAAAAATTCAATTTTGGAGTCTCATTATTCTATAAGTCATTTTCTAATCTAATTGAATACACAGATGTAGCGGATATCTTCTATTCTTTCATCCTGGATGATGATTTATACCAAGTCGCAATAGACAATAAAAGTTGGGAAGAAAGGGTGTCATTAGGTAAAGGAAGGGCTTATGGGATAGAGACTTTTATTAACTATAAATTTGACAAATATTCATTTGACTTTTCTTATACATTTTCTAAATCAGAGAGGGTTTTCGAAAATCTTAATGATGGAAAATATTTTCCTTATAGATTCGATAGACCACATGATCTAAAAACTAACCTAACTTATAAAATTAGTCCCAATAAATCATTTGTAATTAACTGGTCATTTGGTACAGGCAACGCTTACACAATAGCGAATATATTATTTGAGGATCCAGATGGCAATCCAATTGCGAAACCATCTTCTAGAAACAACTTTAGAGTCCCAAATTACCATCATCTTGACATTAACTATGAAGTTA
The DNA here is from genome assembly GCA_905480605.1 of uncultured Saprospiraceae bacterium. Lineage (GTDB taxonomy): Bacteria > Bacteroidota > Bacteroidia > Chitinophagales > Saprospiraceae > RFSX01. Next base: position 63,046 of record CAJQRD010000012.1, on the reverse strand, counting down.
GAAAAGTTCTTAAAAACAAAACCATACTTAAAATTAATATTGGTATATACAACGTTTATAATCGCCTCAATCCATTCTACGAATACCTTTCAGAGAGTAATGATGGATCCATACCTGATTTGGTCACCATAGCATTATACCCAGTTTTGCCTCAAGTAAATGTGCATTGGAGCTGGTAGGTAGGGATAAGAATAATTATGAAGTATGAATTCAAAAAAATAAATGATTAATAATTGAGCCAACATTTAAAAGAGTTTCGCTCATAGTTATCTTACCTATTTAATAAAAAGCTATTTTTGTTCTATATGAAGTGTCCTGTTTTCTTATTAAGTTTACCTAGGAGCGGAAGTACTCTAATGCAAAGAATTCTTGCTAAACATGAACAAATTGCTACTGTTTCTGAGCCTTGGTTTCTATTGCCTCTTTTATATGCACAACGAGAGGAAGGCACTCTGACCGAATACAGTCATAGAAATTGTCAAATAGGTATAACCGACCTTATTAATGAATTACCGGACAAACAATCCGATTTTGATGAAGCTATCAATCTTATGGCAACTGATATTTATCAAAAACTATGTTCTAACAGTGAAGTTTATTTTTTAGATAAGACACCACGATATCATCTTATTGCAAATGATCTTGTTAGGATTTTTCCAAATGCAAAATTCATTTTTCTGTTTAGAAATCCTATGGATATTTATGCCTCTGTAATGACAACTTGGGGGAGTAACTCATTTAAAAAAATCTATGCTGCCGAAAACGATCTCAATACTGGTTTTCAGAATTTAATCGCTGCCAGGAAACTACTACATAATAAGTGCTTGGTTGTGAATTATGAAAATTTGGTAATGGGTACAAAAAAAGTAATTGATGAAATCACCACTTTTTTAGAAATTGAAAACACCTTGCTCATAGGTGATAATTTGATTCAATTATCTGGAAAACTTGGTGATCAAGTTGGTAATAAAAAATACAAAAAGGTCAACTCATCTTCAATAGGAAATTGGAAAAAATGTTTTAATACATCTTATAGAAAAAAAGTTATTAAGAATTATATATCATCTATTAAATCTTCACATTTGGAGGAAATGGGTTATGATAAAACCGAATTGCTAAACTCTATTAGCAAGCATAATGTTAGTATTAATTTGTCATTAAGAGACAGATGGCATATTCTATTTAGTAAAACAGCAACGCTCTTCAATGGTCATTTACTATTTACTGATGTTTACAAGTGGGCAAGAAAAAAATATTTGTCTTAATAATAAGAAAATCATACGCAAATTATACTTCGGTTATCTTCATTAACGAGCATCTATAGGTTTATTATTAACTAATAATATCTATCTGGCAAAATTATATTCTTTACTACCTTCACTTTAGTTCTTAACCTTAAGTATATATTTCTCTAATACAATCATTCTCAACGAACTATGATTTGCTATCCTGACATTTATACACTAACTTAGTGTAACTATGCGGACTCTATCATTATTTTTTATTACAATTATATCTTTTTTGTCTTGTGAAGACAGAAGAGGGTTTGAGGTTGCCGGTATTGATCCGGAAGTTGTATTAAATAGTATAATATCTACAGACTCAACCTGGGAAGTTTCACTAAGTTATACCAAATCCATAACTGCCCAACATGATTTTAAGAAAATTGAAAATGCTTCAGTTAAAGTTTTAAATCTAACTAGTGGTCAATCATTTTTTCTTACCGAAAAGGAAAATGGTTCTTATAGTCGACAATTGAATCCAGTGGAAGGCCATGAATATGAACTTTCTATAGAAATTGAAAACGAAAATATTGTAAGAGCTTCAACTTATGTACCAAGTGTATTGGATGTTGAAGTTTTATCTCAAGCCCAATTGGATGAATATGGTGAACCAACTCTTGAGATTGACATAGCTATTAGCGACAATCCAAATGAACAAAATTTCTACGTTTGGGACCTTAGGCCATTTGAATCTGAAGAAATAGAAGATTTACCTTTGCTTAATCCCTCTTCAGAAATTCCTTCAGTAGTGACTGGTGATAAATTAGATAAAGACTATGTAAATTCTCTTGAGGACCCACTAAGTATTCGTCCAGATTTCGCTGAAAGCGATACCTATGAATATGTAAGAGGAGGAGGATCTGATATTGGTGATAAGGGCAGAACGAAGTCTTTCAATTCATCAACCTATCTGTCTGATATAAATGCAGTTGGAGGTAAAATATACAATAGATTATTATTGAAAAGTGAAATTTTGGCTGATATTAATATTACTGACAATGTTATTGTGGCCACGCAAGGTACGCAAGCTGTGAATGGAAAGAAACCAATATTTCAACTTAATGTAAGAGCTGTATCTTCTGAATTATACGAATACTTACAAACTTACGAAACATACAGACAGAGTAATATTAAAAACACCAGTGTTGTTTCGCCATCAGAAATTTACAGTAACATCGAGAATGGGACAGGGATTTTTGGAGGATATAATCTGAAAACTTTTAATATATATTAAAATAAAAATAATAGTAATTGTTATATTGAAAAAGGCTGCAATATTTTGCAGCCTTTTTCTATTTCTATGTATCTGATATTTGTAATCAGTGTTACTTTTATAGATTATAAGTGAATAACTTCTCCGTATGCAACAGCTGTTGCTTCCATTATTGCCTCAGACATAGTAGGATGAGGATGAATAGATTTAAGAATTTCATGACCAGTAGTTTCTAAATTCATTGCCACTATCATTTCTGCTATCATCTCTGTTACATTCATTCCAATCATATGAGCACCAAGCAATTCACCGTATTTAGCATCATAGATAACCTTTACAAAACCTTCTTTTGCACCAGCAGCGCTGGCTTTCCCAGAAGCAGAGAAAGGAAATTTACCGACCTTCAAATCATAGCCCGCACTCTTTGCGTCTTCCTCAGTCATACCAACTGATGCAACTTCAGGAGAGCAATAGGTACAAGAAGGTATGATCTTATAGTTTATTGGGTGAACATTCATTCCTGAAATTTTCTCCACACAAGTTATAGCCTCGGCAGTAGCAACATGCGCTAAAGCAGGTGTTGCTAAAATATCACCAATGGCATAAATACCTGGAACACTTGTTTGATAAAAGTCATCAACCTCAATATGACCACCTTTGGATTTATTAATACCCAATTGCTCTAAACCTATATTTTCAGTGTTAGGAGTGATTCCTGTAGCACTTAAGACGACATCACATTCTATGACTTGCTCTTTATCATTTTTATTGCTCTTAACAGTTACTTTAACCGTCTTACCAGAAGTATCTACAGATTGAACAGCAGTGTTCCCCATTACAGTTACTCCAGCTTTCTTAAATACTTTGTTTAATTCTTTAGAAACATCTTTATCTTCTCTAGGCAACAAACCATTTTCCATATACTCAACAACTGTTACTTCTGTTCCAATTGAATTGTAGAAGTATGCAAATTCAACTCCAATTGCTCCAGCACCAATGACAACCATCCGCTTAGGTTGTTTTTCTAATGACATTGCTTTTCTATATCCTATTACTTTTTTATCATCAATAGGTACGTTTGGCAAAGCACGTGCTCTAGCGCCTGTGGCTATGATAATATTTGTGGCTTTATACTCCTTTTTACTCCCAGCCTTATCTGTTACTACCAGTTTTTTACCTCTAACCAATTTACCTTCACCTTCGATGACAGTTATTTTATTCTTCTTCATCAAAAAGTTAATGCCTTTACTCATTCCATCAGCTACACCTCGACTTCTGCTGATCATTTTATCAAAGTCAGCACTTGCTTTTGATACTTTGATACCATAATCTTCAGCATGATTAATATAGCTATAAACTTGAGCAGATTTTAATAATGCTTTTGTTGGAATACATCCCCAGTTAAGGCAAATACCTCCTAGGTTTTCTCTTTCAACAATAGCTACTTTCAAACCAAGTTGTGAAGCTCTAATTGCGGCAGGATATCCGCCTGGCCCACTTCCTAATACAATTAAATCAAAATCCATGTTTTCAAAAATTTTGCGCAAATATATGACAAAGTATGCGAACTATCTCATAGATTGATATCTAGCTATGTCGTTAAAAAAGTCTCTCACCTCAAAAAAGCGATCCTCAATTACCAATTTGCCTTGTTTGTTAATAAATCCAATGCCATTTATTGCCATAACTCTAGCCAAATCTTCATTAAAATCCCATATAAGTGGAAGAATAGGAGGTAAGATAATTTGTCCTGCTTCATCTAAATATCCAAAAAGATTATTATTTGAATAAACTATAAGCCCTGATCTATATCTATTAAGTAATTCAAATTTTGGTTCAGATATTTCATTGCCACTGTAATCTACAATTCCATATAAGGCACTTTGTGTCTTATATTTTATTAATCCATTGTCAATTGGTTCCATAAAACTAAATTCAAACTGATGTACAACTTTAAGATTTCTATCAATTGTCATAAAATTGTCATCTACCTTAACCAAGGCCACCTCGCCATCAAAGTCATAGTTTTTGTCATATTGAAAAGGACTCAAATTTTTGGTTTTGGTATTATAATATGAATACAAACCATTTTTTTTAATCCTTATGTTATCAACTTTTGATGGATATATTGCATCGTATTCAAAAGGTAATATCATTAATCCAGATGTGTTGATCAGTCCATATTTTTCATTTGAACGGGCTATAAAAATCCCACCATAGAGATACTTTAATTTAGAATAAACCAATTGTAAACGTTCATCTCCATTAAGATCTATTGTTCCGTATCTATTGGCAAATTGAACAATAGAGTAACCATCTTGGAATGGTTTGAAACTTGAATATCTCATTGATTTAATACTATCACCAGATTGATTGATTAATTTCCAATTGTGATTAAAATCTTGTACAAAGCTTCTATTTTCACTAAAATCTAGAACCTGTTTGTAACGATGTTCAATTTTAGTTTTACCATTTTGATCTATATATCCCCATTTACCCTTGTAATTTGCTGCAATCAAATTTGACCTTGCGTCTCTGACATCATCATAAATAGCTTCAATTGTAGGACGTCCAGATCTATTTATAAAACCCCATTTATAATCTGGTTCTATGTAATCCTCAAAATATTGGGCTTCTATATCTGAAACTGGCTCTGAAACTTCAGATTTACAAGAAGTAAAATCTAAAATGATCAATATAATCATGACATGGAGGAATGCTATTTTATAAGACAACTTCATTTCTTTATTCTAAATAAAACCAATTATCTTAGTGGGTGTTATTATAGTACTGTTATAAAAATTAAATAATTGATTAATGAAGATAGGTATTTTTCCGGGTTCATTCGATCCAATTACAACTGGACATGTGGATTTAATAAAAAGGGCCTTGCCTTTATTTGATCGAATTCATATTGCAATAGGGCAAAACACTCAAAAGAAATATCTTTTTGATCTTGATCAGCGTATTGAATGGTTAGAAAGTGTAATGGCTCAGTTTGATTCAGTTAAAGTTGATGTGTATGAAGGTTTAACAGTAAATTATGCCAAATCAATAAATGCAAATTATTTGATTAGAGGATTGAGAAATGCATCTGATTTTGATTATGAGAAAACCATCTCACAATTGAATAAGATAATAGGTGATGGCTTAGAAACAGTCTTCTTTATTTCGCAACCTGGATTTAGTCATATTAGCAGTACAATAGTAAGAGAAATTATAAAGGGCAAAGGCGATGTTAGCAGCTTTGTTCCTCAAAGTATATATTCAGATTTAAAACAAAAATATTATAATTCCTAGTATGGCAAATGCAATTTATTCAGTTCCAGAAGTTACAAACGAAACATGTTTGATTTATGCTCCTGGCAGTCCTGAGAAGAAAGCTTTAAAAGCAGCTTTAAAAAGACTTAGATCTCAAAAGATCGATATCCCAATGGTTATCAATGGTCAAGATGTTTATACAAAGTCAAAGGTAGACATGGCTCCGCCTCATGATATTAAGCATAAATTAGGTACTTTCAACAGAGGTACAAAATCCCATGTCAGCAAGGCAATTGATTCTGCATTAGCGGCTAAAGAAAAATGGGAGAATATGGATTGGGCCGATAGAGCTTCTATCTTTTTAAAAGCTGCAGATTTAATTACAGGCCCATATAGAGCAGAATTTAATGCTGCTACTATGTTGTGTCAATCAAAGAATGCTTGGCAAGCTGAAATTGATTCAATTGCAGAGCTTGCTGATTTCTTGAGGTTCAATGTAAGGTACATGACTGAGATTTATGCTCAGCAGCCTCCTAAAAACAGTCCAGGTGTTTGGAATAGATTGGAGTACCGACCTTTAGAAGGATTTGTATTTGCAATTACTCCTTTTAACTTCACAGCTATCGCAGCTAACTTGCCAGCAACGCCTGCTATGTTAGGAAACACAGTTGTTTGGAAATGTGCTGATTCACAAGCATATTCTGCCCACTTTATCATGAAGATATTCAAGGAGGCAGGATTGCCGGATGGTGTTATAAACTTGATTTTTACTAATGGACCAAAGACAGGTGAAGTAGTTTTTAGTCACCAAGATTTCGCTGGTTTACACTTTACAGGAAGTACTAAAGTGTTCAAGCATTTATGGAAGACTATAGGTCAAAATTTGGATATATATAAGTCATACCCCAGAATAGTTGGAGAGACTGGCGGTAAAGACTTTGTATTTGCTCATCCTTCTGCAAACCCAGATCAAGTTATTACAGCTTTGACTAGAAGTGCATTTGAATTCCAAGGACAGAAATGTTCTGCGGCATCAAGAGCTTACATCCCTCAATCAATGTGGCCAGCCGTTAAAAAAGGTTTACTTAAAGATATCAAAACCTTTAAAGTAGGCCCAGTTGAAGATTTTACAAACTATGTAAATGCAGTAATTGATGAGAAGTCATTTGATAATATTGTGTCTTATATAAAAGACGTAAAAAAATCAAAAGATGCTAAGATCATTGCTGGTGGAAAATTCAGCAAGACAAAAGGTTATTTTATTGATCCTACTGTTATTCTAGCAGATAAGCCTGACACCACAACAATGTGTGAAGAAATATTTGGTCCCGTCTTAACTATTTATGTTTATGATGATAAGAAAATTGACGAAACATTAAGAGTGCTTGATGCAACTTCTCCATACTCATTAACTGGTGCAATATTCTGTAGAGAAAGAAACGATATAGCATATATTAGCAAAGCGTTATCTAATGCTGCAGGTAATTTTTATATCAATGATAAGCCAACAGGTGCTGTTGTAGGACAACAACCATTTGGTGGAGCAAGAGGATCAGGGACAAATGATAAAGCAGGATCCATATTAAACCTTTACAGATGGATTTCTCCTAGAACAATAAAAGAGAATTTTATTGCTCCTACGGACTATAGATATCCATTTATGGATAAAGCTTAATTAATTAAGCTTTGATATTTAAGATCTTAATCTGACTGAAATAAGATAATAAGAGAGGAAGCAGCGCTTTCTCTCTTTTATTAACCACCTAAGAAAGGTGGAGCACTAGGCCCTTCCATCAATCTAGCAAAGAAGTAACCTAAAACTTCTATCTTAGAAATCGCTATGAAAATTATGCCATATACAGCGCCATATAAGTGTGCGCTGTGCCCTATACCATCTCGCTTATTGCTTTTATCTGCCCAAATTGAGTAACCAATGTATCCTAACCCGACTACAATTGCTGGGGCAGGTGGATATAAGAACCAAGCCCAAGGATCTAACATACAATATATTAACACAATGGCTGAAGTTGCACCAGATGCCCCAACTGCCGCGTAGTTATAGTTATCTTTGTATTTAAAATGCGTAGGCAGATCACTTATGATAATAGATGTCAGATAGAGCAAAAGAAACATTCCAACTCCTAATACGTCTCCAAAAATAGTCTTAAAAAAAGATTCAATATGTGTTCCAAACATATATAGCACAAATCCATTTATCAAAAGGTGTTGCATACTGCCGTGCACAAAACCTGAACTTAACAATCTGTAATACTCTTTGTTTTTATGTTCTGAATATGGATGATGTTTTAATGCTTCAACTATCTTTCGATCAGATAATCCTCTGTATGATATTAATCCTGTTATTATTAAAAGGGCAAGTGTAATTGACATCTAATCGTTATTGATTGTTAAAAGATTATTGATTATGATAAGGTTCGTTGTTCAATATAGTAAATCCTCTGTACAATTGTTCTAAAAAGACCAATCTAGCCATATGGTGAGGAAAAGTCAACTTGGATAAGGAAATGACATTCTTATGTTTTTTCCTAAATGAATCCGAAAATCCATATGCACCACCTACAATAAAATTAATTTTAGAATGCTGGCTTCGTTTTACGTCCAAGAACTTTGCAAATGATTGAGAACTGAATTCTTTGCCTTTTTCGTCCAACAATATAAAGTGAGAGTTACTTGGCAGTTTTTCAATAAGCAATTCTTCTTCTTTAGATTGGAACAATTGTCTAGGTGAAGTAGTGGATAACTTGGGAGGACTGAGGGCAAGTACATCAAATTTAGTATAGCGCTTAATTCTCTTTACAAATTCCCTTTCAGCATCTGCATAAATGTTTTTTTTATCTCGACCTATATAAACCAGTTGAATACTCAAATGTTAATTCTTTCTTAGCCAGCCTAGTACACTGGTATCTGTAATAAAAAAAAGGCCATCCTTCATTTGCACTTTAAACATATGACGCGTGGAGGATCCAACATTCTGTTGTATAATTTCGCATTTTGATTCTTTACTTAAGGTTACAATTCCAACATGTCCAAATGGATTTTTTGGTGTGCCGTCCAAAACTAAAATATCACCAGGAAGCGGCCTGTAGAGTGATCCATTTGTAAATTGATACAAACCTCTTTGTTTATTGAACTTGCGGTCTGGCAAACTTTTATCAAAGAATTCTTTTGCATGGCCATAAGAATTAGGCATTTTGTGATCGTATCTGTAATAGTAATAACGTTTAACATATTCAACGCATTGATATAGTAGTCCTATATTGTATCCATAATAAGAAGTGTTACGTCCAGAAACATTGTTCAAACTGCCGTTGTAGTATACTTCAATATTGTTAAATATGTCAATAATCTCACCAACTTTATTGTGCTTGTGAGCTCTATGTGATTGACCCAATAAGAGTATAAATGTAAGTAGGACAATAAATCTAGTCATCGCATAAAATTACTACATATTATCTAAGTATTTAATATATTATTTTTAAAAGTATATTTTATGAACTATTTATTTTCAATAATGTTTAAAAAAAGTTGTTAGTTGGGAAAGACACTTCCTTATTGTGCGTCAAAAAGGAGTGTCTTTCATTTTTATAAATATACCATGACTGAAAGAGAACTTGATCGTATTATTGAAATGGCTTGGGAGGATAGAACTCCTTTTGAAGCTATAAAATATCAATTTGGATTATCTGAATCAGATGTTATAAAGTTAATGCGAAAAACTTTAAAAGAAAAAAGCTTCAAACTTTGGAGAAAAAGAGTTTCAAGTGGTACCAGTCAAAAACATCTCAAAAAACGAAGTCAGGAAATCTCACGATTCAAATGTACTAGGCAAAGATCAATAAGCAACAATAAGATTTCTAAGAGATGAAAGTTTTAAACCCTTCAATAAATATAATCAGTATTTTATTTTTCACTTCAATACTTTTAGATCATCTTAATTTATTTCTCTTTTTTCCTTAGTAGTTAGTACATTAAAATTGTAAAATTAATATTTGGCTCCAATTAGATTATATGTCAAAGAAAAATCTTGATAGTAAAATTTGTATGACATGTGGATTATCTTTCAATTGGAGAAGAAAATGGATTAAGGATTGGGCAAATGTCAAATATTGTAGTGAGAAATGTAGACGCAATAAAAAGAAAGCCTATGAAAGCTCTTAATATTATATTCCCAAACCAGCTATTTGAAAATAATCCTCTGCTTGATAATGAAAACGACTGCTTACTTATAGAGGAGTATCTTTTTTTTACACAGTTTAATTTTCATAAGCAAAAACTATTGTTACATAGATCGTCTATGAAACGTTATGAGCAGTTACTCCTATCAAAAAATAAAGAAGTTATATATATAAATTGTTATGAAAAAATTCATGATATTAGACTATTACTAGAAAGCCCATTACTTATAAAGTATTCAAAAATTCGATATATCGATACAGTAGATTATTGGCTTGAAAAGAGAATAGCACTAGGGCTGAAAAACAAAAATATTGAAATTGAAAAACTTGATAATCCAAATTTTATAAATACTCCAAACGATTTAGAACTCTTCTTTCGAACTGATAAGAAAAAGTATTTCCAAACTAAGTTTTATACCACTCAGAGAGAGAAGTATAATATTTTATTGAAAAAAGATGGTAAGCCCGTAGGAGACAAATGGACATATGATTCTGAAAATCGAAAAAAATATCCGAAGAATAAAACTGCTCCTAAAATTGCAATGCCAAAATTAGATTCACTAATAGAAAGCAGTATTGAATATATTAATAATAATTTCCCAAACAATATTGGCGATATAAAATCTGATAAAATAAATTATGCTTTTTCTCATGATCAAGCAAAGCAATGGTTGACTGATTTTATTGACAAGAGGTTTAATGATTTTGGACCTTATGAAGACGCTATTGTATCTGATGAAATATTTCTTAATCATAGCATATTAACACCTATGCTAAATATTGGCCTTCTAAGTCCACAAGAAATTATTAACAAAGCCATAATAGCATACCATAAAGATAATATTCCTATCAATTCAGTTGAAGGATTTGTGAGGCAGATACTTGGGTGGAGGGAATTCATGAGAGGTATGTACATTACCAAGGGAAGAGAACAGCGTACATCGAATTTTTGGAAATTTTCTAAAAAAATACCTCCATCGTTTTACAATGCAACAACAGGGATTAAACCTGTTGACGATACAATTAATAAAGTGCTAGAGACGGGTTATTGTCATCATATAGAGCGACTAATGATATTGGGTAATTTTATGTTGCTATGTGAATTTGATCCTAAGGAGGTTTATCGATGGTTTATGGAAATGTTTGTAGACGCTTATGATTGGGTAATGGTTCCAAATGTATTTGGAATGAGTCAATTTGCAGACGGTGGGCTGCTCTCGACTAAACCATATATCAGTGGCAGTAATTATATTTTGAAAATGAGCAATTATAAAAAAGATGATTGGTGCCAAGTTTGGGATGGATTATTTTGGAGATTTATGGATAAGTACAGAGAATTCTTTCTTAAGAATCCACGAATTGGTATGCTTGTGAGAACTTTTGATAAAATGGACATAAGTAAACAAGAATCTCATCTTAAATTTGCGGACTCCTTCCTTAATAATTTATAGAATTACAAATTAGACTATTGGTTAAGCTTGTATTGTATATCATGATTTACATATACTTGGCCTGACATTCCTTTAAGTTTGCAATTGATTACAACAGTTGAGTCTGACCAATTGAAATTTAGAATCCCATAATTTTTATTTACTACCAAATCACCTATTCTGTAAGGGTTAACCTCCTTGCTCTTAGTATAACTGTGTGTAAGCCCTGAAGATGTAATATCGTATAACGGAAAATTAAGAGAATCATTTACTATTCGAGAGATTTCAGCAATATGTCTGTCACCACTTAAAAAAATCACGTTATTTGCATTTGAATAATGAATCATACTTATTAATTTATCTTTAGCTTTTGGAAAATTTGACCATTTTTCAAAACCATGTTTGTCTGCTATAAATTGAATACTTGACATAATTATATGAACATCAGCTACATTATTATAGAGTTCTTGTTCTAACCAGTTCCATTGTTCTTTTCCTAGAATATCTCCTTCCTTTGAAGTGAGATACCTTGATTTACCTGATGGATTTTTACTTAATACATCCTGGAAGGATCTGGTGTCAAGAAGTATAACTTTTACTCTTTTCCCAACATCACCAAAGGAATAACTCATATAGACGCCTTCATGATTATAAACATCTGATGTCGCTGGCACATCTAGAAACTCTAACATAAGTTCCTTACTCTCAGCCTTCATTGAGAAAGTTTTATTACCATCATTATCACCATAATCGTGATCATCCCAAGTTCCAATGACAGGTACAATATTTCTAAAATCTTGGTAAAAAGAATTTTCTTTTAATAAGTCATACTTTGATTTTAGAACCTTCATGGCTTTAGAATCGCCATAAATATTGTCTCCACCCCATATCCACAAATCTGGATTATTCTTTGCTATTTCATTCCAATAGCTTTGATCATCGTCTTCATGATTGCAAGAACCAAAGGCAATTGTTTTTATGTTTTTGATAGTGGATGGTGAAATTGAGGATAGATATTCATTGGTGGTTTTAATTGACTTGGATTTATTCGATTTGGTCTTGCAACCAATTAAAGTGACTATTAATGCTGATATGATAAAGAATAACTTAATTTTCATTGTCGAAATATAGAAAAAAAATGTGATAGATTTAAATTCTTTAAATTGGACTATTAGTTGTGAAATGTGTTTAACTTAGTGTTCAAATTCAGAAATATTAAAACAATCCTGAACATATTGTATAATTTTTTGATCTTAACTGTAATGGTAGGCCACTTGTGCTGTAATGCCTCATATTTAATCAATAGCTTGTTTGATCTTGATACTGAACTCATTGAATTGTGTAAATCTGATGAAGGAGAATCTGAGGAAGAAAATGAAGAATTAGAAGAAAAAGATCATAAGGAATATAAGGAATCACAAGATTATCAATTATCTAGTTCTAATACAGGGCAAAATATCAATGTTATTCTGAATTTGTCTAATCTAAAGGATAATATAAGTAAAGAGACGGGTAAACCTCCCCCTCGTTTTTAATTTAAAGGCATTGATCACACAGTTGATACCTATTAAAATTGAACTAAATAGCGTCACACGCGCACATACACATATAATATACACACATATTATATTAATTCAACAACATGCGAAATATATTTAAACTCGATTTATCTAATCTTAAAGGTGATTTTTTAGGTGGTCTTACAGCCGGTATTGTAGCTCTTCCTTTAGCATTGGCATTTGGTGTTAGTTCTGGACTAGGACCTACAGCTGGGCTCTATGGTGCTATTTTTGTCAGTTTTTTTGCTGCATTTTTTGGCGGTACCAATACTCAGATTTCAGGACCAACAGCTCCAATGACAGCCGTAAGTATGGTAGTTATTGCAGGAATCGTTGCGGCTTCAGATGGAGATATTGGAAAAGCATTGCCAGCTATTTTAACGGTTTTCCTTTTAGCAGGTTTGTTTCAAATTGGTCTTGGTGTTTTAGGTCTTGGAAAATACATAAAGTATATACCTTATCCTGTAGTATCAGGATTTATGACAGCGATTGGAGTAATTATAATAGTGACTCAAGTGTTGCCAGCCTTAGGGTATTATCCGAAAGAAGATTTAGCCTACGTGAATCAATTTAAGGCAGAGGCAGAAGAAGTAATTTTAGAGAATATTCTCAAAGAAGAGGCTGGTGAAGGAATATTGGTACTTGAAGATTTTAAAGAGACGATTGCGAGAGCCGGTAAAATTACTGAAGCTCAAATTAATCAAGAGTCTCAAACGTTGGCAGGCAAAGAAGCCTCTGGAGTTATTGGTGCATTCAAGGTTATGTCCAATGCTTTTAAAAGTATCAACTATCTAGAATTGCTTTTGGCACTAGGAACAATATTTATAATATACGGGTTTAAAAGAATAACTAATAAATTCCCAAGTACTTTAGTTGCCTTAATAGTGATGTCAGGTTTCGCAGTTGGATTTGGATTAGACTATAGAGCTATATCACAAATCCCATCTGGATTCCCAATCCCGAATTGGGGAATATTTGCTGACTTTAGTATATTTAGCATCACACCTTATGTATTCACTGCTTTGACTTTGGCTTTGCTTGGGGCGATTGACTCTTTACTTACATCCGTCGTTGCTGATAACATGACAAAAACCAAACACAAACCGAATCAAGAATTGATTGGGCAGGGTATAGGTAATTCTATAGCGGCTCTTTTTGGTGGAATTCCAGGAGCTGGTGCTACTATTCGTACTGTTGTAAATATTAACGCGGGTGGAAAAACAAGATTGTCAGGTATGTTGGCAGGCGTGTTTCTGTTATTAATTATGCTATTGCTAGCACCAATTGCTTCTAAAATTCCTGCAGCAGTTTTAGCGGGTATATTAATAACTGTAGGTATAAGTGTTATGGACTATAAAGGCCTAAAAGCTATTCCCAATATGCCAAAATCTGAGGTAACTATTCTTATCGTAGTATTGATATTATCATCCGTTTGGAATTTAGTATATGCTGTTGGTATCGGCTTGGTAATAGCTTCATTGATGTTCATGAAAAAGATTGGAGATCAGACAGCTAAGAATTCAAAAGTTCGAACATTATTGGATGAAGAAACATGGTCTGATGAAATTAATTTTCCTGAAAATCTTAAAGAGGAGGTATTTATCAAGCATATAAATGGACCTTTGTTCTTTGGATCGACGAGTGAGTTTCAACAATTGATCAATCAAATTCCACCTACTGCCTCTGCTGTAATAATTAGAATGGACAAAATGCCATACATGGATCAAACTGGGTTGTATGCTATGGAAGACATTCTTGTAGATTTGGAAAGCCAAGGGGTTATGGTATTGTTAGTCAATGTTATAAAACAGCCTCGCTATATGATGGAAAGAGTCAAAATGATTCCGGACTTGATATCAAAAGAGCATATTTTTGATAACATTGATGATTGCCTAAAATGGGTAAAGCAGAATGTAGAGGATAAGTATTAATTTTAATATATATATAGAATCTGAGTAGTATGTTATTATGAAGGCATTGGTTTAATTTCTATTTGTTTTATCATTATAATATTTAACACGTTTGCTCAAAATCTTTGAAACTAAAAATATAAGATCCCTAATACATAATAAATATTAGATAAATAAAAACACTTCTGATGTTTGAAAGCAAACTGATCAAGTTAAGTTAATATTATTTATTTAGACAATTTTGTGAAATTGCCTTTATTTAAGTCAAAGTACAATTGACAAATAAATTAAGTGCGTATACCTTTTGTTATTTTATAATCTAGATTACTTATATCAGATAAAGTATTATGAAATCTTGTACCATATCCATGTCGTCATAAGAAATGATCATACATATGTAACAAACTTAAACCCAGAATCTAGCTGATCTGGTTCACCATATGCGGCAATAACAACTGTCCATGTGCTGCCAATTTTTATACCCTTGTCAGTCTTGTTCTTCAAAATCATCAAATAGGTTAAATGACTTTATAGGAAGATTATATACATCTAAATCCCCAGAGTTATGTTGTCCAAAAAATATATCAAGTCCCTTAGTTCAAGTTGTTAATTCAAGGATTGAGAAAGATAGTATACTCTATCACATTTGTATCATCCATAGCATTATCCCTACAAGAAGAAAATCAAATAGACAAACAGGGTCATACAAATAAATTTTTTAATTTGTTTATTAGTAGTTGGTATTAAATTAAAAATAGATAATTGTTACAATAGAGCATTGATTTTATTTACACTATCCTTGGCATCGCCATACAACATTTCAGTATTGTCTTTGAAGAACAATGGGTTTTGAACACCTGCATATCCAGTGGCCATAGTTCGTTTCATAACGATAACATTTTTAGCATTCCAAACTTCAATAACAGGCATCCCATATATTGGAGAATTTTCATCATCAACAGCTCCTGGATTTACAATATCATTTGCACCAATTACAAGTACGGTATCTGTATCTGGTAAGTCTGCATTAATCTCGTCCATTTCTAAAACAATATCGTATGGTACATTGGCTTCCGCTAATAAAACATTCATATGACCTGGCAATCTTCCAGCTACGGGATGAATAGCAAATCTAACTTCCTTTCCTTTATCCTTTAATTTATTGACCATTTCGAAGACTGGAAATTGAGCTTTTGCAACTGCCATACCATATCCTGGCACTATCACTATATTTTTTGAATTTTTTAGTAACTCAGCAACTTCTGCATGATTTACAGCGGTAACCTCACCTTCGACTTCAGCAACCTTTCCTGTAGGTCCTGTACCGAATCCACCAAAGATTACAGACCAAAATGATCTGTTCATCGCCTTACACATTATAATTGAAAGTATTGCACCAGAACTACCAACTAGGGCTCCTGTAACAATTAGTAAATCATTACCTAGCATGAAACCTGCGGCAGCTGCAGCCCAACCACTGTAGGAATTAAGCATAGAAACCACAACTGGCATATCTGCACCTCCAATGGCCATAACCAACATTATGCCAATGAAACAAGCAATTGCTGTCATAATGTACAACCAGTTCATTCCTGTAATTCCAGCAGCTCCAATAAATAAGACACATAGAACTATACATGCAATCAAAAGTGATAAATTGACAATATGCCTTCCTGGATAAACCAAAGCTTTACTTCTGATAGTACCTCTTAATTTACCCCATGCCACGACAGAACCGGTGAAAGTTATGGAACCTATAAAGACTCCAATGAAAATCTCAACCAAATGAATTACATGTTCTGATCCCGTTAGTGTCTGAGTTATAGGGTCAAGATAGGAACCAAAGCCGACCAGTACGGCGGCGAGTCCTACAAAACTATGTAGGATAGCGACCAGTTCAGGCATGGAAGTCATTTCGACTTTCCTTGCTAACATAATGCCGATAATCGATGCAACGGCAATAGCCGCTAATATATAAGTGTAGCCTTCAACGCCTTCTCCAAGAACGGTTGAAACAACGGCTATTAACATTCCTAATATACCATAAAAAACACCTTTCTTAGCTGATTCTTGAGAAGATAGACCTCCTAAGCTTAGTATAAACAAAATACTCGCAAAAAGGTATGAGGCAATTTGTAATTGTGATGATATCATAATCTTACTTTCTAAACATTTTCAACATACGGTGTGTCACCACAAAACCGCCAACAATATTAATACTTGCGACCAATATTGCTATTGTAGCTAATATGGTCATTGGATCGTTCATGTTATTTTTCACTTGGAGCAATCCGCCAATTATTATAATTCCACTAATTGCATTTGTGACGGCCATTAAAGGCGTGTGTAGTGAATGTGAAACATTCCATATAACTTGCCAACCGATAAAGACAGATAGCACAAACACTGTAAAGTGTTGCATGAAATCTGATGGTGCTACCAAACCTAGCAGATATAAAACAGCAGCAATTGCAATAAGAGAAATCATACTGCTGTAGGATTTTTTTGGAGCTTCTTTTTCCTTTTTTACAGGATCTACGTTTTGAGCTGATTTTTTCTGAGGACTGACTGACAATGGTTTAGGTGGCCAATTGACTTCACCATTATAGGTGACCATAGCACGACTTACCACATCATCCTCCATATCAATTTTAAATCCTTCGGATTTACCCATGTCATCAAGTAAGTGACATAAGTTATTACCATATAATTGACTGGCTTGTTCTGGCAGTTGATCTAACTTACCAACAATGAAAACACCATTCTCAGTTTCAATTGTTTTTCCGTTTTCAGTCAACATACAATTTCCTCCTGAGCTTGCGGCTAAATCTACTATAACAGAACCTGGTTTCATAAGCGCAACATGGTAATCCATGATTAGTTTCGGTGCTTGTCTTCCTGGAATCTGAGCCGTAGTGATAATTATGTCTACTTCTTTGGCTTGTTCGCGAAACAGTTCCATTTCAGCATCTATGAATGCTTGGCTCATAACTTTAGAGTAACCAGAGTCTGTTGAACCGTCTTCCTCTATTTCAACAGTTAAAAACTGCGCACCCATACTTTGGATTTGCTCTTTTACTTCCATCCTTGTATCAAAAGCTCTAACTATAGCACCAAGGGAATTGGCAGTACCTAATGCAGCCAATCCAGCTACACCTGCTCCAATAACCAATACTTTAGCGGGATCAACTTTTCCTGCGGCTGTTATTTGACCGTTTAAGAATCTTCCATATAAATTGGCTGCCTCTATTACAGATCGATAACCAGCTATATTTGCCATTGAGGATAATACGTCCATCTTTTGTGCACGTGAAATCCTTGGAATCGCATCCATCGCCACTGCATTCACTTTTTTAGCAGCGAGTTTCTTTAGAAGTTCTGTATTAACAGCAGGGTAGAGGTAGCTTAGTGATACTTGCCCTTCTCTCAATAATTCAATTTCAGAATCATTAAAAGGCTGAACCTTTAAGATAATATCTACTGCATCAAATAGTTCAGTAGCTGAACTTTTTATATGCGCCCCTGCATCTTTGTAATTATCATCTGTATAATTTGCTTGAGCACCTGCTTGTGATTCTACAAAAACATCAAAACCTTGCTTGATAAGCCTTTTAACGGTCTTTGGAGTTGCTCCAACGCGCAATTCGTCAATTGCGGATTCTTTCGGGATTCCAACTTTCATTTATTACTTTTAATTTTCATAAGTAAAATAAAAGTACCTAAAATTGAGAGTTTTACGGCATAACTTATGCAAATAATATATATATGTATGCAAATCATACTAAAGCCAGGAAATCGTATAATAAAAAAAGGCCCAACTATTAAAAGTTGAGCCTTGATATATCTTATAAAAATTAGATTATTACTTGTCTAACATTCTGTTTACGTCACCTGTAAACTCTGCAACTGTCTTGCGGTAACCTGTTTTACCCAAAGCTGCAATATTGAATTCACCTTTATCATTTTTATCCAAGTTAAAAACCCATATTGTTGGGTAGCCACTTACTTTTAAGGCTTGTTGAATATTTCTATTTTGTTGTTGTATTGCAGGAGGAAGTTTCTTTCTTCTTGGAAAATCAACTTCTAACAAAACAACATTTTCATCAGCCCATTTTTTAAATTCTGGTTTTACAAATACACTTTTTGTTAATCTTTTACACCATCCACACCAATCACTTCCTGTTATATTTGCTAAAATTGGCTTACCTGTTTCTTTTGATTGTTTGTATGCTTCATCCAAATTAACCAGCCATCCTTCGTTTTCAGCTTTATAATCTTCTTGTGCAAACATCGCATTTGATGTAAAAATCAAGGCAAAAATCACTAGAATTTTGTATATCGACTTAAATTTCATTTTTATTGTTGTTTTATTATTTATACAAATGTACTGCTAAGTGTATACTTATACTACAAATCTAACGCCACATTTACTCATATGGTTTATTAGTAAACGTTATAGAAATACTAAATAAAGCCAAGAGTGTATATTTACATTCAATAAATCATGAGAATTGAGTATTTACAACTTATTTTTATTTAAAAAAGTGCGAATGTCAAAAAGGAAACATATGTTCCTCATTTTCTTTAAAAAACGTATTTCAACTTCAAAATCTATGAAAAAACATCTCTTTACTATAATTCTAACCTGTTTTCTTATCAATTCAGTAAAAGCACAAACAGAAGATAACATTCTTTGGTCTCAATTGAGTTTACACAAGAAATTTGATGAGAAAAATGCTTTATACATTACTCCGACCTTAAGAACCAACAATAACTTAAAGTCTTACCAGAACAGTTCTATTGATATTCACTATGCTCACAAAGTATACAAACATTGGGGTTTAGGATTTATTTCTAGGACTTGGTTCGTGCCTGATGCCGGAGATAGGCAATTTTTATGGTTTGATATTAGATATAGTACATCAATTAATGCTATAAAAGTATTTAGTGGATTGCGCTATCATCTTGCATTAGATATAAATGAAAACATTGATCCTGATTTTATAAGGTGGAAGACTAAGCTGACATTTCCAAGTTTTGGAATTTTAACACCGCATTTAGCTATTGAACCATGGCTGCGATTAAATGGTTTTGAACAGCTGCAACGTGTAAGGTATGAACCTGGTGTAGATTTGCAACTTCAGAAAAACTTGAAACTTTCTATGACATACTGGAGGCAAGAGACAATAAATTTGGAACCTAATAGTAATTTTAATATTTATGTTGTAAAGGCTACTTATTCAATATAGATTGTTATAAATCAAGTGGAATTCTAAGTCTCTAATTTTTGAAATAATATTTTATATTTGTTACTCTTCTGTCATCTTAAATAAACATGCTGTCTGGTTTGAATAATGAGTAAAAGTGCAACTCAAAATAATAAAAAATCTGATCATAATAAATATGCCCTAATAGATAAAGGTACTGTTGTTATGTTGGCTTGGCCAGAAACTCGTGTGACAAAAACTGGTGCATGGTATGATCCCATTTCAAAAGTTATTGGTCTTATAAAAGATAACACTTATAAAGTGGGACATGCCGCATTTTGCCTAATTGACTACAATGAGGAAAAAGCATACTATTATGATTTTGGAAGATATCAAGCACCGCTCGGCTATGGTAGAGTTCGAAGTGAACATACTGATCCTGAACTGACAATTGAAATAAAGCCTATAATTGAATCAGGTGTTGTTCTCAATCTAAATGAGATTCTAATTCAAATAAAACAAAATCCTTCTTGCCATGGATATGGGTATTTGATAGGAGCCGCAAGAGATAACGTTAATATTAAAGCTGTATATAAATACATTACGAGTTTACAAGACATGGGTCACATAAGATATGCTCCATTTAAGCCAGCATCAACGAATTGTTCACGATTTGCATCTAGTGCATTTTTAAAACCAGGTTTCGACAGTTCATTGTCTAAGTTTCTAAATATCATATCTCTTTTTCAATTTAATTTACCTCTCAAACAAATTACACAAAAATCATATCGGGATTTTATCCATGTTGTTGATGACAATAGGGAATATCACAAAATGACAAGATCAGACTTCAAGGCCTACAAACCTAAATTGAAATTGGAGGCTATGCCTAACTCTAGTGATTCTCAAGTTCTTATCAAAGAAGATTATCATGAACTTAAAGGTTTAGGCGCACATGCATATTACAAAATTGAACCCCAAGGAAATGATACATACCTAATTTCTAGATACGATGATCATAACTACATGCATTTTGAGTATCTGTATAAATTAGAATCAGGAGTATTTGATATAAATAAGACTTTTACGTTGACTTATCCATCTCATGCTAAGATTGTTAGTGTTCTGCAAGATGGGATAGCTGTACGTTTAGAGAGGCTATAGTATATAATTATTTTTGAATAAAATTTGGTATCAAAAACAGCTTCTTCTAAAAGAATGTTAGTCCCTTGTAGGCGAGACTAACAATTCGAAGTATTTGTAAGTTATAAAAATCATAGTAATTTTCCTTATTGGCTGAATTCTGTCATATACTCAAATCCTCAATTCTCTTTAACAAATCGACCTTACTAAATAATGCTGATAATTATCTAATTTATCATCAATCAATCTGAGCAGTGTGGTACTTAAGAATTTATTACTTTAATCATGTAATACGAATTAGTTTTGATAATGAAATGATATTTTCAATATCTCCACCTGCAGGCTATTTGAAATAAAAAGATTAAAATTGAAACTTAATGGCAACAGCATACGTTTTCTGGGTTTGGTTAGGGTATTAAGTTTATATCTTGCCTCTTTATATTTAATTTTAATTTAATGAGTAACGGTACAGTAAAGTTTTTCAACGACGGTAAAGGATTCGGATTTATAACTCCAGATGATGGAGGAAAAGACGTTTTCGTACATGTTAATGGCCTAAATGGCACCAATCTTAACGAAGGAGACAAAGTTTCTTTTGATGTTGAAGAAGGACAAAAAGGTTTGAATGCAATAAATGTTGATGTTATATAACATTCTCGTTTTATCATAAAAAATATTAGGCTCGTTAACATTGTTAGCGGGTCTTTTTTTATTGAACAGGCTCAGTTGGATTGTTTTTTAGAATAAAAAAACGGCTAATTTTTAAGCTCTTATATAAATGCTTAAAAATCAACCGTTTGTGTAAGTGACCAAGGAAGGAGTCGAACCCTCAACCTCCTGAGCCGTAATCAGGTACTCTATCCAATTGAGCTACTTGGCCATTAAGGAGCGCAAATATAATTAAAATTTCAAATTGATGTCAGTTCTAATTAAATATCCGCTCCTTATAAAAAGTCCTTTAGTCTATATCAAATTTATAAGCTGCAAAAAATTCTAAGCTTGGGCCTGTTTGTATTAGCTCTCCTGCATTGAACGCAGCCAAAATTCCTAGTCTCAAAGAAGTATATCTTCCTCCAACATCTTTCATGATGACACCTCCAGAAAATGACAAGTCATTAACTGTTGAATAATTCAGCGCTGCCCAAAACGTTTCCTCCATTTCGTACTTTATGCCTACAACCATATCTATCAACTCTGGTTTAACAAAATTGACCTGAATACTTGGCTCCAAATATGAATCGTATGAAAAGAATTTCAATCCCATATTTGCAAAATAGTGTCTTTGTCTTTCAGCATCACCAGATTCCAATAATAATTTTCCAGACAAAAATTGCATGGTAGAAAGTCCAACATAGAATATGTTTTCTCTTGCAAACTCTTCAGTGCTTGAGAAATAAGCAAATCCAATACCTAGACTTGGATTAAACTTTGATTGCGTTTGACCTGCAAGAAGAGGATCAATGGTTTGATTGGCAACTTCATTTGCTGGATTAAATCTGTATTGGTAAAAATATGCACTCACACCAAATGCTAAATGATCATCATCTTTTAAAACTTCACGCAATTTGTATGCATAATTTAATTGTAAGCCCAATTTAGATACAGGTCCTGTTTTATCAGAAATAATAGCAGCTCCAGCACTCATGTTCATATCAACAAAAGGGTATTGTATTGATGTAAATGCTGTGTTCGGTGCATTATCAAATCCAACCCATTGCTTTCTAAAGAACCCAGTAAAAATCATATCTGTTCCAGGCGCAGTAAATGCTGGATTCCAAAAATGATGCATATCCTGGATTGGTGTTGTAAAGGGTAATTGCTGTGCATTCACATTAGCAAAGAAGCCAAAAAATATAAGTATGTATAGTAAATTTTTCATAATTAGTTTCTTAGTATTGTGATGCTCTTTTTGATTTTGAAGGTAGAAAACTCAAGAATATAATAGTATGTGTCGGCTGGTAATTCTAGCCCATCTCTTGTACCATCCCAACGCAGAGCATCATTTTGGTAACCACGTTTTTTAAATATCACATTTCCCCAACGGTTAAAAACTGTTAGTACATTGTCAGGGTAAGCTTCCAAACCATTAAACACCAATTCATCATTTGCTGAATCACCATTCGGTGTAATTACGGTTACAGCCTTTATTACTTCTAGAGGATCTTCCAAAATACAGAGATCAACATCATCAGTGCTTTGACAACCATTGTCATCAGTTACAGTCACCATAAAAGTTGTAGGTTCTGTGATTAGTATTGTCGCATCAGCTATATTTGCAGAACCAACTATTAAGTCAGAGTTATCCCATTTGTAACCAATGCCTCCACTTGCATTTAAAGAAAACTCTAATCCAGCAATTGCACAAGTATCCATTCCAGCATTCGCAATTGGTAAATCATTGACGATTACTTCTACAGATAAGTTGGAAATATTACCAGGGCAATTATCACTGACTGCAACCATATAAATAGTTGTCTCAGTTGGTGTAGCTATCGGGTTCGCAATATCCGTTTGACTTAATGAATTGCTTGGATCTGTCCATTCATAGAACAAACCGCCAGTGGCTTGAAGCATCTCACTTTCACCAACACAAGAGCTGATTCTACTTGATGCCACAAGTGCATTTATTGGAGGGAAATAAGTAATTGTAAATTCTTCCGTTGTACTACAACCCGTTTGATTCATAACTGTAACTGAGGCATTCTGAGTAGTAATTTGAGTGAACGATTCAAAATTAATTGTTGCACTTGAACCAGTTGCCATAATTCCATCCCAGAAATAATCTGAAAATCCTGGATCTAATGTAATTTCTTGAGATTCGCCTGGACACAATTCTATATTGTCAATTGAAATAGAAGGAGCTGCAACTTCAATGACTTCAATTTCATCTGTTGTTACGCATCCGTCGCTAGATTCTACCTCAATAATATAAGTGCCACCAGTCAAAACATCAAAGGTTGTAATATCATTGGCTACAACATTTCCATCTAATATCCAACGAATAATATTTACATCTGTAGTTATTGATAAAGATGCAGAAGTACCAGTACAGAAACTAATTTCTGGTTGAAGGCTAAGAGTTGGGGAATCAAAAAACGTCACACTGGATTCACCAGTAGCAGAACAACCTGCACTATTTGTTACAACAACACTGTAATCACCATTATCAGTAGCTTGTAAGGTATTGCCTACCTCTCCAGTAATTATTTCACCATCTTTAGACCATTCATAAGTGGCTCCAGGAATATTCTCAATATCAAAAATAACATCAACGCCTATACAAGCTACTTGAGCAGCAGGACCTAAGTCTACTGTTGGCAATTCTTCAAATATTACCTCGAATTCAGAGAGAGTTTCACATCCAATATCATTGAAACTTACAAACGAGTAAGTTCCAGATTCAGTAATATCTAAACTTTCCTCAGAAGTTGAAAGTACAGTTCCTGCACCGTCTCTGTATTCAAAAGTCGAACCGTCTGTTGAAGCCTCCATTGTAAAAACATCTCCTTCACATAATTGAGGGACAGAAGAAAGAATATTTGAAGAACTTTCAAAAATAGCTAATGGTGTATTTATTGAAGTCTGACAATTATTAGAATTTGTAACTACAGCCGAATATTCACCTGCCTGATTTGCTTCTAGTGTTCCTGTAGTGGCAAGATCAATTTCATTTGTATTAAAGAACCATTGAATTGTTTCATTAGATTCCAAATCAACAGTAAACATAATTGGCAAGTCTGCTGAACAAACTTCGGAGTTACCTTCAATAATAAATTGAGGTGAATCGATCGAGGTAACGATTATAGTATCACTAGCTTCACATTCTGTGCCAGCACCAACTATGGCAACATATTCTCCAGACTCAGAAGCTTCGAAACTATCATCGCTGACAGTCATTAAAAAAGCACCGTCGAAATACCAATCGATAATAGTCACATTCGAAGTCGCTTGAATATTTGTAGGTTCACCATCACAAATACTTAGTGATTCATCAATTTCGACAGTAGGTTGTGCGATAAATTCTAAGACAGCCGTTTCAGTACTGACACAACCATTCAAATCTGAAGCTTCTACAGTATATGTTCCTGAAGTAGAAACCATAAGACTGGCTACTCCGCTCTCTTGAATAACACCATTATCATCACTCCAAGTATATTGAAACTCACCATCAGTTCCTGCTGTAAGTTCTATTGATGTTCCTTCACATCCTAACTCATCAATTAAATCTAACAACACAGGTGCAGGCACCAATGCTATTTCAATTGTATCGCGGGTTTCACATGTTGAACTTGCAGAAGCAACGACGATATAAATACCTGACTCCTCGATAACAAGTGATTCGTTATTTTCACCAATTATGACTTCATCATTGAGTAGCCATGATGTTTCGAAACCATTTGTAGTGGCTGTCAATTCAAAATCGGCACCCTCACAAATGTCATTTATATCATCACCTAAATCAAGCAATGGTAATTCTGTAAATGTTATAGTCACTGTATCTCGAGTCGAACATGAACCATTCGATGATTCTACAAAATAAGTATCAGATTCAGTAATGGCAAGCATGCTGCTAGTCTCAGAAATTGAAAGACCATTCTCTGATGTCCAAACAAATGTATTTCCAGATTCTCCACCATCTAATACAACATTATCCGTAGGACAAACTGAACGGTCATCCCCAAGATCAACTATTGGTGCATTAATAAATGATACAATCACTGTGTCACTAATTGCACAAGTAGGGCTAGATGCAACTTTCATAATATATGTACCAGATTCTAAAACAGTTAAATTTTCTCCGTTTTCACCATTGATCAAAACGTCATTTAAAGACCATTCAACCGAGAATCCATTTGATGTTCCCGAAAGTTGAACATCTTCACCTTGACAAACTGTAACATCTTCACCTAAATCAAGCATTGGTAACTC
Source organism: uncultured Saprospiraceae bacterium (assembly GCA_905480605.1). Classification (GTDB taxonomy): domain Bacteria; phylum Bacteroidota; class Bacteroidia; order Chitinophagales; family Saprospiraceae; genus RFSX01. The sequence continues at coordinate 36,915 of CAJQRD010000012.1, read as the reverse complement.
TGCAAATGTTATAGTAACTGTATCTCGAGTCGAACATGAACCATTCGATGATTCAACATAATAAGTATCTGATTCAGTAATGGCAAGCATACTGGCAGTTTCAGTAATTGTAAGACCATTCTCTGATGTCCAAACAAATGTATTTCCAGCCTCTCCACCATCTAATACAACATCATCCGTAGGACATACTGAACGGTCATCTCCAAGATCAACTATTGGTGCATCAATAAATGATACAACCACCGTGTCACTAATTGCACAATCAGGACTAGATGCAACTTTCATAATATATGTACCAGATTCTAGAGCATTTAAATTTTCTCCATTTTCTCCTGCTATTAAAACATCATCCAAATACCATTCAATATCGAAGCCACTTGAGATTCCTGTTAATTGAACATCCTCACCTTGACATACTGTAACGTCTGCACCTAAATCAAGCATTGGTAATTCTGTAAATGTTATTGAAACTGTATCTCTAGATGAACAGGCACCATTAGAAGCTTCTACGTAGTAAGTATCCGATTCAGTAATGCTAAGCATGTTGCTGGTTTCACTTATAGGAAAACCACTTTCTGATGTCCAAACATATGTATTACCAGCATCTCCACCATCTAACACAATATTATCAGAAGGACAAGCTGAACGATCATCTCCAAGGTCAACTACTGGTGCATCAATAAATGAAACAACAACAGTATCGCTAATAGCACACGATGGACTAGATGCGACTTTCATTATGTAAGTACCAGATTCCAGAGCAACTAAACTTTCTCCATTTTCTCCATTTACCAAAACATTATCTAAATACCATTCAATATCGAAGCCATTTGAAGATCCGGTTAATTCAACATCCTCACCTTGACATACTGTAACATCAGCACCTAAATTTAAATCAGGTAATGGTGAGAATTCAATTAGAACCATATCAGTTGTAGTACAACCTGCAGAATTGGTTACTTCAACACTATACGTAGCAGTTTCTGTTACTGATAGTGTATTGCTTGTTTCAGCTAACTGACCACCAAGTGAACTTGACCATATATAAATATTGCCCAATTCTTCAACAACCAATTCAATAACATCACCAGGACATGCTGAACTGTCATCACCTAAATCAACAACAGGAAATGGAGTGTATAGTACTTCAATTGTATCAGAAACAGAACATGAAGTTCCAGCACTTATTTTTACAATATATGTACCTGATTGATCAGCCAATAGATCATCAGAAGTTTGACCTGTCAATACTTCATCATCTAAAGTCCATTCCAAATCAAAACCTTCAGAGTCAATTGAGATTGTATAAAGGTCACCTTCACAATTTGAAACATCATCTCCTAAATCTAAACTTGGCAAATCAGCAAAATTAATTACAACAGTATCTAAAGTTGTACATCCATTTCCGGATGCTGAAACATAATATATTCCTGTTTTAATTACATCTAAATTATTAGAAGTCTCAGTTAATACACCATCTTCATCGCTTGACCAAATAAAAACATTAGATGCGTCTCCACCATCTAGAGTAATAACATCACCTGGACATGCAGAACGATCTATTCCAAGATCTACATCTGGAGAGGTATTGTATGTAAGAGTAAGCACATCTTCCGAAGTACAAGCCCCACCTTGATCAATAAGGATACGATATTCACCTGCTTCATTAACTTGAATAGATGACCCACTTTCTCCTTGTATGAGTTGATTGTTAAAAAACCATTGTACTTGAAATCCGTTTGTTACTGACTCTAAGGTTATAGTTTCATTATCACAAGCTGTTATGTCAGGTCCTAGGTTTAAGATTGGAACATTTGAGAATGTCACTTCAACTGTGTCTCTTTTTTCACAAAAAGTAGTATTGTTAAAAGCATAGATATAGTAAGTATCAGGTACAGTAACTGTCAATGTATTTGAGGTTTCAGAGATTGGTGTCCCGCTTTCAGCTGACCACTCAAATGTTGAGGATTGATCATTCACCATAAGAATAACATCTTCTCCTGGGCAGGCAGAAATAACTTCGGGTAAGTCCAAGTTTGGAGAATCAAGTATGGTTAATTGAAAAGTATCACTTTCCATACATTGGTCATTCTGTTCAATAGCAGCAACATAAATTCCAGCTTCTTCTGCAGTAAGCTCAACAGTATTAACGCCCGGAATCAATTCATCATTAAAATACCAATTGATAGTAAAGTCAGATTCTTCAGCTTCAATCACGATATTGTCACCGTCACATCTTTGTTTGTCACTTGCAAAATTAAAATCTGGCAGTTCTTCATAATCAATACTTATAGTGTCTACACTTTCACAACTGTTATCATTATCAGTAACAGTTACTGAGTAAATACCAAACGTAGTTACCTCAAAAAATTGAGTGCCATCACCAGCAGGGAAAAAATTCCTTCTCCATTCATAGCTGTATTTAAAACCAGAAAGTTGAGCATCTAAAATATGAACAGCGCCATTACATGTTAAGAAATCCTCACCCAAATCAACAACGGGAGTATCTTTAAAGACAGCTTCGAATTCTGCAGTCTGAGTACAGCCGAATTCGCTGGTCACAACAACACTGTAACTTCCCGGTTCAGTTACCCCATAAACAACTGTGTTTGTTGCCACAACAGTACTTTCACGGAACCAAACAATATCATTGACATTTGTAAATAATTCCATAGATGCAACCTCACCAAAACAAGCATCAATTGCTGGTAGACTCAAACTTGCTGTAGGTATACTTTCAAAAGATAAGTTTACAGAAGCTTCGTTTACACATCCTGTTTCATTTGTAACTTGAACAGTATATAAACCTGTATTTGTAACTTCAATTACTTGAGTATCTTCGGATAGTAAATCTCCATCTCTATACCATGCAAACATGTTTCCATCCGTTCCTCCGTCTAGCGTTTCAATTTCACCGATACACAGAGAACGATCAATGCCTAAGTCAATAACAATTGGACAACAGTTTTGTGATGCTTGGAAAACATCAGCATAAATACGATCACAACCTTTGTCATCTGTAAATTTGAAATCCAAATCAATCATATCGCCATTGGCAATGATTCCAGTTAGCGTCACGGTGGCAGACGCACTAGAGATGTCAAATGTTTGACCATTGATTGTAACCTCACCAGTCCCAGGTCCCATGTCTACATCAAAACTTAGAGTAATGTCAAATGTATTGGTCAATGGGTTACAAGCAGTTCTACTGACTTCAGTAATATTTTGAACAAAGCATGTAGCCTCAATAATAATTTCTTTTTCATTTCCACTTGGAAAAATACAATCTACACCGCCCAGTAACTCGCTTTGAGTCAAACCAATCAAGGTTGTAGGATCTACATTGTTTGGAGGAGTGGGACCAGATATTTTATAAAATGCAGATTTGATAAAATACTCCCCAGCTGGCAAGCTTACAAAATCTGCATCATCACTTATTGCAATTATTTCTTCTGTTTCCGCATCAAAAGCCATAAAAGTCAAGGCATAATCTTCGGTAGCTTCTCCAAGTACAGCAAAGCCTGGACCATCAATATTGGTAAGAGCTAAGGTATTGGTTACATTGTTTGTAACCATAGCCACCAATAAATATTCTTTACAAGATTCTAGGTTTGCAGAGAATTCACTTGAAACAGTAAAGTTTCCTGCTTGTCTAGCATTTGAAGCAATGAAAGAAGGGCAAGGATTGGCTGTATTAAAAGTAGCTTTGTCAAAAATAGTGTATGCTGATATATTTTCATCTGGATCTTGGGGACCATTGGCGATTCTAAAAGTATATGACCCAGACTCTGTCACAGAAAACTTAAATTCTTGAAATGGGTTAAATACATTATTTATAACTGTACAATTGTTATTCTGATCATTGACCGTAAGATCCATTGATTCCAATGCCTCTAAAGGACCGTCTAAACTTGTGAAATTTGATCCATCAATTACATCTTCATCAAAATCCAGATTTGGATCACCAAATAGAAAAGTACCATCACTGTCATCACAAAGCAAACTTGCTGGGGCAAAACAATTTGATTCAATTGTAAAGTTTCTATTCGTAATATCAAAAAACGTAAAGCATTCATAATCATCACAAGCAATCATTATTCTTGCTTTTTCAGTATTTGAAAAACTAGCAGGTATAATGACCTGCGCTGTACCCGCTGCATAATCTATATTCTTTGCAATTTCAAAAGGAAAGGATAATCCACCATCTGTTGATAACTTGATGACTGCTTTGTCACATAAGTCATCACTATTTCTAGTGTTCCAATCTACAGTTATTGTAGAACCTGCTTGTATAGTATCTCCATTTTCCTGTGACAATAGTGATAAAGGACCTTTTGAAGCTGTTGTTTTTATAGTAATCTGATCCCAATCCACAGCACCACCTGCTGGATTGTTATCTCGAACAACAAATCTAAAATTGATACTTCTGGTCTTACGTGTAAGCACTTCAAAATCACTAGAGATATTGTTTGCCAGGTTTGATAGTAAAGGAATAGTTCTGGTTGGATCAGCACTTGGTGGGTATGACCTATAAAGTGGGGCATTGTTAGAATCAGAAGCTTGTGAACCGATAAGTCCATGTGTTGGTCTTTGTCCAGGACCATCTTCATCATATTGTTCCCAATTGTATGTCAATGCATCACCATCAGCATCAGTCGCTTCTCCTATCAACATAAAAGGCGTTAATCTTGGCATGCTGTAAATCGCGCCACATGGGTTTGCGCTTGCTTCTGGTTCATTATTATTGTCAATGATCCAAGCATTGTCATTACAGATACCGAAGGTTTCGGCATAATCTGTCATTCGATTTAAACTGTTGACATGAAAATAATTGTCAGCAATTCCTTGAGATGGAATATTGTAGTCTGCGTCACAAATACCTTGGTAGGACATTATAGTAGTTCCTGATCCAATTTCATAAGCTGTGCTTGCCGGATGATTTCCGGCATCGCAACTACCACCTATACCATTGAATGTATGTGGCGAATTATACATATGTCCAAACTCATGAGCAGCCAATTGTATCCATGCATTGTTATTGGTATTAAATGAACTTGACCAACCACTTGCTTTACGAGATGCATTACAAATAACGCCTAAACCAGCTACACCTCCTGATCCAAATCCATCGCCGCTCACACTTCTGTGAAATACATGACCAAGATCATATCTAGATGTATTAAATGCATTTTCTATTGCGTTTTGAGCTTGGGATGGTCTATTACTTGGATTTGGTATAAACTCATCAGTATTGCTGTTGGATCTCATAAGGGGTGAACCAGACGAAAGAACCATCTCAATTGACATGTCTTTTTCAAAAATAGATGAGATATCATTTAGACTGCTTATTGCCAATTGTCTGGCACCTCCACCATTTAATTCACTCCATTCACCTGTACAAATTAAAGCAACACGGTAAATTCTTCTGATACTGCCATTCTTTTTTTGTTCATTTTTAATATCCTCTTTTTGTGAGGAAGGTAGGATTTGATTAGTACTTAATGCCTCGTCCATGCTGCAATAAGATTCTCCATGAGACATACGTTTAGCTATCCCAATTTCTTGAGAATAAGTTCTTTTTACTGTCAAATCATAGGAATCTGGATATATTCTAACAATTCGTCCATTTGACAAATAACTTATACTGACACCTGCAGGACCTGAAGTGATTCTCCCTGTCAATGTCTTATCGACTTTTGAGTATAATTTATAAGTTTTAATCTCGGGAAAAGGATTGCCTCCTCCATCATGAATAGAAAACTCCTCAACTGTAAAGTTGTGTTTGTCGTTTAGAAAAGGCAAAACAATTGATTCTGATTTAGAGTGCAATGATTTTGAAATATAGGCTTCATCTAAATTAATAGATTGCTTTCTATTTTCTTTTAAAACCTCGAAATCGACAAAACTTGCGATGTTTACTTCTTTTTGAGCACTTATCGATAAAAACAAAGGCACTAGGACTAATAAAGATAATATTCTTTTTTTCATAAATCTTGTAGGTTAAACAACTATAAAAATAGCATAGAATAAACACTTGCATCACAATAAGAATGCGGCTTAAATATAGTGATCAATTCACTATAATCAATTACTTATTGTAAAATCTTATATATAAAAAACGTATTTTCTGAGTGATTTGTCCTCTTTCACTTGAAGAATATTCTATTTACTTAGATATTTTACTGTGACGCCAGGTGTTAGGCCTAAAATAGTATTGTATTGTGTGCCAGTTTCTATAGAAATACTTGGAAATCCTTGATATGCTAATCCAAATGCAAATGCACCAGGGTTGGTATTGTATCCTAGCCTTAAACTAAAGACATCAATAGGTTTGTATTCAAAACCTATTATAACATTTATATCCTCATCAATTACCTTGACAACCTCGCCAAATAGGCCTAGTTCTGCTGAAAAGGTTTTCACAACACCTAATTTCAAAAAAGCTGGCACTTCAGTAGCTTCGGCAATTTCAATTTTCTCTGGATTAAAAATATAAACACCATAACGAAATCCACTGCCTAGAGTACCACTTACTCCCAATCCGAAGCTCAGAAAACCCTTATTACCAAATTGCTCTATTCTTAAGTTGTTATAATCAAGATTAAGTGAAATGGATACTTTACTACTGATTTTTCTTGCATATAAGATCGAAAACTTCTGTTCTTTATATTCATCAAACCCATAACTGGAAATAGACATAGCAATATTGCCAATGTTACCTACAGGCAATTGAGCTCCAATGGCTACAGATGTAAGTTCATGTAATTCAAAACGGCGTTCAGAAGATACTAGTACTGACAATGAATCAATAGAGGCAATATTTGAAAAGTTGTTAAAAATGGCATCGGCACCATTTAAAGTTGCAGATATTCCCCCAAGACTTAAACTACGGGTTCCATAGTTGGCACTCTGACCGAGTTGAGCATGGGCCATAGTGATGTTTATAAATGTAAAAAGGAATGCTATAATAAATTTAGACATGTGAACAAAATACAAACTATTTAATTTTTTTTATAATTAAATTAAAATTGGTCTGATGAGCCGTTATCTTTATTGCAAATTAAATTGATGTCAAAATTTCGTCAAAATCATACTAAGCACAACAGATCTGGAGGATTCTTATTTCGTGCTATTTTCATAACCTTAGTTTTGATGGTCATTCTTATTTTTGGTTTCACTCAGTTAATGAAGGAGCCTGGCAACTTGCATAAGAATGCAACTTCTTCTCGAGTTAACAAAGATCAGCAGGATAATAGCCCAAACTCAAATTCTCAATCAGATGATAAATCACCATATGTCCCACAAAAGAATGATAAGTTCTTTATTGATATAAACGATAGGCATTTCTTACCAAAAGACAAGAAGAGTCAGACTATTCACCATACATATTATTCATTGGGTTATAATGAAGATACGGAACAAGCCAACTGGGTTTCTTACGTTCTTACCAAAGCTTCCTTGAAGGTTAAAAATGTAAAAAGAGAACGCTATTTTAAAGCTGATTATAGTGTAAAAACGAGATCTGCTTTTTTCCGTGATTATAAAAATAGCGGTTATACAAAAGGACATATGGCACCGGCTGGGGACATGGCATTCAGCAAGCAGGCTATGAAGGAAACATTTTTCATGTCTAATATATGCCCACAAATTAGACCTTTCAATAACGGTGTTTGGAAAGAACTTGAAGAGAATGTAAGAGATTGGGCTTACTCAAAAGATGAATTATATATCACAACTGGCCCGATCTACTACGATAACCAGTTCGATAAAATTGGACAAAATAGAGTAGGTGTACCTGATGCGTTTTACAAAATACTTATTGATAAAAACAATAATAAGTACGATGCCATTGCTTTTGTGGTTCCACACCAAAAATCCAATGTTCCTTTAAGAGAATATGCAACAACTATTGATGAGGTTGAAGAGTTGACAAACATTGATTTTACTTACAGATTCTTTGGAGGTAAATCAGATGAAAATATTGTAGAAAAAGAATATAATTTAGGCTATTGGCCTATAAATGAAAATCGTTATAAACAACGTGTTAATATATGGAATAAGGAGAACTAATTATTTATTCTTTACAGTTTGTACTTTAGGTTGGATATCCTTTGGTGTAATTACTTTTCCAGGCTTATTCCTTTTGTATTCAGCAACAAATTGGTTCCATGGCTTAGTCATATATTGCTCCTCCGCAAAAAATGTCATTATCATTTCAAAGTTATCTGCATCTTGATATCCAGGAATTGGTTGAATAACTTCTAAATTGGAATTTATGAAAACAACAGTAGGATAACTGACTTTACCCCGCATAATTTCTTTAGCCAATTCGTGTATACCTTTTTGGCCAAAACCTCCGACATACTGATAAACCTTGTTGTTGAAAATGATATCACTTTTTTGTTCTGCATTGAATTTTACAGCATAGTAGTTTTCATTGATGTAATCGAAGATCTTCTCTTCAGAAAATGTTGTGGCTTCCATTTTTTTGCACCAACCACACCAATCAGTATAAACATCAACTAAGAATTTACGCTTTTCCTTTTGATTTAATTCAAGTGCCTCTTCCCATGTCAACCAATTAACCTTCTGAGCATCAGCATTTAAAGTAAAAATAAAGCTAAGTAAAACCGCAATCAAAATACTTCTCATATCTATTTAAACAATTTATACAATCAAAGAATCAGTAATTTAACTACTTTTTCATGGATAGCGTTAACTCTAAATGCACAATTAAATTTACTTTAACATATGTTAAGAGATAATTTGGGCATAAACCTCCTAAATCTATGATTAAACAGTTAATAAGTAATAAGGACAAATTATTAAAAAGAGGGCATAAAGATTAAGAAGCATTATTTGTATTGATACCATTTTGACACAATTTTTTTTCGTGAAAATTTCTGTAAACACATTTGACGCATTAGGTCATTAGGTCATTGAAAACATACTCCAAAGTATCATCATCAAATTTTTCTTTCTTATGCAATTTACCGGTAATAAATGGTGCTCTTATTCCAGAAACTAGAGCTTTATTAGATCTTATAATTCTTGCCTCATCCCAAAGATCTTTTGCAATAAAATACTTTAATGTTTGTGAGCCACCTTCGATTATCAATCGATAAATTCCCATTTTGAATAGGTGATCTAAAATAGCTTCTTGATAATGTTCATCTTTTGTTATATAAGCTATTGATTTGAGAGAATTTGACTGAATTGGATTCTTAATTTGCGTAATAAAAAGAGTAGGATATTCATCTGCCCATAAATGATGAGTTTTGGGCAAAGACAAATCATCATCTAATACAACCCTAAGAGGACTAGGACCTCCGACCAGTCGTGTTGTCAGTTTAGGATTATCGATTAATGCAGTTTGGTAGCCAATTAGTATGGCATCAATTTGAGACCTCCATATATGGACTTTTCGTTTAGCTATTTCACCAGACAACCAAACTTGTTTCCCTCTTTTACCAAAATACGCATCTGAAGATTGAGCAAATTTGATAATTATGTAGGGTCTTTTATTCAAGGTCGCTATAAAGGGCTTAATTAACGATTGTCCTTCTTTATGCAGTATATTTTCAATTACCTCTATCCCGTTCGACTTTAATAGTTTGATAGATTCTCCTTGCATCAGTGGATTCGGATCAGTTGTAGAAATGACAACTTTTTTAATTCCTGATGATAAAATAATATCATTACAAGGAGGGGTCTTGCCATGTATTTGACATGGTTCAAGAGACACATATAAAGTAGCTTTTGCAAGGTTATTTTTATCCTTTTCTTTGACATTTAAAATGGCATTGCGCTCTGCATGAAGACCTCCATAGTTTTGATAATATCCTTCTGAAATAATAATATCGTCTATCACAATAACACTGCCTACATTTGGGTTGCCTTTAACTTTGTTGTGTGATAATTTCGCTAATTCAAAACACCTTCGCATGAAAAGCTCATGTCTGCTATTGTCGCTCATTATTTTAAAGGTGTAACAGTTTTAATCTTATCAACAACGGTATTAACTTCATCTAAAGAATTCAAATGTGAAAAAGAGAATCTAACAGTTTTTCTTTTTGGATCATGCTTTATCGCTTCAAGAACATGCGAGTCATTTTCAACACCAGAAGCACAAGCACTTCCAGATGATGCACAGATTCCCAGAATGTCGAGATTCATCATCAACATTTCAGCTTTGTCAGTATGCGGAAATGATATACTCACAATATTTTTCAGTTGCTCGACTTGTGAGCCATTGATACGAATGTCATGACATTCTTTAGTTAATCTATTTATGAATAAATTTGAAATTTCTTCTATTTTAGAAGTTCTATCATTCATCTCTGATAAGGCCAATTCAAATGCTTTTGACATCCCAGCAATTCCATAAAGGTTTTCAGTTCCAGACCTCATACCACGTTCTTGGTCTCCGCCATGTATCAATGGTTTTATCAAATTATCACCATTAATATATATAAAACCAACACCTTTAGGACCATAAAATTTATGTGCCGATCCAGCAATAAAGCCAACATTGCTGTTTGACAGGTCAATTGGTATTTTTCCTATTGTTTGTGCGGCATCACTATGAAAAAGTACATTGTATTTCTTACAGACTTCACCAAGTCTATCCATGTTATGAATCGTTCCCAATTCGTTGTTGCCATGCATTAACGACAGCATGACACCTTCATTTTCATTACTTAGTTTCTCATCTAATGCTTCATAATCAATATGACCGAATTGATCAACATCTAACATTTCTACAGAAGCCAATTTGTGTTTTTGCAAATAGTCAAACATATGTAAATTACAATGATGCTCAGTAGGAGAGGACAATATTTTTTTAATGCCCAGGTCACGCACGGAACAATACAATGCCATATTGTTTGCTTCTGTAGCGCCAGAAGTAAAGAATATTTCACCAGTAGACGCGCCCAAACCGTTAGCAATTAAAGTACGTGCATCTTCAACTATTATTTTTGATTGTCTGCCGTAAAAATGAATTGAAGAAGGATTTCCATAATAGGTTTCATTAACCTCGGCCATATAATGCGAAACCTCTTTTAGTATAGGTGTCGTAGATGCATTGTCAAAATATATTCGTGTACTCAAATTATCCTATTAAATTTCGATTAAACCATTTTTCTACAATCTTATCTTCCATAACCCCTTTGTCTTTATGCACGAATTCATTCATACCACCTTGATAGATATATTCATCTGACCATGTCATATGGTTTTCTGCAACTTGTTTTATCGCATTTGCAATAAAGTCTATATCCTTATTGGTCATTACTGGATGAAGCGATAATCTAATCCAACCTGGTTTGCAAGTCAAGTCTCCTTCGTTTATCTTGCTTGTGATGTCTTTTGATTGTTCCTCGGACACTGATAGCAAGTAATGTCCGTAGGTACCGGCGCAAGAACATCCTCCTCTAGTCTGGATACCAAATCTGTCATTTAGCAATTTTACAATAAGGTTAAAATGGGCATTGTCTATATAGAACGAAATCACAGACAACCTGTCTTGAATATGATCCGCAAGGATATTTAGATTAGGGATAGAAATCAGCAATGGCCATATCCTTTCTATCATCTCCTTTTCTCGTGCTTTTATATTGTTAACACCAATTTCATCTTTAAGCTGCAATGATAGCCCAACCTTGATTGTTTGTAAAAATGCAGGAGTCCCTCCATCCTCTCTTGCTTCTATTTCGTCGAGATACTTGTGCTCTCCCCATGGATTCGTCCAATCCACAGTGCCGCCACCTGGATTATCTGGAATTCTATTGTTGTAGAGTTTTTTATTAAAAATTAAAATACCCGTACCTCCTGGGCCTCCCAGAAATTTATGTGGTGAAAAGAAAATCGCATCTAAATAGGCATCTGGTCTATCAGCAGGATGCATATCAATATTTATATAAGGAGCCGCGCAGGCAAAATCTACAAAACACAGGCCATCATGCTTATGCATAATTTCTGCAATTTCGAAGTATGGTGTAAAAATACCTGTCACATTAGAGCATGAGGTGATAGCCGCAATTTTAGTTTTGCGATCTTTGTATTTTAATAGAATTTTCTCAAGACTTTCACAATTTACCAGACCTTTTTCACAAGGATCAATCATTACAACCTCAGCTATTGTTTCCAACCAACTTGTTTGATTCGAATGATGTTCCATATGAGTACAGATTACAAGCGGCTTGTCTTCTACTTTAATTTGATCTTGAAATTTTTCGTGAATGCGCATTCCCAATATTCTTTGGAACTTATTAACAACTCCTGTCATTCCAGAATTGGAAGAAATAAGAATGTCATCTGCATTAGCGTTCACATGATCCTTGATGATTTGACGTGCTTTCATGTATGCCAAAGTCATTGAACAACCAGTAGTTGTTGTTTCTGTGTGTGTATTGGCCACGTAAGGACCTAATTCATCTTTAATTAGTGATTCAATTGGATCATACAATCGACCACTAGCAATCCAATCAGCATACAATAAATCCTGTTCACCATAAGGTGTTTCTATTTTTGTGTTATAACCAATAATACCTTTTCGTACTTTCTGGAAATATTCTTCCAATTGAGAAGTAGATTCTTTTACAATATTATTCTGCATAATTTTGATTTATTGTATCTAATATAGGATTAATTAATGATTCCGCTTTTTCTTTTGTTTCAGCTTCAGCAATTACTCTAATTATGGGCTCAGTATTTGATTTCCTCAAGTGAACCCAACCATCTTCAAAGTCAATTTTCAATCCATCAATTTCATTTAATGTCTCATTTATATTTGCTTGCTTAACAGTTGCAATTAATTCATCGACATCCATTTTAGGAGTCAATTCAAATTTTGTTTTTATTATTACGTATTGCGGATATTTTTTCTTTAATTCAGACATGGTTATTTCGTCTTCAGCCAATAGGTTAAGCATCAATGCTATACCGACCAATGCATCTCGACCATAATGTAAATCAGGTAAAATAACACCTCCGTTTCCTTCACCGCCTATTGGTGAATTTACTTCTTTCATTTTATTGACAACATTGACTTCGCCTACTGCAGCAGCATAATATGATTGCCCATGAGTTTTTGACACATCTGACAAAGCTCGTGTTGAAGAGAGGTTAGAAACTGTTGGGCCTTTCTTATATCTTAGTACATAATCTGCCACAGCAACCAATGTGTATTCTTCACTAAACATTGATCCATCTTCACATACAAAGACCAGCCTGTCAACATCAGGATCAACTGCAATTCCCATATCACACTTATGTTCTTTAACGGCCTCAGCCAATTGAATAAGATTAATAGGTATTGGCTCAGGATTATGAGCAAATTCACCTGTCAATTCACCATTGATTAAGACAAATTCACAACCTAATCTTTCAAGTAGAGGAGGCAAAGCTATTGAGCCTGTTGAATTAATGCAATCAACAGCAACTTTAAACTTCTTAGCTTGGATAAGCTGTTGGTTAATATACGGCAGTTTGAAAATTTGATCAATGTGGAATTTGAAAGGATCATCTAATGTGGAAACAGAACCCAATTCATCAATTTGCACATAATCAAATGATCTATTTCTGGCATACTCTAAAACTTTAGCACCATCAGCAGCTGAAATAAATTCACCTTTTTCATTTAAGAGTTTCAATGCATTCCACTGCTTGGGATTATGACTTGCTGTAAAGATAATGCCAGCACCTGCATTTTGGTTTGGAACAAGCATTTCAATTGTTGGAGTTGTTGACAGACCAACATCAATAACATCTAATCCCATACTGATTAATGTATTAACTGCTAATGAAGACACCATTTGCCCTGAAATTCGACCATCTCTTCCTACAACTATCTTTTTTTTATCAGAATTCTCTATTACCCACTGTGCAAAAGCTGAGGTCATTTCAACAACATCGATAGGTGTTAAGTTATCGCCTGCCTTTCCTCCTATTGTTCCTCTAATTCCAGAAATAGATTTTATTAATGTCAAATCAACTATATTTTTAACAAATCTAATCAACTGAACTAATATTTATTGTATAAAATCCTTAAAAACATCAAAATGAAACTAAAGTTAATCTTACAAAGAACTGAAACAGTTTTAAGTTCAATACCAACCCGTTCTCAGTAACAAAACGAATACAATTGAGCTCTACTAAATCATAGTATCTATTGAGATAAAAATATAGATATTAAAGATAAATATCATTTAATTATATGATTTTAATCATTTCACAGTTCCCTGCCTCACTTTAATTTTGTACAAAGAAGATAAGAAGCTTTTATAGTTGATTCTGCTTTCTTCTTTCTATTACTTAATATTAATAAAAACACAAAAATGAATATCAAAGACAAAAGGGTAAGTTTTCTAAAGTATTGGAATTTACCTTCCATCGTAATAATTGCATTATTATTAGTTATTACCACGGGTTGTGAAAAAGACGACGAGCCCCCAGTTCCGGTTGATAATAATTCTATTAGTAAGCAAGTCTCTTCAGACGATGATAATACAAGTTTTGAATTAAAAGGTGCAAGAATGATAGTGCCTTCGAACTCTGTTCCTAAATTAATGAATGGTGATCCAGCTACTGTTTCGTTTACTATAGAAGTTGGAAGTGAGCTTCCAAAAGAATTGCCAGAAGGAATGACATTAATAGACGAAAGTGCACATTTTGGTCCTGAAGGTTTTATTTTTCAAGAGCCAATATGGCTAACATTCAATCTTCCTGAAGGAATAGCTTTAGATCAAGTTTCAATAGTTGGTTTTTTATCAGATACTCAGGAGTATGGAATTATTCCTATTTCCTATTTTGATGAAGAAAATAAAGTCGTGGGTGTTGCAGTTTACGAATTGGGACATTATTTTATGCTAAATGTAAATGGTACAAACAGACCAAAATCTGTAGGTTCTTCAGGTGGATTTAGGCTGAATTCGAATATCACAAATAATTGGTATCCTAACATTTTAGGTACAACTGGACTTCCCCAATGGGCAAGTGCAGACACATACTTTAAGATGATCATTACTGATTTTGAACCAGCATATCCTGGAGATCTTGCATGGTGGGCAGAGTTTAATCCCAATACCAATGGAGGAAGAAAATACTGGGAATTGAGCACACCACCAATGATAACTGGTTGGAAGCCTAATCATTGGGTTGGAATTACGGCACACCTTCCTCAAGGAGCATATACTGCTCAAATCATTGCATCACATAAACAATTCCAATCAGATTTGCCTGAATGTCGTCAATATTCCATTCCACTTACTTTCAACATTAGCAAACCCTTAGAATGTCAGCAAGTATTTGGGTGTGAAGGTTGGTCAAATGGTCCTGATTTTCCAGCCAACGGAAGCTGGGAACCAGTAAACTGTTGGGAGTATACGCCATTAGCAACAATTCCGGTTTGTACAGGTGAATTTCAAGCTACGCTCACATGGAACAATGGCACTAATGGAGATACCGATTTAGATTTATACTTAAAAGGTCCTGATGGTTTGACCGTTTCTTATGAGAATAAAATTCCTGGTATTGGTGGTATTATTTTAGACCGAGATGTAATTAGTGATTCAGGTCCTTGTCAAGAAAACATATGTGCACCTACGTTGTCAGGAATGCCTTCCGGAGAGTATGAGGTTTTAGTAGATCACTTTGATGGAATAGCCAAAAATTATCAAGTTAGAATACTTAATGGTGCAGTATCACAAAGTTTCAGTGGATCTATCTCTCCAGGAGATCCGATAAGGCTAATAAGCATGTTTAAGTTGGACTAATTTAATTGAAAACATTACGTCTGTAATATAGTATAATTGAATATATAGTCAGCGGAGCAATCCGCTGACTTATTTATAATTAGATGCAGTATTTCTAGATTATAAATAATGAATAGATCTGAAGTTTTAACCTTAATACAACTGGACAAAACATTACTTCAGATTAAGTTTTATTTTATTCTTAAATACTTATAAAATTATTTAACCTTTGTGTTATCAATAAATTTAAATGGAATCGATCATCAATCTAGATGAGCAACTCTTTGTCTTTATCAATAAAACATTGTCTTCAGGGATTTTGGATACGATATTAATTCCTATAAGGCATAAGTTGTTTTGGTTGCCACTGTATCTTTTTATTATTGTATTTATTTCTGTAAATTATGGTAAAACAAAGTGGTGGGTATTTCTTTTTTTCGGGGTAACCATTTTATTATCAGATACAGTTTCCAGTAAGATAATAAAGAAATCAGTGGAGCGTGTCCGTCCTTGTCATGTAGAGCGTTTAGAGCCCTTGACAAAAATACATTGTAGTCATGGATTTAGTTTTACATCATCGCATGCTACAAATCACTTTGCTATTGGAACATTCTTATTTTGCCTTTTATCCTTTTATAAATATAGATTTTTATGGTTCGTTTGGGCAGGCATTATATCGTTTGCTCAAGTCTATGTTGGAGTACATTATCCATTTGATGTATTAACAGGAGGATTAATTGGAATAATTTTAGGACTTTTGTCCTTTAGATTGTACACTATTTCCTTGAATCAAATTAAAACAAGAAAAGCCAATGTCGTATAAAATTCTTGATGGTAAAGTTACTTCTAACACTATAAAAGAAGAATTAAGGGTAAAGGTAGATGAAATCACTGCTAAGGGCTTAAGGCCACCCCATCTTTCAGCAATTCTCGTTGGTAACAATCCAGCATCGGAAGCTTATATGAAAAACAAAGTGAAATCTTGCAATCAAGTGGGATTCACTTCTGATTTAATCAGGAGAGATAACGATATTACACAAGAAGAATTAATAGCTTTGGTTCTTCAGTTAAATAATGATGAGAAAGTTGATGGTTTTATTGTACAACTTCCACTTCCTGATCATATTGATGACACAGAAGTTCTTCTGGCTATTGAACCTAAAAAAGATGTTGATGGCTTTCATCCTTATAACTTTGGATGTATGGCACAAGGATTAGACAGTTTTCTTCCTGCGACACCATATGGTATTCTTCTTCTTTTGGAACGATACGAAATTGAAACATCTGGTAAAAATGTAGTTGTTATTGGAAGAAGCAATATTGTTGGAACACCAATTAGTATATTGTTGAGTCGTAAAGAAAAACTCGGTAACGCCACAGTGACATTAGCACACTCAAGAACAAAGAATTTAAAAGCATTGACAACACAAGCTGATATTTTAATCTCGGCTTTGGGGAAACCATTTTTTGTAACTGCAGATATGGTAAAAGAAGGTGCCGTGGTTATTGACGTAGGTATAAATAGAATTGATGATCTCTCTAGAAAATCAGGAACTAGATTGGTTGGTGATGTAGATTTTGAAAAAGTTGCGCTTAAGTCATCTTTTATAACACCAGTTCCTGGTGGGGTAGGTCCAATGACAGTAGCGTCACTTATCCTCAATACGTTAAAAGCATATAAAGCAAAATTATAAATGGAATCTTGGCATAAAATAAACATTGCAGAAAGTGATGATTCCGTAAAAGAGACGATGAGTGCAATGCTGATGTTTAACGGTGCAGAATCAGTTGTTGATCAAGGGCAGTATTTGGAGGTATATCTCTATTCAGAGAACAAAGAAGCACTTATTGATTACATTTCAACTCAAGCAATTTTTTGTGATTCAAAAGTTGAAAACGAAAAGGTTATCAATAAAAATTGGAATGCTGTTTGGGAATCTAGCTTTGATCCAATTGATGTTGGATCTGTTCATATAAGAGCAGAGTTTCATCCTCAAACGGATAAGACAGAAATAGTAATTCAGCCTAAGATGGCTTTTGGAACTGGTCATCATGAAACTACATTCATGATGATTGAGAAAATGTCTACATTAGATTTTAAAGAAAAATCAGTATTGGATTATGGTTGTGGAACTGGTGTTTTAGCTGTTTATGCAGGAATGCTATATGCTAGTAATATTGATGCCAATGATATTCAACCTGAGGCCATTGATAATACATTTGAACACTTTGACTTGAATAAGGTAAGTAAGGAGAATCTTAGGGTAGTTGAAGGTGATTTGGATGTGTTTGGAACATCAACATATGATATTATTCTAGTAAATATAAATAGACATGTACTCCTAGCTAATGCGGAAAAATTGAAACTGCGTCTTAATGCAAATGGCGTACTATTAATGTCTGGGATTCTAAAAGCAGATAGACAACTAATTCTTGACACATATTCAAAAGCTGGCTTTTCGTTGACTTCAGAAAACTCAAGAGGTGAGTGGTGTTTATTTGAATTTAATATATAACTCAGTGTTTTTTTTCAATTACCTTAATTTGAAGCTTTATTTATCTGAGGAATAATTTCGAATAAACGTCTCATAAAAAACAATCCAGTGCCGACCAAAAGTATCAACTTAATAGTTTGAAATTCTTGAGAGACTAATGTTGTATCCCAACCAGCCTTAATTGTTGTTTTAGCGTCAATTGCAAGCCTGTACATAACCCACGAAGCAATAATAAAAGTAATAGCGAAATTAATCATTGCACGTTTGTTCATAATTAAAAGTTTTTTAATTTATCAATAACTTGTGGTACTGGAAGTCCCATTATGTTGGTATAAGAACCATTAATATTAAGAACTTTACAGCGACCTATCCAGTCTTGTATTCCATAAGAACCGGCTTTGTCCATTGGATTGTCAAGATCAAAATAATACTCTGCCTCTCTATGAGAGATTGGTGCAAAAGTCACATCACTTTGGCAAGTAAATGAATCCACTTTATCAGCCGACATAATACAAATTCCTGTAAACACCTGATGTGTGCCTTCTGAAAAGTTCACTAACATTTTTATAGCATCTTCCTTAGATGTAGGTTTGCCATAAATTTGATTATTCATAGCTACCACCGTATCTGCTGTTAATACAATTTCGTTATCCTTTAATGTATTGTTATGGGCCTCTGCTTTAGCGATTGCTATAAATTCTGCAACTTTAGAAACATCAAGTGAATCTGGGAATGATTCATCTGTTTCAATGATACGCAATTCGTATTTAACACCTGCCTCTTTTAAAAGCTCTTGTCTTCTTGGGGAGCCTGATGAAAGAATTATTTTTTTATCTGTCATAAGTACAAATTTGAATTCAAAATAATTAAATATATTAAACCTAAGACCATGATTATTTTGGCGAATTTACTTGTCTTGCTATAGTCTGCTTTTGATTTTGCCTTTAGCATTGTTAATAAAAATAAAATTTGAGGAAAGATTATAAATATCATACCCAATAACAATAATAGTTGAGTAGGCATTTTAATTACAAAATAGATCTCTATAAACAACAATGCAAATGATAAGGTGGTAGATATCGTTTTGGCCAATGATAAATTAATAACAGCGATCGTGTTATCACCTTTCAAATTATCACCTTTAACATCTTCGATATCCTTAATTATTTCTCTCGTCAAACTAAGGAGGAACATAAAGAGTCCATAAAACAATAAGGTAAATTTGAATTCTTTGTAATTCTCAGGATCAATAGATTGAAATTCATTTATGAAATTTGATTCAAAAATTAAAAATATTAGAACTACTGATGCACTAAATAATGCAACTATAACATTTCCGATTAATGGAATTTTCTTAAAATGTGTTGAGTATAAAAAGAGCAAAGCTGTGGCGAGTAAATAAAACAGAGCTAACTCAGGTTTTTCAAGTTTTACTGCAATAAAAGTTGAAATTACAAAGCCCGTGAAAAGCAATATGAAGTAAACTGGAAGATAATTCAATTGACTAGATAACCGATACTTTTTATTATTCAATAAATCGCTATCAAAATCAACGTAGTCATTTATCAAATACCCACATGCTGTAATTATAACAGTTGTCAGAATAAATGAATACAAAAGATGTCCACCTAGATTTAAAGCAATATCTAGCTTTATTGCATTACATTTAAACAAAAAGTAATAAAAAAAGTACTGTGTGAGAGCTACAATTAGAATATTCACTGGTCTAAGTGACCAGAACAAACTTTCAACTGAAAGTTTAGATTTTAATTGATGACTATTGGTTTTCTCTCCATTCATAGACCCATTTGGCTTGGATCATTTCTAAATGGCCTTCACTGCAATCTTCTCTTTTACCTTCAAAATTTGGTAATTCTAAGATCCATTCTAATAAATCAGTAAATCTGATTCTGTAGATATTACCTTCTTTGAAATCATCACCAAATTTATCATATAGACCTATAGCTATATCTTCATGATCAGCCCAGTTAATTGGTAAATTATTAAAATCATCAAAACTCATAATTCAAATTAATGTTCGTGTCCAATAATTAAACTTTGATCTGGAATAACAACTTCAATATCTGCATCTTCATTTAAGATAACACACTGACAACCTAATCTTGATTCAATTCTTGGATCAATAGCTCTGTCAATAAAGTCTTCCTCTCTGTCACTTATCTCTTGTAGGTCTTCGTCGCCCTTTTCAACATAGACATGACATGTACTACAAGCACACACACATCCACAGTTATGATTAAGGTGAATGTCATGATCTTCGGTAACATCCTGAATTGTTAATCCTGCTTCCACACCTTCAACGACCTTAGTCCCAATTTTTTTATCTTCGAATCTAAAAGTGATTCTTGCCATTTCAAAATTTTAACTTTATAACCTTTCAACTAATTTGGGGCTCAAAAGTTCCCTTAGAATAGATTATTAATAAAGGGTGCAAAAATAACAAGCTTTTCAACACCTTGTTGACGAAAATTGAAAATCTTGATATTTATTGAAAAAAGCATGAAATAAGTTTAAATTAAGGACATATTTGAATGATTAATGGGTTTATATCTCATTTAACAATATATAAAAAGAGCTATGTCAGATGAAATACCAGTAAACGGCGAAAAGAATTACAAGTTTAAGGCCCTTAATATATATTCTTCTACAGAATGGTTAGCAAATAATACCAAGAAGTATAGACAAGTCTTTAATGAAGTCGAGACATCCTATGTATATGCTGAGCTCTCATTTATTAACAAACAATTTGACAGAGAGAACTGGAGTATTAAGGTTCAACTTAAGTGCTTTGAGGTGGGGAAAAAGAAGCAAGTCTGTTCGTTAGACTTCAATAAAAAAGTTAGTCCACATGATAATGTAGCTTATATAAGGGAAGGATGGGGAAATAAAAAAGAAGGCTCATTTTGGAAAAAGGGCACTTATTATTGGGAAGCTTGGATTGAAGGAGAAAAAGTCGCAACTAAGTATTTTTATGTTGAGCAATATGATTTTGATTGGGAAACATTTACAACAAAGTACTTGGATTTAAATTCAATGAAACTGTATGAAGGTTCATTTGATGATGTTCCTGAGGTCAATCGAGTCTATCTCAGCTCCTTTTCAAATGAAGAAACAAGATACATATATTCAGAGTTGGTTTTCACAAATAAAATGTCTAAAAATGATTACAACCTTGAAGTATTTTTAAAATTTTATAATCAAGCGAGAGAATTAAAAGGAGAGGTTTCTAAGATCGTCAAGGTCAAAAAGAATGATACACAAATTCGAGTGACAGCTGGATGGGGCAGTAACATTAAGGGATCATGGAGAATGGGGGAATACACTGCCGAACTAATTCTTT
Organism: uncultured Saprospiraceae bacterium; assembly: GCA_905480605.1. GTDB lineage: Bacteria > Bacteroidota > Bacteroidia > Chitinophagales > Saprospiraceae > RFSX01. The sequence goes on along the minus strand of CAJQRD010000012.1, from coordinate 15,304 downwards.
TAGATAAGTTGATCGCTCAGCTTCCTTATGATGTAGCTTATGATAATGAAGAAGGAAGTTCTCCACTGACGATATTTAAAGGAAATCAAACAATCAGTCTCGATAATTCTGAAGATGTCCAATTAGACTACACCGAAACGGTGGAGCGATTCAATAACATGATTGGTCTAGAGTCTATAAAAAAGCAAGTTAGAGACCATTCGAATTATATAAAATATATTCAATTAAGAAAAGAAAAAGGACTTAAGGAAGACGACGATATTAATATACATTCTGTTTTTACAGGTAACCCAGGAACTGGAAAAACAACGGTTGCGAAGATGATGGGCGCTATTTACAAAAATATGGGATTGCTTACAAAGGGACATGTTCATGAAGTAGACAGAAGTGATATTGTAGGTGAATATATAGGGCAAACTGCCCCAAAAGTAAAAAAAGCGATCACTAAGGCAAGAGGAGGTGTTTTATTTATTGATGAAGCTTACGCATTAGCAAGAACAAATGATGACAGCAAAGATTTTGGAAGAGAAGCTATTGAAATTCTTGTTAAAGAAATGTCGAGCAAAGAGGGTGACCTTGCTATTATTGTTGCAGGTTATCCAAAAGAAATGGATCACTTTATAAAATCCAATCCAGGGTTAAAATCGAGATTCAAGCACTTTTTTGAATTTCCTGATTATTTACCGCAAGAATTAATTCTTATTGCTGACCATGCTGCTAAAGAACAAGGTGTTTACTTCACCAAAGCTTCGAAAGAAAAACTAAATGAGCTGATAATAGACGCTTTCCGTAACAGAGGAGCTAATTTTGGAAATGCAAGATTCGTGCATGACCTTGTTGAAAAAGCAAAAGTAAGTTTGGGACTTCGGGTTATGCAAACAGAAGAGCCAGGAAATTTGACTACTAGAGTTCTAAATCAAATAATTGCCTCTGATGTTGATAAAATAAGTATAAATCGTAAAAAGACTAAACCGTTTATTCCTGTCGATAAAGATTTATTGCAAAAATCACTTTCTGAATTAGAGAGCCTGATTGGAATGGTAAATATTAAAAAGGAGATATATGAACTCGTGGAAATTGTTGATTTTCACAAAAAGACAGGAAAAGACGTATTAAATAATTTCTTCTTGCATACATTATTTATTGGAAATCCAGGCACCGGTAAAACGACAGTAGCCAGAATACTTACTAAAATCTATAAGGCATTGGGACTTCTTGAAAGAGGTCATATTGTAGAAACTGATAGGCAGGGATTGGTAGCTGGATATTTAGGACAGACAGCCATCAAAACGAATGAGCGAATTAACGAGGCAGATGGTGGGGTGTTGTTTATTGATGAAGCATACGCACTTTCTAACTTTAACGGTTTGCAAGGAGACTACGGTAATGAAGCCATTCAAACTATTCTAAAAAGAATGGAAGACAATAGAGGTGAATTCTTTGTTTTTGCGGCGGGATACCCGGGCAATATGGACATATTCTTGAAAGCAAACCCGGGTCTGAGGTCAAGGTTTGACAAGGTGCTTACATTTGAAGATTACTCATCAGCGGAGCTTTTGACAATTGCTGACTCAATGCTAATTGAAAATGGATATATCATAGAAAGTGATGCCAAGATTGAATTGTCTGAAATATTAAATGATATGCATGCGACAAGAACAAAGTACTTTGGCAATGCACGAGAGGTAAGAAAGATAGTTTTCGATCTAATAAAAAATCAAAATTTGAGGTTGGCACACAACAAAGAGACCGATGTTAAACTTGTCAATAGAATTACAAGTGAGGATCTAAAACATCTTTCTGCAAATAGTGATACAGATTTGTTTGTAAGAGAAAGTATTGGGTTTAAGAAGTAGAACAAATTACTTTCTCAATTTTCCAATTGCCAAGTCGCGATCCTCTGGGGTATTGGCATTAAATGCAACACTTTCATCTTCAAGATCAACAATTTTAACAGCACTGTTTATCAATACTTTTCTTGGACAAGCATAACCTAGCGATAAAAGTCTTAACATTCTTTGATAAATCCTAGGTTCATAAATTGAAAGTAATGGTTCAGGAAAAGCTTGACTTTTTAATTTATAGGAAGTTGCAAATTGTGAGCTTGATCTTGAATCGATAAGATGGCTTAGACTTTCTTTAGTTACAAAAGGAAGATCACAGGCTAGAACTAAATAAGCGACATTTGGATTCTTCATAAAAGCTGAGGCAATTGCCCCAAATGGACCCATATTTACAAATTTGTCCTTTATTATTGGATATCCATAAATCTGCTCGTCAGTTGCATTATTTGCTTTAGATATAAAAGTATCGAGACCTAATGCATTGGTCATCTCCGCTAAATATTTGACTTGACTTACATCACCGTTATAACTAATCTTAGACTTATCTTCCAGCATCCGCTTGCTTTCACCACCAGCAAGTATAAGTGCTTTTAGTTCTGGTATTTCATGCGTTATTTTAGAACGGAACCAATCTGATATAGCTTTAGTACTTTTAATTTTCAGTACTGGTGTCGCAGATGTAATTTTTTCTTTAACGTAATCAAAAATCTCGCTTGACTCATCTTTTAATAAAACCAGATCGATATTTGTTAATTGTTCAACCCTTCTTAGGAGAGACTCCTTCTTTTTAGAATCAATAATAACAATTTGATTTTCTGCGGGATAGTGATTACCATTTACAATAACAGAATCAACAGGCCAGTTTAGTAACTTATCATCGTATTCATTCCAACTCAAACCTGAATTGAAGTAAAATTGCTTCTCTTTCGTTTGGAGTAAGGTTGAACTAGAAACAGTATTATGATCGGCATCAATATACGCCAATTCATAATCCCCAGACAACTCAGTTTGAATAGCTTTAAACAACATGGCAATTGACGCACAGTCACTGCCATAAATCGCCCACTCTGATCTGTGGTAAAAGCCAATCTTTGATCTTAATAATGGTGGATGTTTTTGATGCTTTGCCATAACAATACTCTTTTTTATTCAACATAATAATCACTGAGAAGTTCGGACTATTACAAGTTGATTTTAACTCCTCCCCAGAATTGTCTTTCAAAAACAGGATGTAGATACCAAAGTTGATATTCCGACGCGAGTAAATTTGTACCTTGACCAAATATCGAAATAGTCTTACTAACTTTAAAATCCAAACCTAATGATAAGTCAATATATGAACCATATGGATTTTCTATCTGAATAGGTGAAAAACCAAATAAAAAAGCTCTACTGCCTTTATATCTGACATTTTGAGTCAAAGTTAACTTCTCATCAAAGAAGCTTTCTTTAGCATTAATTCCCAATTCAATTTCAGGAGCATTTGAAAAGTTTAGATTAGCAGGTTTGTTTAAAAAGATATTATATCTAAAGAAAATATTGAAGTCCACCATTTCAGTTTTAACATAAACTTTTGGCATGATGCTAATTTCATTTCTATCAATGGTACCAATACTCTGTCGACGTGCATCTATATCTTCAACAGCATTAACATCACCTGAATATTGGTTGAATGACAACTGTAATGAAGGCTTAGAAATACCATATTGATACTTAAATTCTACATTATAAGATCTTAAGTAGTTTGGATTAAGTGGTGTAGATTGCGTAAGATAATATGGCACGAAATCGGAAAGATAAAAGAGATTATTTCGTTTGTAATTGCTCTCGGTAAATATATTAAGATCTATTTCTTCAAATATATTTTCAACTTCTAAATTAATAATAGGAAATATAAATTTATCATCACCTGCAAGAACGAATTCTAGTCCTGCATTCAAATTAAATCGACTGCCATTGTACCTTACAAAAGGTGACAATATTATATCTGAATAAGTTGTATCAATTGTAGCTTCATAACTTGTTGTAGTAAAACTAACAGGTAATTCAATAGAATATTCATTGTTGATTTTCTTAAGAATATTCAAATCTGCTCTTAGACGATTCTCTGAAATTGTGTCCACAGTTTGATTAATGCGATCAAATGAAAATTTGCTTCTGATACTCAAGCCTGTATTCTCAAACGAATTGTGACTTAATCCAATTGATGCGCCTAGTTTATTGAAATTCTGTTGTAGTATAGAATCAGAATTAAAAACAATTGGCGTGTGATGCTTAGAATTTCCACCTCTAAATTCAGCAGTAGCCTTGGTTTTTGCATTTAAAAAGTACCCGAGATATAATTCACCATCAGTATTGCCATATTTCTGGTGTGCAACGTTCTTATCTTTTGCTGACATGTGATCAAGTTTTATTCCAGCTTCCAACCAATCTTCGATATAGTAATGGTAAGCTCCACCTAATTTTAATGTCGAATAGTTTCCATATGCGCCATATATGCGTCCATCTTTTAGATCTTGTGAAACCTTCGAATTCAATTTATAAGTTTTAGGTCTTATCAATGGTTCTGGCCTATCAAAATCAAGATTGACATTACTTTTAACATCGTAAGAATAATTTATTGGAGGCAATTTTCCTCCACCTTTATTTACAAGAATCTTCTTACGTTTTGCTTGTTGTATGATCGCTTCATAGTTGCGAATCACTTCTATATTCTCCGTTGTGATTGAGGTAGAATCCTGTTGAGCACTTACTTGACTAAAAGAAAAAACAAGTAAAAATATGATTGATATATTGTTTAACATTTTCATAGTATTAGAATTTATCGAATTGAATCATTTTGCATAAAATCAGTAGAAATATCTTGTTGGATACGACTTTCTGATTCAATCAATTTATTTAAGGCTTCTAACTTTATTTTTGTTGAATTAACTATACCTGGATTATCTTTAAAATTTTCTATTACAGATTCATAAGCTGCAGAAGCATTCAAATAATCCTTTTTCTGTGTGTATATATCTCCCAGTAAAACCAGACTTCGAGCAACCCAAATTGGATAATTTGCAGCTTTACTTGTGGTCTCAAAGGCTTGTTTTTCAGAAGCTTCAATATCTCCAGTGTCGAATAACATTTCAGCAACTATGAATGACGACTCAGCAGCTTGGTTGTTGTTTGATAATTCAGCTACTTTTCTGTAAGATACCATCGCTTGTTCAGGGTTACTTTGCCTTTGGTAAGTCTTAGCCAAATAGTAATAAGCTGTAGCTTTTGTTAATGGTTCTGCGTTCTTTTGTGCAACAAGCAACTTACCATAAGTCAATACACCATTTGCATTATTTGTTTTAAAAGCTGAGTATAATGCTGCATCAATATATTCTAAGTTAATGGCATCAGACATCTCGATTAGCTCATTGTAATACTTATAAGACTTCTCAAAATTTTGTTTATGGTTGTAGGCAATCAATGAAGATTTAGCCAATGCTGATTTATAGTATTGTGAATTGGTTTGTTTCAAAACATTTTCGTAGTTCAATATAGCCTTATCGTAATTCTTCAAGACAACAAAAGATTCACCTAAATAATAATAAGCATCAATTAAATAAAAACCAGTGGTATATTTTGAAACATACGATTCAAATTGTGCAATAGCTTTTTCATACAAATTATCCTTGTAACTGTTTAGTGCCACATTAAAGCTTATTGAGTCTCTTGTTATATCATCTACTTTATATCCAGTTTCTTCTTCTGTAAATGCAAAGTATGCATCAGGGTCATTGAGTTCGTTTAGATAGATCTCTTCAACCGCAATAAGTGCTCGCCTTTTTTCTTCCTTGTCAGTTGTCAATTTAATACCTTGCTTATAAGAATCTAAAGCAGCATATAAATCACCCTGATTGTAACTGATTAATCCTTTTCTCATATATGATAATGCGGTAAACTCTGATTTTGCCCCAAATTCAATAATAACAGAATTGTATATTTGGTAAGCTTCATTGTTTTTACCAAGAGCAATTAGAGTTTCACCAATTTCAAAAAATGCATCATCACGGTAACTAGATAATGCAAATTCTTTTACCAATTTTTCGAGTGTTGTTAATTTTTCAATTATTTGGTTATTGACACCATATATCAAAGCTTTTTGATAAAGAATATAATCTGTTTCAACTGCCTTGTTTTCAATTGCCAAATCATAGTACTCAATTGCAGCATCATAATTATTCCTTACCAGTTCTAGATCAGCTAATCGCACAATTGCATCATCAAATAAATTCTTGTCATCAGATTTTACATCAAAACTCTGAATTGCTGCCTCAAGACTTGCCATCGATTCATCATATTCTTTGCGCTCAATTTCATGATAGGCCACCAAGTATTGACTTTCGAATTGATATTCCTTGTCAGGATTGCTTAGATAAATATTTAAAGATTTAAAACTCTTGTCTATATTACCATTTTCATAATAAGATTGTCCCAACCAAAATTGTGTCTTATCAGAAAGTTCATTATTGCCAGGTGTATCCAATGATGTTTTTAAATTGTCAATAGCTGCAGTGTAATTATTGTCATCTATGTTCTGCATTGCCAAGTCGAATGACAATCTCTTATAAGTATTTAATACCTCAGCATTTTTTGACGGTAAATTTTCAATAGTTCTCAACGCTGTTTGCTTATCTTCTGCTCGAAGTAAAAGCTGTGATAATAGATTTTGTGATTCAAAATAATAAGGACTCGATTCATTTAATGTTGAAAGACCATTCACTGCAATTCTCTCTTCGCCTTGTTCGGCTGATAATTTATAATACAAAAACTGAGACTCTAATTGAATATCTTTATAAAAGCTGAGTTTTGAAGCTTGCTTAAAGGCAGATTGTGCATCTTTCTTTTTATTCAATTTAAGACTTGAAGAACCTACAAGGAAATTACTCAATTGTCCCAATTCTGTATTTTGGTGACTTAACTCCTTAAAGTAAGTTTGAGCATCTTCAATTTTTCCCAGCTTATAATTGAGTATTCCAATTTGGTAAAATTCGTTTTCTGTGAGTTTGTTTGCATTATCAGCATAATCATTTAAATAGGGAAGGGCTTTGTCGTATTGTTCCTTAGCCAAGAACGACATTCCTAAAATACGGTCTGTAAGCAATTTGTTTTTAGAATTGCTTTTTCTTGATTCTGCATAAGAAATAGCTTTATCGTAATCTGCATCTTTAAAATAAATCTGTGCCAAATAAAAAGGCACTAAATCCTTATACGTTGTAACATCTTCTATTTTAGAAAATGACTGTATTGCACCTTCCTTATCATCTAAATAATATTCACATATTCCCTGATAGTAAGTTGCGTCATTTTTCAAACTACCACTTGTTACTGATCTAAAATGAGGTAGTGCACTTTGAAAGCTCTTATCCGTTAAGTCACAATATCCCTTTTTAAATGACAACGTGTTTCGTTCATTTATAGGTAATGATTCACTGTTGATTTTTTTATAAAAGCTACTTGCCAACTTGTAGTTCTTCTGTTGGAAGTACCTGTCAGCAATAATATTGTAAGTTTCATTTTTGGCTTTGTCTGAGATACCTCTAGAAATACTTTCAAGCAAAAGATCAACAGATCTGTTTTCTTGAAGTTCATAAGAAGAAAGCGCTTGAAATGAAACGGCTTTATCTGTAGTTTTTGCTGATTCGAAGCCATGTAATGAAAGTCCATAGAGTTCATCATCAAAATATGCTTGACCATTTTCAAATAGATAATTGTGATCTATCAAAAGGTCATTTTCCTGAGAAACGAGAGGAAAACTTACAATTAAGAAGAACAAAAGGAAAAAAAAGGCATTTAATTTACTCATAAGTAATTTATATAATGTATAAACTGCTGTTTTATTGAAGATTATCGTAATAATCTATAACGCAATGATATTAAATAAATTTTACATATGAGCGATATTAACAGTATAAATGAGCTAAACCAACTTAAATTAGATCAAGGGCTCTAAAGTTGTCGCAAATCAATAAAAAAAGCGCATCAAACTAACGATGCGCTTCTTTCTATTTTAATTGACAAAAGCCAATACCTTTTGTATTGAGGCTTTATTTTTTATAAGCCATAAATGTCTTCTCAATTATATCACAACATTGATGCACTTGTTCTTCAGTTATAACCAATGGTGGTGCAAATCTTATGATATTACCATGTGTAGGTTTGGCAATTAAACCATTGTCTTTCATTGCTACACAAAGATTCCATGCCGTTTTACTGTCTTCAGTATCATTGATGACTACTGCATTCAATAAACCTTTTCCTCTTACAAGAGTTGCTAATTCTGATTTATCAACCAATGCTTGCATTCTTTCACGGAATACTATTCCTAGTTTCATTGCATTTTCAGAAAGGTTTTCATTTTTTACAACTTCTAATGCTGCCATAGCAACGGCACAAGCCAAAGGATTCCCTCCAAAGGTACTTCCATGTTCTCCTGGCTTAATACATAACATAATGTCATCATTAGCCAATACCGCTGAAACTGGGAAGACTCCTCCAGACAAGGCCTTACCTAAAATTAGAATATCAGGTTTTACTTCAGGTTTTTGCTCGCAATGTGTTCCACAATCGCAATTACCACAAGTGGCTAGCAATCTGCCCGTCCTAGCGATACCCGTTTGAACTTCATCAGCTATAAAAAGAACGTTCTTTTTTTCACAAATTGTCTTAGCACTCGCTAAATAGCCTTCATCTGGCACAAAAACACCAGCTTCACCTTGAATTGGCTCAACTATAAATCCAGCCACATTTGGATCTTCTAATGCTTTTTCCAATGCTGATAAATCATTATAATCTATAACATCCATTCCTGGCAAATATGGACCGAAGTTCCTTTTGGCATCTTGATCTTGTGAAGCAGAAATAACAGCAATAGTACGACCGTGAAAGTTTCCAGTAGCAAATATTATTTTTGCTTTATCTTGAGGAATACCTTTCTTTTCATAAGCCCATTTTCTGCACAATTTCAAAGCTGTTTCGACCGCTTCAACACCAGAGTTAATAGGAAGTACTTTGTCATAACCAAAATATTCAGTTATATACTTTTCATATGGACCAAGTTTATCATTGTAAAATGCTCTGGAGGTTAAGGTCAATGTTTGTGCTTGATTATTCAACGCTCCAATGATAGCAGGATGACAATGGCCTTGATTTACTGCAGAATATGCACTTAAGAAATCAAAATACTTTTTACCTTCTGCATCCCAAACAAATACACCTTCCCCTTTTGACAATACAACTGGTAGAGGATGATAATTATGTGCACCATACTTGTCTTCTAACTCCATTAATTCTTGTGATGACATCATTGTTTGTGTTCCCATATCTTATATTTTTTTAAGTATCTCTTTATGAATTTTCAAAACTTGTTGCAAAATACTTTTATTACCGTTATTATCGATAATAAAATCAGCTAAAGCTATCTTTTTATCGTCTTTTAATTGCTGCTTGATACGACTCATTACCGCTTTTTTATTAGTCTTGTCTCTATTCAACACGCGATTAATCCTAATTGTCTCATCTGCTATCACCAATATAACATCCTCAAAATGAACTTGACCTTTAATTTCAAATAACAAAGCTGATTCTTCTAAGACATAAGGTGCGTCTTGTTCCAACGCCCAAGCTTCAAAATCAACTCTTACTGCTGGATGAACCAAGGCATTTATTTTCATCAATAATTTTTTATCTCCAAATATCTTTGAAGCTATAAATGCCCTATTGGGTCTTCCGTTACTATGATAAGATTCATCACCCAATAAACCTTTGATGCTCTTTTTTAATCGTCGATCTTTTAACATCAGTGATTTAGCACGTTTATCTGCATAATAAACTGGTATTCCTAATAGTTCAAAGACTCTTGCTACAAAGCTCTTTCCTGACCCAATTCCACCCGTTAATCCAACTTTATACATAAAACCTTTATTGATTTATAAAATTAATCTTTATTGACTGAAAAATATAGAACATTCAGCTTATTGAGCCGTTTTCTTCATAGTATCAGTTAATATTTAGATTTCTCTTTTCTATTATTATGCTTATCATTCTCAATTGTATTAGATTTGCAAAAAAAAGTAATTTATGAGTACTGTATTATCTGAAGGTCACGAAATCATTTCGACTAAAGATGAGTCTATTCAGTTGTTTAAATCTAAACTGTTTGACAAGCTTTCTCGTGTACATTGGTATGTGCCTCTTATTTTCTTCGTACCAGTAATCGTGTATTTTATATATTCAAGTATTGCCATTTACAACATTTCAATTTTAAATACTCTTATGTATTTTGTTGCAGGATTGGCAATTTGGACTATTGTTGAATATCTCTTTCATAGATTCGTTTTCCACTACGTACCTAAAAGCACTGTTGGTAAAAAAATACATTTTATGCTACATGGTGTTCATCATGCATACCCTAATGATTCTCTAAGATTGGTTATGCCACCAGCTATGAGTATCCCACTTGCAACAGGTTTTTACTTTTTGTTTAAATGGGTGTTTGTATCAACTTTTTCACCATTATTTTCTGGATTTATTTTAGGTTACTTGGCTTATGATATGTTTCACTATGCCACACATCATGCTAAGTTTATAAAGACTAGATGGTTTGATTCCATGAAAAACCACCATATGAGACATCACTATCATGATCCGGACAATGGATTTGGAGTAAGTTCTCAAATATGGGACAAAGTCTTTAGAACAGAATATAAAAAGTAATGACGATAACAGCTGAAATCAGTCTGTATCCACTTGTGGCAGATTATGAATCTGTCATTATAAATTTCATCAACTCAATTAAGCTAGACAGTTCACTAAAAGTGACTACGCATGCTATGTCAACTTATGTACGAGGGGAGAATAAGATGGTATTTGATGCCATCTCAAAAGCATTAGAAGTTTCAAACAAAGAAGTTGAAACTTTAAGTCTGGTGATTAAGCTTATTAATAGAGATTTGCCTGTTGAGAAGAAATTAGAATTTTGATGTATAAAAATCAGTTCAATAATATTAAGATATGAAAGTTGAAAAACTAATTCCTCCTTATTGATTATGCAAATAGGGTAGCTTAACCCAATTTGGTTATCCTTTCACCATATCTGGTCTTGATTTCTAAGAAGTTTATAATTAAACTCTTTACTCCAATATCCCTTTCCCTTTCAATGCTTTACTAATATTATAATCCATAGCTCGTTGAGCCAAAGGATTTGCAAATTCATTCAATTGATTCATGGCTGAATTAACAACATCCTTATCATCTCCATTCAAACTGTTTTCTAAATCCTCTATATGTGATTCTAAAGTCTGAATTTCGTCTTGATTAAAGATTGCTGAATTTTGCTTTATGAACTTCTTTGATGACAATACAATTGATCTCGCTTCATTTTTAGCCTCCAATAATGACTTTATTTTCATGTCATATTCTGCATTTTGGATGGAATCTAATAACATTCGTCCCATTTCTTCTTCAGAAATTCCGTACTGTGATTTTATCTTTACCTCAGTGGAATGGCCTGATCTTTTTTCTGAGGCTTTTACTTTTAAAATACCATCCGCATCTAACATGAAATGTACTTCGATTTTTGGCATGCCTGCTGCCATAGGAGGAATTTCTTTTAAAATAAATTCACCCAGTTTTCGATTGTGCTCAACCAGATCTCTTTCCCCTTGATAAACTGCGACCTTTAAGTTTGTCTGACCATCAACTGAAGTGGTATATGACCTACCTGCAGAAATTGGGATTTTTGAATTTCTTGGAATTATAGGATCCATCAAACCGCCAACTGTCTCTATTCCTAGTGATAGCGGAGTAACATCTATTAAGAGATAACCTTTGGTATTACCAGCTAGAATATCAGCTTGTATTGCTGCACCCATGGCTACTACCTCATCAGGATTAAGCTCATTATAAACTTCCTTTTTAAAATATTCTTCTAATGTTGATTTGATAATTGGCATTCTAGTTGAGCCACCAACCAGGATAATTTTATCAATTTCTTCTATTTTAATTTCTGCATCTTTTACTGCAAAATCAGTACATTCCAATGTTCGTTTTATCAATGGTTGCACCAGCTCAATAAATTTTTCTTTTGTCAATGAAAATTGACTATCCTCAGAAGAATACACATCATTATTGCTTAAGATTTTTTTAGCATCTTCAGCCTTTATTCTCAGCATTTGATTGAGAGATTTATCTTCCTTTAAGTGTTCTTGGCTTATATTATTCTCTGACATCCAATGACGCATAATTGCCTTGTCAAAATCATCTCCACCCAAAAAAGTATCTCCGTTTGTAGATAGTACATCAAATACACCATCCTCAATGCGTAATATAGACACATCAAACGTTCCACCACCTAAATCATATACAGCAACAGTCTCTACCTTTTCCTTATCTAAACCTACACCATAAGCCAATGAAGCTGCTGTGGGCTCATTGATAATACGCAAAACATCCAAACCTGCTAGTTTACCTGCATCACGTGTAGCTTGTCTCTGAGAGTCGTTAAAATAAGCAGGAACAGTTATCACTGCTTTTGAAACTTCTCTACCTAGATGGTTCTCAATTCTCTTTTTTAGATATTTTAAAATTTCTGCTGAAAGACCAACGGGGCTATGGAAATTATCATCTATTTTTACTTTTACAAGTTGATCTTCTTGATCTATAATATCATAAGCTAAGTTTGATTCTACTGAAGTAATATCAACATATGATTTACCCAACAATCTTTTTACGCTGTAGATTGTTCTTTCAGGCGAAGTTATTAAGTTTTGTTTTGCAGTTTCACCAACAATAACTTCTCCATTCAGATTGAAATGTACGATTGATGGCACCAAGCTTGTTTTGCCTGATGGGTCTTTTACAATATGTGTTTCACCATTTCTTACATATGCGACCAAACTATTGGTAGTTCCTAAATCTATTCCGATTATCAATTCAGGCTCAACAACTTCTCCAGACTTCATGTTAATTGATATCTTAGCCATGTATTTTGTATGTTTATTATTAATTATTGAGTGAAGTGAATTTTTATTCACTTCATAATGACAAACCAAGACTTAAATATGTTCAAGAATAAACCTCAAATTTTGTTTTTCATCCTTGGCGGTTTTTTCCTTACCAATGCCATTGTAGCTGAAATCATAGGTGTCAAAATATTCTCGTTAGAACAGACACTAGGATTCGAGCCTGCAAATTTAAGTTTCTTTGGCATAGAAAACCTATCTTTTAATTTAACCGCTGGTGTTTTGTTATGGCCAATTATATTTGTTATGACTGATATAATAAATGAGTATTTTGGCAAACGAGGTGTGAAGGTCTTAAGTTATGCCGCAGTTGGCTTTATTATTTATGCCTTCATCATGATGTTTTTAGCAATAAACTTGGCTCCAAACACATGGTGGGATTCACAAAGTGGCTTATCTGTTGACCCAATAAACAGCATTGATAAAATGGACCTGGCATTTAATAAGATTATAGGACAAGGCTTATGGATTATAGTTGGTTCATTGATCGCTTTTTTAGTTGGGCAATTGTTAGATGTTTTAGTCTACCAGAAAATACGAAAATTTACTGGTGAAAGTAAAGTCTGGTTGAGAGCTACAGGTTCGACATTGATTTCACAACTAGTAGACAGTTATATAGTGCTATTTATTGCTTTTTATATTGGTTCTGATTGGTCATTTGAAAGAGTGGCTGCTATAGCTACTGTCAATTATATTTATAAGTTTATACTCGCTATTGGTTTAACCCCTTTTATATATTTGGCGCACAATGTTATTGATAACTATCTTGGAGTAGAGCTATCCAATGAGTTGAAGAAAAAGGCTACGAATAGTTAGTTTATTAGTCTAAAACATTTGTTTAAACTCGTGGAATTTAAATCATAATTAATGATGGAATTGTTATTTTAGCACCATCAAAAAAAGAGCATGAGTCAAACAATAACGGATACTGTATTAATGGTTAGACCAAAGAATTTTGGTTTCAATACTGAAACAGCTTTAAGCAATGCATTTCAATCAAAAGAAGGTTCTGAAAACGGCGATAAGATTGCAAAAGATGCCTTGATTGAATTCGATTACATGGTAAATACTTTAAGAAGCCATGATATTGATATTGTTGTTATTGAAGATACAGAAACACCTATTAAACCAGATAGTGTTTTTCCGAACAATTGGTTCACAACTCACGAAGAAGGTAAAATTATTACTTTTCCTTTGACTGCGGTATCAAGAAGAGCGGAAAGACGTGAGGACATTGTTGAAAAGCTCCAAAATGATTATGGTTTTGACAAAAGATATGGATTTGAATACCTTGAAAAAGAGGAGCAATATCTTGAAGGAACTGGTAGTATGATTTTGGATCGTGACAATAGAATTATATATGCTTGTCTAAGCCCACGGACCGACATTAGAGTATTGGAGAAATATGCTGTTCTAATAAATTACCAAAAATTAATATTTCATTCATTTGATCAGAACGAACAACCTATTTACCATTCCAATGTGATGATGGCAATGGGGAAAGATTTTGTAGTAATTTGTCTTGATTCTATCACTGATCCAGATGAACATGATGAACTTATTCGTGCTTTCAGCCAAACAGACAAGCATGTTATCAATATTACTATGGCTCAAATGAATCAATTTGCTGGCAATATGCTTCAAGTTAAGAGCAAATTGGGAGAACCTTATTTAATTATGTCAAAATCAGCCTATGACTCATTAAATATCGGTCAAATTGATGATCTCCAAAGATTCACTAAAATACTGTCTATCCCAATTCCTATTATTGAGAAATACGGCGGAGGAAGTGTCAGATGTATGATGGCGGAAGTCTATCCAACTAATTAACAGCCAAATATTTACGTTTAAGAGTGTTAATGTTAAAAATTTCTTAACATTCATATAGGGATTTCTTGTATATAAAATTTACTTTTGTGACATCTTATTAATTAACCTATGGTTATTGATACTCAATAACCATTAAACCAACCTATTATGAAAAAACTAAATTTAGTTTTGCTTTTTGCATTAATGGCTGTTATTAGTTTTGCGCAGTCAATTTCAGGTGTAATCGTTGATGGCTCAAATGAAGAACCATTAATAGGCGCTTCTGTTTCTATTAAAGGTACAACGAATGGTGCATTAACAGATCTTGATGGTAAGTTTATGATTAACAACCTATCTGATGGTTCTTACACTTTAGTAATGTCTTATGTCGGGTACGAAGACAAAACATTGAAAGTAAATGTTTCAGGAGATACTAATGTTGGTACTGTAGCAATGACTGCTGGGGGTATCAATCTTGAGTCTGTTGTAATTTCTGGTACTATGGATATTGTTCGAGATAGAAGAACTCCTGTAGCTGTTTCTACAATATTAGCTTCAGAAATTCAAGCTAAATCCGCTGGTAATGTAGAATTA
>CAJQRD010000011.1 GCA_905480605.1 uncultured Saprospiraceae bacterium | reverse complement strand
TAACTCTATTCTATTTATTTAGAATGGAGTTTTTTTGTGTAAATAGCCAACATTATATGGAATAATAAGATTAATAATTAATGAGTAATAATTATGGATTATGGATTATGGATTATGAAAAAAAATGATCCTTATCTGTAGTTTAAAAATTCATTTTCTTGTCCACAACACATAGCACAAAGTAGTTCATCCTAAAATGTAAACTACAATTATTATCAATAGGAATTTTACTATCCACTTTATTGTAGAAATTTAAGCAATTAAACGTTCCAATAATTGACGTGTCATTACAATGCCTTTATCTTCATCTTTGCTTTCACCTTCATACTCTATTCCGATATAGCCAGAAAACTTTGAAGCCTTGATAATATCCATCATACGTTTGAAATCAATAGTTGTTTCATTGCCGTTTGAATCAAACTCAAAAGATTTGGCACTTACTCCTTTTGCAAAAGGCATCAATTCTTCAACCCCTTTGTACTTGTCATATTCTTCCACACAAGCGCCGCCCCAAAGTTCACCTCCTTCACGGTGAACACAAAAGTTTCCAAAGTCAGGTAAGGTTCCGCAATTGGTCTTATTCACCCTTGTCATTACGTTAGCCAACCAAGAGCCATCTGAAGAGAAGTGTCCATGGTTTTCAACAATTATATTAATATTGGCTTGGCTTGCATATTCACACAATGCTGACATACCATCAATTGAAGCATTGGCGACTTGTTCACGATCTTCATTGCCATATAAATTAACACGGATAGAATGGCATCCCAATTGATGTGCAGCATCTACCCATTGAAAGTGATCTTCAACTGCTTTCTGGCGGGCATTTGGATCTAGATCAGAAATCTTACCTGGAATATCAACCATTATCAACAATTGCTTAACGCCATTGTCATTGGCACGCAAATTCATCTCCTTGAGATATGATTTATCTTTCACTTTATCATCAAAGAATTGATTTACATATTCGATAGCATCAAAACCAAGGAATTTCGCTTTTTCAGCAAAGTCCAAATGATCAATTTTACCACTTCTAATAGTACGATGCAATGACCATTGTGCCAAAGAAATTTTAAACCTCTCTTTTCCAAATTGATTGACCACGCCTTTGTTACAAGATAAAAATAAAGGTGTTGCTACACCAAATGCAGCGACACCTTTTAAAATGTCTTTATTAAATCTTCTCCTATTCATTATAAAGCATATGTTGCGCCTACTTCAGAAAAATCAATACATCCTTTATATGGACCAGGCACAGGGTCATATGTCAACAAAGTTGTTGCGCCTTCTTCAGAGCTACAGTACCCCAATACCGTTAGTTCCCTCACAGATCTAAAAATATGATCTCCCTTGCCTTTAGATTCTTGTACCATTACATCCATAATCTGAGTTTGTTGCTCAGGCGTGCACTTTGTAAAACTGCGCTTAAATTGTTTTTCAGATTTCGTATTGAAACCATCCAATCCAATAATGAATTTTTCTCGATCTGCAGGTTTCCAAGCACCCAACATAGCATCAATAAATCTATCTACTTTGGCTTCTTTAGCTCCTGGTGTATCCGTTTTTGGTATAATTAATTCCGCGATATCACCAACCATTAGCGCCTTATCAACATCTAAGTATGTTGGTGTCCAATCAAGCGCTCTGTCAGCTTTACAACCATTTAAAACGGCAGCGGCTGTACCAGCTGTAATCGCATATCCCAACATTAAAGCTGAGGTTTTTAATACTTCTCTTCTATCCATTTTCAAATGATTATAATTCGTTATTATTTAATTTTTTAACAGCAAAATCTGCAGCTCTTGCTGTCAATGCCATATATGTCAAAGAAGGGTTTTGACAACCAGCAGATGTCATTGCAGCACCATCAGTACAGAATACGTTCTTTACAGCATGCACTTGGTTCCACTTATTTAAAACTGAAGTTTTAGCATCTCTTCCCATACGAGCAGTTCCCATTTCATGAATTCCCAATCCAATAGCATATCTATTTTCAAATTTTGAGATATTTTTCAAGCCAGCTTTATCTGCCATTTCCATAGCTTGCTCTATCATATCTTTCCGCATGGCTTTTTCATTTTCTTTGATATCAGCATCCATAACCATAGTTGGCATTCCCCACTTGTCTAATTTGCTATCATTGAGAGAAACTTTGTTTTCATGATAAGGCAGAACTTCACCAAATCCATGAAATGAAAATCCCCAATCGCCCGGTGCCTTCAAAGCTTTTTTGAAGTTTTTGCCGTATGCTGCTTCTGCAACTTCTTTACCCCAACCCTCTCTAGATCCACCACCTTGATATCCATATCCACGTATAAAGTCTTTCATCTGTGTGGCCTTATCAATATTTCTAAATCTTGGAACATAAATACCATTGGGTCTACGTCCTTTAAAGTATTGATCAGCAAATTTATCACTTGAACCAGTTGCTCCTACTTGAAAATGGTGATCCATGACATTATGCCCTAACTCACCACTGTCATTACCCATCCCATTTGGAAAACGCTCAGATTTTGATTGCATTAATATTGAAGTAGATCCCAGTGCAGAAGCATTTAGGAAAATAACTTTTGCAAAATATTCCTTCTCCTCTAAGGTCTCTGTATCTTTTATTCTTACACCTTTTGCCTTTTGTGTAGCATCATCATATATCACCTCAGTTACTATTGAAAATGGTCTCAAGGTCATATTTCCAGTTTTCTCTGCTGCTGGCAAAGTGGAAGCATTTGAACTAAAATATGCACCAAATGGGCAACCCCTCATACACCTGTTTCGACTCATACACTGTCCTCTTCCATTAAGAGGTTCTGTTAAATGAGCTGTACGTCCAATCGTCATTATCCTATCCGTATAATTTTTCTTGATCCGCTCCTTGACTTCCTTTTCAATACAATTAAATTCCATTGCAGGCAAGAATTTTCCATCTGGCAATTGTGGCAAACCTTCATTTTGACCACTTACTCCAATAAAAGATTCCACCTTATCATACCAAGGTGCAATATCTTTATATCGAATAGGCCAATCAACTGCAATCCCATCTTTTGCATTAGCTGTAAAATCAAGGTCACCTAACCTGTATGATTGTCTACCCCAAAGCAAAGAACGCCCACCTACATGATAACCTCGAATCCAATCAAAAGGCTGTTTTTCTTCATAGGGTTGATCTGTATCTTTTACCCACCAATGCTTATAGTATTCATTAATAGTATATCCAGTTCTATTTTGTTTTAAATAATCCTGAAGCTCATCATCGGTTACTCTTCCTGCACGTGGCACATCCCAAGGCTCAAGATTTGCAGTTGGATAGTCCCCATGTTTTACATCTCTTCCTCTGTCTAAAACCAATGTTTTAAGTCCTCGTTCTGTCAATTCTTTTGCAGCCCAACCACCACTAATACCAGTACCTACAACTATTGCATCGTAAGTAACTTCATCTTTTCCATTTGAATTAAAATACATCTTCTCTATTTATAAAAACTAAAAATTTATACTGTGCATATATCTACGGCTTTTGCCAAAGCTTCAAAAGGTTTATCCCAAGTTGGAATATACTCTTGAGCAACAAAACCATCGAAACCATATTCTTTCAATGCTTTCATAATTGCAGTATAATTTAACTCTTGTGTTTCATCAATTTCATTTCGTCCAGGAACACCACCTGTATGAAAATGTGCTATATAATCTTTGTGTTTTGTAATCGTTGCTATAATATCACCTTCCATAACTTGCATGTGATAAATATCGTACAATAATTTGAATCGATCTGATCCCAATTTATCTACTAAAGAAACGCCCCAACTTGTTTTATCACATTGATAATCGATGTGGTCAACTTTACTGTTCAACAATTCCATGATAATATTGACGTTGTACTTTTCAGCTATTTTCATGACCGGTTCCAATCCAACTGCACAGTTTTCCAATCCTGCTTCATATGAAAGACCGTTGCCATTTCCAGAAAAACAAATAACATTGGGAATTCCATTTTCGGCAGCCATGGGAATTACACGCTTGTAATCTTCCAACAATTGTGCATGTAACTTGGTATCATTAAATCCTTTTGTCAGTCCCATATCATTAGCATATCCGACCGCACAATTTATACCACGCTTTTGCACAACTTTCCATTCTTCAGGATGCAACAATTCTATCGAATTAATACCCAAATCTTTTACCTTATCTGCCAATTCTTCAAGTGGTGTATTGTTATAGCACCAACGACAAATAGAATGTTGAAAGCTTATTGGAGTATTTGTTTTTGGTGCAGCAGTTTGAGCACAACTCAGTAGTGGCGAAGAAACAAGAGGCGCAACAGCACTTAATTGAATAAAATCCCTCCTTTTCATGATTTTTGAGTAATATTATTTGTTTGAAATCCTAATATAGCAAATAATATGAATGTTGCGTAGATATTGTTGAAAATACAATAAGACAAATCTAATTAATAGGTAATGACTAATAATTAATAATGGAAAGGGAAGGTTGAGTATTATGGATTATAATCTAATTAATAGGTAATAATGAATAATTAATAATGGAAAGGAAGAAGGATTGTGAATTATGAAATAGGGATTATGAATTAAGAATTGGAGTTATTCTCGGAAATCAACATTTACTTTGAATTCATTTACCTACGTTTAATTATCGGTAATCAGAGTTGTTATCATTGAATAATTGTTGGCATTGTTGTCATTGTTTACATTGAAGCATTGTTGACATTGAGGCATTGATTTCAGTTATGGGCAAAAAAAATGGTCGCTCCCCAGCGACCATCTGCAAATTATAATTCCATGAACATATCCTTAGTTCAAAACTAAAGACACTATTATTTTTTTTCGAAAACCAACTCAAAAAAATATTTAAACAAAACTCAATCTCGAAACCTAAAATCTAAGGAAAGACGTTATCTAGGTTTCTATTTTTTGGTGCTGATCATTATCAGCTACAGTATCTATGTTTCGATTACAATACAAATATAAGGTGAGATTAAAGTTAAACCAAAGACAAAAAAACAGTATTGTTATATATTTATTTTTATAATATGTTGTTCGTCTATTTATAAAGCCTTATTGTCTAGAGTGACTTGTTATGCAGTAAACATTGCTTTATTTTTGCTAAAATAAGTTATTTATTATGAAAATTGTGCAAATTCTAATTGGAATAATATTATTAGTAGGTGGTTACACCATAGGAATTTCATTCTCCGCAGACACCAAAATAACCGAAATATCTGAAAAAAACTCAGAAGAGTTGGGTGAGGTGGAAGATAGTTCCGGTGCATTCATGAATACAAATGGCTCTAAAGGGGCTGAAAAAATACACAATGACAACCCCAGATTGAATCAAAATGAACTCAAAGTCATTGATTTATTTGAAGCAGCAGCACCTTCTGCTGTTTTCATTACCACCAGTTCATATGCGCAATCTTACTATTCATTTGACATAACAGAGATACCAAAAGGCTCTGGAACTGGATTTATGTGGGATGATGAAGGCCATATCGTAACTAATTTTCACGTTTTGGAAGGTGGTCAAAAATTTAGAGTCACTTTGGCAGATCAATCCAGTTATGAAGCCAAAGTCGTGGGATATGAGCCAAGTAAGGATTTGGCTGTCCTAAAAATTGTAGCACCAAGTGATAAGATTAAAGCATTGCCTAAAGCTATATCCTCTAACCTGAAAGTTGGGCAATCAGTATATGCGATTGGAAATCCATTTGGCTTTGACCAAACACTTACCACAGGAGTCATCAGTGCCTTGGGCAGAGAAATTACGGCAGCAAACGGTCGAAAGATATATGATGTCATACAAACAGATGCTGCAATTAACCCAGGAAACTCAGGTGGCCCACTTTTAAATTCTTCTGGTGAATTAATAGCCGTTAATACAGCGATCTACTCTCCCACTGGCTCATATTCAGGTATTGGATTCTCAATTCCTGTTGATGTTGTAAGCAAAGTTGTTCCTGACCTTATTGAATTTGGTCAGGTTCAAAGACCTATAATGGGCGTAAGATTTATGGATGATAGTGCATTTTATGAAAAAGGTGCTATGATAAGAAATGTTTCCAAGGGTGGCCCCGCTGCCAAAGCTGGATTGATTGGAGTACAACGTAACCAAAGAGGTCAATTGTTGGCTGGAGATATTATAACGGCTATTAACCAAACAACAATTGAGTCAAGGTTGGAAATGGAAGAAGCTCTGGAGGGATACAAACCTAATGATCTTGTCACCATTCAATTCTTGAGAAAAGGAGAAAAATACAAAGTTCAATTAGAGCTCGAAAGTATTAAATAACATTCTCTTTTTTGTTTGGATAATTCAAAAGATTTTAACTTAAAGCATCTAATAATTTATATTGACTAAATTTGTTTTCTAATTTACATATATGTATCCTGACTTATCGTATTTGTTTCATGACTTTCTAGGCACTGCCGTTGACAATTGGACATCAATATTCAAGACCTTCGGTGTGTTTTTGGCGCTTACTTTCATGAGTGCTTACTACATAATAAAAAAAGAGCTCCTACGAAAGGAAGAGGAAGGACTTTTAAATAAAATACTCGTCAAAAATCCTAATGATTCCAACTCAGCTTGGAAAGAAGCCTTAATCAATGGTATAATAGGATTCGTATTTGGGTTTAAAATTCCATATATATATCAAAATTTTGATGCCTTTAAAGCTGACCCAGCAAGCCAAATTTTTACATCAGACGGTAATTACCTGATGGGTATTTTAGCTGGTGCGTTGTTGGGTGCGTATTATTATATGATGGCCAAGAATCAACCACCAGTCCCTAAAGGAACTGTTCTATACGAAAGACCATATCAAAAAGCAGGTACTATTATTATAATAGCTGCTTTTACTGGAATTCTTGGATCGAGAATATTATCGATAATGGAAAATCTGGATTCATTTTTTCAAGATCCTCTTGGTCAATTACTATCAGGCAGTGGACTTACAATTTATGGTGGATTAATATTAGCGGCCGTTTGTGTCGCTCTTTACGCAAAGAAAGTTGGTTTTACAGTGGCACATATGGCAGACGTCGCTGCACCTGCACTTTTACTAGGATACGGTGTTGGAAGAATGGGTTGTCAATTGTCTGGCGATGGAGATTGGGGCATTGCCAATACAGCACCTAAACCAGATTGGTTTATATTTCCAGATTGGGCATGGGCATACGACTATCCAAGAAATGTAGCTGACCTTTACCAACGTGGCGAAAGAATGGCAGATTGTGTAGGTAACTTTTGCACACATCTAACACCCCCAGTCTTCCCTACCCCTATTTACGAAATAATTTCAAGCCTTATATTATTTGCTATTGTTTGGTCATTGCGTAAAAAGATCAAGACACCTGGTAGGTTGTTTTTCTTATACGTTTTCTTCACAGGTTTTTCTAGATTTTTTGTGGAGATGATTCGTGTCAATCCACGTTATGATCTTTTTGGATTAGGTTGGTCAATGTCACAATGGATTTCATTTTTATTGGTTGTTGTTGGATTGGCTGGATTCTTTTATTTAAGAGGCCCTAAGAAATCAAAGCATGATTATACGATTCCGGATCTTAGTGAGCAAACTTCTTAGATGCAATTCGGACAGGATGTTTTTTTCAGAATACCAATAACAGAATTATATCATAAGCAATTATTACTAGGTTTATGCATAGAGTGCATGATTACCAATGAGTAATAATGGATGAAACACCAATAAAAAGTAGTCGTCTAAATAAAACCTTCAAGGTAATTTCAATCATTCCATTAATTATATATTATAATACTTTTGGTAAGTTTAATGTCTCTATTAGGACACCAAAGTGGAAAAGAAACAATTTATCTTTTAGTATCACCCTATACATTTTTGATATTTTCAACTCTTTATCCTTTGACTTTAATCTATAATCTGAAGTACAGTAAAAATAAAACATACACTTTGGCAGCTATGCTTATCACTCAGGCCCACTAGTCAAGCGCCAAATTGCAATACATCTTTTATATTACTATTTTTTGGACATTTCTTTCAAGCGATTGAAAATCAATTCAGAAGAAATTTCCCATGAAAAATCTCCAAGCCTTTGGCTCCCCTTTTTAATCAACTCAGACCTCAATGCGTTATTCGAACGTATTGAAAACATCGCATTTGCTATATCTTGTTCGGAATTAGGGTCAACCAAAATTGCAGCATCTCCACTTACTTCAGGCATCGAAGTCACATTTGAAGTTATAACTGGAACTTTACTTTTGAAGGCCTCTAATATTGGAATACCAAATCCTTCAAATAAAGAAATATAACATAGCGCTTGAGCAGCACCCAAAGCCGTTGAGATCTCACAATCATCATCATTTAAAAAGACAATATCGTTCTTGCACTTTAGTGAATTAAACGTTGAAAATAGTTGAGAGTTCTTAAATGCCAATCTTCCGAACAAAACCAATTTATCTTCTGAGTTAGACATTTCTTTATAGAGGTCAAATGCCAACATTAATCGCTTCAGATTCTTCCTAGGATGCATTGATCCAATGTAAACAAAATACTCTTGGTCGTCTGTAAATTGCTTTTTAAAAAATACTTTCTCCTCGTAAGTTAATGGAGGAAAGTCATCAGGCGAAGAGTTATAAGCCACAGAAATCTTATCCGTCTCAATGTCATATTCTTTAATTATATCCTGTTTTGAATAATTAGAAACCGCAACAATATGATCGGCTCTTTCATGATACTTAGGAAAATAATAATTCAAAAATTTCAAATGAGACCATTGAATACCTTTTGGATAATGTATGTAATTCAAATCATGACTGACCAACAAGGTAGGTGTTTTAGCCTTAAGGCTTAACCACATATCTCCCGAATAAAAAGCATCAATTTTATTCTTTTTCAAAAACCTTGGTACTGAATGTTCAAACCAAAGATACCATAGTAAAGGGTGTCTAGCTTGTGGATGTAAAACATGTGGGATGACATTATCAGCAAAAATGAATTTTTCGTCATATTGTCTATCAAATAAAAAATGGAACTCAACATCAGGATTGTTCAATACCATTCTTTTGGTTGTTTCATAAATATAGCGAGAAACCCCTTCCATTCGGTGAGCCAATAACATCCTGGTATTTATCGCAATCTTCAAATATTATATTTTTGAATGCACAAAGATGGTAAAAAATTCTACCTTAGTTTATTAATTCAATTATGAATTACTGCTGCGTATTCTATGATATAAGTTAGGTATGTAGATATGCAATTATAATATCTTAATATTCAAATGACTATGGTACACAAAACAGATGTTTTAATAATAGGAGCAGGTGTAGCTGGATTATCAACAGCAATAAAACTGGCAGAAGAACGGCCAGAGTTAGATATAACAGTACTAACAAAAACTGACAAATCAACAAGTAACACAAGCTGGGCACAAGGAGGCATTGCCACGGTATGGGATTTTGATACCGATAATTTTGAAAAGCATATAGCAGACACACTTGATGCAGGAGATGGCTTGTGCGATCCGGAAGTCGTTAAATTAGTAATCGAAGAAGGGTATTTAAGAGTTCAGGAACTTATAGAATGGGGTGCAAGATTTGACAAAGAAGATAATGGTGATTATAATCTAGGACGTGAAGGAGGCCATTCGGAGAATAGAATTTTACATTACAAAGACATAACAGGATGGGAAATTCAAAAGACATTAAATAAAAAAATAAAGCAGTACCCTAATATTAAAATACATGAACATTACTTCGCTATAAATATTATTACTCAGCACCATTTAGGTCAAATAAAAACAAGACTTCACAATGACATAGAATGCTATGGCGCTTACGTATTAAATTTAGAAAACAAAGAAATAGAATCGATATTGTCAAAAGTCACTGTCATGTGTACTGGTGGTGCAGGGCAAATTTATGCCAGTACAACAAACCCTACTATTGCAACAGGTGACGGTATTGCTATGGTGTATCGAGCAAAAGGCAGGCTCCAAAATATGGAATTCGTTCAATTTCACCCAACTTCATTGTATACAACTGAAAGAGAAAATCCCTCGTTTTTAATATCAGAAGCCGTGAGAGGGTTTGGAGCAGAACTCAAAACTAAATCAGGGGAACCATTCATGCAAAAGTACGATGATAGATTGTCTTTGGCTCCCAGAGATATCGTAGCGAGAGCCATTGACAATGAAATGAAAATCAGTGGAGCTGAGTATGTTCATTTGGATTGCACACATTTAGACCATAAAGGATTCTTAGAGCACTTCCCAAACATCTATGCCAAATGCAAATCAATTGGAAGAGATCCATTTGAAAAAAGTATTCCTGTTGTGCCTGCATGTCATTATATATGCGGAGGTATACAAATCAATACCTGGGGACAAAGTTCTATTGGAAGATTATGGGCAGCAGGTGAATGCACAGCGTCAGGCTTACATGGGGCCAATAGGTTGGCATCAAACTCACTGCTAGAAGGATTGGTTTATGGATATCGCTGCGCCACTTCAATTTTACAAAAGATAGATAGTTATGATATAAAAACAAATATTCCAGTATGGGACGCCACAGGTACTACTGAACCGAATGAAATGGTATTGATAACACAATCATGGAAAGAACTCAAAGATTTGATGAGTTATTATGTAGGTATAGTACGCACAAACATCAGACTGAAAAGAGCTCTGGACAGGTTGCATTTATTGTTTGAAGAAACTGAAGAACTGTATTCATCAACTATCTTATCACCGCAATTGTGCGAATTGAGAAATTTAATTACTATAGCATACTTGGTTTCAAGAGGGGCCCAAAGCAGACGGGAAAGTAGAGGCCTACACTACAACACAGATTATCCTAATAAATATGATTATCATGAGAATAGTTTACTGTAATATCTTTAGAATACATTCTCAGGATGAGCAACAGCACTCCAAAGAAAAAGTGAGTATCTTAAGTTATGCTGACATCACTTGTTGATGCAAACCAACTTTGTATAATGGCTTAAGTATTCCTTCCTCAAATCCACGTCTAACGAGCCCTGCAACATTTCTTACGTCAAGTTTTACAAACAAATTTCTTCTGTGTGTAATTATTGTATGCGGGCTTAAATATAACTTTCTAGCAATTTCAATAGTAGTGTACTCATGAGAAATTAAATGAAGAACTTCTTTTTCACGTTGTGTTATTTTTATATTCACGATAGTATTGTTAGATGTTATCAATTGTTTTCGTTTCAAATATGAACCATATTAACGACATAAATCAGGTGAATTTTGTAAAGTATCACTTTCAATTAGTATTTGATTAATGTGCTGACTGCTAGCATTAAAAAAACAATTGACATATTTTCTCAATACTCATTGAAATTGACTAAATACAAATCAGTATGGCATTTTCACTAAGCAATCACACATCAAAACAAATAATTAATTAACTTGAGCAATTAGTCATTCAATTTTGAAAATTTTAATCCATCTGTACATTTTTTGTTTTTTGAGCAGTCACGTGTTTGCTCAAGAGCTGGAATATACCCATAATCCAAGGCTCAATAAAGTCGATATATCCAAAGGTCTTTCTCAAAATGTCGTTTTAGATATGAAAATTGATCCACAAGGTTTTTTATGGATAGGAACAATGGATGGCCTTAACAAGTACGATGGATACAATTTTAAAATTTACAAAAAGGAATTCAGATTAGATAGCTCCTATATAAACAATTTCATACACCAAGTATGGACTGATAACAAATCCAATGTTTGGCTGATTAAAGAAGATGGCACATATTTTATTGATAATAAAAGTCAAAATGTCGAAAAACTATCACTCAATGGTGAAATCCCTTCTCGATTTGGAGAGGCAGGTAAAGACTCTATTTGGGTAGTCACCAGGTCGCAAAATTTATTTAAAGTCAATATAGCTAACAAAAAATACAGAGCAATTTCACCAAACATAAACTCATTTATTACCAAGAATAAGGATTGGACATTAAATATTGTTTACAGCAACAAAGATGAAGCGATAATTACAACAACTAGAGGCAGTATAATTATTTATAAAAATGGAAAAGCTTCACATTACAAAATTCCTAATATAAACTTCAAAGACTTTAACTCTGCAGTTGTAGATAATGATCATAATATATGGTTAAGTTCATTTAATGGAATGATCTACAAATTTAATCTGAAAACTAAAAAATTCGAAGTACTAGATGATAAATTATTTGGAAATGATCATAACTACCTTTTTAATTGCCTATACAGAGATACAAACTTGAATGCAATTTGGATAAGCACACAAAGATCCGGTCTATTCAAATATGATTTGAAGACTCATAAATTAGGAAAGTACATTATAAAAGCCCCAGGTGCAAATATTCTAAACTCAGAAAACATTCTAAGCATCGTTAGAGACCCTAATACTGATGTACTGTATTTGGGAACAGATCAACATGGATTATTAGTATGGGATCCATATTTATATAAATTTGATTTTATTGATCCCATTAGATCATCATCAAGTCAGCTTGGTTTTAGGCTGCCACGAAAACTAGAAAAGGATAATTTTGGAAATGTATGGATTGGATCTGTTAACACTGGTCTTTGGAGATATAATAGAAAAAATGACAAGCTTGACGTATTTACAACAACTTCACATCCTCATCTTCTTAAATCAAATTCCTCTATTCAGTTATTACATCAAAATGATACATTATGGGTTGGACACAATGGAAGCGGTATCACCAAATTACTTTTACCAAACCTTAAAAAATTAGATCAATTCAGAGTCAAAGGCAAAGAAAAAGAACTGGATAATATAAATGTTATTTGGAATCTTTTAAAAGACAGCAAAGGTCGATTATGGATCGGTACAAGATCATCTGGAACTTTTATAAAGGAAGGTTCAAAACTTACGTCCATAAATAAGCACAATTCTATCTTGGAGGATAATACTATTTATTCAATTACAGAAGATCCAAATAAGGATATTATTATAACCACTCAAAAGGGTGGCTTGTATAAATACAACTTGAACTCAACTGAAATCAGCAAAGTATTTCCAAAGAAAAATGACAATCAAAGATATTCATCTAAATCTATTTTATTCGATAAAAATGGTTACATATGGTACGCTACAGATGGAAAGGGTTTATTTGTGTTAGACAAGAATTATAATATTTTGGCTCAAGCAAATACAGACAATAACGTATTGAAAAACGACGCCATTTGTTCCTTGATTCTAAATGACGATAATACAATATGGGCAAGTACAAACTATGGCCTTTACCAGCTCAATTTTAATGCTAATGTTAATTCCATCACGTCGAATATGTTTACTGATACAGATGGATTGACTTCTAATGAATTTATGACAGGTGCATATTTAAAAACAAACGATACCTTATGGATGGGAAATATGGAAGGCGTAAATTACTTTGTGCCTTCACAAATACATACCAACATACACCCACCGAAAGTATATGTGAAGAATGTCGAAATAAACAATCAAGTGACTGATGACTTTAGCCAATTATCAAAGCTTAGCAACAAAGAAGACAACATTGCTTTTGAGTTTAACACGATAGGATATACAGTACCTGAAAAAACTTTCTATTCATACAGACTCATCGGTTTAGATACAACTTGGTCAAAACCAAATACAAGAACTTTTTCAAGATATACGAATCTTAAACCTGGGGATTATCAATTTGAAGTTAAGGCAAGAAACTATGATGGTTTATGGAATGAAAAACAAGAAATAATAAAATTCCATATAATACCATCAATTGCACAAACTTTAGGTTTTCAAATTTTTTCTTTCTTGTTAGGTCTCCTAGCTATAATGCTTTTTTATAAATATAGAATTGGAAGTATAAAGAAGGAAGAAAATCTAAAAAATAAATATTTAAAGGATATAACAGAAATGGAAATGAGGGCATTAAGAGCTCAGATAAATCCCCATTTTTTATTCAATACCCTTAATTCAATAAACAGTTACATTCTACAACAAGATGGGGAAACAGCATCTCGGTACTTGGTGAAGTTTTCAAAACTTATGAGAATGATTCTAGCAAATTCCACCAACTCATTTATTTCGTTAGCTGATGAAATCAAAGCCTTGGATATGTATATAGAGATGGAAGGAATGAGATTTGGCAATACCTTTGATTATTTTCTAAATATTCACAAGGATATAACACTTGAAGATATCAAAATTCCTCCTATGTTGTTGCAACCATTTGTTGAAAATGCAATATGGCATGGCCTCATGCATAAGGATGGAGAAAAAGTTTTATCAATAGAAATTGCAGTAGAGTCAAATGACATGGTAAGTATTAAAATAAAAGATAATGGTATTGGACGACATGCGGAGAATCAAAGAAAACTAGCACAAGACAAAAGAAAATCTTACGGCATGGATATAACCCAAAAACGAATTGAACTAATAAACCAAGACTTGCCAAAAATCAAAGATCAAAAATCTAGTATCGTTATTAATGATTTGATAAAAACAAGTGGAGAATCAGATGGGACAGAAGTTATTGTAAAAATTCCAAAGGCATTTATTGATTCTAAACTACAAGCTGAAATATGAATTACAAAACAGTAATAGTAGACGATGAACAAAATAGCGTTTCAGCTTTAACAAAGTTGTTGGAAATTTACTGTCCAGACTTAGAGATTGTTCAAACATTTAATGACCCTAGGTTGGCGCTAGAGTTTATTTTGAAAGAATCTCCAGACCTGGTTTTCTTAGACATACAAATGCCGTTCATTTCAGGTATCGAAATGGTAAAACTTTTACCTTTAGATAAAATAAAAATAATTTTCACAACAGCTTATGATCAATATGCTATAGATGCCATAAAACTTTCTGCACTGGATTATTTACTCAAACCTATAGATATCGATGACTTAAAAAAGTCAGTGAACAAATTACGAGAAACAAACACAAAAGAAGATGACATTTTAAAGCTTCAAAACTTCCTTGATGAATATAAGAAGCCTAGTAAGAAAAAACTGGTTGTTCAGCTTCAATCTAAAACATTATTTTTAGAAATTAATGACATCATATACTTAGAGGCTGACAGCAACTATACTTCAATTCATATGAAAGATGGAGTGTCGCACCTAACTTCAAAAACGATAAAGCATTTTCAAGAAAAACTAAACTATAGAAAATTCTTTAGACCTCATCAATCCTTTCTAATTAATGCAGAGTATATAGAGGAGTATAATAAATCTGAAAGTTGTATAATTTTACGCAATCGTAAGAATATTCCTGTTAGTAAAAACAAGCGGGATGGACTGTTGGAGGTTTTGGCTAAGCTTTAAGAATTAAGAATTATGAATTATGAATTATGAATTATGAATTAAAACAATTAATGATTAATAAGGAATAATTTATAATTAAAGAAGAGTTATGAATTAAAACATTGTTTACACCGACGCATTGTTGACACTGATGCATTGAGGCATTGACGACATTGTTCCATAGATATTTTTGCTTATATTTCCCCTATGAATACAATTGACACTTGGATATCGAATTTCGCATCTTTTGTTTGGGGCCCTTGGTTGGTCGCTTTACTTATTGGAGGTGGTCTATATTTACTGATTCGTTCCCAATTTTTACCATTTCGTTATTTTGGACATGCCGTACAGGTATTGCGAGGAAAGTATGATGATCCCAACGATCCAGGCCAGATAAACCACTTTGAAGCATTGACTACAGCACTCGCCGCCACAGTTGGAATGGGTAATATCGCAGGTGTGGCTATTGCCATATCTATAGGAGGACCAGGTGCCATATTCTGGATGTGGGTCAGTGGCATTATTGGAATGAGTACAAAGTTTTTCACTTGTACATTATCAATTATGTATCGGGGTAAAGATTCTAATGGGGAAATACAAGGTGGCCCTATGTATTTTATTATAGAAGGATTGGGAAAATCCTGGAAGCCGTTGGCTGTATTCTTTAGTGTTGCAGGATTGATAGGAGCACTTCCTGTATTTAATGTGAATCAGCTGACACAAGCAATAAGAGATATATTGCTTGTGCCCAATGGAATTCCTGTAGGACTTACTTCTAACTTGACTATTGGTATTATACTGTGCACTTTGACAGCTATTGTTATACTTGGAGGATTGACGAGAATTAGTAGGACAGCATCTAAGCTTGTGCCGACTATGGTTGTACTTTATTTTATTTGTGTAGTTACGATTTTAGTTTTAAATATTGAAGTTCTTCCAAAGTACATCTCTCTAATTTTTACAGATGCTTTTAGTGCAAATAATTACAAGGGAGACCCCATGTATGGCGGAGTACTAGGAGCTTTGATTATGTTGGGAATAAGAAGGGGCGCTTTTTCAAATGAAGCCGGTATTGGTACCGCACCAATGGCACATGGAGCAGCTAAAACATCAGAACCTATACGTGAAGGCTTAGTAGCTATGCTAGGACCATTTATTGACACGTTGATAGTTTGTACTTTGACCGCTTTGGTCATATTGGTGACTGGAGTGTGGGAAACATCTGCCGATAATGGCGTAACATTAACTGCCAATGCTTTTAACAATGCTTTACCTGGTATTGGAAATTATGCATTGCTGATTTGTATTTTCATTTTTAGTGTTTCATCGTTATTAAGTTATTCTTACTATGGTACAAAATGCTTGTCTTTTATTTTTGGAGCTGATAAAAAACATTATTATAATTACTTTTACTTAGCAAGTATTATGCTTGGTGCTACACTTTCTTTTGATATAATTTTAAATCTAATTGATGGTTTTTTTGCTTTGATGGCAATTCCAACTATGATTGCAACACTTATTATGGCACCGAGAGTAATGATTGAAGCAAAGAAATATTTTAAAAAAATAAAATCTTAAGTCATATAGCTAAGACCTTCTATTGTCACTCATATAAAAAATGAACTTAAAGCATACGTAATGAAACATGAATGGCGAAAAGAAGAAAAAAGTACTTACCTACCAAAAAATAAACCTGAAATTATTAAAGTTCCAGAGTATAACTTTATTACAATAAACGGAGAAGGCAATCCTAACAGTGAATCATTTGGAGATTATATAGCTGCACTTTATGCAATTGCCTATACTATTAAAATGATATTGAAGAAAGAAAAAAGTGTTAAAGATTATTACGACTATACTGTTTATCCGCTAGAAGGCGTTTGGGATATAAATGAAAAAGCTAAAAAAGAATATGAAGGTATTCTAAACAAAGATGATTTGGTTTTTAAATTAATGATAAGGCAACCAGCTTTCATCACCAAATCAATATTTGATAAAATGAAAATAATTGCTACTGCAAAAAAGAAAATCCCACATTTAGCAGAAGTACAATTTGAAAAAATTACAGATGGCAAATGTGTTCAAATGATGCATTTGGGAAGCTATGACAACGAACCTATATCATTTGCCAAAATGGAAGAGTTTGCAATTGAACATAACTTACGAAGATTGTCAAAATCGCATCGTGAAATATATTTATCTGATTTTCGAAAAGTAGCCGTGGAGAAACTCAAAACAGTTTTAAGATTCAATGTTAAATAAAAAAGTATTTTAATTATCTCAATGAAAAATATTTTTATAATAGTTTTAATATTCCTTATCCTTGTCTATTTAATAAAAGGCAGATCTTTCTTTGCACCAGCTAGTAATAAAATAAAAAGCAAAGAAACTGTCAGTTCAATCACGGAAAAACTACAAACAAAAGTCTTGGAAAGACTTAAAAGCGATCTTACAAACGTAGGACTAAATTCATTGCCGGATAAGATCGCCATCTATGCTTTTAAAGAAGAACAGGTATTAGAGGTGTATGTAAAACAGTGCAACAAACTGCATAAGTTAAAGTCATATAAATTCACAAATTTTAGTGGAGATCTGGGACCAAAACTTAAAGAAGGGGACAAACAAATTCCTGAAGGTATTTATCAACTAGATTATCTAAACCCAAACAGTGCTTACCACTTGTCTATGAAAGTAAATTACCCTAATGCTTTTGATCAAGCAAAGGGTAAAATAGAAGGTCGGGATAATCTTGGTTCAGATATATTTATTCATGGGAAGAACGAGACTATTGGCTGTATTCCTATTGGGGATGAAGCTATTGAGGAACTATTTGTACTTTCAAAAAATGCTTTATCTCATGGAATAGACGTTGTAATTTCACCAAGAGATTTTAGAACCAACCCAGACGAGCCAGAAATAACATCAGTAAATTGGTCTGATGAACTCTACCAAAACATAAAGCTCAAACTTAAACATTCTTAATTTCAATTTTTGTCATGTCAAATTCAAAAATATATATTTACTTAACTACCTTAATCTGTTTGACATTTCTTCTGAGTTGTGATTTCACCCAAAAGAGTGAAAGTAAAGGTATCAATTCAGAGTCACAAGGACAAAAAGAAGTTAATCAAGAGATATTCATTGAGAACGACAATCAAAATAATCCTATAATATTAGAACAAGGAAAAACAATTCAAAGCAGATTTAGCTTACCAAATAACTTTGAACGCATTCATATCAACCCCAATTCGTTTGGTCAATATTTAAGACAATTACCATTAAAACCAAATGGAAGTTCAGTTTCTTTTTTCAATGGGACAATCAAATCAAACAACAATATCTATTTGGCAGTTGTAGATCAATCCATCGGTAATAAAGACCTGCATCAATGTGCAGATGCGATAATGAGATTAATCGCAGAATATCATTGGACTAATAAAGAATATGATAAAATACACTTCAATCTGACTAACGGATTTAGAGTTGATTACGCCAAGTGGATAACAGGAAAACGTATAAAAGTAGTAGGCAATAAAACAGAGTGGATCGACTCAAAACCCGCTTCAAATACTTACAAGGACTTTTGGTCTTACATCGAGTTTATTTTTAGTTACGCAGGAACTGCTTCTCTATCAAAAGAATCAAAAAAAGTAAATTGGGGTGACATGCAAATTGGAGATATCTTAATTCAAGGTGGCTATCCAGGTCATGCTGTAGTTGTTGTTGATATGGCTTCCAATAAAGCAACAGGAGAAATTATTTATATGCTTGCTCAAAGCTACATGCCAGCTCAAGAGGCCCAAATACTATGCAATCCTAAGAACCCTAAATCACCCTGGTATAATTCAATTGATTCAGGTAATGTTGTTACACCAGAGTGGATTTTTAAAAAAGAGGATTTGGTAAGGTTTGAGGAATAAGTAATAATTATGGATTATGGATTATGAATTATGAATTATGGATTATGGATTATGAATTATGGATTATGGAATTCTAAATAATGGTTAATAAGTAATAATTATTTGCTAGAATTATAAGTGAAGAAGTATAAATTATATCTCACCTTCGTTCCCGAGAAAACTTTATTCAATGAAAATTAAGCAATAAAAAATATTAAAGCATTATTGACATTATTATAATCTAGATTAGAATTTGAAATTAGAAAATGAAGGACGTAGTTAAGTTGGACAATCCCAAAGGCGCTTGCTCAAGTCATGAATGTGAAACGTATGGCAATTCATATAAATACCAACCAAACAATTATGCCGTTCTTGAAAAGTCTGATTTTGATAACCCTAAACTGAAAAGTATAAAGGCAAGTGATATTGAAGCATTTGTAGATCCGCTGCGTATGAAGTTTTCAGAAATTAATTTTGAAGACCGGTCTCGAGATACTATATTGAAATTGGTAGATTCAATAGTAGATGGTAAAAACATTATCAGCATAGTTCTAGATAAGGATGAAGCACCAGTTATAAATATTATGTCTGCTTTGAAAAAGAGTATTGAGGATACTAAGTGTAAGTATGCCTAGAGAGTTATAGGCTGGAATTGCGCCAACTTATAAATAAACTAGGGTTTCCGCTAGGTTAAAAACCTTGCGAAGGTAGGCACCAATTAGAATTAACTCACACATATTAATATTAGATATAATATGTAAGAGTCACTAGGTCATACTTAGGCACCGATTCAGAAAAAAACACCTAAATAAGTCGAGATAATTACTTAATTTGAGCATTAAGATTTGCACAAATTCATATTGACTTTATCCAAAAATATCAATTTGAGACTTAGCCTTTTAATACTTTTAATGATATGGCAGACCTTTGCCGTAGCAAACAGCATTACCTATGCGGCAATTGACGATCCATCTGATTGCTCAATCACAGTTCAAGCCCCTGAAGATCTTACCGTTTGTTTTGATGAAGAATTCAGTTTGAATGGTCTTATTTTCGGCGACTATGATGAATTTGTTTGGTTAGAAGATGGTAATGAAACTAACTATGATTTGGATGAAGAGGTCAGTGTTGATGGCACTACAACTTTCACTTTGATTGCATCCAATATCAATGAAGAGAATATAATAATCAATGGTGATTTTGAAGATGGTGACTCTGACTTTACAACAGATTATACTTTAGGCACTGTTTCTTGTTTTGGTCTTGGGTTTTTAGATTGTGAAGGTACATATGGTGTGATAGACGATCCAAGTGATGGACATAGCAGCTTTGCTGCTTGCTCAGATGCTGTGGGAGGTGGAAATATGTTGGTTGTGAATGGTGCTGCAAGTTTACAGCAAATTTGGTGTCAAGAAGTTTGTGTTGAACCTGGTACATCTTACGTTTTCAGTTCGTGGGCTGCCTCGGTTAATCCTGGATCGCCTGCACAATTACAATTCGCTATTGATGGCGGATTAATAGGCAGCTTATTTTCGTTAACTTCAACAACTTGCGATTGGGAGGAATTTGAAGCAGAATGGACATCTTCAAGTGAAACAACAATTGAGATTTGTGTGACCAATCAAAATACTGCTGCAAGTGGAAATGACTTTGCAATTGATGGTGTTCAGTTTGTGAGAGTGTGTGAAGATGAGGCTTCTTTTACAGTTACACATTCAGATTTTGAAGTTCAATTTAATGATCCAATTGAAATTACTTGTAATGAAACAGAATCAGAAATTGCAGTAACCACTTTACCTCTTGATGATTACACTTATGAGTGGGAAACTTCAAATGGAAACATTATAGAATTTGTAGATGATGGGCAATCTATACTAGTGAATCAGGCTGGTGAATATACAGTGACAATAACAAATCCGTTAGGTTGTGATTTGGATTTTGAAATAGAAGTTGAAGAAGATGTTAGATATCCAGAATTGGAAATAACAAGCTCTAACAATTTGAATTGCTTGACACCGACTTCAGATTTAGATGTAGATTCCGATCTAAATGGAATTACCTACACATGGTTCGATCAAGATTTAAATTTAATTCTTGAGGATGACAACATCACCATAGATCAAGGTGGGCTATATTATGTTACAGGCTATGATCCAGATACAGGGTGTGAATCAATGGAATCAATTTTTATCGAAGAGGACTTTGAGGAATTGGCATTCGATATAATTGCTAGCAATAACTTAGACTGCAATAATACAACTTCGACATTAAGTGTTGCCATAGATTTTGAAACTATAATATGGAATGATCTAACTTCCAACAATACTCTTGGGAACTTCAATACTATAAATATAAATTCCCCTGGATTGTATTCTGCCATGCTTACTTTTGAAAATGGCTGTGAATCTTCAGATTCCGTTTTGATTACTGAAGTAAATCCGAATTTTGATTATGCTATCGAATATGACTCTATTCTAGACTGTAATACAACTATATCTGATATCACATTGGAACTTGATACTGTACTTTATACTTTTGAATGGCAAAACTCAGCTATTGAAGAAATAAGTACTTTTAAATATAGCAGTTTGCAAGAAGGTGTTTACTTATTCCAAATCACAGATTCATTAAATTGTACACTACTTGATTCAATTTCAATAACAGAAGACACTACCCCACCCAATGTCTTTCTTAATACGGATTCATTGAGTTGCACAAACAATGAAGCAAGCTTATCCATTGACAATCCGTTAGATGAACTCACTGTCGACTGGACACCCGCAAATGGCACAACCATAACTCTTGACAGTATTACAATCAATAATCCATCTGCTGTAACTTACATAGTCACTGGGCTCAATGGTTGTACAACTCAAGGCCAATACGATGTTATATCAACAGAAGATATTCCAAGCATAATTATTGATGGCAACACAATCACATGTACCAATATTATTTCTAACTTAATA
The DNA here is from genome assembly GCA_905480605.1 of uncultured Saprospiraceae bacterium. GTDB lineage: Bacteria > Bacteroidota > Bacteroidia > Chitinophagales > Saprospiraceae > RFSX01. The sequence goes on along the minus strand of CAJQRD010000011.1, from coordinate 62,962 downwards.
ACATCATCTAATCTTACAGGATTAACCTATGATTGGACCTTACCTAATGGAACAGACAACACGGAAAATATTGAAACAGACATTCCTGGAATATACACATTAACAGTAACTACTGAAACAGGATGCCAAAGCAACACTTCTTTTGAAGTATTGATAGATACAATTGCACCTAGTTTTGAATTACCAGAAGACTTAATTCTAGATTGCACCAACACTACATTAACTGGAACACTTTCAATACAAGAACCATATCAAGAAATCATCACTTCCAATTCTTGGCTTGAAACCAATACTTTAAATTATATAATTGATGAACCGGGCGTCTATACATTAGAGCTTATAAATGAAAATGGATGCAGTTCTGAAAAATCATTTGAAGTCGATTTAGATACTCTTTCACCAATCATCTCATTTGAAAATATTCAAGAACTAGATTGCAACTCAATGGGCTTTGATTTGGAAATTATTATTGAAAACGAATTTGAAACATTGAGTTGGAATGGTGATATCATTCCAAATGACCAACTGATACAAAATATTAATACAGCCGGAATCTATGAGGCAATTACCATATCAAAAAATGGTTGCGAAACCAGAAGATCAGTCACTATTGAGAGTTCGGATGAAACTCCAGAATTTACAGTTACTAGTACATTGATTGATTGCAATAATCCAGTATCCCTGATTGAAATTGAAATAACAACTGATTATTCAGTTTTAAATATATTTAATGACAATTTATTGATTTCAAATGAGCTTATTTTTGAAACCACTACCACACCGTTAAAAGTGGAGGTAATTGGAAACAATGGTTGTACGACTAGTCAGATCATAACTCTTGAAACTGACACAACCTCTCTAAACTTTACTTTGGGTGCTGAAGATTTGACATGCAATAGAATTGAGACTTTAATCGAAATTACATCTTCAGAGAACCCTACTTCTATTTCTGTTGTAAAAATAGAAAATGGAAACACTTTGGATGCTGATTTATTGGTCAACAATCCAGGTCTTTATATTATAGAGTTGGAAAATTCAAATGGATGTTTGTCTGCACAATCCATCGTCATTGAAGAGATTAGCGACTTTCCAAGTATCAACAACTTTAATACATCTACAATGGTTTGTGAAAGTGCATTAATAGTCTCTGACTTTGAAATCATTGGTGGAAGTGCTCCCTATCAGTTAACAGTTGATAATTTAGTTATTGCAGACTTCAATGATTCATTTATTCTTCAAGGTGCAGGAATTCATAATATTAATGTCGCAGACACAAATGGGTGTGCGGTTGATACTACAATATTTGTAGATGAAATAGAAGCTGTCACATCTTTCATAATACCTGAACTTTCGATAAACGAAGGACTAGATGCAAGTCTAGAATTGATATTAAACAAACCACTAGAAGAAATTGACATAATTGATTGGTCACCTAAACAAGATCTAACTTGTTATGATTGTCTAATACCAACCTTTACTGGTCAGAATGAAACAACTTATACCATTTTCGTGAGAGACCTCAATGGCTGCGAGATCGAAATTGAAACAAGAATCAATATAGAAATTAATGTTAAATATTACATCCCTAACGTATTTGTAATAGGTGATAATCCTTCCAACAGTGCATTCACAATTTATGACAATACTGAAGACATTTTGAACATCCAGTTCTTAAACATTTATGACAGATGGGGGAATTTGGTTTTTGTCAACAAAAACTTTTCTCCCAATGATCCAAATATGGGTTGGAACGGGACCTACAACAACAAAACAGTTGAAGAAGGAGTCTACGTTTATTTTGCTATACTTGAATTAAGAAATGGTGAGATTGTCAAAGAGAGTGGTGATGTGACTTTTTTGAAGTGAGTTTTTCACTATTGCTTTTGAGGTAGTATTCTATGAATAATGTACCAGTCCCAATAAATAAAAACCGTACATTATTCATAGATTCTAGTTCTTTAAACCTAATAATCCTTTTGAGATTTCTTCAATTTCTTTTCAGCTCTTTTTTCTTTTACTGTTTTAACAGCTTCTTTTTTAACTGCCTTTTGTGAATTTTTACCTTTTGCCATGATATTTTCGTTTAAATGTTTACCTCTAATTTTTAGATTCTAAATTAAATTGTATTAATTATATAATTGAAAAACACTCTAATTAGTTTCAAAGGAAGCTAAAATTTAAGCTCAGATCAATTTTCACTAAAGATAAACTGTTTTATTATTTTATTTACATTTTAATATCTTTCTTTCAATTGTCACAAATCAAGTAAGCAAAGAAAGAATTCCTAAATATCAATCGAACAACTATTATCTACTGAAAGTTATGTAAGTATAATTATATACAAGAGACTTTGATGCTTAACTTATATAAAAAATCAAAAAAAAAGTGTAAACCCTATGGGTTTACACTTATATATTTCATTAAATCGCTTAACTATGAAACGTAGAGAAACCAATAGAATTGACTGCCTCTATTTTTCCCTCTGTCAATTTCATGTTGAGAATTGATGTAGACATCCGACCAAGAGCTCCAGAACATAAATATCTAAAATAAGTCCACTTTTTATTACTGTATGTTATTTTAATCTTTGTTTTCATAACTCTAGTTTTTATTTATTAAAGTGATGTAGTTCTGCTCTTTGACTTCCAGTATGTTTTTACTGATTCTCCTCCATTCTCTCTAGCAACTACTTTTTCTTCCCATTTCAAATGTGCCTTTAATATTTTTTTATCAATATTAATACCAGCATTATTAGGTAATGGATCTTCAGACAATGGGTCTTCTGCATTTAAATTTTTCATAAATTATATTTTTTATTTTTAAATAATGGAAGCGACTATTATGCACTTCACACATAAGTTTACTGACAAAATACTTTGTATAGATTATTACAGTGGATTGGAATTTAAAACAATATTATTCGGGAATAAAGTTTAATAAATTTAACCTTGTTATCTTCGTGCAGGGTACATTTGATATGAGCTTAAATGTCTAAAAAATGGAAAATACCCTCGAGTAAATATACTTAATATCAGGACTGATAATAATATAACGTGCCCAAGGGCAAAAAAGTTTCTTATTTATAAAACTTATTAGGAGTTGACTTAATAAGACTAAAGGTTTTCTTTTATATCTAGCGGTTACCAAAGCCCTTTTATTTTCTAATAATTATTAATCTATAGTTAATTTTCGAGGTATGTCCAGTTTCGCATTCTTTAAAGACTAAATGAAGAATAAGGTATAAAATACATACATAACCAGCATCTATAGCAAAGTACTGAATCATTAGTTTTAATACAATAAAAAGACTAAGTATAGTGCTTCTTTTTGCCATGTGGATTGAATCTTAATTGACTTATTGCACATAAGACATACATGGACAATTACCTTTCATAATATTTGTTTATCAGGACTAAATCCTCTTATTATCATAACTTTTTGTCGGGCAAAGGTTTCATCGTAATCACACAATAAACACAAGTGGTTAAAAAGTCCCTTAAATAAGGAATGGCCTGAATGACTTTGAATTGAACCCTTTTCTTTAAACCAAACTTCACTTCATAATTTGGATTAATTAGATAAAATGTCTTCTTTAGGAAAGTATAATTTTCTTTTTTAACCAATCGTTGAAATTTACTAATTCCAATTCCTGTATCTTTTATTTCAATTAAGGATTCAATTTTATGGTTTGTCTCGCCGAATATCTTCAGTACAAATTTATACAATGGGTAAGGAAGAAGATGAAAGTAAGGCAGCTTACTAAGGAACTTGCTTTTGCAAACCTGTTGATGTCCTCCAAATGGCATACACCAAGGAGGAAATCCAAAAAAGACAACCCCGTCCGGCTTTAGAAAAGATTTTAAATGCTTGAAAAATTTAGCTTGATTGGGGATATGCTCGATAACATCTCTTAGCATTACAATATCAAAACTACCTATTTCATTAGTCCCTAGTTCATAAATATTTTGATCCAATAAGGTAACTTTCGAATCCTGATAATTCTCTTTTATAAATCCTCTTGCATTCGCAATTTGCTTGCTGTTCAGATCGACACCTACAACTTCACATCCTATTTCCAAAAATGGTATTAAATTTCCACCTTCACCGCAGCCTATTTCAAGTACTCTTAATTTATCAGTGACCGATTTGAATTCTGATATATAAGGGACTACATATTTCCTAGTAGTAATTCCCTGCTCAATAAAATATTGCTTTCTGTCTTTATGTCTTTCTTGCATCGCTTATTTTTGTCTAACACCTAAATATCAAACCAACTTCCGTATAAACCTCTTTTATAGTATCTGAAATCAAAATAAAACCCCAGATACTTGACAGGTGCCACATTCAGATTGCCAAAATAGCGAAAAAATAAGATTAGGCTTCTAATCTTAATATTGTTTCTATTCAATTATCTACACATTAGCATCGTAAATCTGTTTTATAAAAATGCTATTTAAAATAGAAAAGTAGATGAGTTTCCTTTAATGTTTAAAAGAATACCTAGTAGAGCAATACAGCCATTTTAAGAACAATGTCAAGAACATTATGCTATTTTCTTACACAAAGCATCATATTTTTATTCAACCATTAATAATAATGTATATTGGTCTCTAACCCTTAGTTCAAAACACATCTTAAATTGTAATGATTTATAGTTAGAGGGTATTTTTAATAAAAACACCATTTAACATCATGAAACTACATTCTCCTGAATTTCAATTACAATCAATAATTGCTCATTTTTCTTATTACAATTCTATTATCAAACGTGGGTTCTCATTGTGCCTGTTTTTAGTTTTATCAACATTTGCTATCGGTCAGAACGACAGTGCTCTAATAGAATATGATAGCCAGACGAAGGGAGTACTTATCCCCCGTATGAACTCTACACAAAGGGTAAATATTGCAAATCCAGTAGAAGGATTAATGGTGTATGATCTCACAGAACACGCCTTCTATATTTATGATGGGACAACTTGGTTAACTGATAATGATAAAGATAATACAAATGAACAAATATCTCAATTGCTAACTACTGGAGACTCTTTATATATCACTGAAGGGGGAATTACACACTTTGTTGAGATTGATTGCAGCAATGCAAATGAAATGCAAACCCTTGAAGAAGTTTTATCTATAGATCCCTCTGCTGCTAATAACATTATTCAAAATCTAGCAGATCCAATTGCCGACCAAGATGCTGTAACAAAGATTTATGTGGATAATGTTATTGATTCAATAGCAATAGATCTATATGATGCCATAGGAAATGAATCTTCAGGTAACGGTAATGGCGGCGGTAACAATGGAAGTCCGTCTGGCGGTTCTGTCTGGTCATTAAAAGGAAATAAAAACACAACTCAACATGGATGGCCAGCTGTACTGGGAACGACGGACTATGAACCACTTGTGTTTGTAACTGACGATATAGAACGCATGAGAATAACTGAGGATGGAGAGCTTAAGTTAGAAGGAGGTCTCGATGTAGGAGGAAGTGCAATTATTGGAATGGATATCACGGTAAAAAAAGATGTGTTTCTTAACACAGAAGGTGGGACTACAACAATTGATGGTCCAACAACAATTGGAGGCTCGGGTATGAATCTAGCAACTTTCCAAGGAGACGTGCAGATGGATAAAGCCCTTGCTGTTGATGGTATTTCTGTTCTAAACAGTGATCTTAATGTAGACGGTGCTACTGATTTAAATAGTACCGTAAATGTAGATGGCAATACAACTTTAAAAAGTGATCTTAGCGTAGATGGACTTTCAGATTTTAATGACAATGTAAACATCGATGGCACAACTGATTTAAACAGCACACTAGTTGTTGATGGCGCAACAGATTTAAATAGTACATTAAATGTAGATGGGGCTACTGATCTAAACAGCACATTAGTTGTAGATGGTGCTACTGACCTTAATACTACATTAAACGTAGATGGGGCAACAACTTTTAATGATAAAATATCTGTAACAAAGGACATACCAGATGGTGATTATCTTGCAACATTTACCAATACCAATTCGACGAGCGGTGATGGATTGAAAATTAAATTAGGAAAAATTAAAGCCAACAATGGAGTTCCCCCTTTGCCTGTATTATTGACTGCTTCACAAATTGATAGTATCAGGTCACTAATAGGTTGTGAAGCACTTCCTGCTGCCAAGTTGATCAATCTTACAGAAATTGTAGTTGAGGGAATTGAAGCTGACATACAGCTTATTGCCGGGTTAACAATCGGCGTAGGAAATTTGCTTATTGATTTTATAAATGCACAACTACCCAATAGTATTCCTGCTATAGCATTGCCTGCAGTTACACTACCACTTCCTTCTCCGTTAGATGTTAGTTTATCTCTGCCTAGTACACCTTCAATACCATTTATTCCTGAAATTGGAGATATTGATCTTGCCATTATTAATGGTTTTTTAGATCCCGATATCGCAGCAATCAATCTATACGATCTTGATTTTTGGGGTATCCCAAGCTTATGTCTGAATGATAATGGTGGCGCTCCTTTGGATAATGAAAATGAATTTATTCGTTTTACAGATAGTGCAGATTCAAAAATGGGATCCATTAGAGCTGTATCAATAAGTGATTGGGCCGTAGATTATTTAAATCCCGTTTATTTATTCGGATTGGTAGGAGCGATTAAAAGCACAACTGATAAGTTACACGCACGATATCACTTTAAGGGTGAAATAGCAAAAGCCGTAAAAGCTTATGGAGCTATAGGTGTTGAATACAGTTCTGGCAATGGTGATTATGCAGAATGGTTAGAACGTATAGATCCAACTGAAGCCATTAATCCAGGAGATATTGTTGGTGTAACAGGTGGGAAAATATCTAAGGATATATCCAACGCGGAGCAGGTCATGGTTGTATCGCATCATCCAATTGTTTTAGGAAATGTACCCACTGAAGGCAAAACTGCATTTGGAAATAATATTGCTTTTATGGGCCAAGTACCTGTAAAGATTTTAGGTCCTGTTCATTCAGGCGACTATATCGTTGCAGATACTAAAACTCCTGGTTATGGTATTGCCGTAAACCCAACAGACATGACAATTGAAAATTTCAAAAACAGCGTTGGTAGATCATGGGAAAACATAGAGACTAACGGTCCTATATTGGTGAATACTGTTGTTGGGATACACAATGGAGATTATTTTAAAGTTCTAAAGAATTTTGAACAAAAAATTAAAGAAACAGAATTAAGGTTTGAATCATTGGAAGCAAGATTAGATAATCTAAGCCAAGAAGTTAATTCATCAAAAAGTAATCAAGAGTAATTTAAAATGATAATGATGTTTTCTGACAACGTGTCTTATAGGATATTGAGTATTATGCTCATTTTAAGTTTGCAATTTACTTATGCAATAGCTCAAGATGATGGGATAAAAACTGATGATATCCAAACAGAGCATATGCAAAGCTGGATTGACAATATATATCAACATGGTGTTTCGATGACGGAGGATTCTGTTTTTTTAAGTATAGAAGCACAACGATTAATTGTTGATCAGCCATTTCGATCTATCGTCTATCCTCAAAACTATTCTTGGCCTGTAGCACTCGATCTTATAAAGAAAAATGAAATTAAAATAGCATTTTGGCATTTGCTAAATCTATACTTAATAAATGATGAAAATAAAAACTTGGTCGTGAAGTCGATTCTCACTTACGACAAAGTACTTGACATGGAGAAGGCTCTAGTCAGTACTTTTTATTCCTATTGCTATACTGATCCAGAAATAGGTTCTATTAAGAATGGAAGACCAGAGATTACAGCTCCTCATCTTTTAGAAAAAAAACTACAAGCTGTTAGAGATATTATTTATTATATTGAAACATACAATCTAAAAAAAGCATCTGAGTCAAAAGTTGAGAAATAGGACTGTGAAAAGAAAAATTCACTAACATACAATTAGGTTTGAAAAAACGCCAATTACTTATTAAAATAAGCAATTGGCGTTTTTTTTTACAATGTTGGTAGTATATGCCATTTAGAATACATCTTGAATATTACTTCACAGGTATTATTTCGAAGATGTAATATTCAGTTAAAATATATCCCCATGTCAAATTGTTTTATATTCACTTTAATCCTTAACTCCAAAAAAATAAAATGAGAAAGTCTGTCACTAAATTATCAAATGTTCTTTTCAGCAGTCAGAATAAATACTGTCTATTTTTTCTTCATAACTCTATTCTTTTCGTGTACTACACTGTCCGCCCAAACGACTAAAAAAGATTCCTCAGAACAATCCATTCGTGGAGCTGAATCTATCCAGGGACATTATATGGGATTGACTGTTCCTTAGAGGGATTACAAGGAAGACCCCAATGCCGTCAATGAAATTACGCGCCCAGAAAAAGGCAATAAAAAAGAAGATGGCTATTGGAATATGAAACCTGACTCTATAGGTAAATTGGATGTAATAGACCCTGTATTACAAAAAAGTTCTCCACCTCCCCCATCCCAAAATTTACAAGTTACTCAGTCTTTTGATGGGCTAGGATTTCAGGGTGCAAACCCTTCGGATGTAAACGCAGATGTAGGTCCTAATCACCTCATTCAAATGGTCAATGGTAATTCAGGAGCCATTTTTCAAGTGTTTGATAAGTCGGGTAATATTCTAACCGGTCCTTTCTTCTTGGATAATTATTTGGGATTCCCAGGAGGACTTGGAGACCCCATTGTATTATACGATCAAGAAGCAGACCGATGGATGAAGAGTGAATTTGCAAGTGCGGGAAATCACCTACACGTTGCAATCTCGCAAACTAATGATCCGTTAGGCTGTTGGCATATCTATATTTATGATACGCCTAACTTTCCTGATTTTCCAAAATTTGGAATTTGGAATGATGCTTATATTATCAGTGTAAATGAATTTTCTGGTGGTTTTGTTACTCAATCTGTATATGCTTTAGATCGAACAAAATTATTAACTGGCGTAGCAAATAACGCCCAACGGTTAACTTTACCGGATAATGCATATGGTTTTCATTATCTCCCATTAGATGTGGACGGTGCAGCGATGGCTCCCTTAGGAAGTTCGCCGTTATTAATACATATGAATGCTAATTCAATTGAGATATGGAAGATGGATATAGACTTTTCTAATCCAGCAAACACCTCTGCGTCTTTGGACATTACCGTTAATATTGCGCCTTTTAGTGCAAATACAATTTCTGTTGACCAGCCTAATAGTACTACAAATCTTGCTGTTGTGTTCCTTAGAATGATGAACCGAGGACAATATAGAAATTTTGGAACCCATGAAAGTATGGTTGGTTGTTTTGATGTAGATGCATCTGGGGGGAGTGGCCATGGCGTAAGATGGTTTGAATTTAGAAAAATTAGCGGGGGAAGTTGGACTCTATTCCAAGAAGGAACGTATGCACCTGATACCGATAGCCGTTGGATGCCTTCCATTGCTATGAATGCGGATAGTGCAATCGGTCTGATGTATAATGTAGTTAATGGTGCGAATATCTTTCCAAGTATTCGCTACACGGGTCGATCAGCAGCAGACCCTTTGGGTATCATGACTTTACCTGAAACAGAAGTGGCGACTGGAACAACCAACAATGGCCACTATCGCTATGGTGACTATTATAGTGTTTCCGTAGATCCTTCGAATGGAAGTTTTTGGATAACAGGACAGTACAATCCTACCAATAACTGGGCGTCTCGAATTGCTCAGTTTTTTATTGGTCCTGATACAGATAATGATGGTTTTGTTGATGCAGCAGACAACTGTCCTGGAATTGCCAATCCTAACCAATTTAACTGGGACAGTGACAACTTTGGAGCTGCCTGTGACTGTGACGATACTAATGCTGGCAATAATAGTATTGTGATAAATGATGACCCAATTGTATCTGGTACTTATCTGGCTAATGATTCCATTTCTTCAAATGGTACGGTACCAAATTCCGCGACCGTTATTTTTCAAGCGGGAAAATCCATAGAGTTAGAACCCGAATTTAAAGCATTGGATGGAAGTGATTTTACAGCCTTAATTGATGGTTGTGACAACTCCCCTGTTCCTGATGAAATTGATATGGATGGGATGTTAAATGTCGAAGACAATTGTCCATATATACCTACCATCGGTTTAGGCTTTGATGGCATTGATGATAATGTAGAAGTGCCTGATGCTGATGAAATTTCTCTTGTTGGGGATTTAACTTTTGAAGTTTGGGTCAAAGTGACTGATTTTAATAATTTTGTAGGAATCCTTGGTAAAACATTATCTAATCAACCCGCTCCTTTCGATCTTTATTTAAATCAAAATTCAGGATTGCCAAGATTGCTTGTAGGGGATGGCAATACTTCAGAGTTTGTAAATGGTACCAACGCACCTGCAATAGGATAATGGGCGCATCTGGCAGTTATTAAAAATGGAAATTCCATTACCCATTACCTCAATGGAGCATCAAATGGAACAGGAACGATTACCACCATTCCTGCGGATAATAATGGTACTATGATTATTGGTTCGAGAGCAGATTTATTCACCAAAATGAAAGGAAGTATGGATGAACTACGAATCTGGAATGATGCCAGAACTATTACAGAGATCAATGATAATATGAATAAAGAGTTGAGTGGAACAGAAGCTGGACTAGTGGGCTACTATCGGTTTAATGAAGGTTCACCTAACGCAGATAATACGGCTCTAAATTCGATAGAAGATTTAAGCGCAACTGCCAATCACGGAACGCCTACTAATTTTGCAAAATCCGTGACGCCATCCAATTGGACTATTGGTTCAACCATTAACTTTTTAGATTCTGACAATGATGGTATTGGTGATCCTTGCGACAACTAAAAGCTACCTAATGGTATTTATAAAGTAAAGTATTTGTAGGAGTTAACTTCTGAAGATTTTAACTCCTACTTACTATTTCCTTCTTTATTTTTTCCAGATTAGATAAAAGGTCTTCACTGCTATCAAGTACAATCTCATCTTTTATTGATACAGATTTATTACTTCTGTAATACTCAACGGCATCATAAGCAGAGGTGAATAGTTGGTTTGGAGTTGGGTTTTGAATTCTATCTTCAATGCGTCTTTTCCATTTTTCTTCGTCACTACAAATGCATAAAAATTTACTAAATAGCGCATTTAAAATGCACTAGTCTATCAAAAATAATTTTACAATCAATTGTAAATTATCTATTTATACTTTGCCTCGCCGGCAAGGCTTTCATTTTTGTCATTGCCACAAAAACGAAACAAAAAAGTCTAGGCTGTCTGAATTTCTTAACGGTTCCAAATAATTAAAAATCTAAACAAGCGCAAACTCGCTTTCAGCTCAAACATGCCATTGTTTTTAACGATTTTTAATCTTTTTACACCTAAAATTCAGAATGCCGATTCAACCCCGTATTAATAAAACAGTTATTAAAATTAATTTTTCTTGTGCAACCTAAATGCGCTATTCGGAAAATTTCTTTACAAGGGATTTGCTTAAATCAATCTTGTCTAAGAATTCATTAAAGTACATTGTATTTGCCAACCCAATATCTACAATCAATTCACTATTAGATTTAAGATTGGTGTTAATCATTTTTGCTAGAATATTATAGGACATTCTATTCTTGCTTGCATGGTCTAAATTCTTCGCTTCTAACATATCATAAATATCATCTTTTCGAAGAATGCAAATTTTAAATTCCTTGCTTACCAAATCGGTAATTACACTTTTTCCAGTTGCTGCTTTTCCTCTGAATATGTATAGCTTTCCCATTCGTATTTTTTATGACTCTATCAATAACTTTCTACTATATTGTTATCTTCATAAACATACGAAATGATAACTCCTTTTAAAATTGAAAATAAATAAACTGCTGTCCAGTAGTTTGTACGATCATCAATCCAAACATCATAATACCCCAAGCCAATACAAGGAGCCATTTAGGTGTTGATTTTATCACACTGACTAGTGACAGTTTACGCATCGCAAAATGACCAAAGAAGACCAAAGTCATCAATGCCAAAACGAGAACAATATGACTGGTCATCAAAACAGGTTTGCTTCCATGAATAAAAAACATAGAACCCAATATATCGATAGCATTCTTAAAATCATCTGCTCGGAAAAAGACCCAGGTAATATTAATACAATTAAAAGTTAGAAAAGCAAGAAATAGCTTCATGCCTACTCCTTCGATTTTCACTTTAAAGGTACTTTTCGCGAATCGTTCTACTGTTAAAAAAAGACCATGTAGAAATCCCCAAACAACAAATGTCCACCCAGCACCATGCCATAGGCCACCCAATAACATTGTGAGCATCAGGTTAATTTGGGTGCGCGTGAATCCATTTCTATTTCCACCCAGAGGTATGTACAAATAATCGCGCAGCCAAGTTGAAAGAGAGATGTGCCACTTGCGCCAAAACTCTGAAAAGCCAATACTGCCATATGGATACCTAAAGTTGTCAGGCAAAAGAATGCCCAGCATCATGGCGATACCAATTGCACAGAGTGAGTAACCAGCAAAATCAAAAAATATCTGGCCTGAAAAAGCCAACACGCCAACCCATGCATCCAATGGCAACAATAGTGAGCCCGCTCCAAAGACAGTATCTGAGACGCCACTTAACAAAGAATCAGCAAAGACTGTTTTTTGAAAAAGACCAATGGTCAACAAAAGTAGTCCTGTGAAAAATTGATGTTGTGTAGCTTTCTTAGGTGCGTAAAATTGTGGAATCAATTCGTCTGCACGGACGATTGGTCCAGCAACCAACTGTGGAAAGAAGGTAACGTACAATGCAAAGTCAAGGAATGTTTTTGCGGGTTGCATTCTTCGCTTATACAAATCAATAGTATATGACATCGTTTGAAAAGTATAAAAGGAAATACCCATGGGTAATAAAATATCCCATTTAGGTGGTGTGTAACTGATGTCGATAAGCCCAAGAACAATCTGGAAGTTCTCCATCAAGAAATTGCCATATTTGAAAAAGGCCAGAAAACCTAAGTTCACAAAAATACTGAGCAAGAGCCAGTACTTCCTTTTTTTAGGATCCTTGAGTGCAGCCATTTTATTACCTGCTGTCCAATCTACAACAGTAGAAATCCAAAGCAAAATAATTAGCGGTGGATTCCATAAGCCATAAAAAATATAACTGGCTAGGAGAAGCATTCCTTTTTTCTGTTTCCATGAAAGTGGAATGATATAATATAGCAACAAGACTACTAGTAGAAAAACTAAAAAACCTGTGGTATTAAATAGCATTGTATATAATTATTGGAGTTGATCCCTTGTGAGCAATTGAATGATGGTCTTCGTATAGGCATCTGCATCTCTACGATTAAGATGCGACCATTCCGGAGGAATCATATATTTAGTTTCCTCATAATCTTGAAAGTGATATCCAGGACAACTACTCTCCAGGATCAAACGATCCCAATATTTTTCTCGGGGATAGAGTCTTGTTTCAGTCTCTAAATAATAATCTGTAACGGGGGGCCTTATAAAGGCAACACGTCCTCCTTTCTCTTTATGCCTTTCTACAAGATTTACATAATGACCAATGACCACATCAATGCTATCTGCAAACCTGTTCTTAGGATTTGGATTGTACCAAATATCAGTTTGTTGCTTTTGGATAATGGAGTCATTTTCCATTTCAGGTAACATCCGAATGTTGCGATATTTATCCATTGCAACCATAGGAGGCCAGATAGTGGCGCCCCTAATAGAGTCGCGATTTTGAAATGGGATCCGTTCAATCAACCCTTTCAAATTCAGATCACCACCCTGCGTATAGCTGAATAGAGGATCAATAATTTTATAAACGATACTGCTAATTTGCTGTGCATAGGTGCGGTTGTAATAATGATCTACCAAATCTTTTCCCCTACCGGCTCCCCAACTGCCTTTCATTGTGTAGAATAGTCCGGGTGCAATACTGATAATCAGTAATCCATTAAAAGTTGAATTCTCAATTACATCTTCTATTGTATGAAGTGGTGAACTGCCAGGATAAGCAAGCATTAACAGGTCTGTTTCCTGTAATAGAATCCCAGAGGTGTATATTCAAATCGAAATGTCCACGAGATGATCCCAATATCAACACATCATCAGAACTCAGGTCATCTACCTTTGCACGCCAATCTGCCCACATATCCAAGCTCTTTAAGTCATAGGAAGCAGGCCATTTTTAAATGTACTTAAAATATAACTCATAGGGAATTAAGAAAAGAACGGCGACAACAAATGCCGCAATAAAATTTCGCAAGTTGATGATCGGGTTCATCTTTTTTTTTATTTTTTGTGTTTATATTTCTACTGTCATTTCAAAAAAAAAACATAAAAGTTAATGTCGAAAAGTACTTAAGACAAAAGAGTTTTTAAATTCAGTAAGAATAAATCTACAAAAAAAAATCATTTTCAGCAACTAACATATCTTACAACATGTTTTTGTTACTTATCAATTTGCAGTATTTTGAATTCTTTTTACTAATTCTAAAAACTTATCAAAACCAATTTCGAAGTCGCCATCTGTATCAGTTCAGCAGATAATTCCTCAATATCCGACAATGATGGGATAAATGATCATTGCAATAACTAAAAACTCTATGTATGCTTATAGTCGGTAACGCCAAAGCCAGATTGTTAAGTTTTAGTTTGGCATATCTTCGTTAATATTTCTGTGTCCACTTACATTTTAATAATCTTGAATGTTTTAGAAATATTTTTGTCACCATATATTTGCAACAAATGAATTCCTGGATTTAATTCTGAAATATCCAACCTACTCAGATTATTGGTTATTTGGATGTTATCCTTCTTTACTAAAGTGCCGCTCACATCATAAATATCTACAAAGTAACTTCCGTGGTATAATGATTCAAATTCCAAAAAAGAAGTTGCTGGGATAGGTGAGATTTTTATTTCAAATTCAATTTCTGATACTGAGGTTCCCATGCATAGCGGATCTAATGTGTCGAGTACGGTTAAAATAAGATCAACGATTGAATCGCATCCATTTGTGCTGATAAAATCTTGCGTATAAGTTCCAGCTTCGGTGTAACCATTGTAGGATTCATCTTCACAAATACTCACTTCCTCTAAGCCTTCAAATACTGGATGAACTGTAAGGTCTAAATTAATGACAGAGTCACATCCCAACGCACTCTGTAAAACAAAATTATACATTCCTTCATCTTTATAAATACCATAACACTCCCCATCGCAAATTGCGGATTCAATATTAGTTGGAGTGATTGGGTCCTTTACAATGAGGTCAAGTACACGTGTTGAATCACAACCATTTGCCCCTGTAAAAGTGTCTATGTAATTTCCACTTAAACTATAGCCTTCATATAGTTCGTCATCACAAATTGATATTGATAAATTAGTAGTGACTGGACTTCCATTACAAGTTGAAATAACAATTTCAGTACTCGTTATTGCAAGACAATTGTCAGGTCCCACTGTGTATGTTACCGTGTAAGTGCAAGGCGTCAAATTACTAGGATCAAAAAAGTTGTCTACTGTTCCCGTGCCACTCCATTCTCCACCTAGACTTGATGATGATGACAATAAGGAATTCAAATTCAAAACGGGACTACTTATCATAAGTGTATCAGGTAGATTAGAAATAGCTGCTGTCGGTTCTGAAGCAATAGTCAATGGTGTACTACTTATTGATTCACAAAGCCCTGACCCCAAAATATATTTTAAAATATAATTTCCAGGCGCAAAAATTGATACAGGTAATGTGTCAACAAACAAGGCCAATGTGTCAGTGTTATCTTCAAGCATCCATACACCATTTAGTACATTTTCTACATATAATGAAAGATCGATATTCTGTTCACATGTGTACAAAACAGGCATAGCATAAATTTCTGAAGTTTGAAATTCTATAACATTAATTCCTAAGATAGCACCTGGGGCACAAGGACCGCCTTCGGCAAGAATTTGATGAAAACCTACTCCAGCCACTTGAGGGTCAAAAGTATTAGTATTTAAACCAGAACTCGTAGAGCTTAGGACTGCAGAAGCCGGAACAGTATTAATAGTAAAAGGAACTTGATCAAGGCAGACTGTTTGAATTGCATTATTCGTATTTAATATACCAATTTCATCTGCAGAAAGGGTAATAGGATTAGTACCAAATACATTATAAATAAACTCAGCAGTATCTCGATTACCTACAAAATCTTCAATAAGCAATGCAATACTATGACTGCCTTCTGTAGTAAATTGAATTGGATGGTCAAGACTATCTGCATCATTAAATATCATATCACTATCTAAAGCCCATGTGAATTCATAAGGCGAAATACCTCCTGTTAATGTGAGCCCTGAGTATGGATAAATAGTGTCTCCGATGCAATAATTTTGAGGTACTACTTTATAGTTTAAATCTATATCCATTGACTCCTTAAAATGAGATGGATATTCAATTATATTTTGAAAAGTCGTCAAGCAAACGTTGCTAAGTGTTGAGCCACTCATGCCTTCAATGACGAAATAGCCATGATTTACAGGCAAGTTATTTAATAATAATCCATGCTCTGAAGAAGTGTCAATCGCAATTGATGCAAGTGGATTGAAATTTTGATCAATGATTTGTACAACTCCACTACCTTGTAAATTGAAATTACCAAATAAAGCACTAACGTTATTTAAGTCTACATCGAAAGGAATATAAATGTTGGTGCCATTTATAAAGTTTACAGTATTGTTGATGACTTCTAAACTAGTAGGAGAATCCACAAACCAAGTGCTAGGGATTCCATTATCAAAGTTTTCTGTTAGAATTTTATTAGCACAATAATTAGACTTAACAACTACAGCACTGTTGAAACAGCATTTTTGAGTACTGCTAAAAGTCTTTTCCGCTATAAATGGATAGAAACCTGATGTCAATCCGCTTCTCTCAATAAAACCATCAACAAAATCTGTTGTAATACCATCACTCCAATGTATTTTTGGATCAGATTCAAAAGGACTGCAAGCTATCTTCAATTTTATATATGCATCATTTGTGCCAGGACATGTTTCGTTTCTACTACTATTGTCAACAAATATTGATGGTCCAAAGTTAGAAGTAATGGTTGGATCCAAAGATATCTTTTCAGACTTTACAATATTATGCTCCCTAAGTTCAATTTGAATATAATAATTTCCTTTTGAAAGATCGTCATATCTCAAATTAGCATCTTGCTCAATAATAGAACTACCTGAGCCAAATCTTAGTCCAACGGGGGGTATAAGTTTAGCTCTCAATGTACTCAAGTCAAGTGGTAAAATATATGGGTTTACGAATCTTTTTATTTCAATAACTTGAAGAGAGCCGTCGCGAGCACCTGGACATGAAGGCAATTTCCTGCGAATTTTGAAGCTATAAAGTGTACCAACAATACTTCTAGCTTGATAATCTATTTCTCTTTCAACATTATCGTTTGAGCCAGAGCAAGATACCCATTGGCTTTGAGCGCAATTGGGAATAAAAAAAAGGCGACTATTAAAAATAAAGAATGGAAAATAAGGGTACGTTTCATTTCAAATTAATTTTGATTGGAAAAAAGATCAATAAATTTTAATTTGCACTATAAGTTAATAAATTTTATTTAAAGATGACATCTAATTAAAAAATAATGTACAAAGAAGGAGTAAAGAACTAAGTTAAAGAGATGTTTTTTGCAATTAAATTGCTATGAAGAGATTTGCATTGAAGAACTGTTTGAAGATTTTGGTTCAATGCTTTTATTAAAAATAATAAAATTGTTTCAAATTGGATGACAATGAATTTTCATACATTCATTCATTATTATTTTTTCTTACTCATCTATTAGACCATCCATATCATCTTCATTATAATCAAGGCAAATACAGTTAATAATGTCAAGAACACCATAGATGTGTTATTTTTATTATTGATACACATAGCTAGCAATAGTGATTATATTTTCATTCTCATTTCCACCAGGTGCTTCTGTAATCCTATTTTTTCATAAGCAGCTACAGCAATATGGTTTTCATCATATACATCAAGGCGCAATTCATTTACATTTTTAGACTTAGCCCAAGATTTTAATTTCTCTATAATTGTTTGACTGATTCCTTTTCTCCGATATCCAGGCTTCACATACATAAATCCCGCATATGCATATTTTTCAAAATTCAAATAAGACTTAGCATTACTAATCTTTACATATCCTGATCCGACAATTTCTAAATCAACTTCAGCTATAATTACTTCAGTATCATTGTCATCAATCATAGCTTTGATATCATAGTAATTTATATGCCCCGGTTTTAAAGTTGGATCAAATGGGCGTTCAGTTGCAACAATGGCTTGTTCAAATTTGTATAATGTAACTAAGTCTTTTATATCAGCACGCCTATATTTTATATTTTCCATACTCAAATATATTTGATTTTGGTTTTCAATTAATCATTTAATACTTCTAAGTACCCAAAATAGGCCAAACTAACCGAATTCTATTATTTACGATTTTGTCGAGTCAGTGAATCTGACACTCCTAACCTCTTACATTAAATTGTTAGCTTCTTCAATACTTTTTAGTCTGTCACATTGTAATATACCATTAGATTCTTGATCCCCACAAGAATTAAAAAGTAGAAAAGAGAAAATAGTAAAAAATAAAAATTGATGTTTCATAAGTGCATTTAATTTACAAAGATTTGAATAGAGAATACATTTTCAAACGGCAAATTCTTTGATTTCAATAAGTTATTTACTGCCACCAATTACGAAGAACTAGAAATAAGTAATCAAGATCAAGAAAACTGTAATCTCATCACGTGCATGTTTTATGACCAGCATAATCAATACCAAGATTGTCCATCATGCATTTGTATATAATCTACAACTTTACTAAAGCTTTGATTGTAATTAAAGCTGTTAGCTGTTTTATGGTAATTTATAATCTTTCAAATTCTCAATTTCATAAGGAGTAACTTGATTGATTCCTAGCAATTTAAAATCCAGGCCACCATCTTCGTCAACCTCGGTCACAATGATATTGTCTTGCTGTCCGCCACCTACCCCATTCGCGATTAAGGTTATGTTATGATATTTATAATACATGTATGGCGTAACCGTATTATTGGCCCCCAAGTCGCCAGCGTAGATTACAACGTTTTTTGGTATTGATTCTAGATAAGGACTTATCTCGGACCAGTAATTTGTTTTTCCAGGATATTGAGGCGCATAGTTTATTTTAACATTTGCAAATTCATTATCTGGTGCCCACCAAATCAATTCATGACAAAAAATAAAAATGTTATTGGCGGATGAAAATGCATTGTCAATAGTCTCAATTAAAAAGTCCTTCTGCTCTCCTTCTATGTTCCAATTTGTAGGTGAAAGTATAATGAAAATATCATCTTCATTCCAAAAAGAATAATAGTACTCAAAGAGATCTTCAAACACAGGACCACGATCATGGTTTCCTGCTGCGATATGAATTGGTTTCGAAAATTTATCGATATCTGTCAATGCTGCATCCCAATATTCTACAGTTGTAAAAGGCACTACATCCCCTGTCAACACGCCCAAATCCATCTCAGGGTATTTGTTTATAAATGGAATTTTCTCTACAACTGGAGGATGCAATCCATACTGATAGGTAATGGGATTTCCATAAGTATGACCAGCTACAAAAAAAGAATAATTAGAAGTCAATTTTATATCAATAGGCACTTCGCCCACGGATTCCACATAGTCATGCCCAATGCATGAGTTTAAAACTATTAAAATTATAAAGAGTAAGTATTTTGGCATTGATAATTGCTATGCTGTTATCTCTAATTGATATAAAAAGTTAATCTATAAAGAAATAACTTTTTCAGGATTGCCAAGATAGAAAATTTTGTAATAGTTATATTCATTGTTTATATTCTTTACTCTAAAAAAAACATAAAAAAGTAATCTTTAAAAATCTACAGAATTACCACAAGAAGTTTCGCCTTTCTGTTCAACACAGAAAATCAAAAACAAACTTATTAAAATACATCTGTATAAAAAATGCGGTTGATAGTTAATTGACTGGTTATTAATATTTATCTAAAAACAGAACCAATGATAAATTAATGTTGCCTCTTACAATTATATAACCTCAAAAACATTTAGGTAAACAATAAAAGCAAATGTTATTTTACTATGTTTTCGAATTATTAAAGAGTAACATTACACATCTAACAGTTTTATGCTGCCTTAGATTTAAGTAATTCATTTTGGAGCAAGCATTTGAATCTATTATTTCTAGTTTTTTAAAAGACCGAGTGGGTTTAAATAATAATTTCCTAAACACAGAATTATCAAATAATCTAAGGGAAAATTTATTGTTACTGCTATTTGAAAAACAATTTAAAGTAGCTGGAATTGGCAGCAGTACCAATTTACAAACCAACAAATCAATACGCAGTGATATTATTTACTGGTTAGACAGAAAGCACAATAACATTCACGAAAATGGATTTTTTGACCTCATTGATGGCTTTATAAAATACCTTAACATGACTTGTTATACTGGAATTACTGGATATGAATTTCATTATGCATATTATGACAAAGGCACCTCTTACAAAAGGCATCTTGATCAATTTGTAGACGATCAAAAAAGAGCCTATTCCATGATTATGTATTTGAATGAGGATTGGATTTCAGAGGATGGTGGAGAGTTGTGTATTTACCATCAAGATAATTCTCAAATAATTTCTCCTCAAAATGGCAAGTGTGTGTTTTTCAAAAGCAGTGAACTAGAGCATGAAGTTTTACTCAGTCACAAACCTAGGATGAGTATTACAGGGTGGCTTAAAACAAATTGACAGGCCTATTTAATTATTTAATCCTTTTATTCTATTCAATAGATTCCGATAAATTTTAACAGGTCTCCTTTGTTTTCCTGAATAATCAATTGTTATATTTTCATCCGTTAATTCATTCAAATTAAAACAAAGTGGGTATACGAATTCTGGTTTTCCCACATAACTAATTGGTCCATATTTAATGGCATATATCTTAACATTATCATTTTCATCTAACTTAATCAATGGAAAATCTTGGGTATATTCAAGATAGTATTTTACCAATCTATTTTCTACGATCGTATCAATTACAGAATTTGAACTTCCCTCTAACTTGAAAATAAATAATTGATCATAGAATTGGCAAAAACAAAACAGCCAAAAGCCATACAAGCTTCATATTAGATTTTACAATTCTTGAACTTGTAATATTATAAATTGCCAAGCACCATAAAACTATGGTTAAAAACCCCAATGTGATGAGTAGCTACTTATCTATAATATTTTATTTTCTAATTATGACTCTCACTATTTACAGCAACTGCAATTTTAGAATCAGCAGTACCATAATAAAGAAACCATTTGTTTTTAAAATATACCATTCCTTCAACAAAGCAAACTTCATTAACTTCACCAACTTTCTCATAATCCTTGTCAGGGTGAATAAAATAACTTTCCGATCTGTCAATTAACTTATGCGGCGCGTTTTTATCAAACAAAGCTTGTCCGGCGGCATAGGTAAATTTTGATAATTTAGGATCATTAAAGTTGGCCGCATTACTTCCATTGTAAATTAGCAAAATCCCCTCATCTTTATACAATGCATAAGGACCAGGTTCTACAAGCCTGCTGTCAAAGTAACCCATCCGCGGATGCAAAACTGAAATCATTTTCTTACTTTCCTCATTTTCACAAACTTCCCACTTGATCAGATCTTTTGAGCTCGCTAGAAATATATTGGTATCACCAAAATACATCCAATATTTTCCGTTTATCTTTTTGGCAACATTCTTACCATCTATTAATTCAACAACAATAGCTCCAGCCTTAGACCATCTGTCCTTATATTTTGCCCCTTTTAAAACCAATCCATGTTTTGTCCATGACGTTAAGTCACTTGAAGATGCAATACTTAGCCTAGCTGTTTTACCATCATAAGAAGTGTATGTCATGATATATTTACCATCAATACTCTCTACAATTCTTGGATCTTCTACCCCATCAAAGTAACAACTTACACAATCTTCCTCAAGTTTACCACTCTTGAATTTCTTGTAATTCCATTCATACACTTTCATCGAATCGTTATCTGGATAAAATACAGGTGCAGGAGATTTCTCAAAATGAAGACCATCTGTACTTGTAGCCAATCCAATTCGAGAGGTGCCATTTAAATCTTGTGCTCTATAAAACATATATACTTTATCGCCTTTTACGACTGCTGATGGGTTTAGTACATTCCTTTCCTCCCAGTACATTTCTCTGTTAGAAATTGGGCAATTAAATTTCAACTCTGGTGAAGGATTTAAAATAGGATTTAGACTATCCACTTTTTCAAAAGCACCAAATTCCCAATTATTGATTGAAGATACTACTTGATTATTCTCTACTTTATGTTCCTTACAGCTAGAAATTATAAACAGAACTCCTAGAATTATAACTAATTTTTTCATTATGCGAATTACTTAAAGATATAATTTGATAAATTGACTACAATAGTAATAATAGGCATATTACTGACCAATGAAGCATTATTTCCAATCTAATGATGCGTTCAATTATTTATAATGAAAAATAATATAACCAGTTCCTCAAGAGTTTGCTTACACAATTCTCTCTCTGATTAAATTAAATACCATCCTACAGAGAATAATTAAATTAAGTATAAAAGATCTTTACACCAGGATCACTTAATGTTCTCTTTACCGCCTCTTCCTTAATTCTTAATGGCTCCAAAAAATTAAAAAACTAAACAAGTATGAGTGAATAATCTGTGATAGCATTCGAGTTCAGTAAGAAATCGAAGTGAAAGAACAGCGATAGCGGGTGGGCAGCTAGGTTCGGCTCAACAACCTATTTCGTGGTTCATTTATTTGAAGCACTCCGTACTTCACTTTTCGAGATCATTCATTCATACCTAAAATTCAGAATGCCGATTAATAACAGACAATACATCTCTCTTTTAAAAATTAAATATTGAGTACAACCTAATTTCGTTTTTAGGTAAAACTATTTAGTCATTTCAAGTGTAGTATCTATTTTTGAAACTTGAAAATATTCTTTTGTATTTTCTTCAATCAGCTTTTTTAAACTTTCCAAATTAGCATCTTCCATCGTCTTCATAGAACTTGTCATAAAGGAACCCAGGGATTTTGCAAATATACCATTTCCAACAGTCGTTGATTTTGTCTTAATAGTAGTTTTGCCGTCTTTTTCATCAAACAGCATATCATATTCCATATCCATAAAATCAGCCTTAAACGACATCGCTAGTAGTTCATTCTTCCGAACATCAATTATGGTTTGTTCCATAATCATTTCTTGGCCTTGATCTTCAACATAGACTTTTGAAATCTCACCAATTTGGTTTACATCACCACTAATATGTTCAGTCCGTTTAAAACCCTTTATCCATTTAGGCAAATTAGCCTCATCAGACATAACAGCCCATGATTCATTAGCTGGTTTATCTACAGTAACTTCACTTTCATAATATATAGAAGGCGTTAGTAGTCCTTTTGCAAAAAATATAATCACCAGCAATAGAATTAAACCCAAAAGATATTTTAGATACTTCATATTAATAATTTTCTATAAATCTATTTAGAAATAATGAAGAATTCAAAATAATTATTTCTTAAGTACAACTAACTTAAATTGTTAGAGGATATTGGTATTGATTGAATGAAGGAATAGATGTGTGAATAAACAAATAATTAAAACAATTTACTTTATAAAAAGAGTAGTAACGACCTTCATATTTATCACATGAAATTACTTTATTTTGTATAAGAGTATTCGAATATAGATTAGAGTAGAAAAAAGTCCAAATGAGTTAAGTGAAGGAGAACTACCTCCATCGCCATGTGTATGACCCAATGCAACTTTAACTCCTACCTTCACTTTATTGCCAATCCAGGGAGCAACGTTAAGACCATAAAAACTCCCTTCTGTAAGTCCATCAAAAGTAGGGATATTATAATCAGTGTAAGAAAGTTGAATTCAATAATCCTACTGAAACATTTTACTATACTCCTGGTTCATTTTTAAATTCAAAGACTCCTCTCTTTGACTCAATCTTAAGAGCCAGAGCCAAAATATAAACAGAGTAAGAAGAAGAACTATAAACCCTTGACCTGTCCAGTCAACTTATCCAATTGTGATGGCCTTGCAGCATGATTGACAGCAACTTCGCCAGACTCGTTGACCAATAAGTAATAAGGAATTCTTAATCCACCACCATAGTACCGTTGAATATCCACTTTTAAGTTATTTGAAGCATTGATGTGGTAGCCTTTTAGGTCGTATTGTTTGATAAATCGTTTCCATTTTTCAAGATCTTTTGGCTTGTCAGTACTGATATAAATGGGAACAACATCATTTTTCTTCAACATTGGCTTTAAGTCTTTGTTGTATGAAAACTCTCGACGACATGGACCACACCAACTTGCCCAAACATCCAAATATAATTTTTTGCCCTTAAAGTATTGATTCAACTCAGAAATAGAATTAATCGCTTGTGGGTTTTCAATAAAATTTATTCCTTCAGCAAAGTCTGAATCAATCACCCTATAGTATTCTTCAATAGCATCAATATTAGGTTTAAGATATTTATCAAACTGATTATTTTTATTCTTTGCTTTGAGGTTATTGTATAAGGCTATACATTCTTTTTCATTTCGTTGATTTCCACTTTCTTTGTGCAAATAATTCGCCATGGCCATTTCTTGTGTGCTGCCATTTAGATATGTTTCAAACCCATTCATAAACAATGACAAACGCTCAGTTCCTCTTTCCAATTGGTGCTGAGCACTTGGATTGAATGTAGTCTCCCCTACTTTCTTCCCTCTTACATATGACATCGCATAAGACAAGAACCACGATGAAGACATATACTCATTTGTGATAGGAGTCTCCTCAAGAATATGTTTCCAAAACGATTTTGTCTTTTCATCCAAAACGCTTTTATTTCTAGTCAAGCGCCATGCCAAATCACCTTTTCTTGCTGCTCTAAAAACTTCACGATCAGCTTTTATCAATGTCACTACATCATCAGAAACCTGGCCTGATTGAGCAAGTGTTTCCAATTGATAAATTTCGTTTTCAAAAGGTCTGTCAAACATACCATTGTAATCCTTAATCGTCATTGATGAATTAATAGACGGCATATTTTTAGAAATGTAATCTGGATTATCAAAACCAGCATACAAATCCTGAATTGCGTTTGATTCATCATTAAAAGTAAAAACAGAATTGACACTGCGCCCATCAATTTTTACATCATAATTTTTTTTAGGTTCAAGTATTACCAAATGCTTAAAAAGTCTCGGCATTGTAAATGTCACCAGTGAAGCCTTAGACAAATTTATACTAGCACTAAATGTGCCATCCTGTTTTACGTCCACCTTGTCTTTATATCCCTCGTAACCACTTCCGTTAATCGGATTTGAAACAAAAAGATCTTGCCCCTGATATCCTACAATCTTGCCATTAACAATAGCAGTAGAGTAATCAACTGACTGACTTGAACAAGCTAAAAATAAAGTAGATATCAATAGCAACAAGAATCTGGTATAAATCATATTTATTTTTTTATCAGTCTAAATAAAATCACGCCTATAAAAATAGATACTAAGCATAATATTATTGCAGTAATAATATTGCCGTAAATTATTGATCCAATCCCAAACAAAGCAGAATACACCATGATACAACCCAAAAACATCATGCCTACCTCCTTTGACAAACTACTCTTTGTAATATTATAGATTGCTTCTACCTCTTGTGCGTTTAATGTTGAAACAACCGGTTTCCACCCCATAGCATGGGGTCTTGTCAATTTGAAAAAAGAGGACAAAGTTTTCATATCTGTCTTTGGTGTCAAAAAGATAGTTGCCAGCCAAGCAATAGTTGTTACACCAATTCCTGTCAACATTTTCTGGTAATCCAACATATCACCTTCATAGCCTTTCATAAAGTAAAATGCCATTAAGAAAGAAACAACCATAGCTACTATTTCTGCCTGTGCATTTACACGCCACCAAAACCATCTTAAGATAAAAATCAAACCAGTGCCGGCACCTATTTGTAAGATTAAATTAAAGACTTCGAATGCACTGGTTAGATACAGAGCGAATACCGCTGCTAAAACCATCAAGGAAACAGTAGAAATACGACCGACCAATACTTGCTGCTTTTCTGTAGCCTCCTTATGTACAAATCTCTTATAAAAGTCATTTACAATATAAGATGAGCCCCAGTTGAGGTGGGTACTGATAGTAGACATCAAAGCTGCAATAAGTGATGCTATGATCAATCCTAATAAGCCATGTGGCAAGTAAGTCAACATCGCTGGAAATGCCAAATCATGTGCTACTATACTTGGATCTACATTTGGGAAGCTTGCTCTTATATTTTCCAAATCCGGAAAAACAATCAAAGACGCCAAGGCAATAACAATCCATGGCCAAGGTCGCAATGCATAATGCGCTACATTAAAAAATAAAGTCGCCTTTACTGCAGAATCTTCATCACGTGCCGATAACATACGTTGAGCTATGTAACCGCCGCCTCCTGGTTCCGCTCCAGGATACCATACATTCCACCACTGAACGGCAATTGGAATTATAAACAATGGAATAGCAACATTGGGATCTGAAAAATCTGGAAAGAAATCCAATTTATCAATCACATTGGGATGGCTCACCAAATTGGACAACCCATCGATCTCAGGCATTGTCACAATATATATAGCACCCGCAATCATTCCTATCATACTTAAAACAAACTGGAAGAAGTCGGTTAGGATTACACCCCGTAATCCTCCCAGTGACGAATAAACCACGGTAACTACTGAAACAAGTAACACCGTTTTTATAGGTGAGAGTCCTAGCATTACTCCGCCAATTTTAATACCAGCTAGCATAACGGTTGCCATCACAACAACATTGAAAAAAACACCTAAATATATAGCTCTAAAACCTCTGAGAAAAGTCGCCGCCTTCCCTGAGTATCTCAATTCATAAAACTCTAAATCAGTCATGATTCCTGAACGTCTCCATAACTTGGCATATACAAATACCGTTAACATTCCTGTCAACAAAAATGCCCACCATGTCCAGTTACCTGCTACTCCATTTTGTCTGACAATGTCAGAAACCAAATTAGGCGTATCTGCAGAAAATGTCGTGGCTACCATTGACACGCCTAATAACCACCAAGGCATATTATTTCCTGACAAAAAGAACTCCTTTGCACTTTTTCCTGACTGCTTGGAAACATAGATTCCGATACCAAGAGTAACAAGAAAAAACAAGATTATAATACCCCAATCGAGTGCTGATAAATTCATAATTAATATTTGTGTCTAAAGTACAGTTATTGCGTTATAATTTATAGTGATCTGATTTAAAAAAAACAAAGATAATTGTCTAGCATACCCTTGATATTTTCAGCGTTCAAAATATATACAGAAGCCCTAAAATAAAATACGCCAACCAAAGTACGAATTGTTACTTTTATTGATTCTCTATTCTCCAGATCTCACATTAATTGAGATTGCATTGAGTTGTCATTGATAGCTAAATTTAGATTTTATTTCCAGAATAAAAAATCCTTGACAATCAAGGTTCAATTATCATCAACATCCCACTCTTTTAAAAATATTCAAAAATAAAAATTAGGAAATAAAATCTAATCAAAAGTCAGGCATAACTATTTCTTACAAGTTCAAGTTTTATTTTTCTAACACCATGATTGGTGTCCCACTGTTTAACTTCTATAAAGCCAAATTTTTCATATAACGCAATAGCTGGTTTATTTTCAACTCCAGTTTCAACAATAAAAAGTTTAGTGTCATATGAATTCAAAATAAATCGCATTAGCTTTTGTGCAATGCCTTGTCTAAAAAACTTTGGATCCACTACTAAACTTTGAACATGAGTGAAATCATCATTATGATTAATTTCTACTACTCCCGCTAGATCTTGATCTTCTAAATAACCAAAAAAATCATTGTCACACTCGACATAACTTTCCAGCCTTCGTTTTAAAGGAGGAAAATCAATGGCATTTAACAACTTTGCTTCAACAGCATATGATACTTGAAAAACAGAACGTATTTTTTCTGCTATATTTAAATTTTTATTTTGAAGTCTTTTTATCAATGTAAGAATATTCTATGAACAAAGAGCAACGAATCGAATATTGGAAATTATCAAATATTATATCAACGTTTATTATATTCAAGATAGTGAAATAATTAACATACTTCCTAAACTTGATTAATTATCCATTATTCTTCTAAATATAAATGTATCTTTGGTTGAAACCTAGATTATTCATTTATCTAAAATTTAATCCTCATGAAAAAGTACGCACCAAATATTTTCTCAGTTTTTGTTATAATAGCGTTTACAACATCTCTAAATGCCCAAAAAATAGAAATCATTGGAGATGGAAGTTCGGAAAGAGAATTGACTATCCAAAATGAACAGATCACTACAAATGCGCATACTTATATTACCTTAATCAATGCTTCAGAACAATTTTCAACAGCTCCAAATTTTGATGCACGAAAATCACGAGGTACGCTGGCTATGCCCACAGATGTTATGGAAGGCGATAGAACGCTAGCTTTGTTATCTGGTCAGTACATTGATGGAGCGTACAGGTATTCCACTGCAATTGAAATGTGGACAGGACCAGAACCATCCAGTTTTGGGTATCCTAGTTTTATGACATTCAGCACAACATCTCCTGGGGAAACCTCCAGAGAAGAACGTATGCGTGTTGATGGATTTGGTAGACTAGGTATTGCAACTGATCAACCGAAATCAAAATTACACATAGCAGATGGGGATGTATACATTGAAAATATTTCAAGTGGAGTCATCATAAAGTCACCAAATGGAAATTGCTGGAGGTACGCTCCCGATAATAGTGGTACACTAATAGGGACATCAATTAATTGTCCCAATTAATCTTTTATTTCTGAACTAATTACAATAATATTATAGTATTTCATTTTAAGTTTGTTTTAATGATGGTTAATAAGGATCATCATTTCTTAAATCTCAATTAATACTAATCTCATCCACAAACAACCAGGCTCTATTTCCTTCTCCTTGTTTACCTTGTGGAATTTTACCATAATTCGTTGCGACAACCTTCAAGTATTTAGTTTTCAAGTCTTTAAAATTGATTTTCAAATTGGCAACTTTTCCTCTTGCTTTTACATTGTCAAGGCTTTTTAGAGACTCGTAGGTTTTACCATTTTTAGAACTAAATATTTCAATCCTTTTTGGCAGGTATATCCACTGACCATTTGCATTGAAGAATCGAACATCTATTGATGTGATCTCAGTTATATCTGGAAAAATCATTTCAGCTTCTAAGTCATCACCATTAAATCCTAACCATTCATTCCCTCCATACTTTTCTATTGGGCCTATGATACCATTATTCAAAGAAGACGCCCCTACTCCACCGTACTGTTCTGCTGGCGGATTTTTCAACAACAAAGATGCTTTCGTTCCCAGGTGATTCGTAAATGTAAGAGGCGAAGAACGTCCTTCCAGTTTTCCTTTAACAGCACGAAAACTATAGTAGCCATCTTCAGTCAAAGAGAAAGGTGTTTTGACTTCATTGCTCCATAGTTTTTGAAAAGGAGAAACAAATTGCAGTTCAGCACCTTCAGGATAGCTTCCAAAATCAACGTAAGGACCCTCTCCAAATTTCGTCAAAACCTTGGGGCTAATATCCAATCTATGATCTGAAACATTTACATCTAATGATTTCCAAAAATCAATATGTTCAGATAAGTTATTTTTAAATGACTGGAAATTCTTCTGATCTTTAGATTTCCATAAAACTTCTGACAATGCGGCCATCCTAGTCAAAACCATATATTCGACATTATCAAAGGTAGGCAAATACTCTGTCCATAGATTACCTTGTGCGCCAAGAATATGTTTGTGTTTATCAACTGGCAATTCACTTGGAATCGGATCATAACTGTAAACTTTTTCAACAGAAAGATAGCCACCAATTGCCAAAGGTTCATCTTTATGATTGGATTGGTAGTAATCAAAATAACAATGAGAAGTTGGCGTCATGATAACATTGTGATTTGCATTTGCCGCTTCGATTCCTCCTTCAATTCCACGCCAAGACATTACCGTTGCGTTAGGCGCCAGTCCACCTTCTAATATCTCATCCCAACCAATAATTGATTTCCCTTTGCTGTTGATATATTTTTCCATACGCTTTATGAAGTAAGACTGCAAGCCATGTTCATCTTTCAATCCTTCCTTAGCGATAAGATCCTGACAAAACTTACTATTTCGCCATGCTGTTTTTGGCGCCTCATCTCCTCCGATATGTATGTATTTAGATGGGAACAAAGTGATAACTTCATCCATTACATTCTCTAAAAACTTAAAAGTTGCCTCAGTTGGACAATATATATCATCAAAGACTCCCCATTTAGTTGCAGCTTTGTATTCTTTATCCTCACACCCCAATTCTGGATATGCGGACAAAGCGGCCAAACTGTGACCAGGCAATTCAATTTCTGGGATTACCTCTATGCCTTTATTAGAAGCATAATTGACAATATCTTTAACTTCTTCTTGTGTATAAAATCCACCATATTTTTTACCGTCATATTTCTGAGGCACATCGTTGTAATGTCCAATCAGTGTTTCATCACGAAATGCAGCCACTTCCTGCAATTTAGGATATTGTTTAATTTCAATTCTCCATCCTTGATCTTCTGTCAAGTGCCAATGAAATTTATTATATCCGTAGAAAAATAGATAATCCAAATATTTCTTTACTTCATCTACAGAGTAAAAATGTCTCGCCACGTCAAGGTGCATACCTCGGTATTCAAACCTAGGTGCAGAGCCTATCACACCACTAGGCAATTTTCCTGTCATTGAATACAACTGCAACAATCTTGACATTGCACTGAATTTTCCTTCTTCATCATCTGCCAAAACTTTTACTGACGATTTTCCAATCTCAAGAACAAAATGACCACCCGTTGAAGGTTGCGTCAGTTTTGAAAATGTCAAATTAGGATTGGCCGACCGGCTAATAGGAAAGCCCTTGATAGAACTTTGATCCAATGCATTAAAATATTTATCAGCTGAATTATCAACAGAAAACACAAGTTCCGTTAATTCAGAATCTCCATCTAGTTTTATAAAATCAGGGGCAGGAATCAAAGCAAGATTTGCTTTAGTCTCTAGTGCATTTTTTATTGAATCTTGTTTACAAGAAACAATTGAGCACAACAAAAGAATATAAATAATATTTTTCATGCTAAGATTTGTTTTTCTTTTTACCTAAATGATCATATCCCAAAGATCTCATTTTTTTAATCATTGACTGCGGCCTGAAGTTTAATATCCAAGCGCGTCTGTTTCGATCTGAAACATTGCCATTGGCAAAATGCATTGTATTGCCGTGATGGGCAATAGAAGATCCAGATTTCAATTCACCGTTAACGATAACATCATGATGCTCTATATTTGTGCTTAATGCCGCATTTTCTATCTTTTGAACATGTAAACGCATTGGCAATTTGTGCGAACCTGGAATATAAGCCATGCAGCCGTTTTCAACAACTGCATCATCAATTGCAATCCAAAAGCTAGCCGCTCGTTTATCTTCCAACTGAGGCCAATATGCCATGTCTTGATGCCAGGGCGTTTCAGCATTAGAGTGAGGCACTTTATTTATAAGCATATCAAAATCTAAAGCCGCATCCTCTCCTATAATTATCTTTGCTATTTCTTCTACTTTTTTTATTATATCGGAATCCATAAAACGGTCATCAAGGAGAGATGGTCTCATTATTTGTGTAATTTTTTCTTTCCCTTTTTCTCCTTCGTTCGTCAAATCACTTCGGTGGTCTCTCGTCAAGTTCAAATCCGACAACATAGCATCGTACCAATCAGAAACCAGCTTTATATCATTGTGATCAAGTAAGTTTTCAATTCTGACAAAACCATTTTCTTTCCATTCTTTTACAATCAGATCATTTTCCATAGCTTATTATTTAAGAGCACAAGCTTTAAACTGTCCGTCAATTGGGCAATACAACAACGTGTTTGAATTTTTATATGAAATCAATGATAATGACCTGACATCTCCCCTCTCCCCTAC
Source organism: uncultured Saprospiraceae bacterium (assembly GCA_905480605.1). Lineage (GTDB taxonomy): Bacteria > Bacteroidota > Bacteroidia > Chitinophagales > Saprospiraceae > RFSX01. The sequence goes on along the minus strand of CAJQRD010000011.1, from coordinate 30,746 downwards.
GCTGTATCCTATTCCTGCTTTTTCAAAACCAGCTTTTCCATCATTCAAGAAACCATCGATATTGTTACCGCTCAATCTTGCAATTTTGACTTTGTTGCTGCTCTTATTTCCTCCACATAAAATATCAACATCTTCATCACCATCTAAATCCATAAAAACACAATCGTAAATTGGTGCAATTTGCATTTCAAAAGGAAGTGAAGATTCAATCAATTTTCCATTTTTATTTATAAACAACAAATGTGCTAACGTATCGATGGTCAACAAAGGACAATTTTTATCATATTCATTTACCAGGCTTGGTAAATCCTGATTGGCATATGATTCAAATGAAGTGAATTTCTTTTTCAATACTGGGATTTGAGAAATAATATCTTCCCTTGCTGCCAATGGGTAAACTTCATCTTCATTGAAGTAACCTACCAATGGTTCGACTGCCCCATTTTTATCTAAATCACAGTAATACATTACCATTGGATATTGCTTCGATGCTGATAGTTGATTGTTTTTGCCCAAGTTGGTAACAAGCAATTCTTTGAAACTGTCCCCGTTTAAATCTTCCGCTTCTAAATGTAACCAGTGTCCCTTGTAGTTTTGAGATAGATAGGTATCAGTTGTATTCACCAATTGTCCATCTTCAAGATTAAATATTCTAATACCATTCCAATTTCCGGCAACTACCAATTCCATTGTTTGATCCCCATCAATATCAAATATTACTGCATCTGAAATATGACCTATATTCTTTGCAAACAGAACCTCATTGCCCTTTCCGAATAACATAGATTTAGAAGCAGTAGGAAATTCATTTTTCCAATGTTGTCCTCCTACAAATACCTCATCCAGTCCATCATTATTTAAATCACCAATTGCCAAGCAAGAAGGATTACAGTCTTTTACTGGAAGGCTATCTGTTTTTTTAATACTATTATTTTGATACATATAAATTCCTACAGCAGCCTCGTTTGATTCTTTTCCATATTTATATGAACCACTTGCAGCATAAAGTTTATTGGCAGAAAACGAAACATCACATATCTCAGCATTTGAAAATCCAATTGCGTTTATTTCAGTCCAACCCTTATTTCTTTGAGAATAAATTTTACTGGAATTTTTCCCATCACTACAAATTACAATCTCTTCTATACCATTCCCGATAATGTCCAAATTAAAAACTTTAGGAGATTGGTCACTTAAATAAAATGGCATCAACGCTTGTTGGTTAAAATCTCTAAAATTACTTTCATCATGTTTGTAGTCAATACCAAAATTAACTTCTTTAAATATAGATTCTCCTGCAGCGAGTTTAGTTACTCCCGTTTCGTCTTTTTTATATTCAACAATGTTGACTGCATTAATACTGGGAGAAGATATTTTTTGCTTATTGCCATCAGCCCAAATAACATCAATGTGGTCAACAGTTGAAATATTGTCCAATCCAAAATGCACATTGTATGATACAGAAGACTGGAATCCTCTTGACGGTTGTAACGATTTGACAAACACCTTATCTCCAGCGTGTAACTTTATATTTGCACCAATACCATTGACGTTTTTCTTATTACCTTTTAATTTAAAAGATATCCAATTGTTTTTAGTTTGTTCTGCATTGTTGCGATACAACCAACTGTAATCTTCTGAGTTATTGACAATCAAATCTAAATCTCCGTCATTGTCTAAATCAGAATAGGATGCCCCTTGAGAAACACTAGGCTTCAATAAAGACCAATCATTATTTTTATTTTGGAATTTTTGGTTGCTGTTGCTGTAAAAATAGTTGGGTTGTATAATAGGAGGCATTGATTGCATATAAGCCTCAAAGGTAACAGCTTCACCTCCGGAATTTACTTTCAAAACTTCATTTGCGGTGTATTGTAGAAAGTCCATATCTGTATGGTCACGCAAATAACCGTTTGAAATAAAAAGATCTGTAGTCGCATTATTTTCAAAGTCAAAAAATAAAGTAGCCCAAGACCAGTCTGTATTTGAAACACCTAGCATTTGTCCAGCTTCTCTAAATTTTCCATTGCCACTATTTAGATGCAATGTATTGCGGCTAAACTGGTCCAAAAATCCATTCTCTCTCAGCGATTTTACTTTTTCAAAATTATCTGCACCTGAATGCATCTTTTGTAAAAAGTTAGATTCTGGCAACATATCCAGAACCATAAGGTCTTTATAACCATCACCATTTATATCTGCCGCATCTGTGCCCATACTGAACATTGACATGTTGTCAAACCATTGATCGGCTTCATTTAGAAAAGTGCCATTTTTTTGATTTATAAATAAATAATCAGGTTCATTAAAATCATTGGAAATAAAGATATCATCAAACCCATCATTGTTAAAATCTGAAATATTTAAACCCAAGCTAAAACTTAAGACATTTCCTTCAATTCCTGCTTGCTGTGAAATGTCAACATATTTTCCGTTTCGGTTCTCGTAGAGCTTATTTGTTATAGCAGGATCTTTCTTACTTTTCAGTTTAAAAATTTCAAGATTTCCTTTTGAATATTCTGGAATTGAATGATTGATCAACAGCATGTCTAAATCGCCATCTCTGTCAAAGTCAAAAAATCCTGATTGTGTTGAATATGCCGAATCGTCTAAACCGTATGATTGAGCTTCATCTTCAAATGTGCCATCCTTTTGATTTATAAGCAGAAGATTTTTACGCAGTTTTTCAAATGGAAATGCCGTTCGACAAACATAGATATCCATCCAACCATCATTGTTGATATCAATTGCGTTAGCACCTGAGCACCATCCTTCGTGCACAGCAACTTTTGATTGAGTGGTTACATCATTAAATTTTAAATTGCCTTCATTTAGAAAAAGACGATTCTTTACCATATTGCCCGTGAAGAAAACATCATCCAATCCATCATTGTTGAAGTCTGCAATGGCAGTACCTCCTCCATTGTAAAAATATTGGTACTTGAAGATATTGAAGTTCTCAGTCTCCTTGACCAGGTTTCGAAAATTAAGATTGGTGTGTTTGGATTCAAGTAGTGTGAATCCAGAGGTGCTTATATTTTCTTCGGAACAAGAAAAAAGCAAAAAAATAAGTAGGCCGTAAAAGTATTTCAATTCATTAGTATTAGGGCTTCTAAGTAATAAAGCGGTTTAAAAACAGATGATTATCCAATTAAAAGACAATTCAACCTTTGTTTCTAAACCGCTTTTAATAAAAGAACGGAAAGATCGATAAAAAAAATAAAAAACCAACCTTACCTTATTTTATGATCTTTCTAAGTTCTTCTATAAATTTATCTTAGTCAATATCCCACCAAAGTGAAGTACCACCTGTATCAGCGCCACCAAGGCAAGATACACCAGAAGCAACTCCACCAGGGTTTTGAGCATATTCACTGCTGATGTACTTAATTCTTTTAATCTGTGCATCTGTATCAATTTCTCCTCCACTATTGTTAATCACAACCGGGAAAAGCTTAGGATAACCTGTTCTTCTATATTCAGACCAAGCTTCTTGGCCATCTGGATAAACAGATATCCACTTCTGAGTAATAATTTGCTCAAGATTTGCCTCCAAACTGGCACCACTTTGCCATTGGATTGTCGTCGTTGACAAATTAGGATTTCCTGCATCGACATTGTTAGCGGAGTTATTTACATCCACATAAGGAATTGGCATGCTTGTGCCGTCTGCTAAATAATCATCAGCACCAGACAGACCATATTGATCAAATGACATTCTCACGCCATCTTCATACAAGTCTTGAGCAGAACCGCCCATACTCCATCCACGCAATGCACCTTCGGCTCTTAAGAAGAATACTTCAGCAGCAACCATTAATTGTACATTACCTAGGTCTTGTAACGCAGAATAATCAACATAAGTACCTTTATCAGCAATATCGATACCTAGACGAATTCCCTTGTATTCGCCAGCAACTTCTGCTTGAACTGCAGGTCTAAAGTATTCAGGTAATCTAGGATCATTAAAGCCTACAAGAATTGATTCCATTGGAGCAGCCATACGGATATCATTCCAAGCATTATTGATGGTATTCATTGGATGATCAACTTCATTCTTAACAGTAAAGTTACCGTCATTCGTTGTCATAACTCCAAAAGAATTGTTCATAGCTTTTTCAGCTTCAGATTTAGCCCTTGCAGGATCAACTTTAGAAATCCTAACAGCCAATCTTAATCTTAGGGAATTGGCAAATTGTATCCATTTGGTTACATCACCAGCAAATACTTCATCAAACGCCGTAAAAGGAGAAGTAGCTCCAGAATTAACAAAAGCTGTAAGGCCATCGACACCAGAATCTAAATCCTTAAAAAATGCATCATATACAACATCCTGACAATCATATGCTATTGAACCGTCAGCACCAATTTGACCAAATTGCGTATAAATAATTGGCCCAAAAATATCCGTTACTCTGTGCATAGCTTCAACTTTCAAAATATCCAACCAAGCTAAGAATTCAGGAAAATCAGTTCCAGCATTTTGCTCTACCAGTAAGGCAGGAGCCATTACGTTTTGATAAGCTGGATTCCAAGCCCAAGTGTTCCATCCATCAACCAAGTTGTAATTCATATTGTTAGAATTACCGGCAAATGGTGTAGGAGGCATCAAATAACCTGAATACACATCACCCATTAAGTTTTGTTGAAGTTGTGTAATCCAAGCTGGAGTATGCACGTAAATGTTTCTTATTATATTAATAAATGGCTCCCCTACAAGTCTATAATCTGCTGAGAGGTCATCGTTTGTCAATGCAAATGGATCTTGATTGTACTCTTCAAAATCATCACTACATCCTGAACTATATACCATTACTCCAACTGCTCCAACAAGCAACAAGAAGTATAATTTTATATTTTTCATTGTTTTATTTTTATTCATAATTAAAATAGAGATTAAAATCCTAAGCTTAAGTTAAATCCAAAACTTCTAGTTGACGGCAGACTAAAAATGTCAATACCTTGAAGTCCAACATCTGTTGATGCTGTTACATCTGGATCAAACGGTGCTTTTTTGCTTAAGAAAAATAAATTTCTCCCTACTATACTAATTTTCGCATCTCCTCCTAAAATACCTACAGGTAATTTATATCCGATACTCAATTCTCTCAATCTTATGTTGGTTGCGTCGTATATATAATTTTCTGTGATTCCTTGTCTTCCTCCCACAGCACCATAATATACATCAGCAGGAATTGAAGTCACTGCTTGTCCGCTTTCAGAAACAGCATTAACAGTCACGCCTCCAGCATCCCTTGCTGCTGCAGTTCTTTCAGAAACACCAAACTCATCAAGTAGAGCTTCAGTTACTGACATTACTTCGCCACCAAATCTTCCATCAATCAAAAATCTAATACTAAAATCAGAAACTCTAATTTCGTTATTCCATCCCAACATAAAATCAGGATTTGGATTTCCAACATAACCTAAACCTTGTTTTTGAGGTTTGCCGTCAGCATCCAACATAATACGATCTTGATCATCTCTTAAAAACCTTTCGCCCCAAATATCACCGAACGATCCACCTTTTTGAACAACCATTCCATAACTATTTACCGCTTCATTTGTAATAAAGAAAGCAGCATCAGGATTTTCATCAAACTCAGGATGTAATTCAATAATCTCATTAGAATTCTTAGTAAAGTTTATACTAGTCTCCCAATTAAAATTTTCACTACTGACAACATCATAAGATAATACTGCTTCAATACCTGAATTTTGTACATCACCAGCATTTACTAAATATCTTGTAAATCCAGAACCTGCAGGAGCAGAAATATTAATAAATTGATTTTTCGTATTGGTTTTATAATATGTAAAATCAAATCCTAATTTATTATTAACAGCTCTTAATTCAAAACCAAACTCCAAAGAAGTTGATTCCTCAGGAACCAATTCTGTTCCAGGTAAAGGACCTTCAGTTGAAAATTGTAATTGACCATTAATGATGTTTCCTCTTTCTTCTTTGGGATTAGCTACATAAGATGGTACATCATTACCCACAACTGCATAAGAAGCTCTTACTTTTGCAAAATCTAAAGACGAAAGATTCATCATCTCTGTCAATATTGCTGTCACACCAAGTGAAGGATAAAAATATGATGTATTAGGCAGCGCTGATGATTTATCGCTTCTAGCAGTAACATCAAAATACAATTGATCGTTAAGACCAACTTGTGCACTTGCAAAAACTGCATTTTTCTTTCTTCTTACCAAAGTCTCTCTCAAGTCTTGAGCAGCCGTTGTATTTTTGATATACTGCAATCCAAATTGGTTTGCAAATGCCAAATCACCGTTTTTAGAATCCGCTGATATTCCATATATTTTAGAATCTGTATGACTGGCTCCCACATTAGCATCAAGCGTCAAATTATCTCCAAATCTATTTGAATACGTCAAGATCAAATCACCATACGTTTGTGTATCATCATAATTGTTATAAATATAACGTCCATTGTTATCAGATAGAGTACCTTGAGTAGACGCATATATTTCATGTGTAAACTTATCTAGAGATTTATCTAAATTCCCTCTAGCTTGCACGCTCCAATTGCTGTCAATCTTATAGTTTGCTGAAACAGTAGTGATATATCTATTACGCTTGTTTTGATTTTGATTTCTATTTAATATCCACCAAGGATTTTGCTGAATATCTCTATCCGCAATCCAGTTTTGAACATTAATATTTCTTGCATCAGAATATTGTTCAAAGTTGGTTTTGTAATTGTCAAAATCTAAACCTCTTGGGAAGAAATACAAACCAGTTAAAGGATTAAAATACAAACCAGCACCTTGACGATTGTCAGTAGTTTGGTTAATATAGTTTATTGATCCATTCAAAGTCAATTTATCATCAAAAAAGTCTACAGTTTGATTAATAGCTATATTATGTCTTCCCAATTCATTTGTAGGCATAATACCTTGAGCCTTAGTATTAGAATAAGAAAAGTAAGTCGTGGAATTTTCAGACCCACCACTTATTGAAAATGAGTTTATCAAGTTTGTTCCTGTTTGGAAAAAATCTTTCACATGATCAGGACTATTCACTGCTCCACCCCAACTAAATTCTGCACCAGCAGAAGTCTGACCATAACGGAATTGTTGTTCAGGAATGAACGCTGCATTTTCCATAACATAAGTAGAAGACACATTTACTTTTGGTGCGCCTACTTTACCTTGTTTTGTTGTAATTAATATTACACCGTTGGCAGCTTGGCTACCATAAAGTGCAGCTGCTGATGCACCTTTAAGTACTGTCATTGATTCGATGTCATCAGGGTTGATATTGGAAATACCATCTCCTGTATCAACACCGCCACCAAACACTCCACCTTGTTGACCACGTCTGTTATTGGTCATAGGTACACCGTTAATCACATATAGCGGATCATTACTGGTTGTCGACTTGTTTCCCCTTAACACAATTCTTGTTGAACCTCCAACACCAGAACCACTTCTGTTAATCACCAAACCGGGAGTCTTACCTGACAATGCATTGATTACATTGACATCTTTTACGGTAGACAACTCATCGCCTGAAACTTCATCAACAGAATAAGTTAATCCTTTTTTCTCCCTTGAGATACCCAGGGCGGTAACAACTACTTCATTTAGTTGTAATCCTTCAAACATAGTGATGTTTAAAAAATCAGTTCCATTGACATCAACTGTTTGAGATTCATAACCCACGTAACTGATCTCTAATTGATTAGAGCTGCCTTGTAAGTTTAACGAAAACATTCCATCGATATCAGTGATGGTTCCATTTTGAGTTCCGGTTTCCATAACCGATGCACCAATGACAGGGTTACTATCTGCATCAATCACTTTCCCATTGACCATCTGGCCAAAACTGGGTAAACTGAACAGGGTCGCCTGGCAAAATAGCAATACAAATGCAAGCCCCTTAAAGCGTCGCATTTGCGGATAAAATAATTCGAATTTTTCCATTGTTTGGTTTCAATTTGTTATTAATTATATACTAAAGTTTCCATCTTTTAAAAGCCTCTATAGCTTCATACTCTGCAAATCCCAAATCTCGATAAGTCTGAGCCGTTTCTCTGTTTCTCTCTTCTGCTCTTTGCCAAAATTCTCGATTGTCTTCTCCTGGGAAAGGAGGTCTATCCTTTTGAGATTGGTGCATATAGATTGCACGTCTTTTCTTAAGTAATTCTTCTGGACTTAAAGGAACGGCCATTTCAATTTCATCGATTGAAAATTCGTGCCAAGCGCCACGATAGAGCCAAAGCCAACAGTCCTTAATCCATTTTTCTTTTTTCAAGTTATTAAATGCTGAAAAAATAACATCTAAGCATACACGGTGAGTCCCATGAGGGTCAGCTAAATCACCTGCTGCAAAAACTTGATGTGGTTTGTATTTTTTTAATAAATCCTCAACAATTTTCACATCTTCCTTAGAAACAAGCTTCTTTTTAATGGCCCCTGTTTCATAAAAAGGAAGATTTAAGAAATGAATGTTGGACTCTTCGAGTCCGCAAAAAACAGCTGCGGCTTTTGCTTCACCCTTTCGGATCATTCCCTTTATGTTTCGTATGCCTTGTGAATTACCGCCAATCTTTGATTTTAAAGCTTTTTTAGCTTTTAACAAATCTTTAATATTGTTATCTAAAGCGTATTTTTCATTAATTCCTTCATAAAACTCTAAAAACCTAAGAGCATCGTGGTCGTGCACGGCAATATTACCTGAAGTTTGATATGCCACATGCACATCATGTCCTTGTTCAACAAGACGAAGGAAGGTTCCTCCCATAGAAATCACATCATCATCAGGATGGGGACTGAATATAATTACACGTTTTTTTTCTGGCGTTGACCTTTCTGGCCTATGGGTATCATCAGTATTGGGTTTTCCTCCTGGCCAACCTGTTATGGTTCTTTGTAATTTATTAAAAACGTATAAATTCGTTTTATAAGCATTTTCGCGGTCCAGAATTAACTCATTCAATCCGAACTCTAAATAATCAGAAGAGGTTAATTTCAGAATTGGTTTATTAATATTTTGCGACAACCAAATAACCGCTTTACAAACCAGATCATCTGTCCATCTGCAAGAACCAACTTTCCAAGGAGTTTTTACTCTTGTCAGTTTTTCCGAAGCTGCCAAATCCAAGCAAAATCGTACTTGATGGTGGTCTTGTAAAAAAGTAGAAGGTACAACACTGTTTGGCTTATCTTCTGTTGCACGTCTAGCAATTTCAGCTTTGTGCTGTCCCCATGCCATCATGTAAATTTCCTTAGCCTCCAAAATAGTCTTGACGCCCATGGTTATTGCCCTATATGGCACTTTTTCAAAGGTTCCAAAGTCTTTTTGGGCATCTGTTCTTGTCAAACTATCTAAACTTACCAGCCTTGTCACCGAATCTTTATCACTTCCTGGTTCATTAAAACCGATGTGTCCTGTTCTTCCTATTCCTAGCAATTGAATATCAATCCCTCCAAGCATCGATATTTTCTTTTCGTACATTTCACAATATTCTTTGACATCTTCTAATTTTAAATTGCCATCAGGAATATTGATTTGATTTCCAGGAATATCAATGTGATTAAAAAGATATTCATGCATGAAATAGTGATAGCTTTCAATATTATCAGGTAAGATTGGATAATATTCATCTAAGTTAAATGTAACCACATTGTGAAAACTAAGCCCTTCTTCTCTGTGCATTCTGATCAACTCTGAATACACTTTTAAAGGTGAAGAACCTGTAGCCAATCCAAGAACAATTTTTTCTCCCTTTTGCTGCTTTCCTTTAATAGCCAAAGCAATTGAATGCGCAATATGACGAGAGCCATCTTCAGCATCTTTAAAGATATCAATAGGAATTCTTTCAAACGATTTGATTTGGTATATTAAATCCTCAGGGATCTGTTTAATCCGTAAATCTGAATAAACCAAAGGTTTTTTAGGTGTAATAATCATTGAAAAATTAGAATTTTAAGTCAAATATAATCAATTTGTGCACGTGCACAAACTTAATGCTTAGTATTTTTCTATTAGCTTTACACCATAATCAGGTTATAATTTCATGAAGAAGATTACTATTAAGGATATTGCTAAATTGGCAGGCGTTTCAAGGGGAACTGTTGATAGAGCTCTAAACGGTAGGGGCAGCATAACCGATGAAAAGCGGCAAAAAATACTATCAATTGCCAAGGAATTGGGTTACGAAAAAAACGTGATTGCCAGCACTTTAGCACACAACAAGCAATACAACATTGCACTTGTCATGCCGAGTGCTGAAAAAGATCCTTTTTGGGAGCTTCCATTAAAAGGCATAGAAAAATCAAGGCGATTTACCGAGCAATATGGCATAAACACCAAGTTTTTCTTCTTTGATTTGTCGGATAAAAATGATTATCGATTACAATTAGAAAAGGCGCTTAAGATGCAACCTGATGGTATTCTAACCGCTCCTGTTTTCTTTACAGAATCCATCCAGTTTTTTCAAATGGCCTGGCAGAATCAGGTTCCGGTATTTACAATAAATACAGAAATATTCCATCAAGATATCCAATGTTATATTGGTCAAAATTCATTTGCATGTGGAGAATTGGCCGGTAGGCTTTTTGACACCAGCAATATCAAATTCAAGACCATCCTGGCTTTAACTCTTGGTCACGATTCTAAAAATGCCAAGCATATTCAAGATAAACTGGATGGGTTAAGATCATATAACAGAATCCATCAAACAGGTAATGAAGTTATAAATGTTGGTATAGCAGATTTTGAAGATGTATCTTATCTATCAAAGACAATCAATGAATGTATCAAAGAGCATACAAACTTAGGAGGACTATTCTTTACAAACTCAAGAGCTTACCATGTATTAAATTTGCTAGATAAATTGGACACTTCATTAGAGAATATAACAACAATTGGATTTGATTTAATAGAACCCAACATCAAACTTCTAAATGAACATCGACTGAATTTTATCATCAACCAAGATCCAATCAAACAAGGATACTTAGGGATGATTAATATATTAAATCACTTTGTTTTCAAAAAGGAAATACCCTCTAAACAGTATTTACCTATTGACATTGTTGTAAAAGAAAATGCTGAATTTTATATTGCTCAAGCAACTGGTGATTTGGAATTTGTGATATAAAAATAGAGATAAATAATATCATCTGTCAAAATTTAATATCTTCGAAAAGAACTATTTCAATATTGCAATTTCAAAAAAGATTTAGTATTAATTTCTAATATCCTCTAAAACAATTTTAATACTAGCAAATTAAAACTGCAATTCATTCCTGCCCCAATTGAAGTTTAAGAAAATGTATCCACCAAAGGCAGTCTATACAATGCTTACTATCCGGAAGGTCATTGCCAGTCAACACATAAGAACCTTTAGTGTCAATTATAACATCATTGATGACTTACCTAATGTCAGCAGAATGCAATTTTCTAATTGAGGGCGCAAAACGGAACTGAACTACATCGTATTTTCATTATGTATCTTTTATATTTCCAGATACAATATATTCCACATTTAAATTAAGTGAAAGAAAAAGGAATATTAACAGTAGTAATTAATGCATACCGAATAATGATTATTCTTAAATATAGTAATTGATATTTTTAGCCAAGTCATCAATCGGAGCTTGTATCACGTTGCCTAACTCATAACCATACTCGTTACACAATTTTTCTATTTGTCCTTTTGACAAATATGCGACTGAACCAACAAAGTGAAGTGGTACATTTTTCATTTCATTTTCAAATTGCCTAACATGGGTCTCAAAGTAATTTATTAAATTTTGATTTAGCAACTCTTCTAAGAAGGGTTCATCTATGTTGTCAAAAACAAATTTTGCATACGACGCCATGAAACGACCAGGAAAAGGTTTAGAATAAATATTTTCCTTTACATAATCTGGATCAACATTGTAAGTACTCGAAAGCGCTTCACTTAGTTCTGCTGGCAGTTGCTTATAAAAATAAGCACGCAACAACAATCTACCCAATGCCGAGCCTGCACCATCATCCATAATAGAATACCCTAAAGACTCAATGTTTGTCTGTATTTCAGTTCCATTATAATAACAAATATTACTGCCCGTTCCAAGTATGCCAACTACACCTGGTTTGTGTGTACATGCATATACTGCACCTTGAATATCACCTTGGATTTTGACTAGTGAAAGTTGTGGAAAATAAGAATCAAATACACTTTTCAGTTTATTTGCAAAAACATCAGAGTTGCTGCCTGCTCCAAAAAAGTAGATGGCTTTAATCTCATTTTTAATTTGTAAAAGATCAGTAGCGATAGTTAGAACCTGCATTAACTCCTTGACAGAAGAATAAGCGGGATTCAATCCTTTCGTTTTAATCTTTTGAATGACTTCGTGGGTGTCAGGATTTAAACAAACCCAATCACAAGAAGTCGAACCACCATCCGCAATAAGAATCACTTTTTAAATTTTGTTAAAGATAGATTATTTTACGGAACGCTTCGCTTACGGGCGCTGCGCTTTACGGAGCGCTGCGCTTACGGGTGCTTTGCTTTATTTTAGCGATTCAAATTCTTTTTTCAGTTCTTCATATCTATCAAAAGAATCTTTGCTTGGCAGTTGATCTGTAGAGTTCATTCCATTGTATAAGTATCTGATTTGTGATAATAATTTAGGCTGGGTATATCTTCCTTTTTCTTGGACCAGCATTGATTTCATTTTTTCAAGATCAGAGTATGCTTTAGATTTTTCATTTGTCTTCTTTAATTTCTTTTCAATGTCGTTGGCCATCTTTTTGGCGGAAGAATACAAATCAACAATTTGTTTAGCCAGTTTCTCTTGTGTTTCTAAATCTTGCATTGAAACCACCTTACCAATAACCCTAGGGTCTGGAAGTAACTTGAAGTCTTGCTGTATTTTAGTAGAATCCAGTTCCAAAACGACTGAATATTCTCCTGGCAAGACCATAGGACCATTTGAGAATGCAGCATTTGGTCTTTTATCCCAAACACCTGATTGTTTCATATCCCATTTAAACCTATGGAAACCTTTAGATTTTTTAAGCGAGGCATTCACAGAATATGTCAATTCCTCTGTCGACATATCTCGCCTGGTAACTTCAGCCTTCGACAATACGGTAGGTATAAACGATCTGATAACTTCCCCTGATTTATTTTTGATATGCAATACCATTGAAGTGTCAATGTCACTTGGGAGATAGTAGTCAAATAAGACACCTGGCGCGGGATAGTTAGGTTGCGTCTCTGAACCCACATTCATGGGGTAATAACGGTAACGGTATGTATCACGGGGTTTAAACACCTTGGGTTTAGTGGTATCGAGATCCGAATAGTTATCTCTCAAGGCTGAAATATTATCTAGGATCTGGAAGCCTCTTCCCATTGTTGACAAAACCAAGTCATCTCTATGTACTTTGATGTCTGTGACTGGAGTAACAGGAAGGTTTTGTTGGAAAGGTTCCCATGTTTCCCCATCATTAAAAGAGATAAACATTCCATATTCTGTTCCTGCGTAAAGCAAGCCCTGTTTGACAGGATCCTCTCTTAAAACCCTAACAGGATAATCATTTGGAATCCCATTTTCTTGCGACAATAGATTCCAGGATTTACCATAGTTATCCGTTTTATAAATGTATGGTTTCCAGTCTCCCAGTTGATATCTCAAAACGGTGGCATATGCCTTTGCAGCATTGTGAACAGAAGGTTCTACACAATCTACACGTCCACCTTTTGGCAATGACTTGGGTGTAACATTTGACCAGTTCCTTCCATTGTCTTGTGTAACATGAATCGGCCCATCATTGGCACCCACCCAAATTAAACCTTGTTTTATTTTTGATTCTTGGATTGCATAAATAGTGCTGTAAAATTCTTCTCCTGTAATATCATTTGTAATAGGAGACCCTGATCTCATTTGCTTGTCAGCTTCGAAGGCTGTCAAGTCAGGTGAGATAATGTCCCATGTTTTTCCTTCGTCAGTTGTTTTATGGACGTACTGAGATGTGTGATATATAACTTTAGAATCATGGGGCGATACATGAATCGGAGATACCCGTTGAAATCTGAATTTCAGATCCCTTGGATTGTGTCCATACATATTTCTTGCACCTACAGTGTATTCTTGCGCTTGTCCAGTTGTTTTATTAAACACACTAAACCTTCCTTTACAGTTAGAATATACAATATTTGGATTGTCAGGATTTGGAACAGCAGGCCCAGTTTCACATCCACCGGTATTCATAACAAAACCAATTGCCCCGGCCTGGTGTCTGGTTGGCGGTGCACTGGGGACAGATATTGTGGTACTGTTATCTTGTTGCCCAGCATAAAGCCAATATGGGTGTTGGTTGTCTACTTCGACTTGATACAATTCTGCTGTAGGTTGATTAAATTGAGAGCTCCAGGACTTGCCACCGTTATGTGTAATATTGGCACCACCATCATTACTTTGAATATACAAATCAGAATCATTTGGATTGATCCATATATCATGATTGTCGCTATGAGGTGTGGATAGTCTTTTCCATGATTCACCGCCATTTATAGATTTATAAAACCTGGTAGAATTGACATAAACTGTTTCTACATCATTAGGATCCGCATCGACGTTACAATAGTAAAAAGGTCTGTCTGATAAACCATATTCATTGGATACATGCTCAAAGTTTTCTCCTTGATCATTGCTTCTGTACAAACCAGAAACTTTAGAAGGTGCCTCAACCAATGCATAAACAACTCTCGAATCAGCAGCTGAAACAGCCAAATCAATTTTACCCATCAATTTAGGCAAGCCATTGCCGACGCGCTTCCAATTATCGCCTCCATCTATAGATTTATAAATACCATTTTCTTTTCCGCCGCTAATTATTGTCCAAGGTTTGCGTTCTGCTCTCCAAGCCGATGCATAGATAATATTAGGGTTCGTTGGCATAAATTCTACATCAACAAATCCAGTGGTATCAGAAATTGATAATACTTGTTTCCAAGTAGCACCACCATCTTTGGTGCGGTAAACACCTCTTTCTTTATTACTTTGAAAAGCTTGGCCGATTGCTGCTACAAAAACAGTGTTGTGATCTTGTGGATGAATCTCTACAGCACCTATTTGACCGACATTTCTTAACCCAACATGGCTCCAGGAATTTCCGGCATCGATAGACTTGTACATCCCTTTCCCTGAAATCAGGTTACTGCGAAAGCCATCTGTACCTGTGCCGACGTATACAATATTAGCGTCATTTTGAGCTACACGGATCGCACCAATCGACGGTGTTTCGAAATATCCATCAGATACATTCGACCAAGATGTTCCATAGTCTTCGGTTTTCCAAACGCCACCGCCTGTCGATCCGAGGTAGTAGGTATTGGGTATTGAAGCGATTCCAGCTACAGCAGTTACACGTCCTCCTCTGGTGGGGCCAACGTATCTGTATTGAAAAATATCAAAATTGGTTTGAGAGGAACCCTCTGAACCTAGGATGAAGATCAAAAAAATAGAAATGAGAAATAAGCGCATTGTTGGATTGTTTTGATCAAATATAGAATGATTATGTAGCACATTAAATTTTCTATGGTGAAAAGCGGGGAATTTTGTGAATATCCCTGGCAGAGACCCCCCTCTGCCAGAGACCCCTCCCCTGCTGTTGACTTTGGTCTGAAATCTCAATTATTCAATCTAATCATGCAGCCTGACAACACCAAAACTCCTTTAAATAAAGGGCCTAACTAGAATTTACTGCAGGAGAGGGGTCTCTGGCAGAGACCCCTCTCCTGCAGGTGAATAAGTCGAAGAATGTTCATTCTCTCCATTGTTACTTAATTATATCACATTATATCATACTAGCCAAGTTTGGTAAAAACCAAGCATATTGAGGGTATCGGGTCCATAGTAAGTAATATCTGAGATTTCAATTAGATAAAAACCAGACACATCACAACATTAGAAGCATTCAATGCATTAATAATTAATAGAATTGATACTTTTGTACACGTACATTTAACTATGCAGTTTTTACATCCACAGATTTTATGGGCAATATTGGCCCTTGCAATACCGATAATAATTCACCTTTTCCATTTCAGGAGGTTTAAAAAGGTGTATTTCACCAATGTTAAGCTTCTTAAAGAGATTAAGGAAGAGAAGAGTACAAGAAGGCAGTTACGCAACTTTTTAGTCCTACTGTCTAGATTATTCGCTGCGGCATGTCTAATTATTGCCTTTGCACAACCTTTCTTATCCGAAAATGATACTGCCAAAACTGGAAAGAACTATGTCAGTATCTTCATTGACAACTCCAATAGTATGATGGCATTGAGTGAAGATGTGCCATTGATTGACAAAGCAAAGAAGAAAGCAGAAGAAATAATATCCGCCTATGGTGTTGCTGATCAATTTCAGATTATTTCACATGAATTAAAAGGCAGTCAACAGAGGTGGATCAATCAGGAAAATACAATTCAAGCCATTGAGGATATTGGTTTAAATCCTGAAGTGAATCTATTGTCAAATGTATATAACAAGCAATTGCAATCCAAACCAGAGGATGGCAATCATGTTATTTATTATCTGTCAGATTTTCAAAAAAGCATTACCGACTTCAATCTTGAAAGCGATACTTTAAGTGAAGTTAATTTGATTCCTATGCAAGCTGTAAAAGAAAATAACATTTCTCTAGATAGCGTATGGTTCGAATCTGTTGTGCCTTCAATCAACCAAAATAACAAGTTGATAGTAAGGATTAAAAACCACAGCAACGAAGCCAGAGAAGATATCAGATTAAGTATAAATCACAACAATCAAAATAGACCTGAAGGGACGTTTAACATTCCAGCTAACGGTACAAAAGTGGATACTATCAATTTATTGATAACAGAACCAGGTTGGCAGAAAATTAAAGTTAAGATTGATGACTACCCCATTCAGTTTGATGATAGTTATTTTATCAGTTTCAACATCAAAGAAAAAACATCTGTGTTGTCAATCAACACCAACAAACCTAATAAATATTTGTCAGCTGTTTTTAAAGGTTTAAATGCATTTGAAATTAACAATGTTGCTGTTTCTTCAATTCAGTATGATCAACTTAAAAATCACGATCTTATAATATTATCAGATCTCAAAAGCATAACTACAGGTTTAGCTTCCGCCATAAAATCTTACACTGAAAATGGTGGCAATGTTATGGTATTTCCTCCTGCAAATGCTGACACCGACTCATACAACAGCTTTTTTTCTTCTTTAAATACGAATACGATAACGCAATGGCAACAAGAAAAAAATGCAGTGTATAGAATCAATACAAGTGAATTTGTATTTGATAACGTATATGCATCCATTGGTTCTAATTTGAAGTTACCTACAACTGAAGGAAATTATCAATTTAGCAATTTTAGCTCTAGAGGTGGAGAGTATCTTTTAAAATATAGAAACGGAGAAAACTACATTACAAAATATAAAAGAGGGAAAGGTAACTTGTTTGTATCTGCATCCCCTTTGGATAAAAAGTACAATGACCTGGTTGTCAATGCAGAAGTCTTTGTGCCTTTGGTTTATAAAATATCTTATGCAGCCAATCAAAATGACCAACTGGCATTCAGTATTGGTAAGGATAATTTTACTGAGATAAACAATGTATCAACTTCAAATGATATCATTTACAAAATAAAAGGAGCTCAAGAATTTATTCCTGGGCAAACAAACCTGGGGAACGCAACAATGATCAACTTTAACAATATGATCAGTGAAGCAGGCTACTATGATTTGACTTTACAGGATGAATTGGTTAAAGGCCTGGCATTTAATTATGACAGGATCGAATCAAATCTTGACTACATTGGAGCAGAAGAATTAGAAACCAAGTTTGGTGCCTTTTCAAATGTATTTGGCAATTCACTTAAAGCAAACTTAGGTAATATTATAAAGGAAAAAGATCAAGGTATAACCTATTGGAGATTGTGCCTGATGTTAGCTTTGATATTTCTGGCAATAGAAACAATGTTGCTTAGATTTTGGAAAATATAAAAACCAATCCATACCATGAACGTATTGATTAAACAAGCGAAAATAATCTTTCCCAAATCAGAACTTCACGATCAAACGAAAGATGTTCTGATTAAAAATGGTGTTATTGAAAAAATTGGCAATAACATTAAAGATGAAAAAGCAAAGCTTATTAAATCAAAAAATCTTCATGTCTCTATTGGCTGGATGGACATTGGGTCTAACTGTGGAGAACCTGGATTTGAGCATCGAGAAACGCTAGAAAGCCTCAATGATTGTGCAGCCTCTGGAGGATATACGGCGATTGCTCTGTTCCCAAATTCAGACCCTATTGTTGATAGTAAATCGTCTGTTCAATATATTTTAAATGCGACTACAGATCTTACAATTGATTTCTATCCTATAGGAGCTTTGAGTAAAAAATGTAAAGGTGAAGAAATAACAGAGATGATGGACATGGCACAAAATGGTGCCATTGCATTTTCAGATGGACAAAACTCTATACTCTCAAATGGTGTCTTATTAAGAGGTTTGGAGTATGTCAAATCAATAAACGGACTTATCATCAATAGACCTCAAGATAAAAGTCTTGGAGGCGATAAAGACATTCACGAAGGAACCATAAGTACAAGTTTAGGTTTGAAGGCCAATCCAAACATTTCAGAATTCCTATGTCTTGAAAGAGATATTAGGCTTGCGCAATATGCAGAGTCTAAATTACTTGTTCACCAAATTTCTTGTAAGGAAAGTGTTGACACTATCTCAGAAATAAAAGATAAGAATATTTATGCTTCAGTAGCGTATCTCAACTTATGTAAAACGGAAGACTCACTTGCTACTTTTGATGTCAATTCAAAAGTCAATCCACCTTTAAGATCAGAGGAGGACAGGCAAGCTTTGATAAAGGGTGTCACAAAAGGACATATTGAAGTTATTACTTCGAACCACGTGCCCTTAGAAAAAGAACTGAAAAAGAAAGAGTTTGTTTACGCTGATGGTGGAGCAATCGGATTGCAAACCTGTTTCAGTGGTGTGAATACATTTGCAGATAAACTGAGTCTTAAAAAAACCGTGACTGCATTATCGATAAATCCAAGAAAAATTTTGGGCTTAGAGATTCCAGAAATAAAGGAAGGCGAACAAGCCAATTTAACATTATTTGATCCAGAAGAAAACTGGACTTTTACCAAAGCTGTTAACAAATCCAAATCAGAAAATTCTCCTTTCTTGGAAACTGAATTTACAGGAAAAGTTATCGGTGTCATAAATGGTAAAAAATCACATTTTAATAATTATTAAACAATTAGTAACGTTCATATAGCATGAAGAGTAAATTGATATTGTTGGCAGCAGCATTTGTTTGTTTGATAAGTTTAAGTTCAAACGAAGAGCCTACTTATAAATTGGGCTTATTGAAATATAGCGGAGGAGACTGGTATTCTAACCCAACAGCCCTGCCTAATTTGGCCTCATTTTGTAATTCACAAATTGGTACTAATTTAGATTTAAATTTTGCGACTGTTGAAGTAGGCAGTGCAGAAATATTCAACTATCCTTTTTTGCATATGACAGGACATGGTAACGTGTTGTTTTCAGACGCAGATGCTCAAAACCTTAGAACCTATTTAATGGCTGGAGGCTTTTTACACATTGATGACAACTATGGAATGGATCCATTCGTAAGAATTGCTATGAAAGAAGTTTTTCCAGACTTAGATTTCATAGAAATTCCTTTTGATCATCCCGTTTACCATCAAAAATTTAAATTCAGCAATGGCGTTCCAAAAATCCACAAACATGATGATAAAGAATCTGTGGGTTACGGATTAATTTCTGAAGGTCGCTTGATTTGTTTTTACAGTTACGAAAGTGACTTAGGAGATGGCTGGGAAGATTTTGAAGTACATAAAGACCCCGAAGAGCTAAGAATTAAAGCTTTGAGAATGGGATGTAATTTAGTACAATTCGCATTTGAGGGTGAGTAAATTCCAAACCAACTTATGATAAAAAAGCCTTTTCTTGATATTTCGGAAAAGGCTTTTTTTTGTTCATTAATCTCAACTCAAGATTTTCCTAATAATTGAACGAGGAAAAAGTTTTTATTTTTTAATTAACCATAAAGATTCACAAGGGTTCGCACACAGATGTGTACAGAGAAAGTATGAGTTTCACAGAGTTTTATTTTTCTAAGGTGATCACTTTTTGGCTTATAAATCATTATAGAGTAAAACTAGCTATGCATTACAATGAAATTAGTACGGAGGTAATTGGATGTGCAATTAGAGTGCATCGAAAACTTGGGCCTGGATTACTTGAATCTACTTATCAAAAATGTCTGATCTATGAACTTATTAAAATTGGTTTAGACGTAAAAAGTGAAGTTGCTCAACCAATTATCTATGACAATATTAAGTTAAAACATGGTTATCGTTTAGACTTGCTGATTGATGATAAGGTTGTGATTGAATTAAAAGCAACTGAGTCCTTAACGAATGTTCATTTTTCTCAACTTTATACATATTTAAAACTAGGAGGCTACAAACTGGGTCTCTTAATAAATTTTAATGTTGAACTTTTAAAAGATGGAATCAAAAGGGTAGTAAACTGATCTCACGGAGTTACACAGAGTTAATATGAGTTACACGGAGGAAGAGTATCTCACGGAGTTACACAGAGTTAATATGAGTTACGCGGAGGAAAAGTATTTCATGGAGGTGCACAGAGTTTAATATGAGTTACGCGGAGGAAAAGTATCTCACGGAGTTGCACAGAGTTTAATATGAGTTACGCGGAGGAAAAGTATCTCACGGAGTTACACAGAGTTAATATGAGTTTCACAGAGGAAGAGTATTTCACGGAGGTGCACAGGGTTTAATATGAGTTTCACAGAGGAAGAGTATTTCATTGAGGTGCACAGGGTTTAATATGAGTTTCACAGAGGAAGAGTATTTCATTGAGGTGCACAGGGTTTAATATGAGTTACGCGGAGGAAAAGTATCTCATGGAGGTGCACAGAGTTTAATATGAGTTACATAGAGTACAACTTACTCCTAATAAAACTCTGTGTAACTCCTTTAACTCCGTGTACCTTTGTGAGATTAATAAGGCAGATACAAATCACCCTTACCAATACCCCGAGAAATCACAATCTTCTGTATCTCACTAGTCCCCTCATAAATCTGAGTAATCTTAGCATCCCTCATCAATCTTTCAACATGATACTCTTTTACATAACCATAACCTCCGTGAATCTGTACAGCTTCCGAAGTAACAGATTGTGCAATCTCAGATGCATATAATTTAGCCATGGCAGAAGCTTGGCTGTAGTCTTTTCCTTGATCCTTCAACCATGCTGCTCTGTAAACCATTAATTTGGCAGCTTCTATTTTTGTAGCCATATCGGCTAATTTGAAAGCTATAGCTTGGTGTTGGTTGATAGGTTTTCCAAATGCTGATCTTTCTTCTGAATACTTAACAGCCAATTCGTAAGCGCCACCTGCAATTCCTAAAGCTTGTGCGGCAATTCCAATTCGGCCACCACTTAATATTTTCATGGCGAATTTGAATCCAAAACCGTCCTCCCCTATCCTGTTGGCCTTAGGTGCTTTGACATCTTGAAACATTACTGAACACGTATCAGAAGCACGAACACCCATTTTATCTTCCAATTCACCTCTTGTGATACCGTCAGATTTTGAGTCTACAATTATTGCGTTGATTCCTTTGTGTCCCTTTTCTACATCAGTCTGTGCTATTAAAACAAAGAGTCCACCATATTTACCATTGCTAATCCAATTTTTGGTGCCATTGATAATATAATGATCACCCATATCCAGTGCTGTAGTTCGCTGGCTTGTGGCATCACTTCCTGCCTCTGGCTCAGACAATAAAAACGCTCCAATAACTTCTCCAGAGGCTAGTCCAGGTAGATATTTTTTCTTGAGTTCTTCAGATGCATAATTTTGAATTCCAGAACAGATAAGCGAATTTTGAATTGACATTGTTACTGAACAAGAATTATCAACTTTAGAGATTTCTTCCATGGCCAAAACGTAGGACATTGTGTCCATTTCTGTTCCGCCATATTCAGCTTTCACCATCATTCCCATAAGTCCCAATTCGCCCATTTGCTCGAGTTGTTCTTTAGGATATATTTTATTTGTGTCTCTTTCTATCGTTCCTTTTAACAATTCGTTTTGCGCAAAATCTCTTGCCGCTTTTTGAATCATCAATTGCTCTTCCGTAAATTCAAAATTCATAGTTCAAAATTTCATTTGGTTAAAATGGACAGTTTTGGCAGCCGTTTTCACAACAGTATCCACGCCTCAAAAGATACCACGATGTAAAGGTATACAATCCTTGCGCATTTATTTGAAAATCTACACCATCAATTGGCTTGTTTGGTTCGCCCAATTTTGCAATATATTTTCGATCGTCTTCTGATATAGATTCTTTGCTGTTGTACTGCTTTGCCAAAGCTTTGATTAGACAATCCTTGCACATGCAAGAAGCTTCTTGATCAATAGATTGCAATTTAGGCAAAGCGGTGCACCAGCAAGATGTGTTGCTTGAACATGTTATTTTTGTATTGCATTGGCTACAATTCATTCTTACTTCATTCTTTTACAAAAATGCACTATTCTTGTGTCACAATCTTCCCAACCAATTTTCCTAAAACTGAAATGTTCCTTCAGGCAGTGTGACTTCTTCTACATTCATCAGTGATTCACTTAAAGAAGTAGTTTTAGACAATTCGTACTTATAGAAAAACTTCATCAATTCGACTTTGTTATCTAGAAATTGTGCACTGTATTGTGTATTGCCAGATGACTTTTCTGTCAATGCTTTACCAGCAGTATCTAACCATATCCAGCCTATGAGAATATGGCTAAAAAATTCCATAAATAAATTGGCATCAGCCGTGTATTTCAAATATTCTCCTTTTTGTGCGAAGGCAGATAGATGCGTGATTACTTTTGTTGCTAAGCCTAATTTGTCTTCTAGTTTTTTACAATATGTATGAAGTGATTCATGTGAATATGCGCTTTTTATAGTGGCAGTGATTTCTCCCATTAAATAATTTAGAGCAGCTCCATTCTGCATTAGAATTTTACGGCCTAATAGATCTAAAGACTGGATACCAGTTGTACCTTCGTAAATTGAGAAAATACGAATATCACGATAGTATTGTTGCAATATATATTCAGAACAAAATCCGTATCCTCCCAATACCTGTAAGCCATTCGAGATGGCTTGCATTCCCATTTCTGAAGGATATGTCTTTGTAATTGGAGTCAGTAATTCTAATAAAAGTTGGTATTTCTCTTTCTCTTCAGTTGATAATGAAACTGTTGCTAAATCAGCATATTTACTAGTAAGTAAAATCAAATTCAAACTGCCCTCTGATATTACTTTTTGATGCATCAACATTCTGCGCACATCAGGATGGTTTGTAATATTGGTTTGATCTTGCTCGACATTTTTCTTTCCCTCATTATTGAGGCGTCGGCCTTGTTTTCTATCAATTGCATATTCCAATGAAGCATGATATCCTGCGGACACAATCCCTGCCGCTCCACGTCCTACGGCAATTCTAGCCGCATTCATCATTAAGAACATATATTTTAAGCCTTTATTTTCACTGCCAACCATCCAGCCTTTGCAGCCATCATTTTCGCCAAAAATCAAATGTGTTGTGCAATAACCACGCTGTCCTAGTTTTTGAAAATCACCCGCAGTGATTACATCATTAGAACTGAGACTACCATTATCACTTATTCTCTTCTTTGGCACAACAAACAATGAAATTCCTTTTGTACCTGCAGGAGCACCATCCACTCTGGCTATTACCAAATGCACAAAATTATCTAAGTATTCGTGATCACCTCCAGAGATAAATATTTTTTGACCTTTTATAGCGTATGTTCCATCATCGTTAGGCGTAGCACTACTTGTAATATCAGACAAAGAACTTCCTGCCTGGGGCTCTGTCAAACACATTGTACCTGCCCATTCGCCACTTAGCATTTTGGGAGTATATTTTTGGATCAACTCTTCACTTCCAAAATTTAAAATAAGATCAGCTGCTCCTAAAGTCAGTCCTGCATAACCTGGCATATGATTATTAGCGGCATCCAAAATAAAAGTAGCTGCGGTATATACCATCAATGGCATTTGTAATCCCCCCTTATCAAAAGGAACGCTTGCGGAGATAATTCCCAGCTCACCACCTTTACGCATCATTGTTTCTACTTGTGGGTGTACAATTATTTTACCATCCTTAAAATGGCAAGCTTGCTCATCCATCTCCTGAAAATATGGAAAGAGTTCTTTATCGGCAAAGTCATTTACAGATTGAACAAACATGTCCAAACCTTCCATATCATGTTCTTGGTAATATGGTAAATTTAAAACATCATTAAGATTATTAATTGTCTTCAGATAAAAACTCAATGTTTGCGCGTCGTAATACTTAGTGGCCATGATTTTCAAATTTATTGAGATAAAAACTTAACTCAGAGTATAAAAAATACTAAGATAATAAATTGTCTTTTATTCATAGAATTAAAACATTAAACTTTGAATGAAAATATATAGTAGCCGCATCAATCTTATTTAGAAGAGAATCAAGTCTTTTACATCTGAATATAATGAGATTACCACCTTTAATAAACATACCTAGCGCATAATGTGGGTACTACGTATTAAATATTTTCTTAATAACTATAATAACCCAAAAATTTAGATTAATTTTGCTTTACCAAAAATTTGATTTATGACACCCAATACCGAAGGTATCTTAACGGATACTCCTATAGATGACATTAATAATGCTGATCAATACTCACTTCTTTTATGCTTGAAAGAAGTGTCATTTCTGATAATTATACTATTCTTTGGATTTAGTGGACTTTCTTTTTGTATAAATAAGGTTTATGAACCTAATTCAATTAACAAAATAGAGGACATAATTACACACGATTTGAATTTAGTAGATTTAAATTCGCGCAAAACTGAAGCAAATCCTGCATATTCTGCGATAAATTAATAACATTTTCTGTGTATATCAGTCTAGGTATTCGAATTCTATTAGAATTTTTATATCTTTCTGTCCATGATAAAAACTTTTAGAAATATTATAGAAAGATCTGTTTTCGGAGTCTGTTCAACAATAGGCGAAAAAATAGGTGTTAGAACTTCTAGAGTACGCCTATATTTTATTTATCTATCATTTGTTGCCATGGGCTCTCCAATAATTATTTATTTGGTGATGGCTTTTTGGATCAATCTTAAATCATACCTAAGAAAAGGGTATGATATCTTACTGGACTAATACTTTATGCAAGGCGAAGAATTAATTTCTCTGTTGGTACACATTTCCAAATCAGATAACCATTTTGACGATTTCGAATATTCCTACATCTTACAAGTAGGTCAAGCTGTTGGCCTAAGTCAATATCAAGTTGATGAAATAATAAGAGCAAAAACTACTTTTGATTCTACTTTTCCAAAGACCGAACAAGAAAGGATGAACATATTATACTACATGCTTTTCTTGATGAAGATTGACAAAAATGTAAGTCTCAAGGAAAAAGAGCTAATTCATCATTATGGTTTTAAATTGGGATTCCCAAAAGCAATGTTGGATGAATTTATATATTTGATAAGCAAGCATCAAAATTCACTTGTACCTACTGATCAAATGTTAAGTATTATTAAGAAGTATCAGAATTAAGTCTATTAATAGTGCTTCTTTTATTGAATTAACGCAATTTATCACCTATCAAATTCAATCACTATCGGAGCAATCGCTATTGAAGTCAAACTCCTATTTCTTTTTTCGTGCAACCATTGAAAATACATGAGGTATTTTGCCTTTTGTTGGTTGATATATATACTCTTGCTCTCCTCTTGTCTTGCAGTTCTTAAATATTTTATACGGAGAATAATCATACTCTTGGAAATCATCTACAGACAGCCCGGCTTTGGTTAATGCATTGAATATCTCTGACAGGGAATGCATCCAATAATATTCTTTCATTTCTATCTCAGCACCATTATCAGCATAGGTTCCTTTTTCAATTTCAATTTCTGGTTTTCCTGAATTAAAATAATCAAATGCCATTTGATCAGTTTCCCAATCAAACATATAAAACACAGGATGGAATTCAACAAAGTAAAAATTTCCTCCTGGCTTTAACCTTTTGGCGATTTGCTTTGCCCAAACTTCAAGATCTGGAAACCATGTTATAATGCCATACGAACAATAAACAATATCAAATTGCTTGTCGATATATTGATCCATTTCCAATACATTACAGCATATAAACTCTGATCTTAAGTTCAATGAATCACGAATTTCATTTGCTTTTTGAACAGCCACAGTTGAAAAATCTACACCCGTACAATTCGCCCCTCGCCTTTCCATGGATAAGGTATCTTGACCAAAGTGACACTGGGGATGCAAGACATCCATATTTGATAAATCTGGCAACAGATCCAATTCAATCTTTCGCAAAGATGTTTCTCCCCTCATAAACCTATCCATATTGTAAAAATCACTTTTTACATGAATTGGTGTCTTGGTATTCCAGAGTTTTTGATTGGTTTCAAATATTTCTTTTAAGTCTTCCATATGTAGAGGTTTATTGGATCAATTTATTTGGGTGTATTTATTTGGGTGTATTTATTTGGGGGCTAATTAATTATGGCTCATTGATTTTAGCCGTTTTTAAACGTTTAAAAAGGACATGGCATGTCCTTTTTTCATCCTATTTACTTGCATCCAAATTAAATTCCACAAATGCATATCAAAATAATCAATTACGAAATTAAATTCCACAAAAGACATTACACTGAATTTAAAATTTCAATGTATCAGATTTACAAAATTAAGAATAATTGAAAGAGTATGCAAAATTGAAAAAGTGTGCTATTTTTTAGAGAAATCAAACAAAGGGATAAAATGTAGAACAATTTTTGCATTAAACCTTTAGATAGATAAATAACAAATACAAAGTAAAATGGCAGAAGATAAGAAACAGCCTAAAAATGGCATAAATATAGAATTACCTGAGGATATTGCTGAAGGTATCTACTCGAACTTAGCGATAATTTCTCATTCACAATCTGAATTTGTGGTTGATTTTGTACGAATGGTCCCTAATGTGCCAAAGGCAAAGGTAAAATCAAGAGTTATCTTGACTCCTCAGCATGCGAAGAGATTGTTAAAAGCTTTGAATGATAACGTTGTGAAATTTGAAAAGCAATATGGAACGATTAAAGACAATCAGCAACCTCCAAATATGCCAATGAATTTTACGCCAACAGCTCAGGCTTAATAATTAATAAGTAATGATGAATAATTAATAGCTTAGTAAAACACTTACTTTATTAATTATTCGTCATTAAATATCTAAAAGAGTGAACCTGTTTGAGTGGGAGGTACAACCCCCAAATGTTCAAATGCTTTATGTGTAGCTTCTCTTCCTCTAGGCGTTCGCTGAATATAGCCTTCCATAATTAAGAAAGGTTCATGGACTTCTTCAATTGTACCAGCCTCCTCACCAACTGCAGTTGCAATTGTTGTTAAACCGACAGGACCACCTTTGAACTTATTGATAATAGACGATAAGATTCTATTGTCCATTTCATCAAGTCCACCTTCATCTACATTGAGTGCCTCCAAACCGTATTGTGAAATAGCCAAATCAATAATACCATTGCCTTTCATTTGTGCAAAATCTCTAATTCGTCTCAACAATGCATTGGCTATTCTTGGTGTACCTCTGCTTCTTCTTGCTATTTCTACAGCACCATCTTGTTCAATCTCTACATTTAAAATATCTGCACTTCTTAAAACAATTTTTGTTAAAGTCTCCACATTGTAATAATCCAAATGGCAATTGATACCAAATCTAGCACGTAGCGGTGCAGTCAAGAGTCCCATTCTGGTTGTAGCACCAACCAATGTAAATGGTTCTAATTCAATCTGAATGCTTCTTGCACTTGGACCAGAATCAATCATAATATCGATTCGGTAATCCTCCATTGCTGAGTAAAGATATTCCTCTACAATATTGTTAAGCCTATGGATCTCATCGATAAAAAGAACATCGCCTTCTTCTAGATTTGTCAATAGCCCAGCCAAGTCGCCAGCCTTCTCCAAAACAGGCCCTGATGTTAATTTGATTGTAGAACCTAACTCATGTGCAACAATATGACTCAAGGTTGTTTTACCCAATCCAGGAGGTCCGTGCAAAAGAACATGATCTAGTGCTTCGTTTCTCAATTTTGCTGCACCAATAAAAACTTTGAGGTTTTCAACTATTTTGGGTTGCCCAGAAAAGTCAGACAACATTTTCGGTCTAAGCGCTTTTTCTAGTAACTTATCGTCGGGTGACAAATTCTCATCTGACGATTCTAAATTTGGATTACTCATATAAGCAAAGATAACTTAATGCAAGGAAAGAAAAAACTCTAGGGAGCTAGACCCTGACAGAGCCTCTCTTTGTCAAGTATAGACTTTGTATGTTTAAATCAGCCAAAAACAATGACTTTCTACAAAAATCTGCTTAAATGACTAATAAAAATAGACATCCCATAAAATTTTAGTTAATTATTAGCCAAATACTTGATTTTTTGATTGAAAAACCTTTTTAAAGGAGAGTATTTTTTTACTAAATTAAAAAATTAATTAAATGGGATTGTTTTCATTCATTAAAGGTGCCGGTTCAAAGTTATTTGGCAAGAAAAAAGAAGAGGTTGTAGCTTCTGCTCCAGTTGAACTATCAAAAGCAGATGCTTTAAAAGCAGAATTAGAAAGACTAGGTCTTTGCTGTGATGTTGATATTGATTTTGCTGATCACATTTCTGTAACAGGTACTGCTGACACAAATGCTGAAAGAGAAAAAATCATTTTAACATTGGGTAATGTTGAAGGTGTTGGTAGTGTTTCAGATAACATTACAGTATTGAATCCTGAGCCAGAATCAACTTTTCATGAAGTTAAATCTGGTGATTCATTGTCAAAAATCTCAAAAGAGGTATATGGCGATCCAATGAAGTACAATGCAATATTTGAGGCTAACCAACCTATGTTGACGCACCCCGATAAAATTTATCCAGGTCAAATATTACGAATTCCTGTATTATAGGAAAATCAAATAATAAAGTAAAGGCATGATCAATCTTTGTTCATGCCTTTTTTTGTCTCTACTAGTTTATTATTCCCATGATTATGAAGTGATTCTTAAAGAAAAAAGCGTGACAACTTTCATTGTCTTTTTCATAATACCTAAAAAGAAAGTATGGTAAATTAAAATTCATTTGGGGTAATGTAACATGCTCTTAAGACTTATTGCCATACTGCCGATTAATAATTTCTTTGGGTGTGCCGTGTAAAAACTTAGGCATTGATCTTGGCAATATGCATTCTTCAAAAGAACGTCTTACCAAACCAGCGCTATTCTTTGCTCTTAATTTTGTTAAGAGCTTTTTTCTATATGTATCCACAGTATGTTCACTTAGAAATAACATAGTGGCGATTTCTTTATTTTTACATTCGTGTGCAATCAAGTATAGTACTTCTAACTCCCTTTCGGATAACTTGATTGCTTTTTCGCTATTATAAAATATTTTATGAGCCGTAGGCATAGATGGGATTTTAACTATTAATGTGTAAATGGTTATAATGGTGAGTGTAAATGGTTATAATGGTGACATCCTAGGTGTGATTATTTTTAATAAGTGAGTTAAATGAAATGATTCAATGCCAACAATGACTCAGTTACTTAATAGAAGAAATTGCCCATACTCTTTTTTACAAATTAATAAGGGCAATTTTTATTAAACTATATTCCAAACTACTCATTTCTCTACTGGGTTTTTAATTACTTTGAAATTTGTTTTTCAACCTTTCCTATATCTTTTCTCAAAAGTACATTACCACAATTTTATTCCGCGATAGAATTAGGTTTATCCATTGGCATAACTTCGGTTTCAAAAGCTCTCCTCACTAAACCTGCTGCATTTTTCGCACCAAATTTAATAAACAATTTTCTTCTGTAAGTATCGACTGTATTGACGCTGATAAACTACGTTTTTGCAATTTCACGATTGGGATATTCATAGGCTATAAGGTATAATACCTCTTCCTCTCGATCACTTAAATCCATGAGTAGATGTGTTGTTCTAAAGTAAGTAATTTGTCTATAAAAAATTAATTTTCTACAATGATTAGCTAGTAATAAACAGCGGGTGATTATTCCACTACTCTTAAGCGTTCAAATTAAATTGAAATAAAGCTACCAAATAAAAATGAACTTTTATAGCCAAAAAAATAATTTTACCCAAAAGGGTTAGCGTAAAGACGGGGTACGAATTCAATCCCTCTTTAAGCAAAAAATCACATAAATAGAGGAACTTGTTAACACATCTTCGGAAACGTAGTATTAATTATTAATCTAACACCATCTTGCGCCATGCTACATTAAAACCTTCGTCGTATAGATTTTTAGGATTAGTAATAGATTTATTTTGAATTTTGCTAAGAAATTCACTTTGACTTGGACTTAATAATGTACTGGCATTTTTACCATTTTTTATAGCAGAATTAATCCTCGTTTTCTGTAAAGGTGTCAGCGCCAAATATTTAAAATTTGTTTGTTTCAAATAATATTGAGGATCCTTATCCACTTTGAATCTTGACGATTTGGTTTCCAAATTACATTGTGCTTTTTGAGCAT
>CAJQRD010000010.1 GCA_905480605.1 uncultured Saprospiraceae bacterium | reverse complement strand
ACAATATCACCCATACCTAAAATCCTCTGAGCCATACGGTCAGGGTGAAAGACATCCAAAGCATCCATTTGTTCACCTGTAGAAACGAATTTAATAGGTTTTCCTACAGTATATTTAACAGACAACGCTGCCCCACCTCTTGTATCACCATCAAGCTTTGTCAGAACAACACCATCATAGTTAATTTTCTCATTGAAAGCTGCAGCTGTATTTACAGCATCTTGACCAGTCATAGAATCTACAACAAATAAGGTTTCAGATGGGTCGATAGCTTTTTTGATGCCCTCAATTTCGTTCATCATTTCCTCATCAACTGACAAACGGCCAGCTGTATCGACAATTACTACATTAAATTTATTTTGTTTACCGAATACAACAGCATTCTCAGCAATTTCGATAGGATTTTTATTATCTGGTTCTTTATAAATCTCAACACCAACTTGCTCTGACAAAACTGTCAATTGATTGATTGCTGCTGGACGGTAAACATCACAAGCCGTCACCAATATTTTTAGATTCTTTTTTTCTTTTAAATACTTTGCAAGTTTCCCTGTAAAAGTTGTTTTACCAGACCCTTGAAGTCCTGCGATCAAAATAACAGCGGGTGCACCCTTAGCATTAATGCCTACAGATTGGCCTCCCATGAGGTCAACCATCTGATCCATGACGATTTTGACCATCAAGTCACCTGGCTTAACAGAATTTAGGACATTCTTACTTCCTAGAGCTTGTTCCTTGACCTTGTCTGTGAATTCTTTGGCTATTTTGTAGTTTACATCAGCTGCAACTAATGCTCTTCGTATTTCCTTTATCGATTGAGCAACATTTAATTCTGTTAATTTACCATCACCTGATAAATTCTTAAATGCACCTTCTAATTTTTCACTTAAAGTATCAAACATAAGACTTAGCTTTTATTGTGGTGCAAATTTATAAATAACCATTCAATAATCAAGACTTTGTTTGTGAGATTTGATGAAGGCGACATGAGTTCAGAGTTATTAACCCATATCAGACATTTCTTTAATATAATTTTGATTGTCAACCATGATTTTATCTACTATCGTGTTAGCTACATCAGCATTTTTGAAGTTATCTACTTGGACAGTTTTATTTTCCAATTTTTGATAATCTTCAAAAAAGTTCTTAAGTTCTTTAAAAAAGTGACTAGGTAACTCCGTAATTTCATTGTAATGACTAACACTCATATCATTCTAAGCGACTGTAATTATCTTCTCATCTAATTCTCCTCCATTAAGCATTCTCATCACACCAATAACTTTTTCTGTTACAATGCACATTGGGACGATATTAATTTAAGAAAGAATAACGATATATTGCGGGTCTTTATCAAATTAATTGATTTGTGGAATAGATCCATAATTGGCAGATTGCCGAAGTTGTTAATTCCTATGAAATACACCATCGACTCAAAAACCGCAGTAAAATAAAATTTGCTGTCGTTTACATTAATATCTCAATGCTTTAGTGTCGACAATGCCTTAACGACTTAAAATACCTATTGAGATACAATAAGTTACTTCATTATTATGTCATATTGCTGAAGCAAACCTCTTAGATTGTTTTGATTGAAGACTGCACCTTTCACTTTATTTTTATCTAAGTTGATAATTACATTTTGAGTATTGAAAAAATCTGTTTTATCAAGAATAGTATTTTCGAAGGTAGCATCAAATAAGTTGCAATCTTTAAATTTTATTTGAGTCAAATCACTTGATGAAAAATCGACATTAGAAAGATCGAACCAATCAGTTTGCATTTGGTCAAATCAATTTCAAAGAATGAGGAGTTGGCTAAATTACAATTGTCAAACTCTACTTTAAAAAGCAAAGGATTAATTGTATCAAACAACAAACCCATCATCTTGCAACCCATGAATGTTATATCTCTGAATGAAGTTCTGTATAGTTTAGAATTTGATAAATTACATTCTAGAAATTTACATTCGGTAAATTTTGAATCAGAGAAATCAATACTTGAAAGGTCAATATTATTAAATGTACAATTGTCAAACTCATTACCGAGCAGAGAAATTTTATTTAAATCATTAATATCAAAGTCTTTATCCTCAAAATATTCTGACATATTTACATTTTAATAAACCTAGTGGGATATATAACGTTATGTGATCATGTTTGTAAAACACCCTAAAGATATACCTCCTAATCTAAAAGACAGCATTAAAAGTCTAGAAGAAGAAAAAGCCAACATGATATCTCATGGTTTAGGGTTGATATTGTATTTGATACTTACTCCTTTTTTAATTCTAAATGCTTTAAAAACTGGAAACAATTACTACACAGTTGGTACAACTATTTTCTGTATATCATTATTAATGGTTTATACATCATCGACATGGTATCATGCCTCCTATGATGAAATACAACGCAAAAGATTAAGGATCTTTGATCATATAAGTATCTACTTCTTAATTGCAGGTTCCTATACACCATTTCTAATGACTTACTTTCAAGATCGTACAGGATATACGTTGTTAGCCATTATTTGGGGCATGGTTTTAACTGGAACAATCTTTAAGTTATTCTTTACACATAAGTACAATGCAATTTCAACCTTAGCTTATGTAATTATGGGATGGCAAGCGATATTCATAATAAATCCGATTATAGAAAGATTTCCAACAATTGCATTAGTAGCTGCTGTAATTGGTGGTATTTCATATAGTATAGGAGTAATATTTTACCTATGGGAATCGTTAAAATTCAATCACTTTATTTGGCATATTTTCGTTCTCATTGGAAGTACAGCTCACTTGATCGCAGTATATTTTTGCATCTAGCTATTTTTAGAATCCCCAAGGTCATCTAACTTTTCAATTCTAAACAAATACCACCAAAAAATTAGAAATACAACAGTTAAAATTGCAATAGATAATATCATATTCGTCAATGACAAATCACTATTAAAAATAGAAATCAGCATAGGTATTGCTGAAATAATTGAAAGTGCATATGCAATAAAATCAGTCTTCCATTTTGAGAATCCATGTCTTTGTAATCTAAGAGCAAAGTGATCTCTTGAACTTAACCACCAAGCCAAACCTTTTTTGTATCTGACAATTACCAGAAATGTAATCTCAGAGATAGGCACTGCACACAAGCAAGCCAAAATATAAAATGAATAATCACTGTTGATAACAGGTGAATCTGACATCGTCATATAGCCTGCGATAAATCCCAATAAATGGCTTCCAGCATCACCCATAAAGATAGACGCAGGTGGAGAGTTGAAAAATAAAAATCCTATTATTGATCCAGATACAACAAGCCACATGGCTGCAGAATCAGGAAAGGCAATTACGGCAAACAAAAAGGCTACAGTTGAAATCCCTCCAAGTAAGCCATCACAAACATCGGTTAGATTGAAGGCATTTAATAAAACCAAATACCAAAATGCCGACAATAATAAATCGACAATTTCTATCCCAAGAAAATCATATGAAGCACAAAATTTAGCAGCTCCCAATGCTACTAATACTTGGATAAGGAACTTATGCATAGGTCTCAATTGTGCCTTGTCATCAACCAATCCAAGTATCATAAAAACACCTGCAAACAACAAAAACATAATTGACACTTGGGCCATGAAAACCAAATTCGAAATTAACAAGCCAAAGAATATCCCAAGGCCTCCAAGGTAGGCAATAGACATTGTATGTTGTGGAACATTTGCTTTGGGTTTATCTAAAAAATCAATTTTCCAAGCAAAAGTTCTAGCCGCCCAAGTTGTTAATATTCCGATAAAAATAGAACCAATAAAAGAGATTAAATTTCCACTAATGAAGATATTGTATAATTCCACCTAACAAGTTAAATCACAAATTAATTAAACAGTAATAGTAGCTTCAACCAGAAGCTCATCAATTATTTCCTCAATAGTAGGCCAATCAACATCCCCCATTAATTTTGTCAATAATCTTGTATCTGGAAATCTGTGACGAACATCTTTTTTATTCGGAAATACAGTATCGTAAGGAAGGTATTCAATAGGACTTGAAGAATCCATTTTTGATTTAATAATTCTAGCCAATTTATTGATAGTAAGTATATGGTTAGACCCTATATTTATAATATTATTAGGTTTTGACCAAACATCTTCAGATTGTATAAGTGTACTTAAAGTAGTAGTAAACTTCTTAACACATGAGAAAGAACGTGATTGTTCACCATCATCATAAATTGTAATTGGGTTACCAGTTTTGCAGTTTTTGATGAAATTTGGAACAACCATACCATAAGCCGCAGATTGTCTATCTCCAATAACATTGAAAGGTCTGATTATCATGACTTTCCTTCCTTCATCCATCGCCTTATGACCCAATTGTTCTAATTCCCATTTTCCTGCAGAATAAGATCTTACTGGTCCATCATAAGTTCGTGCTCTTTCAAGACTAATCACATTTGACTCACTCACTTCTTCTGTTGCTGATAAACCATAAACTGCAGAAGTAGAAAAAAGTAAGATTGGAGTATTTCCTGTTGCTTTTAAGACGTTCTCAGTTCCTATTTTTGATACGTTATATGATTGCTCTGGCTTACTATACACCAATTTCATTCCCACGTAACTTGCCATATGAATAACAAGATCACAACCTTGAGAAGCTTTAACGACCAATTCGTTATCAAGTACACTTCCAATGATTACTTCTAAATTAGGGTGATCCTTTAAATTGTCAACAGATCCCGTTGACAAATCATCTAAAACTACAACCTTATTGTTATCAGCTAATAATCTTTCGACCATATGGCATCCGATAAAGCCACATCCTCCAGTAACAAAAACTTTTTTCATTTGACTAAATTCTTATTTTTTTGTGCCAACTTGGCGCCTATCCAGGCCATTGGAAAGTAAGCAAATACTAAATCTGTAATATTAACCCATAATGGAGCGCCTTGAATCATATAGGCCATTATAGAACCTCCAGTAAAAAAAAATGCACCAATTACCATCGCATAATTCAAGTGGTTATTTGCAGCTAATTTAACAGCAGTAAATGCGCCAACCAATGTTCCCATTGCGTGGGCTAACCATGGCATTGCAAAATGCTTAAATTCAAAAAGGTGGATATTATCTGCAACATTATTAGGATCAGAAAGATCTACTCCAGCTGGAGCACCTATAAAAGCTTCTCCAAGACCAAGAATGCTTGCATTAGCTAAAATACCAATAACTATGCCGCCTAGCACGGCCAATGCATTTTTTAACACTGGATTCATAAATGTTCAGCTGTTTATTATCATTTATCATAATAGACCGCAATATATGAATATCTATCTAATATATTAATCTATATAAGTAATAAAAAAATACATAATCACTTTAAAATCATGTCAAAGTAAATATTTATCAATTCAATTGATCTTCTATAGATTTGGTTACGTCAGACTTGACATTACCAGTATGGGCAGTGGTTTTATTTTCAATCAACATGATTTTGCATTCCTCTTTTGAAGAAACTCTATGGTTAATTCCTTTTTTAACAATAAATAGATCCCCTTGTACCATTTCAAAGGGTTTCTCTGCTTCTACTTCAAACAGCAATCTGCCCTCAACTATATAAAATAATTCATCTTCATTTTTATGATTGTGCCAGGGAATATCTTCGCCTTTAATTTTAGCGATTTTAATATAAACATCATTTACCTCTCCTATAACTTTAGGAGAAAAGTACTTTGAGACATCTTTAAATTTGTTTATCAGCTTCATACTACTATTCTTGAATTTCTACAATCATTTCAATTTCACAAACCATATTACGTGGCAAAGATGACATCCCAACTGCTGCTCTAGCGTGCTTGCCACGTTCTCCAAAAACTTCAACAATAAAGTCTGAGAATCCATTTATAACTTCTGGCTGATTACCGAAATCTTCGGTAGCATTGACCATCCCCAAAACTTTCACAATTCTGACCACTTTGTTTAAATCACCAATTTCGGATTTCAAAGCACCTAATTGTGAAATAGCAACATTCCTTGCGGCACCATAGGCTTTTTCTATTGTAATATCCTTACCTAATTTCCCCTTTATTATGTTACCTTCTTGATCTCTTGGGCCTTTGCCTGCAAGAAACACAAGATTTCCGGTTTTAACCGCATGTACATAGTTTGCTATTGGTTTTGTCATTATAGGCAACTCAACGCCCAGCTCTTTAAGTCTAGATTCAATGTCATAATCATATAATTTTTGCTTAACAGGGGTTGTTGATTTCGTGTTTTCGTGGCACCCTAGCAAAGTAAATAGAAAGTAAAAAAATATGTATTTCATATACTTAGGCTTTATTGATATAATTAAATAAAGCTTAAGTTAACAATTAGATACTAATTCATCCCTGTATCTTTTAGATTGCATTGATAAAATTCGTTTACTCACTTCTCTTTTATTTTGAATATAGAATGCGAACTCATCGGTTGTAAACAATGCAGACACTGTTGCAACTATTTGATTTTTTAATTTTAAATTCTTGTCTACAAATAATTTGAGTTGTTTCACATACTCTTCAGAATTACTGATTTCCTCTAATAAATTAAATCCTTTAGAATCTTTTAATAAAAGCAGTGTCAACTTATTTTGAAATTTAAGAATAGGTCTCAGTGTTTTATTCTGAAAGGATTCTAATTCAGAATTACAATCTTCTACTATATTGGGAATGCTATTTCGAATTGATAACACCAAATTATCTCTATCTATCATACTATTTCATTATTTGTTTAATATCGCCTGCCACCTCAAGTCCTGCATTCCTTCCAACATCATTCAATATTAATTTGTTTTGCTTTTTGTCAAGTAATTCAACGCGCATAATATCAGTCATACTCTCATTTATACGACCATCCATAAATCCACCAATAGGAGAAGCCAAAGTCGTGCTTGATTGCCTTTCAGCCTTAATTGTCAATTTGTAATTTTTATTTTCAATTGTAATGTCAAGATTTTTTTCATCAGCGAAGCTTTTCGACAATTTTGATAAATTATATGTTGTGAATTGAATCAATCTATCTTTCAGCCAAACACCTGCGATAAATCCTACAAATGATGTGCCCATCCAAGGAATTTTTGCAACTGAGGCTTTAACTGAAATTCCTTCCTCACTAAAATGATTTGACTGCATCCAAAAATAAGCAGTAGGAAAAGAATGTCCCCAGTCTTTTTCTATATACCCTCTTCCATTTGTAAAATCATAATGCTTTCCTTCAATTGTCAGTTCCCCTTGAATCAGATGGTCCATACTTACAATTCCATGATAACATTCCATAAAAGGAAAGAATGAAAATGGCCCCATTATTCCTGGTGATAAAATAGAAGAAGGCCAAGGAATCATTTCAGTAAAATACAAATCTCCACTTATATTATCATGATCTAATTTTATATGTTTGGACGTAAACGTATTTAGTGCTATAGATGTATTAAAATCATCCTTTGAGGCTTTAAAATCTTCAAAAGGAAATTGATAATATGAAGCCTTTAGTTCTTTGCCATTTAAAACTTGAATAAATGCATGTTTATTCCCCCGTTCATCCATAGCGACTCCTGGAATAATGGCAATTGCACTTTTCTCATCTTGACTAACCAATTTATAATACCATCCTTCAAAATAC
Organism: uncultured Saprospiraceae bacterium; assembly: GCA_905480605.1. Classification (GTDB taxonomy): domain Bacteria; phylum Bacteroidota; class Bacteroidia; order Chitinophagales; family Saprospiraceae; genus RFSX01. The sequence continues at coordinate 32,413 of CAJQRD010000010.1, read as the reverse complement.
TTTTGCTTTTTAGTCCAACCATGATACATGTCAGAGTTAAAAAGTGCCTTTATTCTTGTTTTTACGTTCATTTAATTATGTCAAATATGAAATAAATCTTATTAAATATAAAGTATATAAAGTCTAAACTTATTGATAATTAAGCATTTAGAGTGTATGATTGACTGTTTGTCTAGTTATTTTTTATACTTATCCTATTTATCAAGCTGATAACACACGCTGTTTGTTATCTTTGTTCAAAATTTTATAGCGTGATAATAGTTGTTTTTTTATTGATTTTATACATAGCACTTAGCATCAGTCTTTATTTCTTATTTCCTAAAGCCGATGTTCCAGCTATCAATGGATTGATTCCAGGTAAGAACTTCATCAGTTGGGCAGAAATAATTGGACGTCAAAAATGGTGGCCTCTTTTGCTATTAATCCCTATTGTAAATATTTTTATCTTCACAGGAATGGCGATCAACTTGGTACGTTCTTTTGGAAAGTACAAATTTAAGCATAGTGCTGCTGCCGTTATTTTTGCACCAGCAATATTTTTCAAATTGGCCAAAGATGATTCTAAATACGATGGACCCAATTATACAAAAGAAAAGGATTACCTCGAACAACTGAGATCAGCCCAAAAATCTGGTGACAAAAGAAAGGTAGAAAGACTATATAATAAAAGTCCTTACAAAAAATCATTTTTTAGAGAATGGACAGAATCAATAGTTTTTGCTGTTTTTGCTGCAGCATTTATCAGAATGTTTTTAATAGAAGCCTTCGTTATTCCAACACCATCAATGGAGGGTTCATTATTGGTAGGTGATTTTTTATTTGTGTCAAAAGCGAGTTATGGAATTAGAACTCCAATGACAATTGCTATGCTGCCTTTATTGCACAATAGAATACCTGGAATTGGTACAGAGTCATATTTAAAAAAACCAAGTTTAGATTATCATAGATTACCAGCTTTAGAAGATATTCAAAGAAGCAAACCTATCGTGTTTAATTGGCCAGTTGGGGACAGTGTTTATATTACAGGTCAAAGGTCTTACACATTGGATCAAGCCCGAAGAGCAGGACCTAACGGAATAGCTGATAGAGAATTGTGGAATAAAGTTAAGAAGAAGGATTTTGTAGTAAGACCAATTGATAAAAAAGATCATTATATCAAAAGATGTGTTGCTGTTGCTGGTGATTCTTTGCAAATTATAAATCGTCAAATCATCATTAATGGTCAACAACAAGATAATCCAAAGGAAATGCAATTTGCGTATTATATAAAACCACCAAGAAATGGCATCAATCCAAATATTTTAAAAAGATGGAACATAGCACAAACTAGAGCAGATGTTCAAAACTATAGAGGACAACAAATTTTCTTTTTGGACAGCTTGCAAGTTTCTCAATTAAAATCGCTAAAAGATGGCATTGATGTAACACCAGTCGCCCATAAACCGGAAGGAGGAATGTTCCCGCATGATGATGATAATTATAGCGGGTGGACAGTTGATAACTTTGGCCCAATTTGGATACCTAAAGCTGGTGCAACTACACCGCTGTCAATGGAGAATATATCAATGTATAAACGTGTCATTTCAGTTTACGAAAATAATAGTTTAGAGATAAAGAATAATAAGATTCATATCAATGGTGAACAGGCTGACACTTATACATTCAAACAAGATTATTATTGGGCTATGGGTGACAACAGACACAACAGTGAAGATTCAAGAATGTGGGGATATGTTCCTCATGACCATATAGTTGGAAAGCCATTGTTTATTTGGTTCTCATTGAAGAATTCGAACCTAGGTGATGGAATTAGATTTAACAGAATGTTTAAATCCGCAAATGTTGACTAGACTAATAATTTTATATTACCTCTTAATTTGTATCAATGGTAATGCGCAATTACCTGTCACAAATATTTATCAGTTTTCAATGGTCAAAACTGGTGACAAAATGTCAATCAGTAAGCCACAAATGCTTACGGAATTTAACAGTACTGGTTACAATAATCAACCTTGTTTTTTTAAAGATGATGTTGTTTATTTTACAACAAACTATTACGATAAAGGTCAAACTGAAATTGCAAAATTTGATTTATTTGACAAAATACTTACACGAATCACCTATACTCCAGAGAGTGAATACTCTCCCACTGCAGTTCCAGAAAAAGAAAGTTTCTCTTGTGTACGGGTTGAGGCTGATGGTACAACTCAATCACTGAGTGTCTATCCTTTAGATGGTATTGGTTATCCTAAAAGATATATGAACAATACTAGAAATATTGGATATCATGCTTGGATTGATGCCAAAACGCTTGGTTTGTTTTTAGTAAAAGAACCAAGTCAACAATTGGCAATTGCAGACGCAATCAGTGAAAGAAGAAAAATTATACTTGACAGAATAGGACGAACATTAAAGGTTTCGAATGACAATCAATTGTATTTTATTCATAAGATATCTGATTTGGAATGGGTTATAAAAACTTATGATAAAGAAACCAGTCAGAGTAAAAGCATTGTAAATTCTATCCCTGGTGTTGAAGATTTTGAACTGCTTGCAGATGGTATTATATTAGCTGGTTCTGGATCTAAACTTTACAAATTTGATCCTAAAAAAGACAAGGCCTGGCAACCTATTATAGATATGGAGCCTTACGGTATAAATAATATAAAAAGGTTGACCGCAAGAAAGGGAAGATTGATAATTGTTAGTGAAGAGTAGTACCTTTCCTTTAATAAACACTGACCACATTCCATGTAATGAAGTAATTTTATATGCCACGTAAATATGCAGTAGTTGATTTAGAAACCACAGGAGGCATCCCAAAACGTGATAAGATTACAGAAGTCGCTATCATTATTTTTGATGGAGAAAAAATCATAGATAAGTTTACTTCATTAATCAATCCTGAACGTTCGATACCTCCTCAAATCACAAGTATCACTGGTATTACAAATGATATGGTTGAGGATTCACCAAAGTTTTATGAAGTAGCGAAACAAGTCATTGAAATATTGGATGGGTGTATTTTTGTTGCCCATAACGTTAGATTTGATTACAATTTTTTGAAAGAAGAATTTAAAAGTTTAGGGTTTACCTTTACTAAGAGAAATCTATGTACAGTCCGTTTGTCTAGGAAGGCTTTTCCTGGTTTAAAATCATACTCTCTGGGTAACTTGATCAAGTACTTTAAAATAGAAGTCAATGCCCGACACAGAGCTTATGATGATGCTTATGCAACAACCATTCTTTTAGAAAAAATATTTGCTGAACAAGACACTCAAAAGGAAGTGCAAGACTTGGTAGATTCTAGTATTAAATTAACAAAACTACCAACTGCTTTATCTGAAAATGCCGTATTAGAACTTCCTGAAGAATGTGGAGTCTATTACTTTAGTGACAAAGGAGGTGAGTTGGTTTATATAGGCAAAAGCAAAAATATTCAAAATAGAGCGAAACAACATTTCTCCAAACACACCCGTAAGACAGATAAACTATTTAATCAAGTTGCTTCTATACATTATGAATTGACAGGTTCTGAATTGATATCGCTTATTCTAGAATCATACGAAATAAAAAAACATCTGCCCAGTATAAACAGAGTGCAGAAAACAAGACACTACAAATTTGCAGTAATAAAAGACAGCGATAAATCAGGTTATTTCAAATACAAAGTGGTTTTATCTTCTAAGACTGAAGATGCGCTTTCATTTTATGGATCAAGGAAAAGCGCACTTTCTCACATAGAAAACATAGGAGAAGTATTCAATTTATGTCATAAAGTTAATGGTATTGACAAAGCCACAAGCACCTGTTTTAATTATGGTATTCAAAAGTGCCAAGGGGCTTGTATAGGTGAAGAACCTCCCGTTTACTACAATGAACGGTTTGAGGAAAGCGTATTGGCTGTCAATAAAATGTTTGATCAAAATTTTTATATCATTGACGAAGGAAGACAAGATGATGAACGCTCCATTGTCCTGGTAGAGGATGGTCATTTTCGTGGGTATGGTTATATTGATACCAATAATATTAAATATGGAATTGAAGAACTCAAAGAGGCCATTAAGTATGTAACCATTAATCCTGAGGTAGACAATATAATACGACATTATATGTGGTCTCATGAAAAACTAAAGGTCAATTTTTATTAATTATTGATCACTAGTTATTAAGGATTCTAAGCATTTTTGTCATGAGCTTTCAATAAATTCTTTTGATAACGCCCTTGAACTAAATCAATAAGCACTAAAACAACTATTACAAAATAAAATGTAGTTTTACTCATAGGCGTTACAGCATTGCCAAACAACTTCAAATGAGCCAAGTGTCCACCTTCTGATAATAACATGACACCTACAATTAGAAGAATAAATAAACCAAGCACTTCATACATTCTATTCTTTTGAAGGAAATCAGAAACTTTGTCTGCCAATACGATCATTAAGACACCGCCAGATATAATAGCAATTGACATCAATATCATTTGAGCTTTAAACTCCATACCGCTAGTCAAGGCCATCGCACTCAGAATTGAGTCAAAAGAAAAAACCAAATTCATAATAACAATCCAAAATATTATTTTACCGACACTACTTCTACTTTTATCTGTTTCAACATGTTCATCGAGATTCATCATGTGCCAAATCTCCTTTACAGCTGTATACATAATAAATGCGCCACCCAACAGGACAATTAAACTGTGTATGTTAAATGAGAACTCAACAATGTTATTACCATGAAGACTTGCAAAAGGATCTTGAAAATATTGAATTACAGACATAAGCACAAATAGCAGAACGATCCTTAAGACAATAGCCATTCCAACACCTAATTTTCTTACATAGCTTTGCCTATCAGCAGGAGCTTTTTTTGACTCGAGAGAAATATAAAGCAAGTTGTCGAAACCCAAAACGACTTGTAACAATACAAGCATCGCTAACGTAAATAAGCTGTTTATAGTAAAAAGTCCTTCCATAACGTTTGTACTTCTAATTTAAATTTAGGTATTGTGTGCAAAATAGCTCAAATTCTCTTATTAAAATGCTATATTCCCTATATCAAAAATCTAATATAATGAAAAGGCTATTACTGTCATTGCTTTGTTTGTTTATATTCTCAAACTTTGCTTTTTGTCAATCTGAAGCAGAATATGATTCTAGTACTTTACCCTACGAATCAATTGGTGAATATCCAATCTCTCATTCAGCAGGCAACATGATAAAGAGAATAATAGATGGTCTTGGGTATAGATATTATTGGGCAACAGATTCGCTAACAATTGAGGATTTAAATTTTAAGCCTGGCGAAACCAATCGGACAAGTTTAGAAACATTGGATCATTTACATGGTCTTTCTGATTTTATTCTTAAAGCAGCTAGAGGTCTACCAAATGAAAGAGGCGTTGATAAACCAGAATATGAGTGGATTGAAAAACGTAAATTGACTCTTGAAAACTTCAAAGAAGCAGCAAGTATTTTTTCTTTAATGACTGAAGATCAATTATCAAAATCAGAGATCAAATTTAGGAGGGGCAACAATGAATCATCGGTTCCTTTTTGGCATATTATAAACGGTCCAATTGCCGATGCATTAAATCATGTGGGTCAAATAATTAGCAATCGAAGAGCTTCAGGAAACCCACTTGATCCAAGAGTTAATGTATTTATGGGCAATAACCGATAGGTTATACTTTCATGTTTAATCAAAAAAAATATGCCATAATTTGCAAAGAATTAATTTAAAAGTTGATATAAAATAATCAAGAATTTTAAACCAACGTTTTATAATAAAAAAAGGGATCTATCAATAAACAATATTTAAAAGGAATAACATAAAGGGTATTTTACCTTTTATAATAAACTAGAATTTAAACGCTACATTGCATGATCTGTAGTCTCAATAATAGATAAATCAATATCCCCATCAGGGTGCCTTTGGTATGACTTAACATTGTGTCTAAGATTTTGATTTTAAGTAGGAACAGACAGCTATAATGAAGGTAGCTTTTGCAAGTAGTAGTAGTAGTAGTAGTAGTAGTAGTAGTAGTAGTAGTAGTAGTAGTAGTAGTAGTAGTAGTAGTAGTAGTAGTAGTAGTAGTAGTAGTAGTAGTAGTAGTAGTAGTAGTAGTAATTAACGTCTCGCCGATACCATTAATCAATACTTGACTTCATCTTCTTGACTTTCCATTTCTCAACTTCCTGACGAGCATATTGTTCATCACGCCAACCAATTAATTCCATCTCCCCATCTCCTTTATAATTTAAAAACCAGTCCTCAATCATTCTCTTGGCGGCATCATATTTTACCAAAAATTCCTGAAAAGATTTGACCGCTATGACTTGGTGCTTAGTATCGGAAGGTATGGCTATGATTTTCGAATCTAATTCGCCTTTATCTTTTAGTAACAGTACCCCTATTGGCAAGACTTCAATGACTGTTTTGCTTGCTTGGCTTTCTCCTATTACCAAAATGTCCAAGGCATCTCCATCACCTCCACGCTTAGGATCCATGTAAGTCGAAGGAATAAAACCGTAATTACCGATATAAGGTAAAAATTTAATTATACGAATTTTGCCATCAATTTTATCATTTTCAAAAGTTTTAGTTTTGGGATTATATTCAATTTTATGATTTGTTCCTGCAGGAATTTCGACAACTACATTAATTCCTTTTTCCGTTTCAGTCGGCAAATTGTAATAATCTGGTTCTACTTGCACCTTGATATTTTTACAAGAGAAAAATAAAATCAATACAAAATAAAATAAAATTTGCTGTTTCATTTAATCGATTTAATAATGTATAATTTTATAAAAACAGAAGTGCTTCAAAAGTAAATAAAAAGGTAAGTTGACATAGTATGCTTTCAAAAATAAAATACCTTAGTTTATTAGAATCAGCTAAAAGTGATCTTCATAAAATGGCCCCAAGTATTACTCTTATTATCTACTATTTTTTTAACCATAAATTCTAAGGTAAGTAAATGCTCTAATACTTAAAATGAAAATGATATTTATATAATATTATTGTTCTTTAGAATGGCCTCCATCTTAATTTGGAGTTCGCTTGCTTTGGCTCTAGCGGCATTGGCAAAATCTTCTTTATCAGAAGCAAAAATTATCCCTCTTGAAGAATTGACTAATAAACCAACCTTATCATTGAGACCTGTTTCACAAACATCTTCAAGACTACCTCCTTGAGCTCCAACACCTGGAACTAAAAAGAAATGATCAGGTACTATAGAACGTATTTTTTTAATGTAATCTGATTGTGTAGCACCAATAACAAACATGATTTGGTCTGTAGTACCATATGTTGAGCAAGTCTTTAAAACACGTTCATGTAAAGTTTCATTTTCACCTACAACTAAATGTTGAAAATCTTGACTCCCTTGATTTGAAGTTAGACCTAAGATTATAACCCATTTGTTTTCATACTCTAAAAATGGTTTAACAGAATCTGATCCCATGTATGGCGCCACTGTTAAAGCATCAACATTGTAATACTCAAAAAAACTTTTGGCATATAGTCTGGAAGTATTACCGATGTCTCCCCTCTTTGCATCAGCTAAAACCATGATGTTTTTGGGTATGTACTCAACGGTCTTTTGAAAAGAAATCATACCAGATGGACCCAGTGCTTCGTAAAATGCAGTATTGGGTTTATAAGCCACACAGAGGTCTTTTGTAGCATCAATTATTGCCTTGTTGAATTCAAAAATGGGATCTTCTTTGTCTAGCAGATGTTTAGGGATTCTTGTGATGTCAGAATCCAAACCAATACATAAAAATGACTTTTTCTCTAGGATGTTTTCAAAAAGCTTTTGTCGACTCATACTGTAACACCATTAACAGCTACTACCCCAATAATCTGAGGATGTTTTGATTTAATAGTTTGTTCTACACCTGCTCTCATTGTCATAGCTGACATAGAACAATTTACACAATTTCCTAACCACTTTATCTTAACAGTCAAATCGTCGGTAATATCTACAATTTCGATATTACCACTATCCACAGCAAGGTGAGGTCTGATATCATCCAATGTGGTATTTACTTTCGATATTAATTCTGCTCTTTCTAGATCTGACATAAGACAAAGATACGGATATATAATTATAATTCAATGTGTAAGCCATTGTTTGCTATCACAAACACTACTGATGTTATTTATTCTGAACATTTACGCCTACAACTTGAGTTGCTGGTTTCATTTCATTTCTCAATGCTATTTGTTCAGCGGTTTTCTGTGCCATCTGCATATAGTATGGATGAGCCAAATGCTTATCATCCAAAACAATTGGATTGCCACTATCGCCTGCTTTTCGAATATCAGTAATCAAAGGCAATTGAGCCAAGAGAACGCTTTTCGACTTTTTAGCCAGTGTTTTTCCTCCGCCTTCCCCAAAAATGTAATATTTTTTCGCTGGCATATCATCTGGCGTAAACCAAGACATATTTTCAACAACACCGACAATAGGTACATTGATATTTTCCAATCTAAACATATTCATAGCTTTAATCGCATCAGCAACCGCAACATCTTGAGGTGTTGTCACAATTATTGCCCCTGTAATAGGCACCGTTTGCACCAATGTCAACTGAATATCACCTGTCCCTGGTGGTAAGTCGATAATCAAATAATCCAAATCCGGCCAAATCACATCATTTACGAATTGCTTGATTATTCCCCCAAGTCGAGGACCCCTAAGTACTACGGCCTGCTCTGGTTCTACTATATTACCGATTGAAATAGTATAAATTCCATATTTTTCGATAGGCCTGATTTTGTGCTTGCCATACATTTGCTCAATCTTGGGTTTTTCATCCTTAATATTAAGCATTGTTGGAATCGAAGGGCCATACAAATCAGCATCCAATAATCCAACTTTAGCACCTAAAGCCTTTAATCCAAGTGCCAAATTGGTAGAAACAGTAGATTTCCCTACACCACCTTTACCTGAAGCCACTGCAATAATATTACGAACTTGAGAAAGAGGACGAACCGTTGTTCCAGCATTTCCAAAATGTATATCAATCTTAGCATTCGGATATACTTCTTGTAGCTTGTGACTTAAAGTCTCATGGAGCTGAAATTTTGCCACATCTTCAATACCGCTAGCATTTATTGTGAATGATATTGTATTATCTCTAACCACCAATTTATCTATAAGCTTCATTGATATCAAATCATTTCCACTATTCGGATCATTTACTGATCTAAGGATTTCTAGAACTTTATTACTATCTATCATACTATACAAACAATTATTGAAAGACTTGGTTTATTCAGAAGCGAAGATAAATAATTATAGTATAAATCGGTCTCAAACGATTAATGATCGAACATTTGGCATTTAATATTTTATTCATCAATTAATACTATGATAAAATGTATAATTAGCATTTTACTCTCGATTAAAAATGAACACGTAAAACATCATTAAGTTAAATATATCTACTTACTTTTGTGACATAACTTTTACAGTATAAATGAGGGTTTTCAGGGATTTAGGTGAATTAAAAGATGTAAAGGACGCTGTTATTACAATAGGGTCATTCGATGGTGTGCATATTGGACATCAAAAGATAATTAATAGGCTCAAACAACTTTCTACGGAGCTTAATTCAGAAAACTACCTGATCACATTTGATCCACATCCTCGAAGTGTCATATATCCTAAGGATAAAACATTGAGACTGCTTTCTTCACAGCAAGAAAAAATTGATCTTTTTGAATCATTTGGAATAGACAATCTTGTTATAGTTCCATTCACTATAGAGTTCTCTCAAATTAATCCAATAGAGTATATTGAAAAATTTCTTGTTAAAAATTTCAAACCGAAATATATAGTAATTGGATACGATCATCGATTTGGGCTTAACAGAGGAGGTGATCTTTCTTTGCTTAATTCTGTTAAAGATAGGTTCAATTTCAAGGTGGTTGAAATTCCAAAGCAAGAGATTGATCAAATCACTATAAGTTCGACTAAAGTTAGAAACTCTATAATCAATGGTGATTTAGAATCTGCAAATACTTTGCTCAACCATAAATATTCACTTTCGGGTAAAGTTGTTAGAGGTAGAAAACTAGGAACCGAAATTGGATTTCCTACAGCAAATTTACAACTAGAGGAAAGTAAAAAACTGGTTCCAAAGGATGGAATATATGCTTGTAATGTAATCGTTGAAAGCAATCTATATAAGGGCATGCTTTACATTGGTGATATTCCTACTATTGGTACCGACAATCCTAAAACAATCGAAGTCAATATATTTGATTTTAATGCAGATATTTATGACAAGCGCATATGCATTGAAGTTTTAAAATACTTAAGAGATGATGAAAAATTTGATGGATTAGAAGATCTTAAGAAACAGCTTCATATTGACAGATCTGTTGCTTTGTCATTCTTTGACACTCAAAATTCTACTAAGACAGAAAAAGTAACAGTTGCAATTCTCAATTACAACACAAAACATTTTCTAGAAACTTTCTTACCTTCAATAAGTTACAGCAGCGATTCAGATTTTGACACTTTGGTAATTGATAACGCTAGTTCAGACGAATCGATTGAATTTGTTAATGATTGGTTTCCAGAAGTAAAAACAGTACAGTTTGAAAACAATCATGGATTTGCAGAGGGCTACAATTTAGGTCTAAAAGATATTTCTACTGAATATATTGCATTGGTAAACTCTGATGTTGAAGTATCTCAAAACTGGCTTGACCCTATTATTGATTTTTTAGACAATAACAAGGACTATGCAGCAGCTATGCCAAAGATTCTTTCACAGGAAGAAAAAGATAGTTTTGAATATGCAGGAGGCAGTGGAGGATTTATTGATACTTTGGCGTATCCTTTTTGTAGAGGTCGCATATTTGATACGTTAGAAATTGATAAAAAACAATACAATGATAATGCAGATATTTTCTGGGCATCTGGAGCTGCCTTTGTTGTTAGAAAAGATGTATTTAATACTATTGGTGGTTTTGATCCAGATTACTTCGCACACCAAGAGGAGATCGACTTTTGTTGGAGAGTCCATAAAGCTGGATACAAAATATCCGCAATACCTTCTTCTGTAGTTTATCATGTAGGTGGAGGTACTTTAAATTATGGCAATAGTCAAAAAGTATATCTAAATTTCAGAAATAGTCTCTTTAATATTTTCAAAAATGAAACATTGTTTAATCTTATATGGAAAGTTCCAATGAGATTACTTCTTGACGGTGTAGCTGGTGTAAAGTTCTTACTTCAAGGTCAAGCAAAAAGTACAATTGCAATATTAAGAGCGCACTTTTCATTTTACTCAAAAATATTTACCTTAATAAAAAAAAGGCGCGATATAAAAAATATAATAAAGAAAAATGCTTTTGGAAAACCAAACAAAAGTGGCATGACTTCCAAATTTATCATATTCCAATATTATTTATTTGGAAATAAGAAGTATTCAGATATTTTTAAATCATAAGCATGGGAAAGAAAAGGTGGAGTATTATTTTTGAAGACGACCATATTATTGTCATAGACAAGCCTGCTGGAATGTTGAGTATCCCAGACAGATATCGTGAAGATATTCCAAACTTACTGACGAGCTTAAGGAATCATCGAGAGGAGATTTTTGTTAATCACAGATTGGATAAGGATACCAGTGGTATCATTTTATATTCTAAAACAGCAGACGCTCACGCAAAATTCTCAGCACTTTTTGAAAGTAGAAATATTGACAAAAGATACATGGCAATTGTCAATGGGTTACCAATTGAAGAAGTGGGTTTAATAGAATTAAAAATAACTTTATCCAAAAACAAGAGAAAACAAATGGTCATTGACCAAAAGGGAAAACTTTCAGTCACAAAATATCGAATATTAGAAACGTGGAAAAACTTTTCTTTGCTAGAGCTAAAAATTATTACAGGCAGAATGCATCAAATTAGAGTCCACATGAAAGCTATTAACTGTCCGATAATATGCGATTCAACATATGGGAATGAAGAAGGATTTTTCTTATCATCCATTAAAAGAAAATACAGAAGAAATAAAGACGTAGCTGAAAGACCTTTGCTAAGCAGGATGGCCTTACATGCGCATTCATTATCTTTCGTACATCCATTCACAAAGGAAGAAACCACCTTAACTTCTGAAATGCCCAAGGATATGAAAGCGGTAATAAAGCAATTTGGAAAAATCTTAGGACCTAAATAAGGATATACAATATTTTATTTATGACAAAATACTGTATATCCCTACTGTGTCACAATTAATCATCCAGCTTACTCACCCATTTGTCCCACTCAACAGATTGTTTTTCAAGTTTGGCCTCATAAGTTTTGAGTGATTTCAAAGCCGTTAAAGATTCTGGTGAATTAAAAAAAGAAGGGTCTAATAGTTTGTCTTGAATCTCTTTTACTTTCTTTTCAAATTTATCTATCTCCTTTTCTACCTTACTTATATTTCTATTGATTTGCTTTCTTTCTTCGTAAGATAAAACAGATGCCTTCGGTGCTTTAGATTCTGATTTTACTTTATCCTGTGTAGAGCTTTTTTCGATATCTCTCACATTTGTTACATTTCGCTTCTGAAGGACGTAATCCAAATCTCCAAGATGCTGAATAACTTTTCTATCTCTAAATTCGTAGGTAACATCAACTGAACCTCTTAAAATCTCTCTATCGTGAGAAACAATAATAAGCGTTCCAGGATAATTTAGAATGGCTTGTTTAAGAATCGCCTTAGAATGAATATCCAAGTGATTTGTAGGTTCATCCAATATCAAAAAATTAGATTTCTTAGAAACTAAAATCGCCATAGACAATCGTGATTTCTCTCCCCCACTCAAAACAGATACTTTCTTATGCACATCATCACCTGAGAAAGCAAATGAACCCAATGTTTTTCTTGCACGCGTAAAAAAGTCAGGATCTGATTCCTGTTCAAGCGTTTCGAGAATGGTTAATTTTTCATCGAGAACATCAGATTGATTCTGGGCGAAATAATTCAAAATCACATTATGACCCAATTTGATATTTCCCTTAGTGGGTGGAAAGAGATCAGCTATCATTTTCACCAAAGTAGATTTACCTTGACCGTTCTGACCTATGAAAGCCACTTTTTGCCCACGCTCAATTTCTACCGATACTCCCTCAATTACAGAATGATCATCATAAGACTTATAAACATCGTCAATTTCAACAACGATTTTCCCTGGATCTTGAGCAGTTGGAAAGTTGATATTTATTTGTGTGTTGTCTTCAGCTTCGATTTCTATGCGTTCAACCTTATTCAATTGTTTTTGCATGGATTGTGCCATCTTGGTTTTGGTAGCTTTCGCCATAAACCTTTTGATGGTTCGCTCCTTCTCTTCAATTTCTTTTTGCTGATTGGTATATGCTTGTTGTTCTTTTTCTTGTCTTATGGATCTTGCAGCCAGATATTTCCTGTACGACCCTTTAAAATCAAAAATACGTTTGTTGGCCAGGTCAAATATTTTATTGGCAACATTTCCCATAAACTCTGTGTCGTGAGAAATAAACAATACCGCTCCAGAATATGATTTCAGGTATTTTTCAAACCATATTAAAGCTTCAATATCCAAGTGATTATCAGGCTCATCCAGCAAAAGTAAATCTGGTTTCATCAACAAAAGTTTGGACATTTGAACCCTCATCTTCCAACCACCAGACAAGGTAGATACAGGATCATCAAACTGTTCTTCTTTAAAACCAAATCCCTTTAAAATTCTAGATGTTTCTGCCAATGGATTTCCATCGGTCATAGAGGCCCTTTTAATTTCCAAGGTGCCTACCTTTTCCAATATATCATTAATTTCCTTTTCATCAGTGACCGTTTCCAATTCCTTATGATAAACATTGATTTGTTCTTCAACATCATACATTTCTTGAAAGACACCAAGACAGATTTCTCTAATTGTTTTCGATTCTTCAAAATCAAAATGCTGAGATAAGTATCCAATCTTTGTGTTATTAGGAATCATTACTTCACCACCATCAGGAGTTAATTCCTTGGTAATTATTTTGAATAATGTTGTTTTTCCAGCGCCATTCTTACCGATCAGTGCTGCCTTTTCACCAGGAGAGATGACCATTGATACTTTGTCAAGTAAATGGTGACTTCCAAAGTATAAATCTATATTTTGTAAACTATACAATTAATTAAAGCTTTGAGTTTTAGGAATTTGGGCAATTACGGAATAGGTATCACCTTTATGGTCAAGTGCTTGTTGCCACATTTTGCTGTACCTAGTTTTAAAAACGTAATTAGGATCTAAATCAGAAACTACCCATGTCTTACTTTCTGTCATTTCTGATTCTAATTGACCAGGCGACCAACCACTGTAACCGATATAAAATCTAATATTTTCAGAAGTTACCAAACCAGAATTAATAAGAACTTTTAACTTCTCGTAATTGCCACTCCAATAAACACCTCTTGAAACGAATTGGCTTTCTTCTAAAAGATCTCCGAGATTATGTATATAATGCAAAGTATCATTACCAACAGGTCCACCATAACCAATGTGGTAATCAGTGTCTACTTTTATACCAGGAATTAATTCTTTCAAATCGACTTTCATTGGTCGATTTAAAATAAACCCAACAGTACCTTCCTTTTCGGAATAATCACATATTCCGATTACAGTCCTGCTAAATGTAGGTTCTGTCATAAAAGGTTCTGCTATGAGAATCTTCCCTGCATTTAATTCTTTTATATTGCTCATATCAGTTAAAGCTGAGTAACTTCTAAAGATCTATCAACACGTCTCATAAATCCACTTAATACTTTAGCACCAAATTCAATATATTGCTTGTGACCATCTGCTATCATATTATGCATACTTTGAGTCCATCGTACAGAATCTGTCAATTGCTTTATTAAATTCAATTGAATGATTTCAGGATCAGTTTCTGCTTTTCCAGAAACATTTTGATATATAGGAGCGGTTGGACTGGCAAACGTTGTTGTCTCAATAGCTTGCTGCAATTTATCTTGAGCAGAAATCATCAAAGGTGAATGGAAAGCACCATCTACATTTAACACAAGTGCTCTTCTGGCTCCTTTTACTTTTGCAGCCTCCACAATATTTTCAATAGCAGAAATTTCTCCTGAAACAACCAACTGACCTGGACAATTGTAGTTTGCAGCCACGATTATACCCTCAGAAGATTCACAAAGTGATTCCACTACATCATCTTCAAGCCCAAGAATAGCTGCCATTGTTCCTTCCGTATTGTTACAAGCATCTTGCATAGCCATTGCCCTTTGGTAAACCAAGTTCAATCCATCTTCAAAGCTAAGAACTCCATTAACTGTCAAAGCGGTTATTTCACCTAAAGAATGTCCAGCTACTGCAGAAGTTTCTACATTTTCACGGTTTACAGCATAATGCACATAAGAATTTAAGAAAACAGCAGGTTGAGTGATTTGAGTCTTCTTCAAATCATCTTCAGTGCCTTCAAACATTACTTTTGACAAACCGAAACCTAAGATTTCATCCGCTTGACTAAACAAATCTTGAGCTCTTGAATGTTTTTCACACATTTCTTTGCCCATACCCGCATGTTGGGATCCCTGACCAGGAAATAATAATACTGCCATTAATACATTTAAATTTAGGACACAAAGGTAATAATCATTACAACAATGATCCAATGTTTAACTGTTTTTAATGTGAAACATTATACCCCAAAAAGTATAATTTTTCTATTTGCCAATTAGTCTTAAAAACTCAGCTCTGGTTTCCATTTCTTTAAAAACACCGGTAAACGCTGAAGTTGTAGTACTAGAATTTTGTTTTTCAACACCTCTCATCATCATACACATGTGAGCAGCCTCAATTACAACAGCAACTCCTAATGGTTTCAAACCAGTATCAATAGCTTCTAATATTTCGTGAGTCAACCTTTCTTGAACTTGCAGTCTTCTAGCGAAAACATCAACAATTCTAGGCAGTTTGCTCAAACCAACAATATAACCATTTGGAATATATGCGATATGTACTTTACCAAAAAACGGCAACATATGGTGCTCACATAGTGAATAGAGCTCAATATCCTTCACAATTACCATATCACCATATTCTTCTTTGAACATAGCACTTCTTAATATCTTCTTAGCATCTTGATCATAACCTTGAGTCAAAAACTGCATAGCCTTTGAAGCTCTTTCTGGCGTTTTAACCAATCCTTCTCGTTTGACATCCTCACCAATTGACTTAATAATAGAAGTATATTTACTTTTTATTGCGTCAGTTGTTTTCTTATCGTAATTCTCCTTTTTAGAATAACTCATTAATTTATATTATTTGATTAAAAGCGTGACCAATTTAAAACCAATCATTTATTATTTAGTTCATTTTTTAAGTTATTTCTTGAAAGTTATCAAATAAATCTGTTTTACTATGGTTTTCGTCTAAGTATAAGACAACCTTTCTTGATATATTGCTAAATTGCTATTATGAATTGGGTAGACTTTAAAAACTTGAATAAAGACCTCTTTAGATCTAAGGAGTTCTTGCACGTTAGTTTCTGGGTATTGCTTTACTTCTTTTTGATACTGATTGATGATGTGGATCTTCCAACTTGGTTTAAGATGATCAGGCATCTGATTGACATAAGTTTTTGGATTATAATTGTTTATGTAAATATTCTATACCTGATTCCAAAGTACTTACAGAATAAAAAACCCATCATATACCTTCTATCACTAATTCTTTTGGTGATTCTGATAAGTCCAATTGCGACTTCATCAATGATACTATTATATAAAAGGAATACTGAAGACGTTAGGCAATTTATTGATAATCAATCTATTCTTGCTCTAATTAATTTATTCGTAGGCCTGGCATCAACTTTATACAAGATACTTACAGATTGGTTGATCCATCAAAATGAAAAGATAGCTTTAGAAAGACAGAATTTACAATCGGAACTTAAATTTTTAAAATCTCAAATAAACCCTCATTTCTTTTTCAATACTTTGAATAGCTTATATGCTTTGACATTAAAAAAGTCAGACCTGGCGCCAGAAATTGTGCTCAGATTATCCGAAATGATGAGATATATGCTCTATGAAAGCAATGAAAAAAAAGTATCCTTGGAAAAGGAAATCAATTATGTTAAGAACTACATAGAACTTGAAAAATTAAGACAGGGACATAAGTTTGATATAACTTTTGATATTAAAGGGGAAATAAAATCACAAATGATAGCTCCTTTGATGTTTATTCCCTTTTTAGAAAACAGTTTTAAGCATGGACTCGATAATCAAATCAAATCTGGATTTGTAACTATTGATTTAGATTTACGAGACGCGAGTGTTGAGTTGGCTATTGAAAATTCGAAGCCGCCATCAATACCAAAGAAAAACATTGAAAAAAAATCTGGTGGAATTGGGCTTCAAAATGTCAAACGAAGATTAAAATTATTATATCCCCAGAGGCATAAACTTAATATCGAAGAGAAACCGAATACATTTAAAGTATATTTAAACATACAACTGAACTAATATAACATTATGATAAAAACATTAATTATTGACGACGAGCCTTTGGCTTTAGATATTATTGAAACATATATAGATAAAATTCCAGATTTGGAACTTGTTGCCAAATGTGACAATGCCATTGAAGCGAATGAAATACTTCAAAAGGAAGATATTGATTTGGTGTTTTTAGATATCCAAATGCCACAAATGACAGGAATCGAATTGATCAAGTCATTGAGCCATCCTCCTAAGTTTGTATTTACAACGGCCTATACAGAATATGCAGTTGAAGGCTTTGAACTTAACGCCGTTGATTATTTGGTAAAGCCCATCGCTTTTGACAGATTTTTCAAAGCAGTAAACAAGGCCAAAGAAGCTATGGATCCGAAAACGGGTCAAACAAATAGCGATGACTTTTTCTTTGTAAAAGCTGATAAGAAATTAATTAAAATTCACTTTAACGAAATTCTATACATTGAAGGTCTTAAAGATTATGTGATCATAAAAAAAGAAGTAGGTCGTGTTATTGCACTCCAAACAATGAAGAGCTTACAGAGTAAATTGCCTTCTGATTTATTCATGCGTGTGCATAGGTCTTTTATAGTCAATATTGGTAAGATCAAAGCTGTTGTTGGTAATTCAATCGAAATAGTAGAAAGTGGGAAACCTAAGAGCATTCCTATTGGTAAGAATTACAAAGATGATTTGATAAAGATTGTTGAGAGCAATAAGCTGTAGATTACAATGTAACAATGTCAACAATATCTTAATGCACTATTATTAAGTATTTATTGACATTGAAGCATTGTTCACATAGAAGCATGGTTGACATTTAATTACTTTGTCCTTTCTTGTTCTTTGATTTTGGCAATTTCTTCGAAGACTCTTTCTAATTGCGAAGCTGCAATGTTTTTCATTAAGATCTCTCGGTTCTTGTCAAGAATAAAAACTTTTGGAGTTGTATCAACATTGAATTTAACCTTAAATCGTGACTTGTGAAATTCATCTGCACCGTTGTAGAAGCCAAGCATTTCTTTTTCCTTGATCATTTCCCAACAGTCTTTTGTTTTGTCTTTTAACTTGGTGCAAATTGCGAATGTTTTGATACCTTTTTCTTTGTATTTATCATTGAACTCTACGAACTCATGCATCGTCTTTTTACAATGACCACAATCAGGTGACCAAAATAAAAGTACCAGGTATTCATAATCGATTGAATCAATTGAAATTGGTGAGCCATCCTCTCCATAAACCATAATGTCAGGAACTGTCTTTCCAAGAAGCACGGGTTTCATTCTTTTCGCTCGGTCCAATATTTTTAAAAGGTTTTCTTCTTCTACCCAAGGTGCTTTGCCTTTTGCATAATACTCTTCAGCGAGGTAAACAAAAACAGCATCGTAACCAATTATCTTAGTTTGAATGTATTCATTTAAAAAGTTACTTAAATAGTATCGGTATGTTTCTTCAGAAGGCTCCATCAGTTTCAAGACAGTATCAATACTTTTGACAATACTATCTGGACTGTTAGATGTTAATTTTTTAATATAATAATCTACACGTTTATATAAAAATGGTGTCCTCAAAGTATTTGGGTTTTCCATTTCGATGAAATCAAAATAATGATCCTTGTAATAAAGATACTGTGCCATTTGACCTTTTTCTGTGTTGTCAAACGTTGGCAGGACAATTTCCTTGTTTGCCTTTAGTAGTAGAGTGCTAATTAGGTCAGGATGCTCTGATATAAGTTTCGCTTGCATTTCAACAACATCCTTGTCGATGTTATCCAATTCAGCTTGAAAAGCAGGATCAACTTCACTCTCGCTTTCAGTTAGCGCTGCAATCGTATTCCTTAATAATTCTGCTCTTGGTCTTTTAATACCTAAAAAATCTACGTAATCTTGAAATACCTGATTATCTTTTGAACCCGTGAATTTGACTTCTGTCTTATTTTTAAAATCAAATTCCATTTTAAATTCTGGCTCGTTCTCATTTACAATGAATTGTAGAAACTCATTGTCAGGCATAGTTAATAGAATATAAACGCCTGAAGCAAGTGTATCAATTAAAGTAAACTTTCCCTTTTCTTTCGACACCAAAGTATCATGCACCAATTGCTTATCCAAAACATAATACCCCACAACAACGGAATCTTTCTCGTAGTTATCTATTTGAAACTCAATTTTATGCTGAGCAAAGGTTGATGTATTGGAAAAGAAAAACAAGCAAGTAAGAATTGCAAAAACTCTATTAAATCTATATAACATTTTATCGTATTTATCAGTATCTGAAGTTAACAACAGCAAAATTCAAGCAAATTGTTAACAAATTCACGTTTTAAGAAAATTTTAATTGATTGATTGGCCTCTTTGATTTGCCAAAAGGAATAAAACCGCCATTCGAATCGCCACTCCATTTTCTACTTGTTGCAGTATTATTGAATGTTCAGAGTCTGCCACATCACTGGAAATTTCAATTCCACGATTTATTGGACCTGGGTGCATTATGACAATTTCTTTATCCAAGCGATCTAACATTTGCTTGTTAATACCGTAAAACATTGAATATTCACGTAATGAAGGAATGTATTTGATATCTTGCCTTTCCAATTGAATTCTAAGAATATTGGCTATATCGCACCATTGCAAAGACTCCTGAACGTTATATGAAACTTCAACTCCTAATTTTCCTATGTGTTTTGGAATCAATGTTGGAGGTCCACAAACTCTTACTTTAGCACCTAACTTTTGTAGGCAGTATATATTAGAAAGTGCAACTCTTGAGTGTTTGACATCACCGAAAATACAGATTTTCTTGCCACGAAGATTTCCCACTTTTTCCCTCATTGAAAAAGCATCCAACAACGCTTGTGTAGGATGTTCATGAGTACCGTCACCTGCATTTACGATCTGAGCATCAATGTGATTGGATAAAAAGTAATGTGCTCCGGGTGCCGGATGTCTCATAACAACCATATCAACTTTCAT
Source organism: uncultured Saprospiraceae bacterium (assembly GCA_905480605.1). GTDB lineage: Bacteria > Bacteroidota > Bacteroidia > Chitinophagales > Saprospiraceae > RFSX01. Next base: position 11,926 of record CAJQRD010000010.1, on the reverse strand, counting down.
CGATAATATGTTGTTGACAGTATCTAAAAGCGTCTCACCCTTTTTTACAGAACTTGATGATGATGAAAAATTTATAACATCAGCCGATAATCTTTTTTCAGCCAATTCAAATGAGAGTTTTGTCCTTGTCGAATTTTCAAAAAACAGATTTGCAATTGTCACGTCTCTTAAGGAAGGCACTTTCTTTATTGGTCGATTGATTACATCTTTGAATTGTTCAGCTGTAGAAAAGATCAAGTTAATATCATCAGCATTGATATATTTAATACCTAGTAAATGTTTGGTACTTAATTTTCCTTCACTCATGTTTTGCTTTGCTTGTTTGCAGAAAATATCATTACCTGGTCTTTACCTTCAATATGCTTCCATTGCACTTTCACATAAGCTTCATCCAAACTATCAACTTGAATCCCGGTATAATCAGACTTAATTGGAAGATGTCTGTTAAATCGTCTGTCCACCATTGTCAACAACTCAATTTGACCTACTCTTCCCAGGTCTTGCAGTGCGGCCATCGCCGCATGAATTGTGCGACCAGAATATAAGACATCATCTACCAACAATATCCTTTTGCCCTCTACATCAAAATCAATTTGCGTGGAATTGGCAATTATTGGTTTCTCTCTTATTCGGAAGTCATCTCGATAAAATGTAATATCCAGTTTCCCAAAGACAATCTTTGGAGACTTTAGTTTGTCATTTAAAATATCGATAAGTCTGCTGGCAAGAACAACTCCTTTTTCTTGAATGCCTACAATATAAATCGACTCGTTAGACTCATAATTTTCTATAATCTGATGGGCCAAACGCATCAATGTGATGTGAAAAGCTTCAGAACTTAATATTTGTCTCCCTTTTTGCATTGAGGCAAAGATAATTTTTCCTAATGAGTTTTTAAATTATTTACTGAATAGCGCATCTAAAATGCATTATTTTATCAAAATCATATTTACAATTTCATCTTTTACTCGCCTCTCGCCGCTATCAAGCTCTGTTCGACGGGGGCGGCAGGGCTTTCATTTTGTCATTACTACAAAAACGAAACAACCTTGTCCACTGTATTTAGGTACTAAAGAAGGCACGGAAAAATCTAGGAGTACTGTATTTCTTAACGGTTCCAAAAAATTAAAAACCTAAACAAGCATGAATGAACGATCTGCGTTAGTAGTCGAGTTCTTTAGAACTCTAAGTGAATGAACCGTGATAGCGGATGGGTGGCCTTTTAGTTAATCAGCCACTTTCGTGGTTCATTCATTTGAAGCACTGTCGTACTTCACTCTTCGAGATCATTCATTCATAGATCATTCATACAATTGTTTTTAACGATTTTTAATCCTTTTACACCTAAAATTCAGAATGCCGAATCAATCCTGTTCATATAAAACAGTTATTAAAATTGATTTTTCATGTGCAACTTAAATGAACAATTCTTATTAATCTATCTTGATCCACTTTTTATCCTCTGGTCTTAAGTAATTTAAAAAGTAAAGCAATAATGAGCAAACAAGTAAAATACTAGATATCATGGCTATTATATTACCTGTTTTAACACTTTGAGGATCAAAAGTGAATTTTATTTCATGCTGCCCAGAAGGAATATTTAAAGCTCTCAATACATAATTCGCTCTTAAATGATCAACTGGCTTGCCATCGATATATGCTTGCCAACCTTTATTAGGTCCATACCAAATTTCAGAAAATACTGCAAATTGATTCTCGGTTGTGTTGACATTATAAACCAATTCATTTGGCAAATATGACTTCAATTTAATACTCCCTGATTTGTTATAATCATTTGACAGTATGTAATTTTTAAATTCCTGATGTACTACTGCTGTGCCTAATGGATCAAAATCATCAAGGCTTTCTATTTCCTCTTGATTTGAAGTTACCATTTTTATGTTGTTCACAAACCAAGCATTGCCAAGTGCTGCAGTATTTCTTTGAACTGCCTCTTTGCCAGATTCATCTTTGACAATAAAGTATTTGGTATTCAACATATTGAGAACATTCATATTGTTCTTGCTCAAATGAAAGTCAATCAAATCTTGGTATCTAACCAATTTGGCAGCATGGTAACCACCAATCGTTTTATGGTGAAACGATGATGAAGCTGATTCATAAGTTGGGATACTCATATCCAAAACTCTATAGTTCGGATCCTTGTCTTGTAAGATTTGATTGTCAACCGCTCTAGGAGCAAAAAGCTTTTTCAAATTTGTTCTAGACACATATTTATCCGTTGAAAAGTAGGACGAATTTGTACTCATAAGATCAAATAGACATAATATTCCAATCAAAGCGATTACAATATTTTTTTTCAGTTTATCATTATAGAAAGCCCATATTCCTAATAAGGTCAAAAGCATTAAAAACCCAGATTTAGTGCCACTAGATTGTGCCAAATCAGCTCTGTCTTTAACCAATATACTAGTATCTAGTCCCATTTGAGCATATCTAGCATCACTAGATCCTACCATATCAAAAAAGACAGGCGCTAAGAATGCAAATCCAAAGCAGAATAAGGCCAAAGCCAATCCAGGATACAAAACCCTTTTTAGATTAACTTTATTGGTCAATATATTATGTAAGCCCCAAAAGGCACCAAAAGTTATCAGCAATGGCGTTACTGACAATACTGAATTGGGAGTTCTAAATTTATTATACAAGGGTACGTAGTCAAAAAAGAACCTCGTAAGCGAATCGAAATTGGTTCCTAATGACAACAACATTGTTAGCAATACTCCAGAAAACAACCACCATTTAAGTTTGCTTTTGAGCGTAAATAAAGATATGAAGTACAGTAAAAAAACAATAGCGCCAAAGTAAATTGTACCTGAGGTAAAAGGCAACTTTCCCCAATACATGGGAGCACCTACCCCGTTCCTTGTATTTTGACCTCTCTTTCTAAGTTCCTTGGCAAAATAACTATCTGAAGACAACATATGATTGTTTGATCCTCCAACTGCAAAAGGTATAAAACTTTGCAAAAGATCAACACCTCCATTACTCCACCTCATCGCGTAGTCATAGGACAATCCATCCACCGAACTACTGCTTAAAGATGATGCCTTTTCTAAAACTGGTGCACCCCTCATAGTTTCCGATGCATATTCTGCTACTGATAATACCCTAGGTGCTGACGTTGCCACACCCAATAAAACTCCAAGTATTAAAAGTCCAGAGTTAATAAAATAGTCTTTTAACTTCTTCTCTTTAAAGTAGGTATAGAGATAAACGAGCATTAAAGGAATTAAGGTCAATCCTAAATAATATGTCATTTGCGGATGATCACATTTGATACTCAAACTCATTCCTAAGGCAAAAGATAAGAACCCAAGCAATCGCTTTTGCCTAAACATCAAACCAATTCCAACCAGTATCATAGGAGATGCTAAAATCACATAGAGTTTGGTCACATGACCGGTATCTAGCAAAACAATATTATTGGTCGAGAATACAAAACTCACAGCTCCAAAACAGGAAAGCAAAGGCGATACACCAAAGACCAAAAGCAAGATGTAAAAAAACAACATCCCACTAAAGAATAGACCTACCTCAAAGCTTATAAAAAGCTTGGATGCATCTCTTAATAAATCAACAGCATCTTTGTTGTATTTCCCCCAAATATAATAAGTTGGCATCCCCCCGAACATAGAGTTTGTCCACCTTGATACCTCATCGGTTTGGCGATAATATTCATAAGTTTCTTGAGCCATACCAACCGTAGTATCGGAATGGTTGATCCTCTTATTTTGAAGAGAGGGATAGAAACTCGCTAAACTTATTGCAAAAAAGAACAATAATACCGCTCCGTGAATCCAATTTTTCTTAAAAAAGTCCTGCATTTGTAAGGTTTTAATCTGTCGTTCAATGACTTATGATTAACTCATTATCAATCAATAACAAATGTAATTTATTTTATATGGGAATAAAAAAGATTGATAATATTTATTCATTCTTATAAATAGCGACGTATGTTTCATTCTTGTTGGTATATCCACGATACATGCCAGCGGTGTTGAAAGTCATAGAAACATTGCCATTATAATCTAAAGCCACTAGACCTCCAGAACCACCAGCTGGCATTAATTTTTTGTGTATTACCTCTGTCGCCGCTTCTTCCAATGACTTGCCTGCATATTCCATCATTGCCGAAACATCATGCGCTACAGCATACCTGATAAAAAACTCACCATGTCCAGTGCAAGAAACACCGCATGTTTTATTGTTTGCATAAGTCCCAGCACCAATAACTGGAGAATCGCCTATCCTATCGTATCTTTTATTGGTCATTCCTCCAGTAGAAGTTCCAGCGACAATATTGCCTTGTTTATCCAATGCAATAGCGCCAACCGTACCATATTTGTAATCAGGATTTTCAGTATCAATGTCTCCCGTAGAGGCTTCTTTCGCAAGTATTCTTTGAAGACTATCCCATCTTTTTTGCGTGAAGAAGTATTTAGGGTCAACAATATCAAGAGATTGTTCTTTACAAAATTCTTCTGCTCCTTTACCCGAAAGAAAAACGTGTTCGGATTCTTCCATAACAGCATACGCTCCTTTAATTGGATTTTTAACATTGCTAACACCTCCTATTGCTCCAGCATTCAAATCTTTGCCATTCATAATTGAAGCGTCTAAGGAATTTTTACCATCATGTGTAAAAACAGCCCCTTTCCCGGAATTGAAAAGTGGAGAATCTTCCATAAAAGCGATTGTTTGAATAACCGCATCTGTACTTGTTCCCCCATCACTTAATATTCTGTGACCGATCTCCAGTGCATCATTTAGTGCTTTCCTATACGCGGTGTCTTTTTCTGGCGTCATATTCTTCTTTAAAATTGTACCAGCTCCACCATGAATGACCATAGCAAAATCAGGTTTGGTTTTATTATCAGTAGAAGCTTCACTGATTTTAACTGAAGGTACTGGTTCTTGACAAGCCAAAAACAATAAGGAGAGATAAATTATGTATTTCATATTTTTAAAGTCAGGTTAGATTATTGTGATCAATTCTATTTCAAGCTTGAAAATACGTATTACAGTTAAGGAATTAATGGTTTATTATTTATTTGATGTAAATGACAATATTAGGGTAACTTGTTTTCTCCATTTAGGGATATTCATTAAATTATTATTCGTTAAATGCTACTTTATTCATTGAAAAAAAGTAGCCAAAAATTCTAGTCACTCGTAAGATCGTTTTGCTCTTCTCTCTTTCCTCAGCTAATAATTTACCTTCATCCAGCTTCTTCAAAGCCTAAACCACGACGTAAATGAACGCCCCGACAGAACAACTGACGACTGCAAGATGAACCTTTTGAATAAATTTAAACGAAGAATTTATACCTAGTAACCTAATATTCAGAATGACTTTCTATAAACTTGGTAATAATTTAATTGCATAGTTAAATCAAAAAGAAATATTCAGTAAAAGAAGACGACTACAATTGATAAAACCTATATCATAATAAATATAAAGACAATAATACCTATGTTTGTAATCACTCTTAACTTATAAAATGAGCAGAAATTTAATTGTTGTTTCAGGGCCAACTGGCATAGGTAAAACAGAAACATGCTATAAACTAAGTAAGATTTATGGTGGTCATATAATCTCTGCGGACAGTCGTCAGATTTATAAAGAAATATCTATTGGAACTGCTAAGCCGAGTAAGCAAGAAATAATAGACAATCATATAAAAGTTGTAGACCACGTTTCAATTTTTGAAGATTACAGTGTTGGGCAATTTGAACGAGAAGCGCTTGCTGAAATTGAGAAAGATTTTGAAAGCAATGGCAGCTCTATTTTAAGTGGTGGAACTGGTCTGTACGTACAAGCTGTGTGTCATGGCTTAAATAAATTTCCTGATATTAAAAAAGAAACTGTCCTAGCCTACAACACAAAACTTATTGCGGAAGGACTTGTAACTTTACAAGAAGAATTAAAATCACGTGATATAGAATATTACGAAAAAGTAGATCTTTTCAATTCAAGGCGCATCATCCGAGCGCTTTGTGTTATTGAAGAATCTAACCAAACCTATACAAGTTTTGTAAAACAAGAATTGCCTCCACGTGACTTTAATACCATACACATCTGCCTCGCAATTGAACGTTCAAAACTGTATGAACGTATTGACAACAGGGTATTAAAAATGATTAAGGCTGGACTTATCGAAGAAGCCAAATCAGTTCATGAACACAAATCATTAAAGTCACTTCAAACTGTTGGTTATCAAGAGTTCTTTGATTATTTTGATGGCAAAACCACAAAGGATGAAGCCATCGCCAAAGTACAAATGAATTCAAGACGTTATGCAAAAAGACAAACCACTTGGCTTAACAAATATGTTAAAGGTTCAAAGTTTGCTCCTACTCAACTATCTAATATTAAAAAGTTTATTGAGGGTAATTTGAAGTAAATTAAATGATAGTATAATTAGACTACAATGAGTAATTTGTTGTTTTTTATTAGATGCTACTTTTTTCATTGAAAAAAAAGTAGCCAAAAATTCTAGTCTGTTGCAAAGTCGTTTTGCTCTTCTCTAAACCCTCAGCTACATTATTTACTGCTCATGGTCTTCTTCTAAGACCAAGCCGCAGACGTAAATAGTTCGCCGCCGACTGCCCAACAGACGACCAAACATTCAACTTTACACTTCAATATCTATATTCAGATTTATACAGAGACCTTGGTGAGAATACTTTTTAAATGAGATAACAATATTAATTCACAACTAAAACCCCTTACAGTAGCTCCAGAACGTTGCTTGGTGGTCTTCCTATTACAGCTTTATTGCCTTTAATAACGATTGGTCTTTCAATCAATTTTGGATTTTCAACCATTGCTTTTATCCATTGATTTTCTGTCAGTTCCTTGCCTTTATATTCTTCCTTGTAGATTTTTTCCGATTTTCTAACCAATTCAAACGCAGAAATGCCCAACATTGAAACGATTTCTTTGAGATATTTTTGAGTTAGTCTTTCTTCTAAATATAAGAACACTTCGGGCTCTACCTTATTGTCTTTGAGTAAGGCTAGTGTCTCTCTACTTTTGGTGCATCTTGGATTGTGGAAGATTTTCATGTTCAAAGTTTTTTATTTATAATTTGCCTGGTAGTTCGTCGCCATAAGCTTTGTAAGATGAAGCCATCAAGCACGTACTTCATCAAATACTGATCTTTCAATTCTCTCATTTTTGTAATTATACATTATTACTTATTAATCATTAATTGATTTAATGTCATAAATTACCGCCTCAAAAGTACACTAAATATGATTTGGAAGAACAATCCTACACTTGAAGGTCTTAATGCCGTGAATGACAATACAATTTGCAGAGCGATTGGTATTGAATTTACTGAAATTGGTGATGATTATCTTATTGCCAAAATGCCTGTGGATCATAGAACCAAGCAACCTATGGGGCTACTGCATGGTGGGGCATCTGTTGTACTTGCTGAGACGTTGGGTTCTGTGGCGTCTGTTCTCTCTATTGATGATGTCTCCAAAAAGTCAATTGTGGGTATTGAAATAAATGCCAATCATTTGAAGTCTGCGACTTCTGGATTTGTCTATGGAAAAGTGACTCCGATTAAAATTGGCCGTAAACTTCATATTTGGGAGATTGATATTGTCAATGAAGATGGGAAGAAGGTTTGTGTTAGTCGATTGACGGTTATGGTTTTGGATCGTTAGTAAGTAAGTGTAAGAGGTCAGAGACCTTTGCATGGACATTATTCGAGCAGGTGTATAATGTATTATTTAGAAAATTATGAATTATGGATTATGAATTATTTTGGAGAAAACTAGCGATATACCTTAAATGAGAGTTTTCAACTACCTGCTACCAGTAAAATCTCTACTTACAATGTACTAAAACAAGGACATGGAACTAGTGTTTTAAATTTAGCGCATTACCAAAGGATTTGAAAAATTATGAATTATGGATTATGAATTATTTTGGAGAAAACTAGCGATATACCTTGAATGCGAGCTTTCAACGTCCAGCAACCTGTAAACTCTCTTCTGACAATTTACTGAAACAAGGACATGGAACTAGTGTTTTAAATTTAGCGTATAACCAAAAGATTTGAAAAATTATGAATTATGGATTATGAATTATTTTGGAGAAACTAGTGATATACCTTAAATGCGAGTTTTCAACTACCTGCCACCAGTAAACTCTCTCCTAACAATTTACTGAAACAAGAACTCGGCACCAGAGTTTTCAAATCTTGCTAATAACCAATAAAAAAATTACAAGTTTATAATATTCAAGGACTTAACTAGAGACTTTTGTCAAGTTAGATACTTTATAAAAATTTATAATATCAAATAAGGTATTAACTTCGCGGACAATTTAAACAAGAAAGGATATGATAAAAAATGTAATGTTGGCACTTCTACTATTGACAACCGTCCATATTTCAGCTCAAGAAGACTTGAATATGACCTTGGTTTCTAATGTACAAATAAATGAAGCTGGAAATGATATTTGGGGCTATGTAGATGCTGCAGGTACGGAGTATGCTATCGTTGGAAGTCAAACGAATACTTGGATCTGGAGTCTTGAAGATCCTGCTAATCCTATTGAACGTGCTCAAATAGTAGGTGACAATTCAACTTGGAGAGATATTAAAAGTTGGGAAGACCATATATATGTGACTGCAGATAATGGAGATGATGGCTTGCTTGTAATTGATATGAGTATGGCGCCAGATAGTATTAGATTTCAATACATCAATCCTGAGATTGCTGTCCCAAATCCACAAAACCTAGCGGAGTGTCATAATTTATATATTGATGAAAATGGTTTTTGTTATTTGTCTGGATGTAGAATTACTGACGCTAATAAGGCCATCGTTTTTGATTTGAATCAAGACAAATGGAATCCTCCAATTGTTGGAATTCATGGTGGAAACAATCAAGAATACTCTCACGATGTCTATGTTAAAAATGATATTCTTTATGCTTCGGAAATCAATGTTGGTGAAATTGCCATTTATGATATCACTCGAAAAGACACCATCATAAAACTAGGAAGTATCGAGACTTCATCATCTTTCACACATAATGCGTGGACTTCTGATGACCAAAACTATATTTTTACGACAGATGAAAGAGCAAATGCTTATGTTGATTCATACGATATTTCTGATCCCACAAATATTGTTGCACTGGATAAATATAGACCTTTAGAAACTGAAGGCCGAGGAGTTATTCCTCACAACACACATTATTTAGATGGTTTCTTGGTGACGTCTTATTATACAGATGGCGTTGTTGTTATAGATGCCAGTGATCCATCAAATCTTGTAAAGGTTGGTAGTTTTGACACATTTCTTGGTGGTGACGGAGGATTCAGTGGTTGTTGGGGCGCTTATCCATTCTTACCTTCAGGCTTGGTGTTAGCAAGTGATCGAAGTACTGGTTTGTATGTTATACAACCGAATTATGATAGAGCGGCTTTGATTCAAGGGCTGGTTTCTGATTCAGAAGACAACTCTATGATTAATGCTGTTGATGTTTCAATTTCATCATCTCAAAAAACTGATGGCATAACAGATGCTTCAGGAGAATACAAAACTGGATTGGCCAAAGGCGGAAGTTATGAAGTGACATTTTCTCATCCAAACTATGAAACTAAAACAGTTCCAGTTGATTTGGTAAATGGTGAAACGACGATATTAAACGTTTCATTGACAATCCTACCTAGAGCCATATTTTCTGGTCAAGTTGTAGATAGAATATCAGGAGAACCCATTCCAAATGCTGTAATTAATCTGAAGAGTACATTAAGAGAGGAAGATTTGGTAGCAGATGACATGGGCCTTTTTTCTGCTGAATTGATCGCTTCTGATTATACCTATACAATTGGACAGTGGGGATATCATACTGCTCGATTTCCAATACAATCAACAACTCAAGATTTAAGCTTTGAATTGGAACGTGGATACAGAGATGAATTTGAACTGGATTTGGGATGGCTAACATTTTCTGATGCCATAAGTGGTGATTGGGTAAGAGAAGTGCCGATTCCAACTTTTTCTACGGAAGTGCCTATAGCCCCTGGAAGCGATGACCCGTCTGACATTGGAGAAAAGTGCTACGTTACAGGTAACGGTGGTGGAGGTGCTGGAACTGATGATGTAGATGAAGGAACTGTTGTATTGGTATCACCAAACTTTAACGTAAGCGAAATGGTTGACCCTACAGTTCAATATATGTATTGGTATGCCAATTCATCAGGTGACGGACCTATTAATGATACTATGTATGTTCAAGTGTGTGATGATGTGGTTTGCGTCAGATTAGATTCGATTTTTGGCAATCAAAACAATTGGAGTGACTTGATTTCCAAACCATTCAAAGATGTTGTTGATATAACAAAAGATCTAAGAGTCGAGTTCATAGCTTCAGATGTACGCACACCACAAAGCAGTGGACATGTTATGGAAGCCGCTATTGATGCATTTAGCATTATTGATGCCAGTGTATCAAGTTCTGAGGACATTTTGGTTAATATTAACGTTCAGGTCTACCCTAACCCATTTGACAATTATATAATGGTTTCATCTCCGGATAGTGAATTGAAGTCATATGCCATATATGATGCGATTGGAAATCTAGTCCAAAAGGGAAATTTGGCCAATAAAACGTCTAAAATCGAGACAAATTTAGCATCAGGCATATATACTTTAAAACTTAATGATATTGACGATCAATTAGTTATAAAAAAGATTGTAAAAAAATAAAAATAGATGTGTAAAATGCTTGTATGTGATGATTTATTATTCATATATTTGCATCGCTTTACAAGAAAAGCAGATTACATATTGGCCCGTTCGTCTAGGGGTTAGGACGCCAGGTTTTCATCCTGGTAGCAGGGGTTCGAATCCCCTACGGGCTACGAACAAAAAGGAGTACAAAAAATTGTGCTCCTTTTTTTATTGGGTGATTTCTTAAAAAAATATATTATTATCAAATAAATATGCATCAAAAATTCAAAGATAAATAGTTAGAAACTCCGATTAACTTTATGAAGACAAATAACAATAGTAAAATGATAGGAAGAATAAGTCAATTTATATAAGACTTAGAATATTTTCTGTATGACCTGTAACAGTTCCTTCATTTTTAGCTCTTAAATTATACGTATTTGAACATGTGCGCTACATGCTCTAACAGCAATATATGCTTTTGTTAAAAACCATCTTGAGCAGTTGCAGAATCTATTTATCTGACAATCTTTCCTCCTCCCGCATCACTATCTATCCCCAATACGTTAGAAAGGTTTTGCATCTCATTTGCTGGGTCATTATCAGCATGATTTAATCCATACTTCGATGAAGACAAACCTACTTTTATTGCTCCGGCAGCCCGCATCTTTATCATATTCGGGATCAGCAAGGCTAACGATTTTAACCCCTCCTGTATTATTTCCCTTAATCTAAACATTTGATAATTTATGTTCATTTGTATTGCCAAGGTAAAAAATTAAGACTATAGTACAAGAACTGACAGACAACATTAAACAATTTCCTACAAGTGTTAAGTCTTGAAATTTATTTGATTTAATTTGTCAAAATGAACCATTATAAAAACATAATCAATTTGTAAGAAATAAAAAATCGCCATCTGAAACGTATTAGCAGTTCTTCTATGGGAAACGGGATGTCATTTTTCTGGGAAGCTCTTAACCGTGGGATCAGATCGCACTAGGACTCTGAGAAAATAAGGGAAACGCAAAAAATGTCAAACAAAAAGCAGTAATAATTATTGATTTCATTACAAAGATTTAGATATTTAGGAATTGATGGTAAATATAGTTAAATACCAATTCTTAAAATATCTTTTGGTGAGAAGTGCAACTTTTCTGGTTGGAACGGACTATAAATTAATGCCTTCTAGTCTTTTG